>JAFECQ010000039.1:2010-4603 GCA_018242065.1 Pseudomonadota bacterium | reverse complement strand
ATTTACCTTTTCTTCAACAAAAGATCAAGATCTATCAAAGTCTCGCAGCTTGCTTAAGGTGAGTTATTATTTCTTTATTTCTTTTCTTTGTGTTTATAGTCGTGCCGATAAATCTTCGGAAAGCTGGAGCATTAAGTTAATGGTAGGTTTTGCGACTTAATTTGCAGGACTGAGGTCCTGCATTGCCGTATCATTCAATGATGAATAAATAATCTTCTTGCTCAAAGTCTTTTTCCTGATACTCTTTTAAACACTGCAAAAACCAATCACTTTCCTGAACAAAGAAATCGGCTGCGATGCCTTGTGCCAAGCGTGTTGCTCCGATGCTAATGGCAGGAATATCGCTGCTCAGCAATCCATGGCTTAGCGTGGCTCCATAGTTATAACAATAGAGGTTTTTTAAATAAGGGGCTGTACCAGGTTTTTTAGGTAGGAATTCAAAAGAAGGACCTAAATAGGGAAAATCTCCCATTTTTGGGTGTGTTTTGATGATCTCATAAGGTAAGCGATCTTTCCAAAGAGCTATGTGATCGATGACATGTTGCAATTCGGGCTGTTGATAGCCGTCAATGTGAAATCCTGTCCCTAAAATTAAAAAATCATAAGAATAAAGACCGCGATTAGTCTCTATGCTGATTTGAGAATCCTCATAGCTAATTTGAGAAATTGACGTATTAGATAAAATGCGTAGATTGGAATTTCCTTCCACTCGCTTTAGCGCTTCCATAGGAGGAGGAATGGCAGCATCGAAGGCGGCAAGCATGAATTGCCAGCGCTTTTCGTCGCTCAATTGGCAATAGCCATAATTAAAGCCTTTGTAAGGGAGGCTGGAAAATTTATTGACATTGGGAAGGTGGTTGCGTCTCATGATGAGATCGACACTTTTGACTCCCGTCTCCAAAGCGACGGCAGCTGCATCAAAGGAAGAGGCTCCAACACCAATAATTCCAATGCGCCGATTTTTCAACGCCTCAAAGTCAATGTTTTCTGTTGTATGCGCGTAGACAGATTTGGGTAGATGTTTGACAAAGTTGGGAATGACAGGGCCTCCAAAGCCTGCTCGTCCAGTTGCTAAAACAACTTTACGTGCTTTGACTAAGAGAGGTTGGCCAAGTTGTTGAAACTCTAATTCAAAACACTCTTGCATAGGAATCAGAGAAACTAAAGTACAGTGATTTTCAATTGGAAGCTGCATCGCATGCCGATACCATTTGAGATAGTCCATCCATAGATCATTGGGAATTTTTCCAAGCTGCTTCCAAGCTTCTGCTCCAAATAGGGCTTCAAACCAAGCATGAAAAGTTAAATGAGGAATACCTAAGGCTGGTCCCATAATGTCTTTTACTGAGCGTAGTGTTCTCATGCGCGCATATGTCTTCCAGGGGCCTTCCAACCCTTGTGGACTTTGATCGAATAGCTTAATATGAAAAATTCCTTCTTTGAAAAGAGCTGCCCCTGCAGTTAAACCAGCCATGCCTGCGCCAATGATTACCACATCGTAGGTAGGATCGGGATTTGGTCTTTGGGGATTACCTTGTCGCCAATCTTCCGGAGGATGATTGAGCAAAATCAGATCGCGTAGCAGAGCTCTATCTTCTTTGGGTAAATCCATAAAGTTCCGAGGTAAAATATAAGCATGTAAAAAAGAAAAGCTTGTTGCTTTAGTGCTCGCAATCGCGCATATCAATGTAATAAACCAGAGATGTTTAATAAATTGCATATTTACCTAAGAGGATGTTCGGTTTTCTTTTTTGACAGCTCATTATGGCACTTATTAAAACTTCACTTGTGTATAAAGTCGAGTGAAAAAAATCTAGTGGAAAGAGATTTTAAGAATAGAGGTTGTAGAGCGTTCCTTGCTAATCTGTTTGCATCCCTTCAACTTAAGCGTTTGCAGGGCCACAAGCTTTGATAAGTGCTCAAGGCCGGCATCGCTAATCCTGCTGCACCAGCTCAAGTCAAGCGTTTGCAGGGCCACAAGCTTTGATAAGTGCTCAAGGCCGGCATCGCTCATCTTGTTGCACCAGCTCAAGTTAAGTGTTTGCAGGGCCACAAGCTTTGATAAGTGCTCAAGGCCGGCATCGCTAATCTTGTTGCACCCGCTCAAGTTAAGCGTTTGCAGGGTTACAAGCTTTGATAAGTGCTCAAGGCCGGCATCGTTAATCTGGTCGCAGCAACAGCTCAAATCAAGCGTTTGCAGGGTTACAAGCTTTAACAAGTGCTCAAGACCGGCGTTGCTAATCTCGTTGCACCCGCTCAAATTAAGCGTTTGCAGGGCCACAAGCTTTGATAAGTGCTCAAGGCCGGCATCGCTAATCCTGCTGCACCAGCTCAAGTTAAGCGTTTGCAGGGTTACAAGCTTTGATAAGTGCTCAAGGCCGGCGTTGCTAATCTGTTTGCACCAGCTCAAGTCAAGCGTTTGCAGGGCCACAAGCTTTGGTAAGTGCTTAAGCCCTTTATCGGTTATTTTACATGATTGGATAAATAAGTGATGAAGATTGGGACAATACTGAATGAATTCTTTTAATTCGCTATTACTTATTTGAAGGCTGCCTAAATTCAGATATTTCAATTGATTTCCATGCTCTTTAAT
>JAFECQ010000039.1:0-1964 GCA_018242065.1 Pseudomonadota bacterium | reverse complement strand
AATTCCAATTTTTGACTTGCGGTACTGCATTAAGATCATCAACTTGATCTTGATCTTGATTTGAGGATTCTTTTTTGGGGGAAGCACTCGTCACACCTTCTCTGCTTGATAAAGTTAAATCAATAACCTCAGATTTAACATCTTCTTTTTTTGATGGAGTTAAATCAATAATAGCCTCAGATTTAAGATCCTCTTTTCCGGGCGAAGTTAAATCAATAGCCTCAGATTTAAGGTCTTCTTTTTCGGATGGAGTTAAATCAACAACCTCAGATTCAACATCTTTTTTTTTGGATGGAGTTAAATCAATAATAGTCTCAGATTTAAGATCTTCTTTTTCGAATGAAGTTAAATCAATAGCCTCAGATTCAATATTTTTTTTACTCGATAGAGTTAAATGTTTAATAATTTTTTTTTCTTTGTTGGGCTGAGGTGACTGTAAATCAATAGCCTTGAATTGACCATGATAATAGCGATACATCATGTAAGCAATTGCTAAAAATCCAAAAGTTGCGGAGGAAATCAAAAGAATTTTTTTGTGCTGATTTTTTAAAAAGATGTTCTTTAAAGAGATCGTCTTCTCTTGAAAAGAGGGGAAAATATGATTCGAAAAAAATTGAATAGAATCTAGCATAAAATTTACCTATTAAATTAAAAATTTATTTATGTTCAACGTCATAAGATGATAAATACTTGATCAATTTCTGAATAAAACTCCTTTGTTTTTTTTGCTTCATGATCTCCCTACATAAAAATTGAAGAAATATCATTATTTTTCAGGTATTGGCGTAGAGGCTATTTTGCAAGAATTTTTCGCAACATTACTGATCGTTAATCTTCTTCAACTTCATTGCCTAGAAGAAGAGGGGCGTGGGATATTAATAGTCCACCGCTTACAAGAATAAATAAGAGCGTAGTATTTGGTTCATTGCATGAGATTATTCATAAGATGATTATGGGTGATATATCAGCTTCTGAATTCTATGAAAAGTTTGAAAAAATAGCAAAGAGATCAAAGGTAAAAGTGCCTCCAGGTTGGCAATACTTGCAAGTTGGATTAAAGAAAGAGAAGCATGTATTCAGAAGAGTATGTTAATGCAAGATATTTTATTACAAGGATATAGACTTAAGTTGACATCATTGGATTCGGCCTCTTTCACTCAGGATAATCTAAATTTTGCAGCATATCTATCTTAACACTCTCTATTTTATAATTTTTTTTTATTAAATTTAAAATTTCTTCATAAGGAGTATAAACATAAATATATTGATCATCTACAGCTCTTATAGTCGTATCAGTTTGAGCAATAACATAAGAATATTGCTCTCCTTTGGAATTATTCCACTGTTCTGGGTATTCTTTGAAGAGAAAAAAATCTCCCCAATCAAATTGTATTACTTTAGAGATCTCTTGAAAAACATCTTCTATCTTTAATATTTTATTTCTTTTTTCTTGAAGAAATGGAATTAATCCATTATTTGCTGCACCATATATATAATCTAATATCACAAATTTGAAGCAAACAACCTTTGAGATAAGTTGAATTATATTAACAATATTCTTACCAGGTAGAAATTCTGGATCTTCTATAGTAATGAGGGTCCACTTAAAAGCAGGATTTAAACTACAAGTCATTTTTTCTTCCTTTAAAAAAATTCTGGAATAGCTTGTGGAGGGTTTTTTGCACTATTTGGACTTGTTGCAGGATGGTAATGCGGATTTGGATGGTCTCTTCTACCATGATCTGTTACATCGGTACGTCCTTTAAACTCTCCTTTTTCATTAAATGTCGCTTCTTGAATATATGGTTCTTTCCTACTTTGTTGTATTCCTAAAGTTGTATGAGGCCCTTCAGCAGTGGGATCTGGCAAATAATTTGCTGTTGATGGATCTCTAGGAGGACCTCCTTTTATTTCATTATCTTTTCCTCGCATGGGTATGATATACGCCCCGTGGTCAAGTTTAC
>JAFECQ010000038.1 GCA_018242065.1 Pseudomonadota bacterium | reverse complement strand
TTTTCCATTTTCCCACGTGGCCCCATATAGATAGAAAACAAGCTAAAATCTATTTGTCAACTTGTGAAAGCTACAGAAGATGAGATACGAAGTTTCAATTCAGAAATGCAAAAGCTGAAAGGAAAATAAATGGAATGGACGCAATTCATTATAATCATTGGCATCAATATTGGATTAGCCGCTTTTCTCGGATGGCTTATTTTTCGTAGATTCAATAATCTAAGGATTAGCATCAAAGCAATAGCAAACAAATTAGATTTTGATGAGAGGATTCAAACTGGACGTATGAATCGCCTTAGAAATGAATTTTATGAGGAACTAGCTAAAAGATCTGTTTCATAAATCCTTATTTTTTAGGAAAAATAGCCTTTCTATTTTCTTCCTAGGAGCTTCGGGAAGAGCTTGCCATTCTGTAATTTCTCTTTGTTCGTTTCCTATAATAGGTTTTCCCTTTGAGTTGTATTTTGGTTCCCATTCAATGGAGATTTTTTCTCCGTCAGTAGCAATAAATCTATCTATATCTTCGGGAATAGGATGTTCACTAACTTTTAACCATTCTGTTGAAGGAAATCGATAAACTCTAGGACGTTTGTAAGTCGATCCAAATACATATCCAGCAAAAAAGAGAAGAACGCCAAAAATGACGATATTAAATATTACTACTCCACTTATCTCAGGTTCGGCCATGTTTACACTCTACTCCAAGGTTAAAAAAGCAAAGACTCTACCAAGAAGTAGAAAACTATTTAAGTGTTATTTAATCCAATAGAGGATAGACTCCCATATTTTTTTAACATAACACTAGGAATAAAGAGATGAAAATTAGCAAAGAAGATGTCGAAGAAAAAATAAACACCCTAAAGCAAAGCAAGCAAGAGAAGGATCGAGCTAAGCAGCGGTTGGACTTAGACATCAAACAGTTAAATGATCAAATTGAAACTCTTAAGGAATCAATACCACTCCTTTTTTCAGCAGAAAAATCAAAAGAAATGGGTTCCAGTAAGCAACCCGGACCACAAGTAAAAAATGATCGGATAGATTTGGTGGTTGATTTTATGAGGTTAAGAGGGGGAAAAGATATTCATGCGAAAGAAGTAGCAGAATACTTAAATTTACACCGCATAACAACGCGAAATTGGATGATTCGTGTAGCTCGAAAACCAAATAGTCCTTGGATATTTACCAAAGATCAATCGACTTATTCGTTAAATCTATAGAAAGCAATTCAAAACTATGCTGCGGTTGAATGCTAGACTTTAAAACCGCAGTCATCTAGCTGTTCATTCTCTTCAATTTCTTGAGTATTCTTCGCAATATAGATTCTAGCAGCTTCGAAAACGTCGCACATCCCTAAAATAAAAAATCTAAGAATGAGAGCACCTATAAAAATTAGACCGAGAACAAATATCACTTCCATTTTACCTTTTGAAATTCATCGAGATTCTATTGTTCAGCTAAATTTTTCTAAAATCTTCTTCTTCACCATCTCGCAAAACTGTGTACTTAATTCAAGGTCTTCGCCTGTCAATTTCAAATAGATGAAATCATAATCCGATTCTGAAGTGGTTAAAATAGAAATATCTTGTGGTGTTTTTATTGAAAATGAGATTTCCTTAACTTCTTTTTCGACGACTTGCTTGATTTTCATATGCGTGCCCTGCAATTGGATGTAATTCAGAAGGTGCCAGATTATTTACGAAGCACAAGAATTTAGCAAGGAAATGATTTTAATGCAGCTGAAGGATACTCCTCAAGACAGCTGCGAGCAATTAAAAAGCCTTTTGCAGCATACAAGAAGAATAGCCAATCTCTTTGAAGGAAAATTCCAATCAACCCACTTCTTTTCCTATCTTATAGAGAAAGTTAGGGCTAAAATCAGCTCCATTAGGCCATTGGATTGTTATGAAATCTTCATCAACAGAAACTTGCTTAAAATACTCTACATCCTTAAGGGGCTCATATAACGGACCTAATAGCTCTTTTTCTAAATCAACAATCTTTGTCTTATTATCATTAAATAGAAGTCTAATTTTATGTCCTTCTAAATACTCTGCTTTTCTTATTCTCATAGTTACACCAATGGATCAATTTTTTTAAATATTTGACCTTTTTGAAGTTTATCCCAATTGTCTTTCAATTCTTTGATATGCATAGAGGCCCACTCAATCACTAAACCGTGAATACGAGGAGGTAATTTACCTTCAATTAGGTCTAATGGTTCTATGGAAAACGAAGCTTCATATTCCCCATAATATGCCTGAAAATGTGGAGGATTGTGTTCCCTCGAATACATACGTATCACGATCCCTAAAAATCTGCTTAACTCCGGCATCTTTTCCCCTTTATTTAATTATAATCCATAAAACAATTTGATAAAATCCGACTATTTTTTTTAATTTATCAACCTAACCTCCTACTGGCATCATCAGCACGGGATAATTTATCATAAGCGTTGACCATTTCGTTTGAAGCGTGGGCTGTGATTATAATCCTAATTTAGTTGCAGCGCACTCTTTCCACATGTCCGCAATTCTGATGTATTTCTGATGAGTTTCAAATTTCTTTTGTCTTGCCTGTCTCATGCTGGCGTGGGAAGCTACTCCGCTAAGTGCTGATTGTGTACAGAAGCCAGCTCTCAGAGAATGCCCGCTAAATTGCATCTCTTTCCCTTTTATGTAAGCATTCCGTTTTATAATGAATGCAATGGAAGCTGGAGACATTCCTTTTTGGCTGACGTGACCATGCTTATTAATGGCCCTGAATAAAAATCCTGATTTAATTCCGGAAGCCTCTAGCCAAGATTGAATTGATCTAACTGGACATGTCTCCAAATTGCTACCATATGGAATAGGAATTAGCTCACCTTTCCCTTCTTGGTCAGTCTTTGATCTACGAAGCAAAATTTCAACACCTTCTCTCTTGAAAGCCATATCCTCAATTTGAAGGCTTACAAGTTCAGATCTTCTAAAAGCTCCGCTAAAACCGAAAAGTAAAAGGGCTCTATCACGCTTGCCGATTAGATCATCTTTTAAACCTTGCACCATTGATCGTAAATCATCGATAACAATCGGTGTCTTTCTTGTCTGAGCTTTTCCATGAGTATTGCGAATTCCTTTGAAAGTGTCAGAAATAGTCATCTATAGCTTTAATGTTGGCATGGGAGCTGGCTAAGAATCATAAGGCAAAAGTAGCTCTTCTTGATGCTGATATTCAAGGAACATGCATAAGCGCAAAGGCATTGAATTCGAAATTACCTTTCGAAGTTTATTCAGTAGGAAGCAAGATGCAGCTTTGGGAAAAAGGAAAAATCCTAGGTGAGCAAGGATATGATTATCTTATCATCGATGGAAATCCCAGGTCCATTCACGAAGACCCTGCACTTATTGAAGTCATAGCCAAGCTAAGTGACCTAAATTTGATTATTTCTCGCGCATCTCCTCGTGATTTAAAAGCTCAGCTGAAATATGTGGAAATAGTCAAGAAAGCCACTTCAGGGGAAATCCGCTTGCTATGGAACTTTTACCAGAAAAATACAGGCGCGCATCGCGAGGGCGTTCCAGAAGGGGAAAATTTGCTTAATTTAAAGAGTATTAAGACTAAAATTGGACTCCGTGTTGCTTATCAAGATGTTGGATACGCTGAATGTTATATCGGCGATCTAGGAAATAAAGAAGCAGCTTCCGAAATTAAATCATTAGGTAATGAGATCAAAAGGTTATTAGATGGTAAAAATTGAAAGAAAAATGAGTTCTGCGGGTGAATCTCAAAAGCAAGCAGAAAACGCTACATCATCCAAATTTGACAATGCTAAACCACAAGCTGAATCTGTAAAAAAACAATCTAATGCGGGCAGGATCAGCCCACAGCTAAGTTGTACGATTGCAACAGAAGACAAAAAACTGTTAAACGAACTAACCTTATTCGCTAGTAATCGAGAAGGAAAAGTGTTAAACACGTCTATGTTAATTAGGGCTCTAATTAAATTAGGTCATAAATACAAAGATGAATTGGAATTTATGTGACAGTATTGCTGTAATACAGTCACACAATGTTTCTGTAGTGCAAAACTGTTATAGAAACATTAGATAAGGTATGTCAGAAACTGGAAAAGAATAAGCGACATCTAAGTGAAGCTGACATCGTTGGCATCAATGAGATCATTGAGCGCTTACAAAAACTCTCTGATTCTAATCCCTAAAAAACTAAAGAAAGATGGTATAGAATATTTAAAGATAATTGAATCGACCAAAAGTTTTTGTGTAAACTTAACAAAAGCCCCTGTTGCTTGGAAATGGATTAAGAAAAAGTTTAAGAAAAAACGAAAGATGAAACTTCATAAAGAAGTTTTTTGGACAGATGATGGAAGCGGAGAGGGCCCATTTTGCCCAAGATGTTGGCAAAGCGGAGAGGAAAAAGAAGTGATCATTATTAACCGTGATCCAGAAGAAAATGAAAGTTGGGAATGTCCCGTTTGCGACAAGACATTTAGATCAAAAGAAGCTACCCGTAGAAGTTGGGATAAACATAAACAAGCAGTTAGTTATTATTCGAACAGATAATACTAATGAATTAAATTTGTTATTTGAGATACCACAATTTCTTTTCCTTTCAATCGAAGTAAATCATTCCAATCGCTCGCTTCTTTAGAAGGCTCTAAATCGCCAAAATCAGGCATAGCCAAGGTGATTTCTGTTTTAATTGCGTTGCGCGCTTCATGAGCCTTTAAAAGGCCTTGGTTGCCATTCGGTAAATGGCGATCATTGTCGGCGAAAATAATTAGCGGGCTTTTTGGGTATAATTTCCGAATTGCCATTGCAACTGCTTTCAAGTTATGGCAACTGAATGCACAGACAACGGGAATGTTGGTCAACTCCAAACAGGTGGCGCTCGTGACATAGGATTCCGCGATTCCGATTGGTTGATTGTTAAGGAGAGGCCGAAGAGAGTGGAAAAGTCCTTCAGTGCGAGCATCTTTAGGATGACGCTTTTTGCCATCAGGATTAAGGATTTGGTAGCTCCATAGTTTGCCGGCTTCATCGAACATTGGCACAACGGCAACGTTGCCATATTGCTCGCTTTGCCTGAATCGAATGCCATAGGAGCCAACGCCTTTTCTTTGCAGATAGTCAGATGTTCCAGTTAAGCATGAATGCTTCCAAAATCCATAGGCTTTGCGAGCTGCATTTTCATGGAGTTCGTTTTTCTGAGCGGTCATTCCTTCGTGTGAATGCGGTAGCTTGAGCGAATCTTCTTTACCAGAGGGAGTTAACTCATACGTCTGATAACTACCATGCCCTTTTGGGCCGCGATATGATGTTCTAATACCGAGGAGTCCATTTCTAAGCTTCTCAGAGTTGGCAATATAGGCATAATCACCACGCCCTCTAGTCTCGCCTAATTCATGACAGCGAATCCAGTGGAGTGAATCAACGGTTAGCTCGGTGACATCAAGATTATTTGCTTGAAGTTCAGCAAGATGTTCCAAGATTTGTTCAGTATAAGTCTTGTATGACATAGGTCCTTGCTAAAGATAAGAAGCGCCGGAGAGAGAAGATTAGTCAGAGTGTCGCTAGTAGCTAAATACTTCCCCTTCCGGCGTTTCCTTTTTGTTTCGTCTAGAAAAAGATTAACGGAGCTTAGCATCTGTTTCTTGTTTGTTTTCATGAGCGAAAGCGCCCGCCCCAAGCGGGGCGCACACGCTCCAATTAGATATCTTAGGGGCCACGTGGGAAAATGGAAAAAATCCCACGCTAAGAAAAAAAATATAGTTTTCAGTCATCTCCAATGCGTCGTAATGGCCTGAACTTTCC
>JAFECQ010000037.1 GCA_018242065.1 Pseudomonadota bacterium | reverse complement strand
GAGGACGCCCGCATCGAAGCTGAGCAAGAAGCTGCCGAAGCTCTCCGCCTAAAAGCCGAACAAGAAGCAGCTGAGCACATCGAAAGGCCCACTCAGCCTAAAATTGCAGCAGCAGCTGCAGCTGCTGAAGAGATGGAGGAAGCCCTACATGCAGAATCCACTAGTTCAGACCCGTTCCGTACTCCACCATATACCCCAGTACGAGTGAATCCAAAGAAAGCTTTGTTTGTCGAAAAGGATGAAGTTTCAGCATCTGCAGAGGGTCATGATGAACCATTAGAAAAGGCGTTGGCGAGTATAGATGAGAAAACGTTACGCTCTCGGGCACGCAAACCATCGGATCATACGCCAATCTCAGGAGCTAAACTTGAAGGTAAGGAAAATTCCAGACAAACCACCTTACTACAGGATGAAGTTTTAAGCATAGACCCCTTCCGAGAAGAATCCCTAGCAGAGGCTTCCCCATTGCATCTGCGCCAACCTAATTTTACTGAACGAGGACATGACGTACACGTTCTCGTTGCTAAAGTCGAAGGTGTCTCTCTCGATGACGATGATACTGCTGGCTTCGAACCTATTATAGATGCATCTATGGAGAATAACCCACCCGATCCATCTGTTGAATCCGTAGTCCTTGACACGACACGATTGCCAAAGCCTAAATTTAATCGAGGAGAAGCTGTACCAAGCGAGTCAGAGGATAAAGGACAAATCGTCCCTTATAAACCAAGAGATTCTAGACCCTCAGCTAGATTGATAGAGCCAAGCACGCCTCTACCTCCAACTGAAACTCCTGAATATGTTAATCTCTCCTCGTTCAAACAACCCAGGAAGCATATCGATACAATCATTATTACGGAAGACCTACTCCCTGAAGCGACGATGAACAGACTAATGACTGATCAAACAGCATCGTCAAGTGATACTTACACAAATACTTATCTTTCTCTCTCTCGGCTCCAGGAAACTATGCCTGCAGGTAACAATCCTGTTCAGTATCTTATAGAAACTTTAGAACAAATAATTCAGGACAGCGAATCAACTTATGGAGTTGATGCTCGGCAAGTTAACTTTGATTTAAGGCATTCTTCTGCCCCCGTAGCAACAGCACTACGAGAGGTTATAGATCGGTTTTATTCCAACTCAGAAGCCACTGTTAGAGGAGGTACACCTCCCACTACACCAATTAAACCTGCTCAACCTTCATCCACATACACAGATTCTCCTGGTAATGACCCAATAAGTTCTAGCCCCTCTCCAGCAACGCCAAGCTCGGGGAAATACACTGAAATCTACAGCCCACCTCCAGCACAAAGCCCAGGAGTATATAGAGATATTTCTAGCCCTCCCCCACGAGCGGTAAAGGGAAGCCCAGGAACATATGGAGATATTAATAGTCCTCCTCCAGCAACAGCAAAAAGCCCAGGAACATATGGAGATATTAATAGCCCTCCTCCAGGAGCGGTAAAAGGAAGCCCAGGAGCATATGAGGACATTAATAGCCCTCCCCCACGAGCGGTAAAAAGAAGCCCAGGAGCATATGGAGATATTGGTAGCCCTCCTCCAGGAGCGGTAAAAGGAAGCCCAGGGGTATATGCAACTTTTTCTAGTCCTCTTCCAGCAACAGCAAAAAGCCCAGGAACATATGGAGATATTAATAGCCCTCCTCCAGGAGCGGTAAAAGGAAGCCCAGGAGCATATGAGGACATTAATAGCCCTCCTCCAGGAGCGGTAAAAGGAAGCCCAGGAGCATATGAGGACATTAATAGCCCTCCTCCAGCAACGGCAAAAAGCCCAGGAACATATGGAGATATTAATAGCCCTCCTCCAGGGACAAAAAGCCCAAGAAGGGTATATAGCGTCCTCTCTGCCCCTCCTCCAGCACCGCCTCCAAGTGGTGCGGAAGAAAGTAGGACAGCCCCTCCCCCACAAGCAAATGATAAGAAAGATGGGAAAAAAGGGTGCACAATTCAATAAAAAATGAAGGGTTTTTTTGCTGGCAAAACATGGTTATGATACAAAATAAGTATGATCAAAGTAAATGAAAAGTACATTAACGTATTATCGAGATCGCATAACTTAAATATGCGTAAGAAGAGGGAAATTTAAAAAAAATTTCCAAAAACACATAAATTAAAGGAGTTGTTTTATGAGAGTAAATATTTTTATGACGTTAATTTTTCTTGGCACAGGGTTAATAAATCACCCCTGTTACTCAGGGCTCTTCCAATCCAAACCCGTACCTGGAGTCCAAATAGAGGATAATCGCAGAGGACCAGCCCGTGCTGCAGCTGCAGCTGCCCCGCCCCCTGTTCTTCCTGTTCATCAAGATCCATCCCCCCCCGTTGCGGTTGCCGCTCCTCCTGTGGTTCTTGTTCACGATCCACTCCCTGGTGTTGTACCCGTTGCTCCCCCAGCTCCTGATATGCAAGTTTTAGCAGCCACTCTTCAGGCAGCCTTACAACCTGGGCACACTGGCTCAGTTACGATCCACTTACATATGGCCCCTCCACTTTCTGGTCCTGCCCTAGTTCCAGTACCGTCGGATGTTGGTCCATCTACAGCTTTAGCACCCCTAGCTCCGGAAAGAACCCCAAGCTTCGAAGCTCCAAAGCCTGCTGTTCTACCAGCTCAACCTGTTTTAGTGAGCGAAGAGAGAAAGCTTTTAATGTCTACTCCAGCTGCAGCGGCTTCTTCTGCTGATCAACCACTAGATAGGGCTCGTGGGGATTCTTTAGGATCTTTAGTGCCTATTCCTTCAGCAGCAGCTTCTTCTGCTGATCAATTGCCAGAGGACTCTCGTTTCCAAATCGTCGTAAGCCATCAGAATGTCGCCCTAATGCTCCCAAAAAGCTTAGTACTAAGAGATCAAGGTCGATATCAACTAGCACTCATGCCTAAAATATGCGCCTTATTCATATACGACTCTTTAAGCAAGGCTAATCACGAACAGTTTCTCGACTTAAATAGAAAGGAACCCGCCGATGCAAAGGCAATCTCCACAGCCTTACAATGGGTTAATCACTATCTCGAGCATTATGGAACAACTTATGGACAATTTGAAAGTGCAAGACAACTCACTGAAGCTCTTGAACGAACAATAGGATCAGCCGATCTTTCCACGACAAAGATAAAATTTGGCCTTGATAAAGCCAACAAAAAATTGATCTTTAGTATGGAAGTTAGCGGAGGATATGTCGTTTTCGGGAAAATCCCAGGACACGAATGATATCAATCTAAAACTTCATACTTCGTTAAAAAGCCAGATGCAATGTATCTGGCTTTTTTTATCAGTTAATTTTCTTTCCAACATAAGTGCATTTAGGTATATTTGTTTTACATAAAACAAAAGGGAGATTCATCATGCGTCTATTTACACTCATTGCTTTAGGCTGTTTTTTTCTTTCACAAGAAACTGTAATGGCAACAACGAAACCCTGTCACACTGACAATCCGAATGCTTGCGCAAAGGATGAGACCTGTACGAATCCACTTGCAGGCAAGCACGTCACAGAAACTTTCTGTTTTAAAAATTGCACAAATGATACTGATTGTAAGGAAAAGAAACATCATTTCTGCAGCCCAAATGGTAACGTTTGTAGGGATCATTGTGCACAGGATTCAGATTGTCCTAGCGGGCTTTCTTGTCAAAAGAACAAATGTGAAGCAGCCCCTGCAAAATAAGATTGTAATCTGAAGGGAGTATTATTTTCTCCTTTCATCATTTTACAAACTATCTTTAGAGCCTTTTGCAAAATTATTTTTTGATTTATGGATCCTCGGCCAAAAAATGCTAATGTTTCTCAAAGAGAAACAAAGCATTTTTTGCCAAGGATGACACGAAACAGGCACTCTCCAAGATGTCATCCTTGGGCTAGAAAAGGCTTGTTTTCACAAAAAACAATGACTTTTCTTGTCCCGAGGGTCCACAGCAAGCTAGTTTGCAAGAAGCTCTTTAAGTTAATTTTTTCGTAAACCACAAAACAAGATCATCATCTAAACGTGTATTATTGCCATAGGGGATGGGCTGATAATGATACGTAATCCCATTTCCATCGGGAATATATCCTCGCTTAACATATAGTTTTTGTGCATTTCCATAGTCAATTGAAAGTCCCACGCCAATACCAATGATCGCACTTTTTTGACGTGCTTCTGCTTCTACTAAATCAAGTAAAGTCGAAGCAATCCCCTGCTTTCTAAAGTGCGGCAGAACATTGAGGTCTGAAATTTCAGGAATATTTTTCTTATGAAAAGGCGCATATTCTGAATTCCATTTCAATGTAACATATCCCGCAAAAACACCTTCTTTAAAGGCTACCCAGACAGATCTCAAATGCGCAATCTGTTCTTTTAAATATGTGTGATAAAGAGATGCAGGTTTATCCCACCCTATGTCCTTAAAGGCAGACACGATGAGAAGGATATCACTTTGTTGCAAATATCGTATGTCACAAATTATAGAAGCCATATGTGACGCTTTTCCCTTCTGTACTTTCGGTGGTTCAATATAAATGCATTTTCTCTATAATACACTCTCTTTGAGTTTAAAGGCAGTGACAACGATAAAAGGTCGTAACACTCTTCCTCTAACACCATTTTACTTCATTCGCCATAGTGAGACAGATTGGAACAATCGTAATATCATTATGGGAAGCAATGACATTCCTTTAAATGAACTTGGCCTGAGGCAAGCTCATGAAGCTTCTCAGCTTTTAAAAAAAGAAAGTTTTGATGTTATTATTTCAAACACAAAACTAAGAGCTCGGCAAACTGCGGACATTATCGCAAAAGCAACCAAAAAACCGATTTTGTTTGAAGAAGGACTAACGGAGAGAATCTGGGGCGAAGCAGAAGGACAACCTGTTGATTCTACGAAGTCTTTATTTGATGATGAACACACACCTCAAGGAGCAGAAACTTTTTCAGCTTTTCAACAGCGCATTCTTGAAACAACTTTCTTCATAACATTTGTTAGGCAAACATGGGCATGGAGAAAAAACATGTAAAATAGGGAAGATTGCCTTGTTCTTATCAACTTTTATTGAAATGTTACGCAATCCACTTCTTTTTTTCGTCATCGAGTCGATTAAGAGCAAGAGCCTCACGAATTCCTTTTAAAAGACGGTTCATGAAATGAACATTATGAACTGTCAGCGCTTGCATTGCTAAAAGTTCTCCTGCTTTAAGTAGGTGGTGGAGGTAACTTCGCGACATGGTCTGGCACGTCTGACATTCACAAGTTTTATCGATAGGCTCGGCATCTTCGCGAAAGCGCGCATTCCGTAGATTCATGTGTTCCCGATCTTTAGGATCTTCGCCCATCTCTTCCCACACGGAAGGGGGGATCAAAGCACCGCCATGACGCGCAAGGCGCGTGGGATGAACACAATCAAATGTATCGATCCCCTGAGTGACACCATAAAAAATATCACTAATACCCCCAATCCCCAAAAGATGCACAGGACGACTGGGATCTAAAGGCTCCATTGCCATTTCAACAACCTCTGCCATTTGATTCTTATTGGCTCCTAAAGACCCACCCACAGCATGGCCAAAAAAGGGCATGCTATTGACAAAGTCCGCACTAATCTTGCGTAAATCCGGATAAACCCCTCCCTGCGTTATGCCATAGAGAGCTTGCACACCTGAAGGACCTTTCTTAAATTCATTAAAGCTGCGCTCCGCCCAACGGTGACTCATATGCATGGAACGCTCAGTATAGGATTTATCTACATGAAAAGGGGTACATTCATCGAGCACAACAATCAAATCTGCCCCCAAATCGCGTTGAACTTGAATCGATTTTTCGGGGGTGAGAAGATGCATTTTTCCATCAATATAAGATTTAAAGTTAGCCCCTTCTTCATTAATTTTCAAAAGACTTTTAGGTCTAGAGGACTGCCGTCGCCCCTTTACTTCTTCTGCAACAGACCCATGACCAAGACTAAAGATTTGGAATCCACCTGAATCCGTTAACATAGGACGATCCCACCCCATAAAACGGTGAAGCCCCCCCATTTTGGCAACAACATCAGATCCAGGTTGAAGCATAAGATGATAGGTGTTTGCGAGGATGATCTGGGTATTTTCTTCTCGCATCATTTGGGGCGTCGCCCCCTTAATGGCAGCCTTTGTTGCACAAAAAATAAAAGCGGGCGTTTCCACAATACCATGGGGCGTTGAAAGCCTACCGAGTCTCGCTTTTGAAACTGCTGCACGAAATGTAATGGTGAATGAAAAGTTTGAATAGTCCATTATCTAACCATAAGCCTTGCTAAATACACAAAAGGGATTCCCAAAAACGCCACGACAACGCGTAAAATATAAGTCCCTAACACATAGGTAAAGAAGACCGTCTTCCACGGCAAGGGTTGAGTTGCAAAAACCATCCATGCCAGGACGCTAAAAACGAGGTTATCAAAGAAAGCACCAATAAGCGTTGCTAAAAAAGATCGAAACCAAAGTAATTTTCCAGCTGTCAAACGGGAAAGGGTTGCAAATATCCAAATATCATTGAATTGCCCAACAACATAAGCGATTAAACTTGCCGCAATGAGGGCAGGTACTGGAAGAAACAAAACACACATCGCATTATGGGATTCATAAAAACCGCCCGCAGGCTTAAACCCAATCGTCAACAACATGAAAAAAGTTATCAGAATCATGCTTGTAAAACTCAACCACACCGCTTTCTGAGCTTGTGCTTTCCCATAGTATTCCGTCAAAATACCGCTCACAATAAATATCGAGCTAAAAACAACGGTTCCAAGGGCAACAGGCTCGTGAAAGAAAGAATAGGTGGTCGCTTTTTGGACTTGAAGGTTAGCGATAATAACCGCAAGCGAACTATATATCATAAGCCCCACAGCACCATAAAGACGCATCATCAAAAGAATGATCGCACCGCAACTTATAAGTAAACCCAAAGTCAATATTTCGGGAGGATGCTGTTGAAGCCACGTTACAAAAAAATGGGGAGAAAGAGAAAAGTGCATTTCAATAATGGGTTATCTAAGTTCAATCATCAGAAAATTTGCTCCATGTCTACTCGAATTTAACCATTCTGTCAAAATTCAGCATACCTCCTATTGTGTCTTATTAAATAATGATTAATTTGATTAACATGATTATATAAATTAATTTGAATGGAGTATCTCATGAAGATCGTGCATGCTACAGAAGGCAACACAAATTTTTAAAAGTGCTTATCCGGTTTGCTCAGGTAGATTAACAGGTGGCTTCATATCCACACAATTTTTATGGGGTAAGGATGACTCCAGAATGAGTGAGGCATTTCAAACATCTCGATACAAAGATGTACGATCAGAGAGCATACCTATCAAAATCAGTAAGCATGACCTAATAATTTATTAATGACGTCCCCTAAATATCTCTATAAATAAAAGGTGAGTGATCCTACCTGATAGAAGAGGTGAAAAATGAAACATTTTATTGTCACGCTTGCAGTAATAGTTACTTTATTATCTCCTTCTGTTGGGAAGCAGGCATCCTCAGCCAAGATCCTGAATGAATACGTGCAGTATCTCTTTCAAAAGCGAGTTGATGATCTTAAAGAAACAATGAAGAGCATCCAAACGAAGACAGATGAGCCTTTCCTATCAACAGAGTTAATTCAAACGTTAAATGGTGTTTTAGTGCCGGATGCTGATCTTCCTGATTCTTTGACTGAGCTCAAAGAATTGCAGAATGAGGATCCTGAGTCCCTGTATTACGGGTACGCAAGTGAGCCTGACTACGCCAAAGCCCGCCTCGTGGCTTATGCCATCTTACAGAAACAAGGTCTGGATGGTTTAGGTAAGAGTAGTGACCCAAGAGCCTTGGTGATTGCGCCAACATCCGTTTTGATGATGGTATATGCTAATGGTCATGGAGTTGCACGAAATTTTGAGCTCGCCCAAAAGTTTGCTGTAATAGCGAGTGAAGCACTGGCAGAAGCGGAAGGAATGATTCAAACGCTCTCCAGCCACAAGGAATCTAATTGGCAAGGAAATGACTTTCGTTTATGCGCTCATGTTACGAGCGGTTATATGGGAGGGTATTGCCAGAAAATCAGCGATGAAAAAGAATCAGCCAATGATGATAAGCGGTTTTCTCAAATATTAAATTCCTGGACTCGTTCTGAGAAAGCTGCTTTCAATCAATTGAAAAAAATATCCTATTCCTATTTTGCTGCGGCAGCTGATGCTGACACTGACCAAACTGGAACACTGCGGACCGCTTTCGTAATTGACGCGAGACGATCGCAAATAAGTGGTTTTGTTAATTTACTTGAGCAATTAGAAAAGAAAGATGTACCCGCAGTTACAGGGGAAGACTTTCAAAAATCAGACCAGGAATTGAATAAGGTTTATAAACAACTCATGAATGCATTTCCAGAAGGTGGTATGATAGAGCATACTACTATAAATAAGTCAGATGTTCAAATCGCCCAACGTCAATGGATTCGGTATCGGGATGCTTGGGCTTCTTTTACTCAACTAAAGTACCCAGACATTTCTTTAGAAGCGGTCAAGAAGCTGTTGACCGATCAACGCGTTAAGGAGCTGAAAGACGTCCTGAATATTAATAGTGTAAAGGATCAGACTATCTGAGTAAACTGGATAAGCATGTCGAATTATCTATAAAATAGAAGCAGATACCATAAAATTGAACCTTATAGAATCAAGAAATGAAGGAGATGTATACAAAAAATTTGCACGTAAATTAAGTTAATGTTTATAACATCCGCAACTTCATTCGATCAAATGTCATGCTCATGAGAGCAAACACTCTCATGTATTACAAATAATGATTTTTCTTGTGGTATTGGCTGAAGAAGGAGTATATAAAATATCTGAAGTGATCCTTAGATCACAAAATCCTCACGCAGAGTGATCCCTCCGGTGGCCTATGGCCCCTTTTCTCTGCGGCGGTTCAACTGGAGAAAGGAAATTTTATTATGATGCCAACATTTACAATGCGTCAGCTACTCGAAGCCGGCGTACACTTTGGACACCAAACCCGTCGTTGGGATCCTAAAATGGCTCCCTATTTATATGGGTCCAGAGGTGGAATTCACATTATCGATCTACAGCAAACTGTTCCTATGTTACACCAAGCTTTACAAGTCATTCGAGATACAGTGGCAGGCGGTGGACGTGTTCTTTTTGTGGGAACAAAACGGCAAGCTTCTCAAAAAGTCAAAGAAGCAGCTTCTCTATGCGGTCAATTTTTTGTCAATCACCGTTGGCTTGGGGGCATGCTTACAAACTGGAAAACGATTTCTCAGTCTATTAAGCGGTTACGAGAACTTCAAGAACAGTTTGATCAAGGCACTCACGGATTTACTAAAAAAGAACTTTTGACCCTTCAGAGAGAACGGGACAAACTTGAGCTTTCTTTGGGCGGTATTAAGGACATGGGTGGCGTGCCTAATATTCTCTTTGTCATCGATACGAATAAAGAAGATATCGCCATAAAAGAAGCGAATAAACTCGGCATTCCCGTTATTGCAATTGTCGATAGTAACTCTAATCCTGATGGCATAGATTATCTCATTCCTGGAAATGATGACGCGCAGCGCGCTATTGAACTTTACTGCACTCTTGCTTCAGCAGCCGTCCTAGATGGTTTGCAAGCCGAAATAAAATCATCAGGCGCTGATATTGGAGAAGCGGAAGAAGTGACTGTTACCATTCAAGAAGAACCTTTTTCTGAAGCTGAAGCGATCGCCATTGTAACTGAAAGTGCGACAACTGAAGTTGCTCAGGAAACCGTATAAATTGAACTTAAAGAAGGAGTAAGCCATGGCAGATATTTCCCCTGCACTTGTGAAAGAACTGCGTGAGAAAACTGGCGCAGGCATGATGGATTGCAAAAAAGCACTCACCGAGAGCAACGGAGACCTGGAAGCAGCTGTTGATTGGCTTCGAAAGAAAGGACTCTCTGCTGCTGCAAAGAAATCAGGCCGCGTTGCAGCAGAAGGGCTCGTGAGTGTTTCTTGCAAAGAAACCCATGGAGCTGTTGTGGAAGTCAATACAGAAACTGATTTCGTGGGTCGAAATGAAAACTTTCAGGCCTTTGTGAGCAAAGTCGCTGAACTCGCCAATACAACAAAAGGCGACATTGAAGCTTTAAAAAAGCTACCCTATCCTGGATCCAGTCGAAATGTTGAAGAAGAACTTACCCATATGGTTGCAACGATTGGGGAAAACATGACCTTAAGAAGAGCTGCCTTTCTTGAGGTATCTCAAGGTTCGGTTGTACCCTACGTTCACAATGCTGTTGCCCCTGGATTGGGCCGTATTGGTGTATTGGTCGCCCTTGAATCCGCTGCTCCTAAGGATAAATTGGAAAAACTAGGCAAACAAATTGCTATGCACATCGCAGCCGCACAACCTATTGCCCTAAGCATTGATGTAGTTGATCCAGCTGAAGTAGAGCGGGAACGCGCAATTTTCCGTGATCAAGCAATTGCCTCTGGCAAGCCTGCTGAATTTGTCGATAAAATGGTGGAAGGGCGTTTACGCAAGTTCTACGAAGAAGTCGTTCTTGAGGAACAAGTTTTTGTGATAGATGGCAAAACACGCGTAAAAGATGTTGTTACGGCAACGGCTAAAGATGTTGACCAGCCTATTAAAATCATAGGTTTTGTCCGCTTTGCTCTTGGTGAAGGCATTGAGAAGACCACCACTGACTTTGCAGCTGAAGTTGCAGCACAACTAAAGTAATCAGTATTCAGTGGTCAGTCATCAGAGATTTTTAGAAAAGCTTTTATTTGATTATTGATTATTGATCGCTGATAAACTGGAGAATCCATGAAAACGTCATCGAAGCTACTTTACAAGCGTATCCTTTTAAAACTTTCAGGTGAAGCCTTAATGGGCAATCAATCTTACGGCCTTGATTTGCCAACAATTGAACGCATCTGTGCTGAAATTAAAGAAGCGCACGATGTAGGTGTTGAGCAAGCAATTGTTGTCGGTGGAGGAAATATATTCCGTGGCCTTAAGGGCGAAAAACAAGGGATGGAGCGTACTACGTCAGATCACATGGGCATGCTTGCAACCATCATCAATGCCTTGGCTTTACAGAACAAAATAGAGCAAATGGGCATTGAAACACGTGTCATGTCAGCCATTCCAATGCAAACGATCTGCGAGCCTTATATTCGCCGCAGGGCGGCCCATCATATGGAAAAAGGACGTATCGTTATTTGCGCTGCAGGTACGGGAAATCCTTATTTTACAACTGATTCCGCTGCTGCATTACGTGCTTCAGAGTTAAATTGCCAAGTTCTCATGAAAGCTACAAAAGTGGACGGTGTTTACAGTGCTGATCCTGAAAAGCATAAAGACGCTACTTTTTACCCAGAGCTTTCTTATCAACAAATTTTAACAGAAGATTTACGCGTCATGGATACCTCTGCTATCGCTCTTGCACGTGAAAGCCAAATCCCTATCATGGTTTTTTCCATTCTCAATCCCCATGGCATCATGGATGCTGTTTATGGCAAAGGGCGTTTTACTATTATTCAGTAAATTTGGCTCACCAGGAGAGTATCTTTCTGAAAATGCAAATTAGGCTGTTTTTGGATAAAATAATTTGGGGCTGTCCTAGATAACT
>JAFECQ010000036.1 GCA_018242065.1 Pseudomonadota bacterium | reverse complement strand
AAAAAATGTGTCTACAGATTAGTCCACACGGGGAGAGGTAATTTATTTCACTTGAAAAATTCATTCTGTCTATTAGAAAAAATTTTCATGAGGTTATTCTTGTGGATAAAAGGAATGATGATCGAGTATATAAAAAGCTCAAGCGCATGACCTGATGAAGACAAAAAATATTTTCTTTACAAAGAAAGCAACCTGAGTGATATTTTAAGTTCAATAAATAAAACAAAAAAAGGGGAATTCAGATGAAATCAAAAGTTATTTTATTCGGTCTTTGTGTCGCTATTTTTAGTCAAGGGACCGCTTATGGTCTGAATTGTCCCTCAATTCCAAAAAATTGGGATGGGAAAACGTTAGAGTCTTCAGGGTCGATCGCTTGGTCTGTTGGAAAATTAAAACTAAATGAAGATGTTGAACTAAAGGATGTAACATCTTGGCAAGCTTACCATGCCTGGATTCTCCCTAAAAATAAGAAGCAATATGAAAAAAACGGATATTTTCAATGTAATTATGTGGGATATAAAGGGGAAATCAAAAAGGAGAACAAAGTTGGAAAACTAACGATAGCTTCCCCTACAACACCAGAGTTATTAGCTTTAGCCCAAGGCTATGAGTTCAAAGGAGGAGAGGGCGGAACTGTTGATAATAAATATAATAAATCTGGGAAAGAGGGTTCTAAGTGTACCCCGACGTTAAATGACCCTGAATCTCTAAATAAATTTCCTCCAGCATGCGAGATTATTGAAAAAAGTGTAAAAAGCAAAAAACAATAAGTGTTCCGATATAAGTGAGCCGCGCATAAGAAAATCTGAATTCTGTTTTGGATAACAGGTTTTCTTGACGTAGAATCGGACGTTCAGCGATTTTTTTTAAACGCTTTAACACGCATTAGCTGAAGATTTTGTTTTATCCATATGTGGGTTGCCTATCATTGTTTTATTTTCTTTTGAAAGGGCTTCATATACTTCGAGAAGATCTTTCATGAAAATATTGGCACTCAAATGGGTAAAGTTTTCACGAACTACAACACGAAGCATATAAACGTTTTCCGCATGTGGAGGTAGATTGTATGCTGAAATGATCCAGCCTTTTTCTTTCATCTTATAAGATACGTCAAAAATGGTGAATCCTTCATCTTTTACGAGTTGAAAGGTGACAATAGGGAGTATGGTTTTAGCTTCTAAAAGTTTAAACTTACCTGAAGCTGTAATTTGCTTTGATAAATACTGAGCGTTTTCTAGGATTGATTCCATAATGGATTTATACCCCTCGCTTCCCAAACGAATAAAGTTATAGTACTGAGCGATGACTCCAGAAGCTGGTTTTGAAAAATTCAGTGTATAGGAATTTTCTGTTTGTCCTAAATAATTTACATGAAAGATGATTTCAGAAGCTAAATCTTCGATGTCTCTAAAAATGAGCCAGCCAATTCCTGGATAAACGAGGCCATATTTATGACCAGATGTATTAATAGATCTGACCCGTTCGTAGCGAAAATCCCATTTTATGTCAGGAAAGGCAAAGCACATGACAAAAGCTCCACTTGCTCCATCTATGTGGATGCCTATATCCCACCCGTTTTCTTTATTAAGTTTTACGAGCAGATCGTTAACTTCTCCTATGGGATCTACTTGGCCTGTATAGGTTGTCCCCACAATCAGTGCGACACAAATTGTATTCTCATCAATATATTTTGAGATTTCCTCTGCCCTCAAAACATAATCATTTTGACTCATCGGAACGATACGAGGCTCCACATCAAAGTATTTTGCAAATTTATTCACACATACGTGTGCTTCAGCACCGAAAATAATGTTAGGATTTGTTGTTGATTTCCCTTGCTGTTCACGATGTTTTTTCCACTTCCATTTATGAGCCAATAATCCCAACATGATGGCTTCGGAAGAGCCAATGGTTGAGGTTCCAGCATAATTATTTTCTTCAGGAGCATGAAAAAGTTTGGCGAGAATGTTAACGCATCTCCCTTCAATTATTTGTGTTTGCGGATACTGAAAATGATCAATAAAATTTTTGTTTAAGTTTTCTTGAATAAGTTGTTCTGCCTCTGGTTCCATCCAAGTCGTAACAAAGCTAGAAAGATTTAAATCTGGTCTTCCATCCAAAAGGAGTTGATCATGAATGACGCGATAAGCGATCTTAGCGGCGACCCCTTTTGTAGGAATTTCCATACGAGGAATAACAGCGGTACTGTAGCGCCCGGCAAATGGGGTGGCGATATTTTTCTCTGTAGAATTGTCGTTGCTTTTTATTTTTTCCTTGGTAATCATTACTAAAGTCCTCTCCCTTTGTTCTGAATTTTATGCATTTCCTTTATGTTACTTAAAATGAAAGATTAAGGAAACGAAATACCTACTATCGCTCCTTTCTTTGACCTGTGATATACTCTCCCAAAACGAACATAGGTAATTATCATTCCATGATTCAAGGCCGTTTTGTGCTTTTTATTCTCGGTGCTTTCTTAAGCATTTTAGCAGTAGCGATGGCAATCCCTGCCTTAATGGATCTTTTGTATCGGGATCCTGATTGGGTCTACTTCGGGGAATCAGCGGCAATTACGGGCTTTGTGGGGATTCTTTTAACGCTCGGGTTTTGGCCTGAGGGAGAGCCAGTATTTGAAGTGCGGGAAACATTTATTTTAACCGTTTCCAGCTGGGTTACAATTTCTCTTTTTGCTTCTCTTCCTTTTATGCTTTCAAGCGCAGCTCCCACATTTACAGATGCTTTTTTTGAAGCAATCTCTGGTTTAACGACAACAGGAGCGACAGTTTTCAAAGATTTAGATTATGCGCCACCAGGAATTTTGTTGTGGCGCTCTCTTTTGCAGTGGCTTGGGGGAATCGGAATTGTGGTTATGGCCATGACAATTTTGCCGGCTTTAAAAATTGGAGGAATGCAACTTTTTCGAAGCGAGTTTTCTGATCGTTCAGAAAAATATTTTCCACGTGTCTCTCAAATTGCGTCCGCAATCCTCTCTACTTATCTTTTGATGTCCGCAATGTGTGGTGTTGCTTATTGGCTTGCTGGAATGACACCTTTCCAAGCGATATGCATTATGATGTCGACAGTTTCAACTGCTGGGTTTGCCACCTCAGATCTATCTCTTGGCTACTTTGATAATATGTGGATAGAGGTGATTGCGATTAGCTTTATGATCATGGGAAGCATCACCTTGCTTCTTTTTACGCGGTTTCTTCAAGGAGATCCGAAGCCTTTATGGCATGATTCTCAAGTACGCGTTTTCCTTTCGGTAATTGGTATCGCTACGGTGTTTATGGCTTTTTGGTTGTGGTGGACAGATCAATACGACTCCTTAACTTCCGTCCGCTATAGTGCTTTTACAGTTGTATCAATTGCTTCAACGACAGGGTTTACAACTGCTGACTTTAATAGTTGGGGGAGTTTTGCTCTTATTTTTATTTTTCTTCTTATGTTTGTGGGAGGATGTACAGGATCAACGGCTGGGGGCATTAAAATTTTTCGCTATCAAATCCTTTTTAAGGCTGCAAAGCAGCAGATTTTGCAATTACGGCGCCCCCATGGTGTTTTCGTTCCTCTCTATAATGATCAGCGTTTAAAAGAAGCAGATTTTATGTCTGTCCTAGCCTTTTTCGCTCTCTATATTTTTTGTTATGCAGCTTTGGCTTTAAGCTATTCACTTTGCGGCTTAGATGTGATTTCGAGTCTTTCAGGAAGCGCAACAATTCTAGGGAATGTTGGCCCGGGATTAGGCAATCAGATAGGACCTTTGGGTAGTTTTGGAGAGCTTCCAGAAACTGTGAAGTGGTTGACAATATTTGGAATGTTGCTGGGTCGACTTGAGCTTTTAACGCTCTTAATACTCTTTACACCCAATTTCTGGCGGACTTAGTCCCTGAAAGGGACTATTTTAGCAGATCTCTTCAATCGGAAAGATCTGAATGTCTAATTGTTTTAAGTAATTTTTAAAATATTTATTAAATATATCAATGCTTTTTAGCTTACGCCCGGTTGCACTTTTTTTGATACAAAAATATACCACTACAATGGGACCTTCGATCTGCGGGAGGACTCTAACGAGATTCCCTTTATATATTTGATTAGATTGAAAAGTAATTGAGCATATTCCCAAGTCATTCTGAGCAGCATCAAAGATAGCTTTTGTCGAGTTAATGGTTAAGGAAGGTTTTAACTTGGGTAGGCCATATTCCTGACCTTTAAAGTGCCAGTTAATATCTTCATAATAAGTAAACTTGTGCTCACCATACCCTATAATGCGATGCGATAATAAATCATCCGGCGTTTCTGGAGTCCCCATTTTATCAAGATACGCTTGACTAGCGAACAATCCATGCTTGTGGGATAAAAACCAAATTTTTCTATAGTTATCTGAATCTCCAAAAGGTCTGATAAGGACATCTGAGGCGTTTTCTTCATCACGAGAAATTGCATCAGAAGCTGTAATATGCAGCCGTAAATTTGGATGCTTTAGATAGAGCTTTTTAATACTTTCCATTGACCATTGAAGTGCAATAGCGGAGGTGGTTGAAATCAGAATATTCCCTTCAAGCTCGCTCGTCTCATCCAAGAGAGTAGACCCGAGGCTCTCTTCATAAACCTGATAAATCTTATGAGCATGAGGAATGAATTCTTCTCCTGCGGCTGTAAAAGATAAGCTCTGCTTTTTTCTATTTATGAGTTTCTTACCAAGTGTTTTTTCCAAATCAGAAATATAAGTCCACATTGAGGAGCGAGGAATTCCTAGGATTTGGTGGACGTTAAAATCACAATTACTTTCTGCAAGTTTGACAAAAACATAAATTGATTTCATTCTCATAAAAAAATATCCATTTTTGCGTTATTTAATTTTTAAAATTTCGTTGACAAGATGCTTCTCGTATAATAATATAAACCAATCGTCAATAGGGTTTCTTTAGAAGACTGGTTGGTTTTCTTAAATTACTCAGATTTAAGAGACGAGTAAAGAAATAAGGCCCTTTGATGAGGGTATTTGTTTTTTAGTATGATAATAATGTGGTTTTTTATTTTTCGAAAGTAGTTCTCATTGCATAGGTGAGAAAATATACAGAGAGTAAAGCCTCCCACTCCTCTCTGTAGCTAATATCCCTCTTATTTTGAAAAAGAGCCTTTATGGCTCTTTTTCTCTTTTTTCTTAAGTACATATTTCTTGTTCAGTCATGTCAGTCTTTGAAGGTACGGATGTTATTTTATTCGAAAAAAGAATTGCCAAAAAGCTTAATACCCCTAATACCATAACGTAATAACCTGTAACTGCCTTTGAGTGAAAGACTTGTTCAAGTATGATGCAGACTAAGGGAGATAGCCCTCCAATAACGCCTTCTCCAAGCGAAATGCCGAGCCCCATGCCAGAACATCGTCCAATGGCAGGAAATTTTTGAGATAAATAAGCTGGAGCAGGGCCTGCATATAAGCTCGATAAAATGCAAAAGAAGATGATACCTATAATAACAAGTGCCTCAGAGTTCAAAGTTTTTGTTGCGTAAAACATAAAGACAGGCGTTAAAATAAGCAAAAAGCTTGTTGTTTTTAACAGGGCTTCTTTCCCAAACTTATCAGCAAAGTATCCAAGAAAAGGAATCAAAAACATGCATAGAATCTGAGCCAAGCATGAGAGGGCCAAGGGATTGCTTATCCAATTATCAGACTCAAAAAAATTTGGGAGGTAGACGGTTGCTAAATAAAACATTGAAACAGGAATGCTTGAGATAAAAATGGCTGCACATAAAGCCTTTTTATAATTTTTTACAATGTCTTGAAAAGGAAGCGTTTGATGTCGAGAGATATTTTTCCCCTCTATAAAAATTGGTGTTTCCTGTATATATCGCATGGCATACACAAGGCTTAATCCCATAATCGCACTGCCTAAAAATGGGACCCTCCATTCCCAACCAAGGCTTCCCCTGTGATAAAACAAGAAAGAAATTGATGTACCAAATAACGTTCCAAGGACACCAACGGAGCCAATTAAGCCACAAGCAAAGGCAGCATGTTTCTCAGAAGTATGTTCTTGAACGAAAACAATGGCGCTTGTATATTGCCCTCCCATACATAAACCTTGGATTACTAAACAAAATATAAGAAGAACTCCACTGGCAGAACCAATGTAATCATAAGGGGGAATAACACCTATACATGTAGTTGCTAAGGTAATAGCCCCAAGTGTGCAACTAAGAGATAACTTTCTACCATATGTATCGCCAATATGGCCAAAAATAATGCTGCCTACAGGTTTTAGCAGAAGGGTTATGGCAAAAGTTGCTAATCCTAAAATTCTGGTTAATTGAAAGTTTTCGGTATGAAAAAAAATGGGCGATAAGATGACTGCTGAAAATGCATACACAGCAAAAGCATAATAATGGAATAATGTACAAAGCAGTGAAATAAGGACAGATTTGTTCCAAGCTTTCATTTAGACTTGCCCCCTATAAGCCCTTTTAACGACTACTATCACATAATTCTGGAAAACCTACCAGGTAAGATTTCTATTGAATAATAACCTGACGTTTGTATTATGAAAGACCTTTATATAAAAGTTTATGTATAAAAAATTAGGGAGCAACACAGCGTATTTATGAAAAAAAATTATAAAGCTATTTTAGCTGCAATGACAGGCAACGCACTTGAGTATTACGATGTCATGTTATATGGGTATTTTGCAACGATGCTTGCCCCACTGTTTTTTCCTTCAGATAATCAAACTATATCTATTCTATCAAGTTTAGGAACATTCGCAGCAGGTTTTATTATGCGACCTCTAGGGGGAATGATCTTTGGACATTTGGGAGATAAATTTGGTAGACGAAATGCGTTGGTTCTAGCAATTTTTCTTGTAACAATCCCTACGTTTATCATCGGTATTTTGCCTACCTACGCAGAGATTGGGATTATTGCGCCTATCGTTTTGCTAGCCTGTCGTTTGTTACAGGGGTTGTGTGTAGGGGGAGAATATAGTGGAGCCTCTATATTCGTTATTGAGTATTCAAAAAAAGGAAAAGAATGCTTCGCTGGAAGTGTGTTAGCTGCGTCTGGACTTTTTGGTGGTGTTATCGGAACATTTTTTGGCTTTGTCTGTACCTTATCATTTATGCCTTTATGGGGATGGCGTATACCCTTTCTTGTTGGCACCTTGTTTGGATTAATGGGGTATTACATTCGTACACGTGTAAATGAAAGTCCCGATTTTATTCGCGCTAAAAATGAAAAGATTGAAAAAATTCCTTTGTTGAGTGTGTTGCAAAACAGAACAAGAAATTTGTTTTGTACTGTTGGTATTGGTGCAGCTTCACTTGTTCCGTTTTATTTGGCGTCTGTATATATGGCATATTTGATGAGTTCAAAACTTAATCTTTCCACTTCGGAAATAATGCTCATCAACGTTATTCTTAATATTTGTGTCATTCTTATTGTGCCGTTGTTTGGTCTCCTTGCGGATAAATTTACGGGGAAGGAGTCTCAAATGATTGGAGCTTCTGTCCTAACTGTTTTCTTAGCTTACCCCTTGTTTTTTATGCTACAAGGAGACTCATCTTTATCAAATATTGTTTTTGTCCAAGTGGTTCTCTTGATGCTCAATGTTGCTTTTATTGCTCCTAGCATGGCTTTGTTATCTCGATATTTTCCTGTTCATGAACGTTATAGTGGTATAGGATTTGGATATGCTTTAGGAGGTGCTCTTTTAGGTGGGACGACGCCTCTTATTCTGGCGTTTCTGACCAACTGGCTTGGATCGTCTCTCGTTCCAGCGTATTACCTTATGTTTTCGGGGCTCTTGGGAATTTTTTGCATTGTCTTTGGACGACAAGAACACTCTTCTTCTGTATTAAATATAGGTGAGATCCCAACTGATTTTGCGAAAGCCTAAAGTTGGCGCGCCCGAAGGGATTCGAACCCCTGACCTTTGCCTCCGGAGGGCAACGCTCTATCCAGTTGAGCTACGGGCACTCAGATTGTCATTTTAGGCCGCGACTCCGGCATTACAACGGTGGACTTCCAAATCGCGGCACATTGCTTTGCTCCGGCGCGAATTCCCTCCTTGGGACGCGAAAAGCGACGAATTCAACCCATCTCCACAACTCGCACGCCCGTTTCCGGCCGGCGTTGAATCGCGTCGTGACCTAATCTTCGTCTGGTTCGGCCTGAAAGCCGAATTCCCGCCCCGAGTACTCCTCCGGAGTAGGCCGTGAAACCGTCGCCCCGCAGCCGCGCCTTCACGTTGATCGAATTGCTGGTGGTGCTCGGGATTGTCGCCCTGCTCATCGGCTTGCTGCTACCGGCGGTGCAGAAGGTGCGCGAAGCCGCCGCCCGCATCAGGTGCGGCAA
>JAFECQ010000035.1:1074-9227 GCA_018242065.1 Pseudomonadota bacterium | reverse complement strand
TATATAAATATCGAGCTGCGGTAGCAGCGATAGAAAATTCGCACATCGCGTAAAATTGAGTAATGGCAACGTTTAATGGCCTTATTTCTCAAGAAAAATGTTTATTAGAAAAAGAATAAGAAAAAATTTTATTTAAATTTGCGATAGAAGGGGTAATCTGCCAAAGCGAGAATCTCGTGATCCCCACGACTGTCGCCATAAACATAAAACTGAGCTTGTGTCGTAGTAGAATCCAGATAAGCAAGCAAGCGGCGCTTTTTTTCAGGACCCCAACAGTTCAATCCTATCAGTCGTCCTGTGATATGTTCAGTTGGCGTCAATTCAAGCCGCGAGGCAATCACTTTTTCAAAGCCGTGACGTTTGGCCCAAGGCTTTAAATAAAATTCCAAAGAAGCGCTCACCAATAAGCAGCGATGTCCTTGCGCTTGATGCCAAGTCAAACGCTTGAGCGCCTCTGGCTTGAGATAGCGATCCAATTGTTGATCTGCATAAATCTTGCCTAAAGCTTGCACATCGCCAAATAAACGGCTGCCTATAAAGCGCGTGAGAATTCTTTCTTTAATCTGTTGCCTTGATAAAGCCCCTGCAAAATATCCTGTAAAGGCCGGAATCAAAGCGATAAAGTGATAAATTGTTTTCCAAAAACCATGTATATGAAATAAAAAAGGGACTAATGAATCGCGGTTTGTCAGTGTATTATCAAAGTCAAAAACAGCAATGATAGGAGATGTAGAAGCGGCCATAAATCATATGCCTAATCATTTAAAACTAAATGATATTATCATCTATATCTAATTCTTTGCATCTATATACTATTATCTACTCCATTCTTCAGCTTGAGCTTGAGCTTGAGCTTGAGCTTGATGCATGAAAGGATAACATGATATAGCACTAATATATTTCTTTAAATTGATGGTTTTATCCAACCCAATCAGCTAAGTTAAGAGAAAAAACATGATTTATTCTATACTCAATTTTTTTAGATTTACATTTTTCACGATTGCTTTTACATGCTCTTCTCTTTTTATATGGGCTGATGATGTAGGTGGAACACTAATAGGAACTATTACAAGTTCCAATACTCAACTACCGCTTTCAGGCGTTCTTGTTCAAGTCTCAAATCAGGGCACAATAGTAGCAAGCACAACAACTAATCTCTTAGGTATTTATACAACCCCTACTATCAAACAGGGAGGGAGCTACACTGTTACGGCAAGCTTGACAGGCTATCAAATTGCAACCATACAGAATGTTTCCATTCAAAATAAACAAATCACAACTCAAAATTTCCAACTCGTCAAACAAGGAACAATTTCAGGAATAGTGATCAATGCCTCCACATTAGCTGTCATACAGGGAGCAACTGTTCAAGCCTTGCAAGGAAGTAGTGTCATTGCATCTACCACAACTGACTCTAATGGATCTTACACAATAAGCAATCTCAATCCCGGAAGCTATACCGTCACAATTACAGCAACTAATTTCCAATCCGGCACTCAATCAGCAACTGTTGTGACAAATCAAGTAAGCATTGGCAATCTAGCTCTTGCTCCTCAATCAGGAACCTTCGCAGGTACGATCACCAATTCCACAACCGGGTTACCTCTTTCTGGGACGACAATTACGATCTTGCAAGGCAGCACGGTTGTATCCACTACAACGACAGCTTCAAATGGTACTTATAGCGTAACTAGTTTAACGCCAGGTAGTTATACAGTCAGAGCAAGTATCACTAATTTTCAAACATCTAATCAAACAGCCATCATTCAATCCAATCAAACCACAACAGTCAATGCCGCTCTTATTCCTCTAAAAGGATCTTTAAGTGGTTCAGTGACAAATACTTCTACAAACGCTGTTCTTTCTGGGGCCACCATTAATGTCTTGCAAGGCTCAACTGTTGTAGCCTCTACTAGCACAGCTACCGATGGTACTTATAAAATATCCGACCTAGTTCCTGGTAGTTATACGGTTACAACTAGTTTAATCAATTTTCAAACTACCACACAAACAACCAACATTTCCTCTAGTCAAACAACAACAGCGAACTTTGCGCTGACGCCTCAAACAGGCATTTTGGCAGGGACAGTGATCAATTCCCAAACAAGTAGCCCCCTCTCAGGAGCGACAATTACAATTTTGCAAGGCATAACAACTATTAGCACAACAATAACGGCTGCTAATGGCACCTATAGCGTCCCTAATCTAACGCCCGGCAGTTATACCGTCAGTATCAATGCAACGAATTTTCAAACGTCTACTCAAATAGCCTCTGTACAATCCAATCAAACCACAACAGTGAATGCTGCTCTTGCTCCTCAAACAGGATCTTTAAACGGCACGGTGACAAATGCTTCTACAAGTGCTACTCTTTCTGGAGCCACAATTAACGTTTTGCAAGGTTCAACTGTTGTGGCCTCTACCAGCGCAGCCGCCAATGGCACTTACACAATATCCAATCTAGCTCCCGGCAGTTATACGGTTAGCATTAATTTGACTAATTTTCAATCTACTACCCAATCAATCAGCATTTCTTCTAATCAAACAACAACAGCTAACTTTGCGCTGACTCCTCAATCAGGCATTATTGCAGGGACAGTGACTAATTCACAAACTAGCAGTCCTCTCTCTGGAGTGACAATTACAATTTTGCAAGGCGTAACAACCATTAGCACAACAATAACAGCTGCTAATGGTACCTATAGTGTTCCTAATCTAACGCCCGGCAGTTATAGTGTCAGAGTCAGTACAACGAATTTTCAAACTTCTACTCAAACGGCCTCTGTACAGTCCAATCAAACAACAGCAGTTAATGCTGCTCTTACTCCTCAAACAGGATTTTTAAGCGGCACTGTGACAAATGCTTCTACAAGTGTTACTCTTTCCGGAGCCACAGTTAACGTTTTGCAAGGTTCAACTGTTGTGGTCTCTACCAGCACAGCCGCCAATGGCACTTATACAATATCCAATCTAGCTCCCGGCAGTTATACAGTTAGCGTTAATTTAACTAATTTCCAATCTGTTACCCAGTCAGCCAACATTTCCTCTAATCAAACGACAACAGTCAACTTTGCGTTGACTCCTCAACCGGGCATTATAACAGGGACAGTGATCAATTCCCAAACAACTGCTCTTCTTTCCGGAGTGACAATTACAATCTTGCAAGGTACGACAACTATTAGCACGACAACAACGGCTGCTAATGGCACCTATAGCGTCCCTAATCTAATACCCGGTAGTTATACCGTCAGTGCCAGTGCAACAAATTTTCAAACGTCTACTCAAACAGCTTCTGTACAATCCAATCAAACAACAACAGTTAATGCTGCTCTTGCTCCTCAAACAGGATCTTTAAGCGGCAATATAACAAATGCTTCTACAGGTGCAGCTCTTCTCGGAGTCACAATTAACGCTTTGCAAGGTTCAACTGTTGTGGCTTCTACTAGCACAATCATCAATGGCACTTATACACTATCTAATCTAACTCCCGGCAGTTATACAATTACTGCTAGTTTGATCAATTTTCAATCTGCCACCCAATCAATCACCATTTCCTCCAATCAAACGACGACAGCCAACTTTGCAATGACTCCTCAACCAGGTATTATTACAGGGACCGTGACCAACTTTCAAACAGCCAGTCCTCTTTCCGGAGTGACAATTACAATTCTGCAAGGCAATACAACTATTAACACAACAACAACAACTGTTAATGGCTCCTATAGCATCTCTAATCTAACGCCCGGCAGCTATACCGTTAGAGCCAGCGCAACGAATTTTCAAACTTCTAATCAAACAGCGGCTGTACTGTCCAATCAAACAACCACGGTTAATGCTGCTCTTGTTCCTCAAACAGGATCTTTAAGTGGCAATGTGACAAATGCTTCTACAGGCGCCGCTCTTTCCGGAACCACCATTAACGTTTTGCAAGGCTCAACTATTGTGGCCTCTACCAACACAGCTGCTAATGGCACTTATACAATATCTAACTTAAGTCCAGGAAATTATACAATCACTGCTAATTTGACCAATTTCCAATCTGCTACCCAATCAACCAGTGTTTCCTCTAATCAAACGACGGCAGCCAACTTTGCACTTGTTCCTCAGCCAGGCACCCTTGCAGGGAGTGTGACTCTCTTCCAAACAGTCGCTCCTCTTTCTGGAGCGACAATTACAATTTTGCAAGGAACGACAACGATTAGTACGACAACAACGGCTGCTAATGGCACCTATAACGTCCCTAATCTAATGCCCGGTAATTATACCATCAACGTCAGTGCAGTAAACTTTCAGACCTCTACTCAAACAACCTCTATACAGTCTAACCAAACAACGACAGTAAATTTTTCTCTAAACCCTCAACCCGGGAGCATCGGCGGCATCGTAAATGATTCCTTAACAAGCAGCGCCCTTGCAAGTGCAACGATAAATATTTTGCAGGGAGTGACACTCATTGCAAGTACAAGTACTGTCACTAATGGAACATATCTTGTTTCTGGACTTAATCCTGGTAATTATACCGTAAGTGTCAGTCTGGCAAATTATCAAACAAATACGCAATCTGCAGTTGTTTCATCTAATCAAACCGCAAATGTCAATCTCTCTTTAACTCCTCAGCCAGGTAATATTTCCGGAATTATCAACGATGCCTCTACATCCCTCCCCATTCCAAATGCTACTGTCAATGTTTTACAAGGATCTATTATCATCGCAACAACGGCTACAGCAGTGAATGGAAGTTATAACTTTACCAATTTAACTCCAGGCAGCTATACCGTCAGAGCTAGTGCTGTGAATTATCAAACAACAACTCAATCTACTAATGTACAATCCAATCAAACAACTACGATTAATTTAGCCTTACAAACTCAACCCGGAACGATTTCAGGAACTATTACAAATTTTTCTACCAGCGCTCCTATTTCTGCCTCCACTGTTAATATTTTTCAAAATAATACTTTAATTGCTTCCACAACGACAGCATCAAATGGAAGTTTTTCAGTTCAAAATTTACCTCCAGGAAGCTATATCGTAAATGCTAGCGCATCTAATTTTCAGACAGCATTTCAATCAGCAAACGTTCAATCTAATCAGACGACTATTGTTAATCTTTCATTACAACCTCAGCCGGGTAATGTAACGGGCCAAGTCACAAATGCCGTTACAGGAACTTCTATTTCAGGAGCCATTATTGAAATTTTACAGGGAAGCACCCTTATTACTTCAACATCGACAGACTCTACTGGTCAATTTACAGTCACAGGATTAGCAACAGGAGCTTATTTTTTACAAGCTTCAGCTAACAGCTTTCAAATCAATACTCAACCAATCAACGTCATATCCAATCAAACGACTACTGCCAATATTTCCTTACAGCCTCAGCCTGGTAACATCTCAGGGAATGTTGTAGATGCTTCTACCCTCTCTCCTATATCCAATGCAATAGTGAGTGTGCTTTCTGGCAGCATATTAGTCACTTCAACAAATACAGATAGCAGCGGAAATTATACGATTTTAGCTTTAACACCTAACTCCTATACTGTAAGAGCGAGCGCAATTAACTACCAAACCTCTTTACAAGGAGCTACGGTTTCTTCTAATCAAACAACAACAACAAATTTTTCCCTTCAACCTCAGCCTGGCAGCATCACCGGACTAGTGATAGATGCCTCCTCCTCTAGTCCCCTTGTTGGAGCAACGGTTGACGTTTTACAAAACAATATTCTCATTGCTTCCACCACTACAGCCAGTGATGGAAGTTATACAATTTCAAGCTTAGCACCAAGTGTTTATACCATACGAGCAAGTGCAGCTAATTATCAAATCCAATTGCAAAGTTCAATAGTTCAATCCAATCAGACAGCTCATAACAATTTTTCCCTTCTTCCTTCACCTGGCAGTATCAACGGCACTGTAATAGATGCTTTCTCTTCTACTCCTCTTTCAAATACTACAGTTGAAGTTTTCTTCAATAATATTGCCATTGCCTCTACTACTAGTGCTATAGATGGAAGTTATTCTTTTACAGGCTTAGCTCCCGGCAACTACGTCATCACTGCAAACGCCGCCAATTATCAATCTGCAACTTTTGGAACGTCTGTTCAATCGAATCAAATAACAACACTCAATTTTGCATTGAACTCTCAACCAGGCAGCATACTTGGACAAGTTCTAGATGCTTCAACTCACACTCCTATTGTAGGCGCAATTATCAGCACTTTACTCAACAATGTTCTTGTTAGTTCAACCGTAACGGATAGCAATGGAAATTTTAGTATTACAAATTTAACTCCAAATAGTTATTTCATTCGAGCATCTGCATCTAATTATCAAATTTTTACTCAAGGTGTTAATGTTCAAGCGAATCAAACCACTATTGTCAACTTTTCGATTCAATCTCAACCGGGAGGAATCAATGGTCAAGTGATAGATGCTTCGACTAGTAATCCACTTACCAATGTGAGCCTTAATGCTTTGTTAAATAATCTTGTCGTTGCCTCAACAGTGACTGACGCAAATGGCAATTATGCGATGATAAACCTAGCTCCTGGCAACTACACTGTTCGAGCAAGTGCTAATAACTACCAGACAATTGTTCAAGGAGCAATCGTCATAGCCAACCAAATCGCAACAGAAAATTTTGCCCTGCAGCCCTCTCCTGGTAGCCTCTTTGGCCAAGTGAACGATGCGGTAACCAGTAATCCTTTACCAGGTGGAATTGTCGTTACTATCCAAGGAAATACTTTAACAGTCGAAACGATTACAGATGGTAATGGCAATTATTTGATCATAGGCTTAGCTCCCGGCAGTTACACTGTTCGAGCAAGTGCAGTCAATTATCAAACGGCTGCTCAAGGAGTCATTGTTACCTCTAATCAGACAAACACAGTGAATTTTGCTTTGCAGCCCTCTCCTGGAAGTATCACGGGCCAAGTGACGAATCTCTCATCGGGAGCTGCTGTTGTTGGCGCTTCAGTCACAGTCCTCCAAGCCAATATCCAAATTGAGTCTGCGTTGACCGATTCTAATGGGAATTATACGCTTTCTGGTTTAGCTCCTGGCAGCTACTCTGTCCAAACAAGCGCTGCTAATTTACAATCCATGGTTCAAGGAGCAAGCGTTCAATCCAATCAAACCACAGCTCTTAACTTTGCTTTGCAAGATCAACCAGGCACCTTATCGGGACAAGTCATTGATCTTTCAACCGGTCTGCCGCTTATAGGAGTTGAAGTGGATATCTTGCAAGGGAGCACTAAAATTGCTTTTGCTTTGACTAATTCTCAGGGAAATTATCAAATTGCCAACTTGGCAACCGGCAATTATATCGTGACTGCAAACTTAGTCAATTACCAGACGCAAAATATTGGTGCTTCCATTCAAGCAAACCAAACAACCCTTCTTAATTTTTCTTTAATTTCTCAACCCGGAAGCATCAGCGGACAAGTGCTGGATGCTACAACAAATATTCCTTTAATCGGCGTTCTCATCAACGCTTTGAAAGGTACCACCCTCATTTCATCTATTTTAACTGACATCAATGGAAATTACCTTCTCTCGGGCCTTCCTCCGGGAAATTACACTTTAGGAGCAAGTTTTGAGAATTATCAAACAGGCACACAAGGAGCCTCTGTTCAAACTAATCAAACGAACATAGCAAATTTTTCTCTTGCTCCTCAACCTAGTATCCTCATTGGTCAAGTGACAAATGCTGTCGATAATACAGCTATTTCAGGAGCAGCAGTCAATCTCTTACTAGGTTCAACACTCTTTACTTCTGCTTTCACAGATAATAATGGCAATTACAACTTATCAGGTTTAGCACCGGGCAATTATACGCTGATCATTACTGCTAACCATTTTCAAACAAGCACTCAATCGATCAATATCCAAGCCAACCAAACAATCACGACGAATGCTTCACTGAGTTTCCAATCTGGTGCGATTAGTGGTCAAGTGGTGAATGCCTTAAACAGCGCAGCTATCGCTGGAGCAACTGTCAATGCCTTGCAAGCAAATGTTTTAATTGCTTCTACATTGACAGATTCTAATGGAAACTACAGCATAGAAGGATTAGCACCTGCAACTTATCATCTAGTAGCAAGCGCGACCAATTTTCAAACAACAGCCCTTGGTGCAACAGTTTCACCAAGTGA
>JAFECQ010000035.1:0-1066 GCA_018242065.1 Pseudomonadota bacterium | reverse complement strand
AGTGAGACAACTTCTACTAATTTTACTCTTCAACTTCAACCAGGCAGTATAGCCGGCTCGGTAACAGATGCTTCTTCTAATTCAATCAGTGGAGCAGAGATTGAGGTTCTGCAATCTAACATTGTCATTGCCTCTGCAACAACTGCCAGCAATGGAAGCTATAATGTATCAGGCTTGGCACCAGGTGTTTATACCGTAAGAGCAAGCGAAGTTAATTTTCAAACTCAGCTACAAAGCGCAATTGTTCAATCAGGCACAACCACAAGCCTCAACTTCTCTTTGATTGCCTCACCCGGCAACATGAGTGGTATTGTGACAGATGCGGTTTCTTCTGCTTCTATTTCCGGAGCCATCGTTGAAGCTTTGTTCAATAACATTAGCATTGCCTCAACGTTTACTGCAGCCGATGGAAGTTACTCCTTTGCAGGCCTTTCACCCGGAAATTATACCCTCCAGACAAGTGCTGTCAATTACCAATCTGTAATTCAAGGAGTTGCTGTTCAGTCGAATCAAACAACCACTGCCAATTTTGCGTTAAATTCTCAACCAGGCAGCGTCATAGGGCAAGTGCTAGACTCAAGCGGAAATCCAATTGCCGGGGCATCTGTAAATGCGATGATCAATAACATTCTGGTTGCCACCACCCTAACCGATGAAAATGGAAACTTTACAATCAATAGTTTAGCACCTGGAAGTACTATTATTGTCATCTCCGCCAATAACTTCCAGACAGCAACGCAAGGAACACTCATTCAAGCAAATTTAACAGCTTCCCTTTCTTTTAGCTTGCAGCCTGATCCAGGCAGCATCACTGGCCAGGTGATTGATGCTTCTACTAGCAATCCTCTTGCCAATGCAAACCTTAATGCTTTGTTAAATAATCTTCTCGTTGCTTCAGCAGTGACTGATGCAAATGGCAATTATGCGATGACAAACCTAGCTCCAGGCAACTACACTGTTCGAGCACGTGCTAGTAACTACCAGACAATTGGTCAAGTAGCAATCGGCGCCGCCAATCAAGTCACAACAGAAAATTTCATCCTGCATTCCTCTCCCGGTATCATTT
>JAFECQ010000034.1 GCA_018242065.1 Pseudomonadota bacterium | reverse complement strand
AGATTAGCCCACAAGGGGAGAGGTCGCCCCGAAGGGGCGGGTGAGGGGGACATTAATGTTAAAAAGAACAAATATCAGTACTATGTTTAACTGGATTCTCTCACATAAGCTCATCCAGCTTTTCGACGCGTTTTTCATGACGACCACCTTGAAAGGCAGTGTTGAGGAATACTTCTAAACAGGAAGCGGCTTCTTCTTTGCCGATAAGTCTTTCTCCGAGGACAAGGATATTCGCATTATTGTGCTCACGAGCGAGCTTTGCCATTAGACCGTCAAAGCAGAGGGCGGCCCGAATACCTTTAAAACGGTTGGCTCCTATGCTCATGCCGATGCCACTGCCACAGAGGAGAACACCAATGGCACCCGCTAGGACTTCCTTAACAACAGGAGGGACATAATCCGGAAAATCAACGGAATCCGTTGAGTGTGTGCCACAATCAATAACCGTATATCCCCAGTCACGGGCGTAGTCTTTCAAGAATTCTTTATATTCATAACCCCCGTGATCACTTCCAAAAACAAGGGTTCCTTTTGAATGGTTGCCTTTAACAATATTTACGATGGTGTCATCCATGGGATTACCTTTGATCTAATTTCAATTCAATGCGGCGATTTTTTGCATCCTCAGCATTTGCTTCGAGGGGGTGAAATTCACCAAAGCCAGCTGCTGCTAGATGTTCAGCGGGAATTCCCTCTTTAATAAGAAATTTAATGACAGAAATGGCTCGTGCTGCAGACAGTTCCCAGTTTGAAGAAAATTTTTCTGTATGAATCGGTTTGCTATCTGTGTGCCCATCAACACGCAAAACCCATTTAAGGTCGGCTGGAATTTTTGTTGATATTTCTTTAAGTGTCTTGGCAAGTTGGCTGAGTTTTTTCTCGCCTTCCTTCTCAAGGGTCGCAGAAGCAGAGGGAAAGAGAACTTCTGATTGGAAAACAAAGCGGTCTCCAACAATGCGTACATCCGATCGACTGGCGAGAAGTTCTTTCAATTTGCCAAAGAACTCGGAGCGATATTTTTCTAATTCTTCAACTTTTTGAGCCATGGCGGCTGCAAGCTTTTTATCCAAATCCTCAATTTTTAATTTTTGTTCAGTAGAGGTTGCTTCTGAGGCTTGGAGGGCGGTATTTAGCGCTTGGAGTTGCTGATTAAGAGCTTCAATCTGTTGTTGAAGGGTTGCGAGGAGGGTTTCGGCATCGACCGCACGTTTTTCAGTTGTGGTGAGTTTTAGAGATAAATCAGCTTCAAGCTGAGCCTTTAGGGCTTGCAGTGATGCAAGTTGTTGAGACGTTTGTGTGAACGAAGTCGTTAAATCGGCATTTTTCTTTTGTTCGATTTGAAGCAAATTTGCGATTTCCTGCAACTTGGCTTGTAGGGACTCAAGACCACGCTGGCTGCCTTGGAGGGCATTTGAAAGATATACTTGCGAAACCACAAAAATCATGAGGGCGAAAATCATAACGATGAGGAGGGTTGCAAGAGCATCAACAAACCCTGGCCAAACATCTAATGTAACACCTTTTTGACGACGTGCGTGAGCGACCATCTGACCCTCCTTAAAACAATTTGAATTCTATGATTCTCCCTGCGCTTTTGTAAAGCCAGAGATGTGATTATATTCACATAACTTTTCAATATGCATCCATCGATGTTGGGAACCAACTTCATGAAGCAGATGCAAAATCTGTTCATCAGTAAGGAGTGCTTCTTTATTTTTCAATAAAAACCGAGCGCGCCAATGATCAACCGTATCTGGTTTTAGATTTCCAAGCACAGGATAGACTTGGATTCCAAGATTGGAGATCATTTGGAGAGAGAAAGGCGAGGGGAGGGCAATCGATTCCAGACTTTTTCCCAATTGTTCTGGTGAGAGTTTGCTTTCAAGGAAAATATCAACGCCTACATCTTTACGGAGGACTTCCTTTTGAGGAGATACTTTTATCGGTAATTTGATAGGCGTATAATGGCGCGTAGGCCATAAATCGGTCTCTTTTCCTAAGTTTTGAATAAGAATCTCTGTGAAATCAGTTGTGCTGAGGTTTGAGTTTTTCTCTAAGTCTTTTGTGAATGCCTTTTGAACACCAAGGGTATACAAAATCGATTGCTCGATTTGATGAGCAGCTTGAAATTCTTGTATATGCCTTAGCATTAAAACGGCTGAAAAAAGAAGGGCGGTTGGGTTAACAATATTTTTGCCCGCGATATCGGGGGCTGAGCCATGTACAGCCTCGAAAATTGAAACCTTATCACCGATATTAGCGGCAGGTGCTACGCCAAGGCCTCCTACAAGACCCGATCCTAAATCTGTAATAATATCGCCTTGTAGGTTTGTTGTGACGATAACGTCAAATTCTTCAGGATGCACCACCATTTGGTGAGCACAATTATCAATAATAACGTGATGAGATTCAATAGTTGGGTAATCTTTGGAGACTTCTTCAAAGACCTTTTTAAAGAGCCCTTCAGTAAGTTTCATGATGTTAGCTTTAGTTGCGCAATGAACTTTTCTGCGGCCTTCAGCCTTGGCAAGCTCAAAGGCAAAACGAATAATTTTTTCCGAACCTTTGCGTGTAATGAGTTTTAAGGCTTCTGCAACGGAAGGCGTTTGAAGATATTCGATTCCTGCATATAGATCCTCGAGGTTTTCCCGAACCACAACAAAATCGATAGGTCTTCCACTGAAAGGATTAGGAATGCCAGGAATGTGCTGTACAGAACGAACATTCGCGTAGGTTTCAAATAAAGCGCGAAGAGTCACGTTCGCACTTTTTTCGCCATACCCAACGGGTGTTTCTAGAGGGCCTTTGAGAGCTACATTTGTGCGAATTAAAGAATCGATGGTTTCTTGCGGGACGCCGGATGCAATGCCTTTTTTGAAAACATTTGCTCCCGCTTCGCATTCCTCCCATTCAATTTGGGCGCCACTTGCATCGATGACTCTTTTAACAGCTTGTACAATTTCGGGGCCAACTCCATCGCCCTTAATAAGTGTGATTGGCGTTGTCATTAACATCCTCCACGATTTATGTGATATACTTATACTAGATAATAAGGGAGAAGAGAAAGATATTCCAAAAATTCATAATTCCCCTTTATGTATGGTGACGAATCGTCTATCTTAAAGCTTAAATGTGTGAATTTTGTATACGAGGTAATCTTTGAGCGAAAAGGCTAAGGAAATTCAACAAACAAACTATCCTGTCTTATCTTTAAGAGATGTGGTTGTTTTTCCTCACATGGTTATTCCCTTATTTGTGGGACGAGAAAAGTCTATCCATGCATTGGATGTCGTCATGCAAACCAATCAAAAGGTTGTTTTGTTGAGTCAAAAAGATCCTGCCGTCGATAATCCTTCCATAAAGGATTTATATACTGTTGGTACGATTGCGCGCGTGTTGCAGCTTTTGCGTCTTCCAGATGGAACGGTTAAAGTTTTATTAGAAGGTGAAACACGAGTTAGAATTTCTAAGCTTTTGAGCAATCCCAATTATTTTGAGGCCGTTGTTGAACCATTCGTTGAAGAGCCGGGGCCTGCTCAAGAAATTCAGGCACTTGTGCGAACGCTTGTTTCTCAATTTGATCAATACGTTAAATTACAAAAGAAAACACCAAGTGATCTAACGTCTTCGATTACGCAAATATCTGATCCTTCAAAGCTTGCGGACGTTGTGGCTGCCCATCTTGGGTTTAAGCTTGATGAAAAACAAGGGCTTCTTGAAACAGCAAGTATCGCAGTGCGCCTTGAAAAAGTTATTAACTTTATGGAGGGTGAAATTGGCGTTATGCAAGCGGAAAAACGAATTCGTAGCCGCGTCAAACGTCAAATGGAGAAAACACAACGAGAGTATTATTTAAACGAACAGCTTAAAGCGATTCAAAAAGAATTGGGTGAAGGGGAAGAAGGCAAAGACGAACTTGCTGAACTCGAAGAGAAAATAAAGAAAACAAAACTTTCGAAAGAAGCTCGAGAAAGGGCGCAAAGTGAGTTTAAAAAACTTCGACAAATGAGTCCTATGTCCGCTGAAGCTACGGTTTTACGTAATTACCTTGATTGGCTGATAGAAATTCCCTGGGATGTCCAAAGCCGTGTTAAAAAAGATTTAAAAAAAGCAGAACAAGTTCTAAATGAAGATCACTATGGGCTTGAAAAAGTAAAAGAGCGTATTATCGAATACCTTGCTGTGCAAAATCGGGTTGGAAAAATCCATGGCCCTATTTTGTGTCTCGTTGGGCCTCCAGGCGTGGGTAAGACCTCGCTTGGTAAGTCAATAGCGCGTGCTACAGGCCGGAATTTTGTGAGAATGTCATTGGGTGGCGTTCGTGATGAAGCTGAAATTAGAGGTCATCGCCGTACCTATATCGGGTCAATGCCTGGAAAAGTTATTCAAGGTATGAAAAAAGCAAAGACGACCAATCCATTGTACCTATTGGATGAGATTGATAAATTAGGGACAGATTGGCGTGGTGATCCAACGTCGGCTCTTCTTGAAGTTTTGGATCCAGAACAAAACAACACATTTAACGATCACTATTTAGAAGTAGACTATGATTTGTCAAACGTTCTGTTTGTGACAACAGCTAACACTCTGGATATGCCTCAACCCCTCATGGATCGTATGGAAATTATACGTATCTCTGGATATACGGAAAATGAAAAAGTCCAAATCGCGTTACGTCACTTATTACCCAAACAAATGTCTGCCCATGGTTTGAAAAAGACAGAATTTGGTGTAACTGAGACGGCTGTACGTGAGCTTATTCGTACATATACTCTTGAAGCGGGTGTTCGAAACTTGGAGAGAGAGCTTGCGAATCTTTGTCGAAAAGCCGTACGTTATTTGGCTTCCCCAAAACATAAGAAAGTTAAGGTAACAAATAAAAACTTGAGTAAATTTGCAGGTATTCCACGATATCGTCATGGAATGGCTGATCTTGAAGATACGGTTGGTGTAACAACCGGCTTGGCGTGGACAGAATTTGGGGGCGAACTTTTGTCTGTGGAGGCGGTTATGCTTCCTGGTAAAGGTAAAATGCAAATTACCGGAAAATTAGGGGAAGTCATGCAAGAATCGGTCCAAGCGGCCGCCAGTTATGTTAAATCAAGGGCCCCTCAATTTGGAATAGAACCCCCGCTTTTTGACAAAAGAGATATACACATTCACGTTCCTGAAGGAGCTACACCAAAAGATGGCCCTTCTGCGGGTGTTGCGATGGTAACATCGATCGTGTCTGTTTTAACAGGAATACCTGTCAGGAAAGATGTCGCCATGACGGGTGAAATAACTTTGAGAGGTCGCGTTTTGCCCATTGGTGGTCTTAAAGAAAAAATGCTTGCGGCTCTTCGTGGTGGTATCAAGACTGTAATTATACCAAAGGATAATGAAAAAGACTTAGCGGAGATCCCGGCCAACGTTAAGAAGAGTTTGACAATTATTCCTGTTTCAAAGATTGAAGAAGTATTACACATTGCTCTTAAAGAACCGCTTCAGCCGATCACGTGGACCGAGGAAATGGCCACGCTTTCTGCGCTTCAGCAGAGGGGAGATGAACACAAAAATGAAGAAATAACGACTCACTAATGTTAAGTATTTGAATTATACTAAAAATATTTTTAGAGTCTTGTTTTCTAAGGCATTGACGTGGTTTCTCGTTTCAGGTACGATTTTGTAAGTTGTTCTGGTAGTTCAGAACAGTAATTTAGAAAACCTTTTCAATAACAAAGGGGTGTATCACAGTGAATAAAAACGATCTAGTGGCGTCAGTCGCTGAAATTTCAGGCCTTACAAAAGCTGATGCTTCACGGGCTGTTGATGGAGTCATTCAATCCATCACAAAATGTTTAAAAGCAGACAAAGAAGTTCGTCTGGTTGGATTTGGGACCTTTACAGTAACCCATCGTCCAGCAGGTGAAGGACGTAATCCACGAACTGGCGAGAAAATCAAAATTCGTGCTTCAAAATTGCCAAAGTTCCGCGCTGGCAAAGGTTTGAAAGAAGCGATTGCAAGATAAGCATTTCTTAACATAGACGATAGATTATCGTCTTTTTTATAATTTATAAAAAAGTTAAGAGAAATAATAAAAAAGGATGCGAGAGATTCGTGTCCTTTTTTTGTAGAAAAGTAATGTGGGTCCCGGGTATTAACCAACCCTAATGCTCCCCCTGATCAAGTCAGGGGTCGCGAAGGGTTGTTAAATCCCGGGATGACGATGTTTTAAGGGGAAAAATACACCCAGTCGCGTCATCCCCGGGATTTAGAAAAGTTCGTTTCCTTTGTCATCCTCGCGAAGGCGAGGATCCAACAAACGGTGCTTTCGATAAAGTCTTATTATGTCTATCGAGGTTGGAAGTTGAAGTTAATTTCGAAAGCGACCCCAACATGAAAAGATTTGTGCAAAACCTCATAGCAGTTGGATCCTTGCCTTCGCGAGGATGACAAAAAAAAGAGAAAAGCCTGGCGAACGAAGTGAGCAGGTGCTTTTCTTAATACCCAGGACCTGGTGTACGTATCCATATCCAAATATACTATAATAGCGTCATTGTGCTTACTCTCGACTTCTTCCTTGTGTTTTTAATTTCACATTAGTATATTGCTTCCTACTTCATGTAAGGGAGACTTAAAGAAATAGCTTGCAGCTTCATGTAATCTATTACTAGTATTTTGATCTTTAACCATTGTATTTTAGAGAGGTTCCAATTATGAAATTTTTTGTTTTGTTAACGACTTGCCTTTTATCTTTTCCTCATCTCTCGTACGCGATGGATCCTCACGCCCTGCAGGTTAAGGACTTTCTTGATATTCCTTATGAGGTGACTTTGTCTCCCAAGAAGCCCCCATTGAAGGTGGTTGAATTTACGCACAAACGTGTAGAACTTACGCTTGCCTTTGATAAAAAAGGATATATTGAGAGTAAACTGTTGTTCCCCGTTGGATTCCCTTTCGATTTGCAGGCTCGTATGCTTACAGCATTTACTGGCGTTAAGCTTCCTGAAGAGCCGAATCCCTATGGATTTGGGTGTTTGTCAGTAACTCTTTCGGATGGTTCGAGAGTGAAGGAAAAACTCCTAGGAGAGCCTCAAAATATAGTGGACTGTCTTCGTTGCTTAAGAGGAAGGTTACAGAAAGAGCTACTGGCACTAAGAGATGCTGGTGTTGTAGAACCTCTCGAAGAGAGAACAGCAGGAGAAGCGGGATCGGTTTCTGAAGCAGAGACTTCTATGTTTGATCACGAAGAAGATCAACTAATTGAAACCTCTGTTGCACCCTTAAGCCCATTAGAACCTGCTCAGGTGCGTGAAAAAGTGAACGAGACAGAACGACCATCTCTTGCCACACTAAGAGCATGGTTTAAGAGAATGAATGCAACTGTGACAACTAAAATGCATACAAAAAACAGAAGAAAAATTGCTCAACTAATTGTTACTGCCGGAGATCATCATACTGTTCTCTCCTCTAAGTTAGGTAGGGATGTTTTAAAAACACGAGTTGTAAAATTTTTAAGACAAGTTGAGACAGCAAGATAGTTAAAACCCGGATTCACCACGGGCTGTTGCCTGTGGTGAAGGCCATTATGAGAATTTTTCACCATTTTTCTTAATGAGAAAAAAGTAGCTATCTTATTGAAAAAACAACATTCAAAAATTTGACATTCCTTAATTTTCTATTAAAATTATTATACTGCGTAAGCAGAAACTCAAACAAAGGAGGCGTTTAATGTCCGTTTCCAACCATTTGTTAAATCTTAAGCGTAAATATGACTATCTCAATCACCTCATTAAGGATGAGCTGACTCGGCCGCTGCCTGATTCTCTTATTCTTTTTAAACTAAAGCTCAAGCGGCTAAGGCTTAAAGAAATTATTGCTGCGTATACTTAACCTTATCTAAAACTTGGGAACCTTATCTAAAACTTGGGTTAACTAGGTTAACACTCAATTTTGAGTACCTTGAGCAGAAGGGGTGATGGATAAATACAGATCAAGAAATTCCATTAGAGTCATAATGGTAAGCTTGGTTTCTGCATTATCAAGAACAATAAGTCCAATGTTGTGCTCAGGTAAAAATGCGATCATGGCGTGAAAGCCTTTCAGCCAACCGCCATGATAAACAACCCGTTCACCCGCATAGTCCATCCAGCGCCAACCCAGGCTGTATCCTGTTTTTTCGATTTGCTTAAACTTTTTGAGCCAGCTTGGGGGCTCGTCTTCTGTGATTTGTGAGGTATGTAGGATTTTTCTTGCTTCTGGGCTCAAGATTTCTGGATATCTTCCCAAATGCAGTTGAAGAAAGGGAATCAAATCTTCCATAGAAGCATTAATGCCGCCCGCTGACGAGACTGTATAGTAGGTTTTTGAGTAATTCTTTTCCGCTATACATTTGCCTTTTTCGTTTTTAGTGTGCGGGATGGCGCGATCAGTTGCTTCTTTCAGGTTTTGATAGCCGATAGAAGCACGCTTCATCTTAAGAGGTTCAAACAAGTTGTTTTTCATCAATGTCTCAAAAGACTGATTTGTTGAGGCCTCCATAACATCTTCGATTAAGCTGAACATGACGTTATGGTAGTCAAAACTTTCACCTGGTTGTGCCGTCACTGGAATATTCTGAACTTTTTGATAAAGAGTCTCTCGTGTTGCAGAAGCTTCGATAAGAGCATTAAACCCGTATCGAGGAAGGCCGCTGGTATGGCTTAAAAGGTGTTTAACAAGTAAGGGATTTGTTTGGCCATTCAATTTGAAGCCTGCAAGGTAATCTGTCACAGAAGATTCGATAGAAAGTTTATCCTGAGATTGAAGGAGGAGAGCCAAAGTGGCGGAGATAGGTTTAGAAGCTGAACCAAGTTGAAAAATTGTTTTTTGGGTGATTGGTATACTTTTCCCTAGTTGCTTCACACCATATGCCTTCAGAAAATATGTTTGTTGAGGTCCAACAACCGCAATAACACATCCAGGGGACTTCACTTTCTTTAAAAACGCAGCCACAAAACGATCCAAGCCAGTTGCGAGGTGTTCAATTTTTTCCTGTGGTAATGAGGATGAGGGGGTGGCAAAAGTCGGCTGATAGTGAGTAAGAATGAAGAGAGTTGCTAATAATACACTTTTCAAGCACTTGAACATATTTTTCCTATTTCCCACCGTCGTCATCCCGGAATTTAGAAAAGCTTGCGATAGCTTAGCTTTTCTTAATATCCGGGACCCAGGCAGTATTTGAACCAAAGAATTTCTGGGTCCCGGGTAGTAAGGAACCTTAATGCTCGTAAAAACTCGCATGAGGTTCCTAAATCCCGGGATGACGAAGTACTGTGATTCCGTATCGCATAACCTAAATCCCAAATACGGCTTGGGGACCGAGTTCTTCTTCAATGCGCAGGAGTTGGTTATATTTGGCCATTCTGTCTGATCTTGAGAGCGAGCCAGTTTTAATTTGGCCGCAGTTAAGAGCAACAGCTAAATCTGCAATAAATGAGTCTTCCGTTTCTCCCGATCGATGGGACATAATGGTTGTAAAGCCCGAGCGGGTAGCAAGATCAACAGCTTGCATGGTTTCTGTTAATGTTCCAATTTGATTGGGTTTGATAAGGATACTGTTGGCAACTCCTTTTTCAATGCCTTCCGCGAGTCGAAGCGCATTGGTGACAAAAAGATCATCCCCTACAAGCTGAATATGATCTCCCAGAGCATCCGTTAAAGACTTCCAACCATGCCAGTCATCTTCGGCCATGCCATCTTCAATGGAATGAATGGGATAGGCTTTCACAAGTTCTTTATAGAATTCAACCAACTCATCAGATTCAAGGATTTTATTTTCACCAGCTAAATGATAACGACCTACCCGATAAAATTCACTTGCAGCGACATCAAGGGCGAGGACAATATCTTCATTCGGTTCAAAACCGGCAGTTTCTATTGATTTCATTATAAGATCTAAAGCAGATCGTGTTGAAGGAAGGGCAGGGGCGAATCCTCCTTCATCTCCAACATTGGTATTAAGTCCTGCTTCAGATAGATTTTTTTTCAAGGCATGGAAGACTTCAGCTCCCCAACGAAGAGATTCTTTAAAGGTGGGCGCTCCTACGGGCACAATCATAAATTCTTGAAAATCAATTGGGTTATCAGCATGTGCGCCACCATTGAGGATATTCATGAGGGGCAGAGGAAGGACATGGGCATGAAGCCCACCAATATAACGAAAGAGAGGTAACTTTTGATCAATCGCTGCTGCACGAGCGACAGCTAGACTAACGCCTAAAATGGCATTGGCTCCAAGGCGGCTTTTATCTTCCGTTCCATCAAGGTTAACGAGTTGTTGATCAATAAAAATTTGTTCTTTGGCTTCTGCTCCGCAAAGAGCCTCAAAAATTTCATCATTAACCGCTTGAACGGCGTCCAAAACGCCTTTGCCATTATACCGCTCTTCATCTTGATCTCGCTTTTCAACGGCTTCATGTTTGCCAGTAGATGCTCCAGATGGAACGGCGGCGCGTCCGCGTGCACCGCTTTCGAGTTCAACTTCAACTTCGATTGTTGGATTCCCACGAGAATCGAGAATTTCACGACCTAAGATATCAACAATAAGACTCATAGAACCTCGCTTATGATGCTAGAGAAAGAGGATTTGATTTTGCTAAATGGTCAAAAGCCACGAGTGTTTCTAAAAGAGCGGGCATATCTTTGAGCTTAACCATGTTTGGGCCATCGCTAGGGGCTTTGTCTGGATCCTGATGGGTTTCAATGAAAACGGCAGCGACACCGATAGAGATAGCAGAACGCGCAAGGACGGGCACAAATTCACGTTGTCCTCCACTCGATGTTCCCTGTCCTCCAGGTTGCTGAACAGAGTGCGTCGCATCGAAAACAACCGGGTAACCCATTTCAGCGAGAATTGGAAGAGACCTCATGTCTGAAACAAGAGTGTTATATCCAAAAGAAACCCCTCGTTCACATACCATAATATTGTGGTTTCCTGTCGACTCAATTTTCTTAACGACGTTTTTCATATCCCAAGGGGCTAAGAACTGGCCTTTTTTAACGTTCAGGACTTTTCCTGTTTTTCCAGCTGCTAAAAGAAGATCTGTTTGCCGGCATAAAAAGGCAGGAATTTGGAGGACATCCACAACTTCCGCTACAATAGCGCACTGGTCAGGCTCGTGGATATCCGTGACAATAGGGCATCCCCATTTCTCACGAATCTCAGCAAAGATAGAAAGCGCATCCTTAAGTGCGACGCCACGTTCATTTTGAATGCTTGAACGATTTGCTTTATCAAACGAAGTTTTGTAGATAAACTTAATCCCAAGTTTCTGTGTGAGTTCGACGAGAGCGTGAGACATTTCAAGAGCGTGTTGCCGACTTTCAATGACGCAAGGTCCTGCAAGAAGCGCAAAAGGCAAGTCATTGCCAATTTCAAAAGAGCCTACTTTTACACGATGTATCATACGATTTCCTTTTACACGAGACGATTTTGATTAAGAGCTGCTTCAACGAAAGACGTAAACAAAGGATGAGGCTTGAAGGGGCGAGATTTAAATTCAGGATGGAATTGAACAGCCACAAACCAAGGATGATCCTTTCTTTCCGCAATTTCAGGCAAAAGCCCGTCAACAGTTGTTCCTACAATAGAGAGACCGCACTTTTCGATCTTTTCAAGATATTCAGTGTTCACTTCATACCGATGACGGTGGCGTTCTGAAATAAGCTTGCTTTTATAAATATCATAAGTTTTTGAGTCAGTTTGCAACTTACATTCATAATTACCCAGTCGCATTGTGCCTCCAAGATCTCCTCCTGGAAAATACTTTTGGACAACATCCCCTTTTGCCCATTCTGTCATGAGAGCGATAGCAGGCATTGAGGTTGGTTCAAATTCGGTTGAACTCGCTTCCTTATATCCCCCGATGTTCTTTAAAGCTTCAAGAACGGCCATTTGAAGACCAAAACAAATACCAAAGAAGGGAATTTTGTGTTCTCTTGCATATTGGATGGCTGCCATCTTTCCGAGAGCTCCACGCTCTCCAAAAGCTCCAGGCACAAGGATACCATGCAAGTGGGAAAGTCGTTCTATTAAAGTAGCTTTATTGCCATCCTCTAACTGAACTGCATCTATCCATTCAATGTTCACATGAATTTTGTTTGCAATACCACCATGAATGAGAGCTTGGTGTAAGGATTTATATGCGTCAAGAAGTTCCGTATATTTCCCGATCACACCAATGGTGACATCTCCTTCAGGTCGTTTCAATGTTTCAACAATTTTCTCCCAAATAGAAAGATCAGGAGCCGTTTTAGATTCAAGACCAAAATGTTTACATACTTCACTATCGAGCCCTTGCTCATGATAACTAATGGGAACTTGATAGATTGTGGGAACATCCAAAGCCTCAATAACGCATTCAGGTTTAACGTTGCAAAAAAGAGCAAGCTTTCTTCTTTCTTCAAGTCCGATAGGTCGATCGCTGCGGCAGAGAAGAATATCAGGCTGAATTCCTTTGCTTTGAAGTTCTTGCACGGAATGTTGGGTTGGCTTTGTCTTTAGCTCGCCTGCTGTTGGAATATAAGGCACGAGCGTTAAGTGAATGAAAAGAGAATTTCTATATCCGACATCGTTTCTGAGCTGACGAATTGCTTCTAAAAACGGGAGTCCTTCTATGTCGCCTACGGTGCCCCCAATTTCACAAATTGCAAAATCCACATGTTCGGTATTTTTAAGAATTGCGTGCTTGATGGCATCTGTGATGTGGGGGATCACTTGAACAGTTGCGCCAAGATAGTCACCACGCCGTTCGTTTGCAATGACGTCTGAATAGATACGTCCCGTTGATACGGCATCAAATCGTGTTGTATTGACGCCCGTAAATCTCTCGTAATGCCCCAGATCAAGATCCGTTTCAGCACCATCATCGGTTACGAATACTTCTCCGTGTTGAAAAGGATTCATGGTGCCAGGATCAACGTTAATGTAGGGTTCTAATTTGCGGAGCAAAACTTTATAGCCTCTTGCTTGAAGCAAGGCGCCTAAAGAGGCAGAAGCTATCCCCTTTCCTAAAGAGGAGACAACACCACCAGTTACAAAAATAAAACGTGCCACGTATTCCTCTTGGGTCTAACGTTTCAGTAAGTAGTTATTAGAATATTGATATCAAAGAATTTTCTAAACAACTACTGCGGTGCTAAGGGCTCACTTTGTGGAGCTTCATCTAAAATAATAGATGGTTTGCTTTGATGACTTGCTAAAATAGCAAGTCCAAGGCTCGTGACCAAAAAGCAAGCCGCCAATATAGCCGTTGTGTGTGTAAGTAGGTTTGCAGATCCACGTGTAGTCATTAACCCGCCCATCGTTCCACCACCAAGGCCCATGCCTCCTTCGCTTCGCTGGATCAAAATAACGCCAATCATAGCAGCTGTGATCAATAAGTGAATGACAAGTAGGACTGTTTGCATGATATCTGTCTCATCGTTTTAATTTGATCCGTACTTTAAGATGAAACTCTCTTAATTTCCAGAAGAAAATTGGCTTTTGAAAAATAATCCAAGACTTGACGAAAGCCTCAAATTTTGAGTAGATGAATCCAACCTAATTTTATGGCGGGTGTAGCTCAGTTGGTTAGAGCGCCAGTTTGTGGCACTGGAGGTCGCGGGTTCAATTCTCGTCACTCGCCCCATAGTTTTGGAGTATCAATAGAAAAGTAAGAAAAACTATTTGCTAAGGAATAATTTTGTTTAAAGATAATATCTCTAGTCTATCATTTTTGTGGGAGTATCTTAATGTTCGGGACCTATCTCGTCTTTTGAAGAAACAATAACTAACTCAAAGTAACCAATCTCCCTTCACATAATCTTTAATCTCCTAAAGAAGAGGCTTATCGATGAAGGTATCGAGAGGTATAAGTTTATTAAAATGAGTGCAACCCCATCCAAAGTCGTCTGTATGAAGAAGAAAGGTCGTATTCGCCGGTAAAAATTCAAGGCCCTCATCATATTTATAAGCATGCTTGATGCGTCCTTCATCGTCTACAATAATAAGATTCTTTTTTTGTAAAAACGCTAAAGCATTCATGACGTAGGTTCTATATTTTCCGTCTATTGAACGTATGGGAGAAAAGTTGAGCCAGTTTGGATCATCGTGTCGCTTGTGATAATCTAGAGCAGCTACCTGCATGAAGGTTTTGATGTATTTTCCAACTGTCTCTTCTTGCCTACAATAGTTTAACTTCGCTAGTTCCAGTTCTGCCATTCTTTGACGGACATCACTAAGTATTTGATGTAATGGTTGTATAAGAGGGTCTGTAGACAAATTGCACATCTCAAATAAGCGTTCTCCATTTTCCCTAAAACCATCCGTTAGCCCCAGTGCATCATTGAGCTCCTGGCATACACGTTGATAGGCAAAGTCAGTGATGTGCTGTTCTTCAAACAAGCGCCGAGCTTCCTCATGAGTTACAATAGGATTAGAAGGAGGCAGTTGGGATAGCATATCGTAAATTTCAGGCGCGATCAGCTCTCTAATCTCGGGGCGATGAATATGAGGGAGTAAAAATTGGACTCCAGCTTCCCGTCCTTCAAATCCCATTGCGACGTATCCGCAATCTCCATCTCGAGGTACACCTTTTTCTTTAAGGATAAATCTTTTTTTATGAAGCTTTACTTCTTTAAGGCCCTCAAAATCACTTGCTGCAACTTTTTTTAAAACGAGATCAACAAGATACTGTTGCCCGGCTTTGCCTAATTTATCCCATACTTTTCTATGGCCATGGATATGTAACACTTGCTGTAAAATTTCAGGAACTGGACGCTTGTCACCATCACTTATCATCTCTCTTACGATAAGAAGAAGGTTGTCTCTGAAAGATTTTGAAATAGAACCGAGTGAGATGAGTATTTCAAGGTCTTGACAAAATTTTCGTGTGACCTCGGCAACGACCCACTTGCGACTAATGCGAATTAGCTTATTCCACTTTTCATATCCATTGCTTTCAAGCAGGAATTTTACAATCTCTTCATTGGCAACAGTAGTGGGGAGGGTTTCTCTCAGTGATTTAAAGGCCTTTGGATAGTCTTGCTTGCTCAAAATGTCTTTTAATTCTAATTTTTGTGCTTGTGTTGCGATTCTTTTAGTGACTGCAATTTTATTTGGTTCAGATAGTTCAGACCACTTTTTATATCCATTGCTTTCAAGAAGAAACTTTGCAATCTCTTCATCAGGAAGATCCTCTCTAACAACTTTCCTTATTGCATTAAAAGCAGAGGCATAATCCTGTTTGCTGATAAAATCATCTAATTCTATTTTTTGTACTTGGTTTGTGATCTTAGTACTAATCCATCCTTGATCTTCTTCGCCTAATGCATCCCAGCTTTTTTTATACCTGTTACTTGTAATAAGATATTTTATAATATCTTGATCGAGAACTGTTGGGGGAAGTTCTGCTCTCAGTGAAACAAACGCTTTGGGGTAATCCTGCAAACGTAAAAATTTTTTTAAGCTCCTTCTTTCTTCTGTTAAAACCTCTCTTGGTTTAGAGGGTACAGATGAAGAATGAGGCTGATCATCTTTCATACCTAAGGCAGAAGAGTGAAGAAAGGCTGAACTAGACAAAAAAACTAATAAACTAACAATACGAAATTTCATAACAAATCCAAAGATGAATTATATTTATATTCATGTAGTGAGCTTCATTAATTTTTGCAAGCTTTTTCCATGTTTTTCAAGGAAATCATATTAAAAACTCAATAAAATTTATATCCATGAAAAAAAGCGTATCAAATTGACGAAAACTCTTAATCGATTTATCATAATATTATAAACAAATGAAAAGAGAGGGATGGTTTCATGCAGACGCAAATTACAGGTAAAAAGATAGAGGTAAGCGAGGCGCTTCGTCGGCAATCTGAAGAAAAGGTTCAGGATGTTTGTAGAAAGTATGATCTTAATCCCCTTGAATGTTCAGTTACCTTTTCAAGGAATGGTCCTTTAATGAGGTGCGATATTGAAATGCATCTTGGGCGGGGTGTTTATGTGCGAGCCTACCAGGATACAGAAGACGCTTATATTAGTCTTGAGCAAGGGATTGAAACTTTTGAAAAAAGATTGCGGCGATACAAGAAAAAGTTGATCGATCATTATAAGAAGCGGGATGTTGTCTATGATAAAGCTCCAGCCTTTCAGTATGTCATTAATGCTCAATCGGATAAAGAAGTTGTAGAGGACCACCCTCTGGTGATTGCGGAAGTAAAAACGGAGATTCCTTCTTTAACCGTAAGTGAAGCTGTCATGCATTTGGATCTTGCTGATGCACAAGCTATGCTTTTTAATAATGTGGCCCACGATCAGTTGAATGTTGTTTATCGTAGAACAGATGGAAATATTGGTTGGATTTCGCCCTCAAAAAATTCGGAGACATAAAATGGGAGAAAAATTGACTAAATGGGCTGCCTTTATAGGCGGTGTACTTTTCCTTTTTCCTGAGAATGGTGTAGCGCAAACAAGTGCCCCAAAAACAGAAACGATGGATATCCAAACCGATTTACCTCCACCTGCTTCGGCTGAAGAAGTCGTTCCAAAACATCCTTTTTTTTCAGAACCGACAACGGGAAATGAGGTTTTTGAAGAAGTAGAAGAGCTTAAGGACCGCGTTAAGAAATTGGAAGAAAAAGTAGAAGGCGGTAAGATGGCCGAAAAATCGAATGGTGATTTGGTCATCGAATCCAAAGGTAATATTGAAATTAATACACCTGGTATTGTAAAATTTAATGCAAAGAGTGTTGAGCTTCCTAAAGCTAAGTAATTGATTTGATTTTTGGATACGGAAAATTCCTCTTTAGGTCCCGGGTAGTAAGGAAATCTAAGCTCTCAAGAGAGCAAGATTTCCTAGCTCCCGGGACCCACATCGATATTACTCATGCATAAGCGCCTTTACACCTGGTAATGGCTTGCCTTCAAGCCATTCAAGAAAGGCGCCGCCTGCCGTCGAAACATACGTAAATTTTGTTATAACGCCTGCGTGTGTGAGGGCTGAGACTGTATCACCACCCCCTGCAACAGAGAGCAAAGACCCTTCGGCAGTGAGGCGCGCAGCCCCAAGTGCAACTTTTATTGTTCCCTGATCAAAAGGTGGCGTCTCAAAAACGCCCAGAGGACCATTCCAGAGAAGAGTATGGCAAGACTTCATCTCATCCAGGATCAGGTGACAGGTGAGGGGGCCAATATCAAATATCTTTTCATCTTTTTTAATCTCAGACAATGAACGGGCCCTTTGGCTGCCTTTATCATTTAAGTCTTGGGATACGACCACATCCTGAGGCAAGAAGATCTTGTCACTTGTTTTAAGAAGAGAACGGGCGGTTTCAAGAAGCTCTGGTTCATAAAAAGACATACCTATGGGGTATCCTTGCGCAGCAAGAAATGTGTTGGCCATGGCTCCACCAACAACCAACATATCGACTTTAGAGAGCAGATTCTCGAAAAGAGGCAACTTCGTTGATATCTTTGCTCCGCCAACGATAGCCATAAGGGGGCGTTTTGGGTTTTCGAGAGCATGATCCAATGCTTTCAGCTCTTCCTCCATGAGTCGTCCAGCATAAGCTGGCAAAAAATGAGTGATTCCTTCTGTAGAAGCATGTGCGCGATGAGAGGTTGAAAAAGCATCGTCAACATAAAGATCTCCCCAACTTGCCATTTCTTGTGCAAACTCAGGGTCATTCTTTTCCTCGCCCTCAATAAAGCGAACATTCTCTAATACAAGAATTTGGCCATCTTGCAGTTCTTCAATCGCTCTTTGGACAGCGGGTCCTCGAGGTTCTTCACAAAAAAGTACGGGTATGGGGGACATGGCTTTTGCTAAAGCTTTAGCAATGGGAGCAAGGGTGAGGGACTTATCAACTCCTTGAGGACGTCCAAGGTGAGTCAAAATAATGACTTTAGCTTTTTGATGAGCAAGTTCTTGCAAAGTAGGGAGTGATCGCTCAAGACGCGTAAGGTCCGTAATTTGACCACTTTGAAGAGGGAGATTAAGGTCAAGGCGAACCAAGACACGTTTCCCCTCAGCACTAAAGTCATCCAGTGTTCGAAAATGTGGCATCTTTTGTGTACCATTCTGAAATTGCTTACGAATTAAATCTTACAGATCTCTCAACAAAAGTCCAATTTCTTTCAAAGTGATCAGTATGAGATAGCCAATTGTGTTTGTTGAATAAAAGAAGAAATTTAATACAATAATAATATAGAAATTGAGGGAAAAATGAATAAAAGTAGAAATAATCTCATTAAAGATTTTCAAATGATATATGATTTGGCAATATCCAAAGAAAACTATTCTGTGGCTTTAAAAGCAAAAGAGTTAATAGCACGTGAGCACGGTCTTTTCTCATCCCACCCATCGCCACAACTTTCTTTGTCGGATCTCTCTGATGAGGATATTGCACGTCTCATCAAGGAAATCCAACTTGTTCTTGACCAAGAGAAGTGAGATGAGTAAATAATCCATAAGAAAAATAAATGCGAAAGGGGATATATCATGAAAACTGCTCTTATTGCGGGGCTGTTAGCTATTATGACACCTGCGTATGCATGTGATTGTAATAAGTCCACACAAGCTCCTTGTGAATGTGGAAAAAACTGTAAATGTGAGGAAACAAAAATGATAACGACATCTTCAGGATTGAGCTATAAAGATATTAAAGTGGGAGAGGGCGCTACCCCTCAAGCTGGACAAACAGTTGAAGTTCATTACACAGGCTGGCTTCAACAGAATGATCAAAAGTTTGATAGCTCGGTTGATCGTGGTGAGCCTTTTCATTTTATTCTAGGAAAAGGGCAAGTTATCCCAGGATGGGATGAGGGCGTGGCTTCCATGAAGATCGGTGGAAAGCGCCAATTAATTATCCCTGCGGATCTTGCATATGGAGCGCGTGGTGTTCCGGGCGCAATCCCACCTAACGCAACGCTTGTCTTTGATGTTGAACTGTTAGGCGTAAAATAATCTCTTTTGGCGATTATGAAACCATGGGCGTACACGTCCATGGTTGATTGTAACCAATTAGGTAAATTAACCCTGTAAACTCCCGTCGTCCCGGAAGTTAGGAACTCAATGCGAATGTATGAGCATTAGAGTTTCTTACTACCCGGGATCTAAGCGCGCAAAGAGTTTCTTATAAGCATATAAAATTAATACTCAGGATGGTCACTTTCAGCGGTTAGGCCTATCTCTGTTCGAGCGGACTCTTGGCACGATGGACATCCGAACCCAGGAACTTTATCAGCTAAAGTTTGATCGAACGTGCTAATGGAGTGTTTGTGAAACGCCATCAATTGGAAGAGAGCTTCTTGCTGAAGTCGTTCTTGTTCTTTTTCGTCTGGAACTGTACGTGCATGTGCCATTTTTCTATATAAACACTGAAATCCATTGAGAATTTTTTCGTCAGGGTGTACGGGTGGAGGAAAGTCTGAGTGAAACATGATTTTAAAATAAGTTTCAAATAAAACGCTCGTTTTGGGACGTAAGATTTTCTCAAAAATGCTTGCAAGTGCTTCATAGACGAGAGGGCGCGTCCGAAGGACGCTCATGGCTTCATCTTCAGGCTTACTCTCTTTTAACGTTACAGGCGCACGTGTTAAATCAGAGTCATCAGCTACCATCCCTTGGAGAGGTTGGATTCCAATGAGGAAGGTAAATAATAGAAAAGATATCTTGATTTGAGAGATACGGTATGTGTGCATGATTTCCCCGTTTTATTTTCACTTTAGGTTCTGTGAACAAAATTTAAAATTCCTCGATTTAGTATGTCATTCTGATCCCCTTTTTGTCATCCTCGCGAATGCGAGGATCCAACAAACGGAGGTTTCAAGAATGTCTTATTATGTCTATATTCTTTGCTCAAAAGCAAATGGAACGTTGTATAGTGGTTGGATCCTCGCATTCGCGAGGATGACAAGGAAAAAACGAGGATCCGATTATATCATTTCAAATTTTGTTCACAGAATTTAAAGGTATATAAAGATTGCCTCCTGTCAAACTTTTTCATGTCATTGAAGAGCGGAAGTGTTACTATAGTCTAAGTGAGATTTGGATAAGGAGAGGCCATTTTTAGGTCCCGGGTATTAAGAAAAGCTAACGCTCACTTCGTTCGCCTTGCTTTTCTAAATCCCGGGATGACGAAAACTCAACGATAAATTATCGTCATCCCGGGAGCTAGAAAATATAAGCGAGCGCTAGAGAGCTTTAAATTTTCTTGCTACCCGGGACCTACTATATCCAAACAAATAAATCTAAGTGATAGAAAGATCCAGAATGACTGCTCTTGAAGGCATTCGTGTTTTTGATATGACGCGCGTTTTAGCGGGGCCATTTTGTACTCAAATTCTGGGGGATTTGGGAGCTGATGTTATTAAGATTGAACAACCCAATATGGGGGATGTTACCCGATCCTGGGGGCCTCCGTTTGAACGCGATGAGATGGGTCAAGAGACAACAGAAAGCGCTTATTATCTAAGCTGTAATCGCAATAAGCGTTCGATGGCTCTTGACTTCACACAAGCTAAAGGGCTTGAAATCGCACATCGTCTTATCGAAAAGTCGGATGTATTTGTTGAAAATTTTAAGGTCGGATTTCTAGCTCGCCATGGATTGAGTTATGAAGAAGTAAAAAAGATAAAGCCTGATATTATTTATTGTTCCATAACAGGATTTGGCCAAACCGGCCCTTATGCCTCGCATCCAGGTTATGATTTTCAAGTCCAAGGCCTTTCGGGTCTAATGAGCTTAATTGGTGAGCCAGAGGGGATGCCTCTGCGTGCAGGGATCTCGATTGCAGATATTGGGGCAGGAATGTATAGCGCCATGGCTATTCTGGCTGCTCTCTTTCAGCGAACACGCACAGGGGAGGGGCAATATATTGATATGGCTCTTTTAGATTCAACGATGGCACTTATGTCTTTTGCGGCTCAATCGTATCTTTTGGATGGCAGGCTCCCTCCACGGGTGGGCAATGGACATCCCAATATTGTGCCCTACGGGGCATTTAAAGCCCAGGATGGATTTGTGATTCTAGCGATTGGGACAGAGGCACAATTTGAAAAGTTCTGTCATTTTGTCGGGCGAGATGATCTTTTGACCCATCCTCATTTTCTTCATAATGCGGATCGGGTCCGTCATCGTGAAGAAGTGGTCGCAGAAATCAGTGCGATTATTCACCAAAAGCCAAAGGCGTATTGGATAGAACAGTTAGAGAAAATTGATATCCCCGTGGGGCCGGTTAACACATTAGCAGATGCTTTTGCGAATCCTCACGTAAAAGCACGGGATATTGCTCGCTGGATAGGAGATGATGTTAAAACGATAGCCTCTCCACTGCATCTTTCAGCGTCCCCTGTTTCATACCACAAGCGTCCACCTCGACTCGGTGAGCATACTGAGGAAATATTGGCTGAAATTTTGAGTTAGATTTCAAAAATCTTCAGGATTCTATTCCTTAAATATAATTCCCAATTGACAGTGGTCACCAAATCTCTTATTTCCTGGAAAGTGTCTTTTGTGGAGGGATGGCCGAGCGGTCAAAGGCAGCAGACTGTAAATCTGCCGACGTACGTCTACGCAGGTTCGAATCCTGCTCCCTCCACCATCCGCCGTCGCGTGCAAAGCGCGCTTAGGCGTGATGTCACGCCGAAACTTTAGTGGAGGCGGACGAGTCCAGCCAAAGCTGCTTCACAGCTACGGCTGGCGTAAGGCACAGGTTTTTTGAGCGGGTGTAGCTCAATGGTAGAGCTCCAGCCTTCCAAGCTGGCTATGAGGGTTCGATTCCCTTCACCCGCTCCAGATTTTGAGATTTTGGGCAACAGAGGAAACAAGCGATGGCGAAAGAGAAATTTGAGAGA
>JAFECQ010000033.1 GCA_018242065.1 Pseudomonadota bacterium | reverse complement strand
TCGTGTTATCTAGGACAGCCCCTATTTTATTTTCTCTTACTTTAAAAGGAAGCTCTTTCCCTTCGATTGTAGTGGACTTAACTTCCATAAGAGGTTGATGAGGGATCATAATCTCAAGATCCTTTCCCTTCCATTTAATGAGAGGCGACGTGCGAGGGTAGGGGGGGTTAAGTTGCATAAGCCACTTTTGTTTAAGAAGAGCACGTCCAGTTACGCCTTCCACATAAGCCCTGGCCGAGGCGATAAGATCGCGAATATAGCTATCTTCTAGGTCCGAGGTTACTCGAAGATATGTTTTCACTTCTGTAAGTGATAGGGGTTCTTCCGCAGGTGGAATTTTAAGAAATAATTGCATGCAACATCCTTTAAATTAACTCTTTTTTTATTACTTAAGAGCAATAATAATAATAGGAATAGTTATTATTTGTTTTTTTGTTTTTTGGGGTGTAGTGTTATGAAAATGTTGTTAACAATTCTGGCATTATCGGTTTTCTTTATTCCTGTGTTTGCTTCGTATAGTGATGTTCAAGCTGATCAAAAAGGAAGAGGAACGACTGGATACCAGCAAGATACGAATGATTATTCACTTTATCCAAAGCCTTTCTATGAAAAATGAACAAGACGTTGTTTTTTAGTTGTCATCGTTAAATCGTCTCCACCCCGCTCAACCGAACGGGGTGTGTTTTGATTTAGGCAGTAGCATTTAAGACTTTTAATGCTTCAAAGTTCAACACATCTCCGCCGACACGGTGAGTGGTATAAAATTCGACATAAGGTTTGGCACTGTATGGATCTCTTAAAACTCTAATACCTGTACGGTCGACGATTTGGTAGCCTTCCTTAAAATTTCCAAATAGAATAGCTTTTGAGGCGATTTTGGGTACAAGATTAGGCATATCATCGCAAAGATTAACGGGATATCCCAATAAGGTGGGAGAAGGGAATCCTGCAAGTGGTGGCTGCCAAAGATATTGATTACTTCCTGGATCTTTCAGCATTCTTAGAGCGCCTTGTGTGATGCGAGACATCAGCCAAGTTGCGCCTGGAAGATAGGGTGGTTTGAGGGAATAAAAGAGATTGAGGATGGCCTCCGGGATTTTATCCGCTATAAATCCGCCATCTACCCCTGTTTTAACTTCTTCTAATTTTCCCCATTCCCACCGTGCTGCACTAGCTGTTTCATAAGTGAGAAGTCCTTTTGGTTTATTATTCCCATCTCCATGTATAAAGGCTGTGTTTTCAAGAGTGGCCATCTTTTGTGCGATTTTTTGAGAGAGCCACTCTTCCACATTTAAGTTTGCATCATCGAGTAATTTTTGAGTTGCTCGTGGACGGGCATACATTTCATGAACAGGAATACGAATTTTTGCTAGCTCTGGCGTTTTTGTTTCACGGCGTTCATCCGTTTCTGCAACCCAACCGACATCTGCCGAATCTTTGTCGATCAGGATTTCAAGAGCAGAGCTTGAAATCTCACGGACATGCGCAATACTTCGCATGATGGAAGTGGTTTGAAGGGTTGCGTACAACCGATCGTGAAGGCCAGAAGGCACCAGATAACCACCATCACGGTCAGACGTTGTCGCAAGGCTCTTTTGTTCATAATTAAGCAATGGGGTATCAAGGCCTTTACGAATATAGTCCATGAAGGCGTGAATGTGGGTACAAAAGGGCTCGGGAGGCTCTAAATGCGGGCGATGAATTTGTGCTTCCATCTGCTTAACACGTTGCTCTGACTGATCTAAATGATTTTGTAAACGTTCTAACTTTTGATGCAGGTCTGTATCGACGTGACCCTTATTTTCAAGGCTTGTGAGGCGTTCCTCATTCACCTTTTTGAATTCTTCAAAGGTTCGTGATAAATCTTCAAATGTTTTTTGAATGTCGTAGTCGTGCATTTTATCCTCTTTTGTTGTTATAGAGAGGGAATTAGAGCGATATTTTTTTGTTCGTTAGATCCTCGGCCAAGAAAATCTAAGCTCTTGCTACGCAAAAGCAAGCTTTTCTTGCCAAGGATGACACGGAAGCTGCACTCACATACAGTGTCATCCTTGGCAAGTAATTCTAATGTTTCTCGAAGAGAAACATTAGAATTACTTGGCCGAGGATCTAAATAAGCAAAAAATAATTTCTCAATTACCTTTGGTATTCCCCTTTAGGGAATGGCTTAGATTGCTTTGATACGGTGAACGATGGACATTGCATTAGCTCCGAAAGTCACAAGAGAAATCTCTAATAGATCAAGATTTAAAAGGGTGCGTGCTTTACGGTCTTTATCATAAGTGGATTCGATGGTGCGGAATCCGATCGATAAATTTTCCAACGCTCCTTCTTTTAAGAGCAGATAAGCTTCATCAGCTTTTGAAACCCCAAGTGTTAAGCGTCCTTCCGCATAAAGACCTTTCTCATCTTCGTAAAGCTGAGTCCACACCCCGATGGGTTGTTTAATGTCGTGTTGCCACAACATTTTAGGCATTTTTCCCAGAAATCTCCAGGCGCGTAAGGTTTTTGTAAAGGCTCCTTTTGCAATGTAATCTCGTTGTTGGTCGAGATGATCAAAAAAGCTTGCATAACCTGAAATCAATCCTTTTTTTTGAGATTGATTTATGGTGCCGTTAAGCTTTATACTATTTTGCATAACAAGGAGCCTTTTTAAGGATAAAAAATATGAAAAATATGATTACATTTTCTGCCATTGCATTAGGATTTTTAGCGATTTCGGGAGCACCAAAGGCGACGTCAGCGCTAACTTCTTGTCCCACTGGATGGTATAATTGCCCTGTTTGCGGAGGATGCATTCAAAACGGGACCCCATGTAACTCTTCCAGTTGTAGTAATGTTCATGAGGTTCCTCTTGCCCCCACAAAGGATGTCTATGTTTTGGACCCAGGCGCTATTGTGAGTTGTCAGCCAGATCATGTTTTAAAACCCGTTCCTATAGGAACTGGAAACTCCACTGGAGTTGTCTATTGGTCTTGCCAACAAGGTGCTGAATCTGTACCTCAGAAAAAACCCTAAGGATTTTCTCTGTTTTTTTCTCCGGACATAAAAAGTTTTTAATATTAATAAAATATTATATTTTTCCGACTAGAATGTAATAAGAATAAGAAGAAGAAAAAAAGACCAATTTTTAACATAACGGAGGAAACAATGAGAACTTTAAAAGCATTTGCCTTTTTGGCAGTTTTGACAATGGGAGTTGCTGCTAACGCATCACCGCTCAGGTTAGAAGGTATGCAGAACTTCTACTACTACTTTGGAACCCCATGTGGTGGTTGTGGCCCAGTCGCAGCTCCATGTGCAGTTGCTAATGCACCCTGTGCACCAGTATGTGCACCATGCTGTCCTGAAATTCGTGGTTTCTTAGACGGCATCTTGTTCTAAAGTAGGACAATATTGTGGTTATTCCAACCGATCCCCGTTGGGGATCGGGGGGTAACCAACCAGGCTTCTTTTTTCATTTATCGTGAGAAAAGAAGCTTTTTCTATTTTGCCCCATAGTACTTCTCTTTTAGGGGCAAGTGCAGGGATAGAGTCCGTATCATAGGTGAGATAGAGACCTTTCCCATAAAAAGGCATTAACCACTGATTAAGTTCACCTTTCATCATCTCAAGATAGGGCAAAATGGTGTCTTCCCATAGATGATAACGGGCTTCTTTATAATTCGAAAAAGTTGAATCGCCAGGCACACCTACGAGCATAGGTGGAACTCCATAGACTTGAGCGATTTCTCGTGCAGAGAGATATTTTCCTTCGATAAAATCCAAATCTTTAGGAGAGAGTCCCATTTCTTTCCATTCAAAATCTCCTTCCATAATAAGAGTACGCCCCGAATTATGGGTTCCTTCAACGGCTTCTCTTAATTCATGTCTTAGGTTTTGACGTTGTTCTTCTGAAAGAGTTTCCCCATTCTGACCGGGACGAAACTGCAAAGCGCCAGAAGGCCGTCCTCCGTTTTGCAATAGAGACAAATTATGACTAGCAACTGCGTTATGTTGATCAATTGCATGGGCAGCGGCTTCAATAGGGCTCATTCCATACCAGTCATTGAGAGGATTAAAACTTTTGATATGTAAAATCCGGGATTTTCCATTAAGCATATCAACGGGGATGCGCATTTTGCGACCGCCAAGTGTGTATTCAAATGCTTCAGGAATACCTGTTACCCCTGGGATGATGCGAACGCGGTCGGGTCTTAGAAGATAGAGTTCCAAAGGCTCGCTTTGAGGGATCACAGCTTCTATATAAACATTCCCAGCGAGCAGAAGATAGGATGTCATGGCTTCCATAAAACAAGAAAGACTTTGCTGGGGATTTGGATGTTGAAGGAGTTTGAGAAGAGGGTGGTCTTCCAGTCGCGTATCATCCCTGTAAAGGTGCCAAGGAACGCTTGCAACACCCCGAGCTATAAGCGATACACATCGATAGACAACGATATTTTTTTGATACCCTTCTTCTGCAAGTGTATCATATTGACGGGGGGTCCAAAGAGGTTGACGCGTTCCTTCTGTTATAAATAGAGGTGCAGTTACACTTGCTTTCTGTCGAAGTTGGTTGATCCAGTGTTTCATAGAATGCCTCACACAGAATTCATACAGCTTATATTTATCATTTACTCTCATTAAGGATGAAAGTCTAAATTTGAAATTGGCCATTTGAGGGATATGTTTGATATCGTGAAAAATCAAACTTTGTGCTAAGTTAGCTAAACATTTCTAAAAGAACGTCACGGACTTGTGAGGAAGCATGGTTCTCGAGCTTACCAAGGCTTTTAACGACTCTTGATTTATCGATGACTCTGATTTGATCAAGAGCGATTTCTCCTTCTCTCCCATTGAATTTAATATAAACCCTGGTTGGATAAGCTCGAAGAGTTGTTGTCATGGGAGCAATGATTATTGTTCTGATAAAGTCATTCATTTCATCTGGAGAGATAACAACACACGGTCTTGTTTTTTGAATCTCAGCTCCTTGGGTTGGATCTAGACTCACCAGGATAATATCAAAGCGTCTAACTTTCACCACTCCCATTCATCCTGATCCCATGAATGATCTAGTGCAACAGGATCCAATAAGACGTCATCGTTTTGTTGATGCATCTGTTTAAACTTTATACCCCAATCTTTTCTTGATTTTTCTTCAATGGGAATTAAAACGAGCGTATGATTTTTGACAATCATATTCACACTCTCCTTGAAACCGCATTGTTCAAGGACAGTCTTGGGGATTCGTACCCCCTTTGAATTGCCAATTGAAATTATCGTTGCTTTCATAGAGATCTCCTGTAATTATAATGTAATTACTTTTTTCTAAATTGTCAAATGAAAAGTAAATTTTCCCATTGGCCCTTTGGGGAAATCGCCTTAATATAAGAAAAAACTAAAGCGCCGTTGATGAAACTTCTGACTGAAAACAAATCCTTCCGAGCTCTTTTTTGGACCCAATTTTTGGGGGCCTTTAATGATAATTTTTTCAGAACCTCTTTCGTGACCTTGATGACTTATCATTTGGTCGCTTATGCGGAAACAACAAAAGCTCTCTTTGTTTCAGCGGCTTTTGGACTTTTTATGTTTCCTGCATTTTTGTTTTCTCCTCTCGCTGGGCAACTTGCTGATCGGTATGACAAGTCTCTTATCATTCGATGGGTTAAAATTTCTGAAGTTCTTATTGTTAGTTTAAGTGCTTATGGATTTATCTATAAGGATCCTTACTTTTTATTGGGAGCTATTTTTTTCATGGGGGCACATGCCGCTTTTTTTGGACCTGTGAAGTACAGCATTTTGCCAGATATATTGTCTCCTGAAAAAATATTAAGTGGGAACGGATATATCGAAGCAGGAACCTTTCTCGCTATAATGATAGGAACTCTTTGCGGTGCTCTCATGATTCACCTGCAGATTTCGCCTGCTTTTCTAACCCTGCAATTATTTATTGTCGCTATAGCAGGGCTTTTCTTTAGTTGGTTGATCCCTCCAGTTCCTGGGAGAGCGCCTCACCTTAAGATTAGGAGATCTTGGTGGGGTGAGGTAAGGCGGCTTTTTCGTTATGCGCGTAAAGATGTGCGCGTATATAGAGCCATCATTAGCATCTCTTGGTTTTGGTTGGTGGGTACGATTCTTTTGGCGCAACTTCCGCCTTTTGCCAAGGACGTCATTAAGGTCGAGGAAAGTGTTTTTATTTTTCTTCTCCTTCTTTTTACCGTGGGAATTGGCTTAGGTTCGCTTTTGTGTAATTGGCTTTTTAAGAGTGAGATTACCACAAAACACGTTCCTCTTTTTGCCTTTTTGATGATTCCTCTCTTGTTTGATGTATCATCTTTTACATCCTCATTGGGAGAGATCCCCACATCTCTTTTATCCTTTTGGTTTTCTTTTCAAGGTCTCCGCTTAAGTTTTGATATTTTTGCACTTTCGTTTATGGGGGGACTTTTTATTGTCCCTCTCTATGCTTTCATACAAACGCATGTTGCACCACACCAACGGTCTCAAGTGATTGCTTTTAATAATATTATCAACGCAGGGTTCATGGTTTTTGCGAGTACTTTTTCTTTTTGTCTTTTAAGTCTCAATTTATCCATTCCCATGCTTATTTTCATAACAGCATGTGGTCAAATCGGCATAACCTTTTATGTGATTCGCATTCTCCCTGATGATATACTTAAAAGCTTTGTTTATAGAATCTTACGCTGTTTATATCGACTTGAAGTTCACGGTCTTGAAAATTATAAGAAAGCAGGGAAAAGGGTTATCCTCATCGCCAACCATACGTCTTATTTGGATGGGTTATTAATAGCAGCCGTATTGCCAGAAAAGCCTCTTTTTGCCATTAATCTCTTTACAGCTCAAAAATGGTGGATCAAACCTTTTCTCGTTCTCGCTAAGGTATTTCCAATTGATCCTCTCTATCCCTACGCTTTGCGTGAGGTCGTAGAAGAGGCTAAAAAGGGTCATAAAGTGATTATCTTCCCAGAAGGGCGTTTGACGCTGACGGGCAGCTTAATGAAGGTTTATGAAGGTCCTGGAATGGTCGCTGAAAAAGCAGATGCGTCTATTCTTCCCATTCGTATCGAAGGGGCTCAGTTTACGTTTTTCTCGCATTTGAAAGGGCAATTTCCAAGGCGCTTTTTCCCCAAGATAACCCTGACCATACTGCCTTCTCAAAAGCTTTCTGTTGCTCCCGAGCTCGTTGGAAGAATGCGTCGTAAAGCTCTAAGTGAGCAACTCTATGATGTGATGACTAAAATGTTGTTTGAAACCAGCCCAATTCAACAAACTCTTTTTACAGCACTGATTGAAAGTCGGACAAAATATGGTTTTTCTTTGCCGATCTTAGAGGATGTAAGCCATAAAACCCTCACTTATTCTAAGCTTTTCTTAAAAACATTTAGTTTTTCACGCCTTCTTGTTCGTAATACTCTTTCTAAAGAAACAATCGGTCTTATGCTTCCCAATACACATGGGTTTATTGTTAGTTTTTGGGCATTGCAAGCTATTGGACGGGTACCTGCTCTATTAAACTATACGAGTGGGGCATCCGCCATTTTGATAGCTTGCCAGGTAGCTGAAATAACAAAAGTTTTCACTTCACGAGAATTTATTGAAAAACTGCGACTTCAAGATGTTATCGACCATTTAAAACACCATAAAATTCGCATTCAGTACCTTGAAGACGAGGTCAAAAAAATCCGTCTATTAGACCGTTTGTGGGGTATTTACGGAATGTTTTTTCCTGGTAAGGCTTATAGAAAACCAGCACATCCAACTGATTGTGCTGTGGTATTATTTACTTCAGGTTCTGAAGGTACACCCAAGGGTGTTGTCCTCTCACATGCCAATCTACAAGCGAACCGATATCAACTCAGCTCGATCGTTGATTTCAGCAGTCATGATCGTGTGTTAAATGTGCTTCCGCTTTTCCATGGTTTTGGCTTAACGGCAGGAATGCTACTCCCTCTTCTTTCTGGAATTAGAACCTTCCACTATATTTCTCCTCTTCATTACAGAGCTGTGGCTGAGCTTATTTATAATATGGGAGCCACAATTTTATTTGGAACAGATACCTTTTTAAATGGCTATGGACGCGTTGCTCATGTGTATGATTTCCATACGCTTCGATATGTTTTTGCAGGAGCTGAAAAATTAAAAGAAGAAACCCAACGCCTTTGGTTTGAAAAATTTGGACTTCGTTTGTTTGAAGGATATGGGACAACGGAGACAGGGCCCGTTCTTTGTGTTAATACGCCTATGCATTATAAGGCGGGGACCGTTGGTCATTTTCTTCCCGGCATTTCTTACCGCTTTGAGAAAGTTGAAGGAAATATCAAAGGAGGACGCCTGTGGGTTCAGGGGCCTAATGTCATGCCAGGATACCTACTCGCATCTGCTCCTGGAAAAATGACCGCTTTGTCAGAAGGGTGGTATGATACAGGGGATATTGCCGAAATTGACGGTGAGGGGTTTGTTCATCTTTTAGGGCGCGCGAAGCGTTTTGCTAAAGTTGGGGGAGAAATGGTCTCTCTTGGTGTTGTAGAAGAAGGGATCGGTCGCTTATGGCCTGAATACCTTCATGCCGTTATTGTGCGTCCCGATCCAAAAAAAGGCGAACAGATAGTTCTTTTTACGAACTATCCCCATGCTGAAAGATCAGCACTCGTGGCTTTTTGGAAAACTCAAGGACTATCCGAACTTTCTATCCCTAGGGTTATTCATATTCTTCCTTCTCTCCCTCTCCTCGGCTCTGGAAAAGTGGATTACAGAGCGTTGGAGGAGAATAGTTAGGATTAAATCTCTTGAGTAGGATGAGCAGTTAAGAATTCGTATCTCTTTAAAGGGATCAAGTACAAGAAGATCATTATCCCCTGTTAACAGAAGTTTTGCATCACCACTAACAGCAAGGCTTAAGAACTTATCGTCTTTTGGGTCTCTACAGGCAGCTAACGAAATAACGTAGGGAATGAAGTCAACGACAAAGGATAATTGGCGGAGGAATTGTTGTCGTTCTCCTAAGGTTAAATATGGATCAAACTTCTTTCGCATGAGTACGTTCGTAAGTTCTTGGAGCGTTTCTTCTGACCCTAATAAAATTCCCGAAGAAAGAGCTTTTCGAAACGCTTCCCCTGGTAAGGATTTAGGCCAAAGAAGTTGACTAATGATAATGTTTGTATCAACAACAAACCTATTATTGGGAATCATCTTCTAAAAGCGCCTTTAGCTTTTCTTCGGTTAAACCTCTTTCTTGGGCGAGAAACGCGATCCTATCGCAAAAGATATTAAAAGCTTCTACTTGAGAACCTCTCAGCTTTTCATAATCTTGTATTGAAAGAAGAACAGCTACATCTCGATGTTGACGTTGTATAATAATAGGTTCTCTCTGAGCGACATCAATGATCATTCCTAAAGATTGTTTGGCTTCTGTAGCGGAAATAACACGCATGTCTTTTCTCCATTTATCTATATTATCTATTATAGATAAATTGGACAAAAAGTCCACTTATTTAAAGCACGCATGTCGCAGGTCTTAGAATAAGGTAATGACTCTCCTCGGCTCTGGAAAAGTGGATTACATGGCGTTGGGGGAATAGCAATTGCTCCTTCTTTAGGAGGTGGGCGATTTCGGACAGGGGGAACTACATTTGCCGCACGTCAAAACGCCATTACAGTTATGGATATCTTTAGTGCATGACGCATAGTTAAATAGGACGGCTTCATGGACGTTTCCATCGCAATATGAGCAAGTAGCCCAAAGATCAGATCCGTCTATATATGGACTTGTACATGATTTCAAATAACTTCCCGAGGGGGGCGTTTGAGCATGACCTTGCTATGCATTCAAAAGTACTGTCAAGAAAACAAAAGTTATGATTTGAAGAAATTGTTTTGCCATAGTTACACTCTCTTCTATCAAAATTAATTGTGGTGCTTTGATTCGTTTTGTGTGGATGGGCAATTGCCACAAGTCAGGGCCCCATTGCAGTTATTGATATTCCCACATTGCAAAGCATTTTGTAAGGAGGAAAGCTTCTCCTCATTATTACTGTTATAGCATTGGCCCCAAAGGGTATCAGTATCAGGCTGCATTTCATACCACGGACAGCTAGCTTGGTAATTTCCCGAGGGGGGCGTTTGAGCATACCCTGTACTTGCCTTTATAGCTAAAAGAAAGGAAGAGAACACGGCAGTTTGAAGTATTTTTTTTCTCATGTCGTGTTCTCTCCCTCGTTCAAATCGAAAATTAAAAAGCCGTACCTTCTGTAAAACTTTTATATACAAGAGCTAGAGATTTAAGGATAACTCCAAAGCTAAAAAGCCATAGAACTAAGCCAGCGAGAGCCATCAAGAAAAGTCCAACTCCAAAAAGCCAAGGACTAACTAAAGACAAGATCCAGGTCACAATTCCAAGAATGAGAAAAGTTATAGCTATGATTGCCAGGAAAGCTAAGGAAATTAAAAGCATCAGTCCAATAAGACGCAACACATTTCTCTTCAAAAGTCTCCAACTTGTTCTCAATGGAACGTCATGATCAATGGCAATCAAAAGAAAAGTAAGAGATAGACGAACAAAGAGATAAATTCCATAAAGAGCAAGTAACGTTCCAACAATAGCGGTTAAAGTTGTATTCTCTAAGCCAAAATGAAGACCAAGGGTAATTCCCGCAGCGATGCCTGTGTAAGCTACAAACAAGAGAACAATTAGGATATAATATAACAGCATTTTCACAAAACGCTTATTAAAATTGAGCGTCCACCAACGATCTCCGCCTTCATTAAGAACAGCATATCTAAATCCGCTGATATAAAGGCTTATCATCGCAATAAGTTGCGCAATGTAGTAAACGATATTGCCAAATGCGATAGGAAGTGCATTCTCTTCTGAAATTTGTGCTTCTACTTGTTGAGTTAGCACATCAAGCGACCATAGGGGCTGGCCTGCGGACCAATACGAGACAAGCATAATAAGGGCTCCAGCAAGGAAGATAACAACAGGAGTAAAAGCAATTTTTACCCACTCAAGGCGATGCTCCCACACATTTTTGAAACTTTCCTTAAAGATTCGCATAACCTGAATTGACATTTTTTTCTCCCCTGTAGGAAAATATTTTTCTCTATGCTAAGTCTAATCTAACACGATTAATATTTTATTAAAAATTTTTTCTTTTGATGATTTTTTAAAGAGGTAAACGTCTTATATGCTGAAAATTGCAACTTGGAATATTAATTCGATTCGAACACGGTTACCAAACTTAGTAACTTGGCTTAAAGAAACGTCGCCCGATGTTGTTTTACTTCAAGAAACAAAAGTAACAGACGATCAATTCCCTCTGGAGGACCTCGAAACGCTTCACTACAATGTTAGTTTTCATGGTCAAAAATCATATAATGGTGTGGCTATTTTATCCAAATTTCCTATTGAAGATGTAACCTGTGGAATTCCGTTATTTGAAGACGAACAAGCGCGCTATATTGAAGCTGTGATTAAGGGGATGAGAATTGCGTCCGTTTATGTTCCGAATGGGATGGCAGTAGGGAGTGATAAATATCTTTATAAACTTGATTTTCTTGAACGACTTTATAAACACATTCAAACGCTTTTAACCTATGATGAAAAACTTATTTTGGGAGGAGATTTCAATATAGCTCCTCAGGATCAAGATGTGTATGACCCTCAAGAATGGCATGAACAAGTTTTGTGCAGTACCCCAGAACGCGAGAAATTTCGCTCTCTTGTTTACCTCGGACTGACGGATGCCCTTAGGGCGATGTACCCTTTAGAAAAGGAACTTTATACGTGGTGGGATTATCGAGCTGGTTCTTGGCAAAATAATTTTGGACTTCGTATTGATCACTTCCTTTTGTCACCTCAAGCTGCAGATACGCTTACAGAGGCGTATGTAGAGAAAGCTGTTCGGGGTCTGGATAAAACATCTGATCATGCACCCGTCGTCTGTCAGTTGGCGCTATAGGTGGTTTTCAATATCAAAGTCTATAACATCTAAGATGGCTCTTTGAACGCTTTTCATAAAATGAAAGCTGCATCTTGCGAGAGGTCCTTTGATTAAGCGTTTGTTATCAATAGACCGAATTTGATCGATGAGAAGGTCAGAATTTTTTTCGAGCATTCCCATGGACTTGATCCGAATTCTCAATGGTTCAGCCCCTTCAATCAGATTGGTTGTGAGGGGGATGATCAAAGTCGAAGGATGGTCAATATCCAACAGAGACTGGCTTTGTATGATAAGCACAGGTCTGGTTTTGCCCGCTTCAGTGCCTACTTGCGGATTGAGGTCTGCAAGCCAGATCTCTCCAAAATTACGCCTTTGGGTCATTTTCAATTGGCGCAAATTCTGCGTTAATTCTCATACTCTCTTCTCGGACACGCTGGCTGGCTTTTACGAGTTTTCGTTTTCTCTCACGCTCTTGGATTTCATGGTTCATATCAAGGATTGCCTTCTTAATATATTCACTTCGAGTCATATGAAGTGTGTGCGCATTTATGTCAATTTTATGAACAATATTTTCAGGCAATCTAACTGTTACACTAGCCATGATCTCCTCGTTCGATAAGCGTAATTACTTTATGTAATTATAAATGTAATACAAAATTAAATCAAGAAAGATTAATTTGTAACTTACTGCCGACAGACAAATAGTAGACAGTTGGGATATGGATAAACCATCTGATTATGCGCCCGCTGTATCTCAGCTGAGTTTTTAAGGGATATTAATGATGTGGTTTCTTCTGTTTTATAATGTCAGGGTCAAGGCTAAGCCTCTGAACTTCTTTGCGTGCTTGGAAGAGAAGTTCTACGAGATCTTGGTTCTTAGAATTATACTTCTTTACTAGGTTTCGAGCGTGGTTTACTGATTCATTAAATGACCGAATTCTTAACTCTCCCTCTTTCACTTACAAAATAACGTCCTGTCCTGGTGTTAAATGGAGGAGATGACGATGAGAGGCAGGGACAAGAAACCGCCCCGCTTGATCAATTTTAGATTTAATGATCCCCATGTTAATTCCATCATTTGCAGTTATTATTTATAATCTGCTATATTTTAAATAATTGTAACCAAAATATTTTTGGCTACATCAAAATATAACACAATTAAGAGTCTCAGCCAGCACTCTTATTTGTTTTATAACGGGAGGGACTTAAAAGCATGAAAACAAAACCTCCAATTCCTGCTGCCAAAGGGATAGTCCAAAGGGCATAGTCATAAGCGTGAGCTTCGTATAACCGTTGACCATTTGCAGTTGCCCCTGTCCAAAAATGATCCATCAGGACGCCAATAGTCGTATGGAAAAAAGAACCTCCAAGCATATTGATACAATTTAAGAAAGCAACCGTAACGCCACGCATCCCTTCAGAGACATAGGCTGTTCCTATGGCAAAGACAAGAACTTGATAACAACATAAGATACCTACAATAAACATCATAACATATAAAAGTGTGTCGTTGAGATGACCTTGTGCGAGTAGCATGATAGAAAAAAGCGCTGCCATCAAAAGTCCACAAAGTGCTGTGATCTGATAAGAAGCATTGAATTTCTCAGCAAAATAAGCAAGTAATGGACCACCAAGAAGCATCCCTGTAAAGATGGCGGATGTTACAAAAGCCGCATCTTCTTTTTGAAGTGTATAGGCCTGCATTAAATAAGGAACTCCCCAGACATCTGCAAATCCTTCTAAGGGGCCTACCATCAAGAGATTTGCGCCCGCCATAAGGAGTAAAGCAGGCATCGAGAATAGTGATTTTAAATTTTTTAGAAATACAGGACCTTCATGAAGGAAAGATACCTTATAGGGCTTAATTGTTAGACAGAGAAGTCCTGTGAGGATAAGACCGACTGTTCCTATAATCAAAAGAACATTTTCCCAGCCATAAAGCGTAATTAGGTGACTTACGGGTCTTCCTCCATAAACGGCACCTAAAAGGCCGAGGGAAAAGGAGAGCCCAACCATTCGCGCATACAGTCTATAGGGAAACCAGAGTGAAATCACTTTTGACGCACCTAAAAAGCCGGCAGCTGAAGCAGCTCCAATTAAAAAACGCGCGAGTAAGGCAAGATACCAATTATCTGTCCAATAAAATAAAAAAATAGATAGGGTACAAGTAAAGCAGCTGAGAGAAATGATTGATCGTGGTCCGAATCGATCCAATAAGAAGGCGATGGGGATCTGCATGCCAGCATATCCATAATAATACAAAGAGGCCATCAGGCCAAAGTCTGTCGCATTAACCTGAAATTTTTGCATAATCTCTGGGACACATAAACCCAGAAACACGCGCATAATAAACTGATAAGCAAAAAATGAAGTTGCAAAAAACCACATTATCCAAGGGTACAAAGCTGTCATCGTGTCCTCTATCTTGAGAGATTTAAAAGTAACTTAATGGAATATAGGGATGAGGAAAAGAGAATCTGACAGCGCTAGCTGCCAATAATAATTAGATGGGGGATGATGTAAGCCCGATTCTTATTCATGAACTTACTATGGAGTAAAGAAGAGAGAGCGTCAAGAAAAGTTCACAAATATTGCTACTACACCCTCATTGTTTTGAAGGTGAGTAGCGATATTCTGATATTTCAGCAAATCAAATAATGGTACAGTAGCTATTCTTTGGTGATGGTGGTGTTTCTGCTGCTGTTGGCGGAGGGGCAGTAACAAGTGGTATAGAAATTTCGACTTCCTTACCTGCGATAAGTTCAGCAATCCACCTCTTATTTTCTAAGCTTAGGGTATCGTATTTTTTATACCCATTGCTGTCTAGAAGAAACTTTACAACATCTTCATCAGATGATGTAGTATTTGTTTCTCTAATACTAGCAAAAGCTTTTTTATAGTCCTGTTGCCCTATGAGCACTGCTAACTCGCTTCTAGCGTCTTCTTCGATAGGCTTTTGAGCCACAGGAATAGGAGGTGTTCCACCCTCTCTCTCCTCTTCCTGCATACTGAATGCAGGTGAAGTAATTAAAGTTGCAGCTGATACTAAAGTATATAAAATATTTTTATGAATTGTCATATAATTCCTCCCCTTTTATATATATAACCTTATTATAAAAACATTTTACATTCAATTTGTCAAATTTTTTTGCCGTTTTTTTTCAATTTTAATCTTCACAATAGTAATTTAATGTAAAAACTATGGTTAAAATTAGCAAATTCCCAGATAGTTATTAGCCTTACCTTAAGGGATTGTTTATGCTAGATGAATATGTTTATGATGCGAAAATGTTTTTCAAAGACACATGTGAAATTTGGTGGTGAGACCTCAGTATGAGTCATTCAATTCATGTACGTGGCGCACGCGAGCATAATCTTAAAAATATTGAGGTTGAAATTCCTCGCGATAAGCTTGTGGTTATTACGGGCTTAAGCGGCTCGGGTAAGTCTTCTCTCGCTTTTGATACGATTTATGCCGAAGGACAAAGGCGTTATGTTGAAAGCCTTTCAGCTTATGCGCGTCAGTTTTTACAACTTATGCAAAAACCGGATGTGGATTCAATTGAAGGGTTATCTCCTGCGATTTCAATTGAACAAAAGACCACCTCAAAAAATCCACGTTCAACTGTGGGAACAGTAACAGAAATTTATGATTATTTGCGTCTTTTGTATGCGCGTATTGGGATTCCTTATTCACCGATAACGGGCCTTCCCATTCAAAGCCAGACTGTATCTGAAATGGTTGATCGATTACTTGAGTTACCAGAAGGGACTCGACTCTATCTTCTGGCTCCGATTGTAAGAGGCAGAAAGGGAGAATATAAAAAAGAAATTGCTGACCTTCATAAGCAAGGGTTCCAGCGTCTGAAAATTGATGGTTCTTTGTATGAAATTGATGCAGTGCCTGTACTTAATAAAAAAATTAAGCACGATATTGACGTTGTTGTGGACCGTATTGTTATTCGGGCAGATATAGGGCATCGCCTGCCGGATGCCATTGAAACGGTCTTACGCCTTTCTGATGGGCTGCTTTATGCGGAAAATGCAGATACGGGAGAGAGACGTACTTTCTCAGCAAAATTTGCCTGCCCTGTTTCTGGGTTTACGATCGATGAGATCGAACCTCGTCTGTTCTCTTTTAATAGTCCCTTTGGAGCGTGCCCAGGGTGTGATGGATTAGGGGTTAAAATTGTTTTTGACCCACATTTAATTATTCCAAATCCGCAGCTGACTTTAGCAGAAGGAGCCGTTGCTCCCTGGTCTGGGGCTTTTGCTCATTACTACTTACAAGCCCTTGCCGCAATTGTGGCTAAGTATGGTGGTCAGATGAATGAACCCTATGCCCACCTTCCTGAGCGAACGAGGGAGGTTATTTTACATGGGTCGGGTGGAGAAAAAATATCAACCACCTATAAGGATGAGGCTCGGACGTTCACACAAAATAAGCCTTTTGAAGGTGTTATTCCGACGCTTATGCGGCGCCAACGAGAGAAGAAAGAGCGATATGGGCAACCTGAAGAAATGGATCGATATCAAAGCACACTTCCTTGCGAAGATTGTCAGGGATATCGTTTAAAATCAGAGGCGTTAGCTGTAAAAATAAATAATCTTCATATTGGCCAAGTGACAGAAATGTCAATTACCCATGCGCAAGTATGGTTTCATGATTTAATGCATCAATTGACGCAGAAAGAAAGAGATATAGCGGCACGCATTTTAAAAGAAATTCAAGAGCGACTTGGTTTCTTAGTAAGTGTGGGGCTTGGGTACCTTTCTCTTTCGCGAGCCTCAGGAACACTCTCAGGGGGTGAAAGTCAGCGGATTCGCCTCGCTTCTCAAATTGGTTCAGGTCTTATGGGGGTTCTTTATGTTCTGGATGAGCCTTCCATAGGTCTGCATCAACGGGATAATGATCGCCTTTTAGAAACTCTCACACGGTTGCGGGATTTAGGTAACACAGTTCTTGTTGTGGAGCACGATGAGGATGCGATTCGTATGGCTGACTATGTCATTGATATGGGACCTGGGGCAGGTGTAAGAGGAGGTTATATTGTAGCTCAAGGGACGCCGAATGAGATTATGGCGAATTCTGAAAGTCTTACGGGGCAATATTTGGTAGGAACACAGAAAATTCCGCTTCCTCAAAAGAGACGCAAAGCTAAAAAAGGCCAAACCTTACGCGTTGTGGGGGCGCAATGCCATAATCTTCAGAATGTAACTGTTGATTTTCCGCTGGGCACGTTTACTTGTATCACAGGTGTGTCGGGAGGAGGAAAATCATCCCTCATTATTGAAACTCTTTATAAAGGGCTCGCTCAAATTTTGAATGATAACTCTGCCATTCCAGGGCCACATGATCGAATTGAGGGGGTTGAGCTCATTAATAAAATTGTGGATATCGATCAGTCGCCTATTGGAAGGACCCCACGATCAAACCCTGCCACCTATACAGGTGTGTTTACCGCTATTCGAGAATGGTTTGCTGCTCTTCCTGAGGCGAAGGTACGTGGTTATGCTCCAGGGCGTTTTTCCTTTAATGTTAAGGGAGGACGTTGTGAAGCATGTCAAGGAGATGGGGTTATTAAGATAGAAATGCATTTTTTGCCGGATGTATATGTTGAATGTGATCAATGTCATGGCAAGCGGTATAATCGAGAGACCCTTGAGATTAAATATCGAGATAAGTCTATTGCAGATGTATTGGATATGACTGTTGCTGAAGCATTCGATTTCTTTGAGCCCATGCCAAGCATTAAGGAAAAGCTTTCTACTCTTATACAAGTTGGGCTTGGTTATATTCATGTAGGACAACGGGCGACGACTCTTTCGGGAGGAGAAGCTCAGCGTGTAAAGCTATCCAAAGAACTTTCTCGTCGAGCAACTGGTAAGACGCTTTATATATTAGATGAACCCACAACAGGCCTTCACTTTGATGATATTCGAAAGCTTCTCGAAGTTCTTCATGCTTTGGTAGAGCAAGGCAATACGGTGATTGTTATTGAACATAATTTGGAAGTTATTAAAACAGCTGATTGGATTATTGATATCGGCCCTGAAGGGGGGGATGGAGGAGGAAAAATTGTCGCGACAGGAACACCTGAAGAAGTTACTAAGATCCCCGAAAGCTACACAGGGTATTATTTAAAGTCTTATTTGATGAGCTAATCTTTAATCACCAGGCGTTTCTTGCTTCCTTATCTATAAAAGTTAAAAAAGAATAAATTCGAAATTATCTTGGGGCTGTCCTAGATAACACGA
>JAFECQ010000032.1 GCA_018242065.1 Pseudomonadota bacterium | reverse complement strand
GTTTGAGTGAGGTAAATTCCACACAAAAACAGAAGATAGCTTCACTTCTTAGTTTGAAGTTTCATATTCCAATAGAGGAGGTCGCTATGGCCGCTTAAGAAAAAGTGGTCAACTTGACCGCGGGGCGTATAACATCGTCGTGATGTGATTTCCTTTTTATTTAAAGATTTAATTAAAATAATGTAAAATTAAATTAATTGTTAGTTTTTTTGTTTTTAATTATATCTTAATATTGTAAAATATATTAAACATATTGTAAAATACATTAAATATTGATAAATAATATGAAAACAAAGGAGTATGTATAATGGAATATATAGGAGCGAGCCCCTGTCACTCTGGCTATGATCAGGGAGCATTAGATGAAGCGGCAAATCAGAATAAGGCAAATAAGGTGAGCATTCATTTTTTTAATTCTCATCTCGCTGGCTTTTTGGGTAAAATCGCACTGTATGTCGGAATTGGCGCAGCCGCTGTTGCTTTCTCTCCTTCAGTTGTAGTTATTCCTGCATTTGTCGCAACGACAACTCTCTCTACAGCTGCTTTTTCAGTTCCCGTAGTGGCAATTGTCACGAGTCTAGGAGCGGCTTTATTTATTGTAGAAATTTTGCGAAAAAAGAAAGCGTTATTATATGAAATTTCATTGCTTTATACATTATCCGGAAATAAGGATTGGTGGAATGAAATTACTCCAAACCTTGTTTTAGGTGCTATTCCATTAGGGCCTGATCATGCAGATCGCCTTTTTTTTGATGCAGACGTTGATGCCGTTTTGACGATGCTAGAGGATTTTGAATTAGAAGAAGGGCTTGTTCAACCTGTTTCTAGTCAGGAATGGGAAGAAGGTTTAGGAGCCTCTCATTGTCACATTAAAGCAGTTGATTTTACAGGAGTTCCAGTCGATCAAATTCAACAAGGAGTGGAGTTTCTCGAAAAGCGAATTCAAGAGAAAGAGAAAGTCTACGTCCATTGTAAAGCGGGTAGAGGAAGGAGCGCGACAATTGTTATCGCCTATTTGTTGAAAGAACAATATGCTGGGACAAACATTGATTTTGAGACGGCCTTTCAAGATGTCCATGATCAAGTTAAGAATAAACGTCCACAAATTAATCTTAATGCTGGACAAAGAGCAACGATCCGAGACTATTATCAACAACAGGTCTGTGCTTAATTTCATGCCTGTTTCGTAGGGTGCAATTAAAAGCCCCGAGCGGATTTGCCGCTCGGGGCTTTTAATTGCACCTATTTCGCAATCTTATCTATAAAATAAACACTTCTTTCCTTTAAAATAAGCCAATCGTTCATTCAATCAATCAGATTCTTTGAAAAATCATAAATCCATTGTTTAACTGTATTTATTCATCATGAAGGTTTCTTTACCTGACGACTTAAGACCCTATAGACGCGAGGCTGAACGCGCTTTAAATCAAGGCGCTGTAAAAGATATTGAATTTTCTGGTTCTACTTATCAGGTTTTAGTCGAAGATCCTTCTTCTCGGGAAGATTTTTGGGTTTTTTTGCAATTAGAGGGAAAAGGGGAAATTAAAGATGCTTTTTGTTCTGGCGAGCATGTGTCAGAAGCTCCGGGTTGCGTGCACCTTGCCATTGCTTATTTAAGCTTATTTAAAGAATTTTCACAGCCTTTGCACCAGCGCTTTGCTCGCTCTTTGTGGAATCAATTATGTCGTCTTTATGAAGAACGTTTAGGAGATGATCCCAAGCTTTTAATTAAAGCTCCTCCGGGTTCTTATATTTGTCGCTCTGGATTGGGAAAGAAAATTTTTACCTTGCAAGCTTTGACTCCTGAAGCTATTCATGTTTTGGATAAAATGATTCATAAGCGCACCGAAGAAACAGAAGAAACCTCGCTGAAATTTTCGAATTTATCTTATGAAGATTTATCTTCATGGCGCGAAGGCAAGCCCAATCCTCAACTCCGTTATGATTTATCTTTTTGGAGCGATCTAGCGAAATGGTTAATGAAAAAGCAAGAAGAGGAAATGCCGTATCAAATTAGCTTCAAGTATTCCAAGAAAAAGCTTCCCAATTGGTTTCAAATCGACTTTGAAGATATTCAGGTAGGGTTTTATGTCTCAGAAGCCAATCTCTCTTTAATCATCGAGTCGCTTAAAACGGTCAAGAGTCCTTTGTCTGTTTACCAAGCAGCTCGCAAAGGAATAGAGCGCATCATTTATGATAAAAAAAATCAGACTCTGCACATAGAAGAGAAAAAAGAGGAAAAAACGCCGCGAATTGGGCGCAAAATTGCAAAAGGAGCTGAAGCGATTCCTCTGGATCACTGGATTTTTATTCCTGGGGAAGGATTTTATACTGATGAACCTCATGAATTACTGAAAACTCCTGATTTGCATGGCGAAGACATGATAGATGTTTTGACAGAGCACAGGCGTTTGATTGCTTCTCTGATTGTCGATTGCCATGTTCATCGAGAGGCCATGACTCTTTCCTATCAACTTCACTTTGATCATGAATGGAATTTGCATATCACTGCCTATTTATTTGAGCCCGGCGATTTGACGACCGGCGATTCTTGGCTGATGGGAGATTGGGTTTATTTGGATGAAGATGGATTTTATCCCATTGAAGGCAATCGATTCCAAGAGGCTGAAATCATGATTTCCATGTATCAAGTTTCAGATTTTGTTAGTCAAAATCGTGCTTGGTTTAACACTCAAGAAGGCTTTCGCACACATTTACGCAGTATTGAATATCAAATGAGTTATCAAGTGAGTGAGAGCCAGCGTCTGACTTTTTCACGCAGCTTAGCTAAAGTCAAAGAGGAGATACGTCAACAAGATTTTGGCACTTGGGTTTATTTAGAAAGCTATGGTTTTTATTCTAAAGCGACCGGTTCTTTTAGCTTTCTTCTTAGACCAGGCGTTTCTTTGAGTCCCGAACAAATTCCTCTTTTCATTCGCATGAATCGCGAAGAGTTGCAATTGATCCCTAAATTCTTTAGCGAGCACTGTCCCGTCACTAAAGCGGGCTTTAGGATTGAATTGACAGATAAGCGCAAAGTCAACATTATGCCCGAATATGAACTTCTGCCTGAATATCAAGGCAAAACAATTCAGTTATTCGACGATTTTGTTTATCTAGAGGGAGAAGGATTTCATGAATTGCCTTTGGATTTGCGATTGCCAGAAAAATTTCGTCATTCTCTTGAACTTGAAGGAGAAGATCTCCTCCTCTTCTTAACGTATGAAATTGATGAGCTTTATTCTTATGCTTCTTTTATTGATCCACGGCTTGTTAAACCCAAAGAGTGGCGCCTTGTCGCCAATTTGATTCAATCAGTTCCGGAAAGAGGAAGGGGTTGGTATCATTTTCGCTTTTTTTATCAAACAGAGCATGGATTGATTTCTATCATCGATTTGCGGCAAGCTTTAGCTAAAAAATTTCCCTTTGCCTTTTTTGAGGCAGGTCTCATTGATATGCGCGATAAGCGCTTTGATTGGCTGCGGCAGCTGCCAAAAGAGCGTTTTGATAAAGAAACAGACCTTTTATTGCTGACAACGTTGGAGTTTATGCGCCTCAATGCCTTTGAGTCCATTGAGATGCTCAAAGTTGGAGATGAAAAAGAACTCCATTCAAGTGCTGCTATTTTAGATGATCTCATCCAGCTGCATACACCGGAGCAACCAGATATGGGAGGCTTGCTAAGCCATTTGCGTCCCTATCAGGAAATTGGAGCACAATGGTTATGGTTTCTCTATCGGCAGCAATTATCGGGTTTACTGTGCGATGACATGGGCTTAGGCAAAACCCACCAAGCCATGGCTCTTTTGGCAAGCATTGCAAACCTTTATCGCAGTTATGCAGAAGGAATCCAACATCATTTTCTTATTGTTTGTCCTACTTCAGTGATTTATCACTGGCAAGAAAAGCTTCAACAATTCTTGCCCGGATTGAGAGTCTGTACTTTTTATGGCACTAATCGCAGTCTAGAAGCTTTTCATCAACAATATGACATTCTCCTGACTTCTTATGGGATTTTGCGCAATGAGCGTGAATTACTAGCCAAAGTTCCCTTTGAGGTGGCGATCTTTGATGAGATTCAAATTGCCAAGAATCAATTTAGCCGCGTATATGCCGCTTTGGTTCAGATAAAAGCGCAGATGAAAATTGGATTAACAGGAACGCCTATTGAAAATCACTTGCGAGAGCTCAAGTCGCTATTTGATATTACACTTCCCTCCTATATGCCCGGAGAAAATGAATATCGAGAATTTTTTATTAAACCTATTGAAAGAGAGCATGATAAGAAAAGGAAAGAGATCTTAAGTCGCTTGATTCGTCCCTTTGTCTTAAGGCGCAAAAAAGAAGATGTTCTCAAAGAACTGCCAGAGAAAATAGAAGAAATTGCCTATTGCGACTTAATGCCTTATCAACAGAAGCTCTATTCTGAAGTTTTAGAGCGGCGGCGCCATCATTTATTGGAAGAGCTGCGCAATGATAAAACTGCGATTCCCTATTTACACATCTTTGCCCTTTTATCCGGTCTTAAACAAATTTGTGATCACCCGGCAGTTTATTTGAAGACTCCATTGGATTATCAAGAATATTCTTCCGGTAAGTGGGAGCTTTTTGTCGAGCTCTTACGAGAGGCTCGCGAGAGTCAGCAGAAAGTGGTCATTTTTTCACAATATTTGGGGATGCTCGACATTATTGAAGATTATCTTCGCGAGCAGCAGATTGGTTTTGCTGCTTTGAGGGGAGCGACGCAAAATCGCAAAGAGCAGCTGCAGCGTTTTAATCAAGATCCGGCTTGTGAAGTCTTTGTGGGCTCTTTGCAAGCTGCAGGATTGGGCATTGATTTGACGGCGGGCTCGGTTGTCATTCATTATGATCGTTGGTGGAATGCTGCGCGTGAAAATCAAGCAACAGATCGCGTGCATCGGATTGGACAAACGCGTGGCGTGCAAGTCTTCAAGCTGGTCACTAAGGGAACCTTTGAAGAGAGAATTGATGCCATGATTGCACGCAAGGGAAAACTGATGGAAGAGGTAGTGGGAGTGGATGAGCAGCATGTCTTGAAGACATTCTCGCGCAATGAACTCATGGAATTGCTAGAGCTTGTGGATACAAATCAGGAACATCCGGCGGCATTTGATGATGTTGATTAATACCACACAGAGAGGGATATACTCCTTCCACCTCAATC
>JAFECQ010000031.1 GCA_018242065.1 Pseudomonadota bacterium | reverse complement strand
AGGCCTACAGCCTGCAATATACTTTGCATCGTATTCCTAGGGCGTTGCCCTAGGCTTTTATAACCCAGGCCTTTGGCCTGAATTTAGTTGTGCTTAGTTTTGCAAGAGGCTCTGGATCTTAATCTCTTTAAGAAAGATCAAGATTAAGATTAAGATCGAGATTAAGAGTTCTTTTTATTTGCCCAATACTTTCTTTGCGAGAGTGTGGATGCTGCCTTTTTTGCGAAAGGCCATAGGGCCACTTTGCTTGCCGGCAGAAACTTCGTGGAGGTTTTCTATGGCGATAAAGGCGTCGTGGTCGATGCCATAGATAAGGTTTTTAAGGTCAGCAAGCTGCAGACGCTCAATGATAATGTAAAGGATTTCGGTAGATGCGCCAGAAAAGCCGCCGCGACCATACATAATGGTAAGGCCAAGGCCCATCTCATGCATCACAGCCTTTGCGATCTCGTCGTATTTTGATGAGATTACAAGCACAGATTTTGTCTCATCAAGGCCAACGATAACCGTGTCCATGATTTTTACTACGACGATATAGGCGATTAGTGACAAAAGAGGCGGGTGCCAGTCTTGAAAGACAAGCCCTGCAGTGCCAAATACTAGGATATTGCAAAAGAAGACAGTCTGGCCAACTGTAAAGCCTTGCTTGCGGTTGATGATGATTCCCAAAATTTCGGTGCCATCAACGCATGAACCGCCACGAATGATAATACCAAGGCCAACGCCAAGGATCGCTCCGCCAATCACCACAACTTCTAAGTAATCACCAACAAAGGGGGTGGCAATAATATGCGGCATGATAAAGAGAAAAAAGGCAAACGATAGCACCGCAGTGATGATCTGAATAACGAAGCTTCTTCCAAGATGTCGGTAAGCGAGGTAAATAAATGGAATGTTAAAGAGGAGCAAAAAGAGCGGCAGCAAATTACTTCCAAATGCGCGTGCAGCAATCATGGCTAAGCCTACTGTGCCACCGTCGATAAGATTGTTTGGAAGAAAGAAAACCTTAATTGCAAAAGCTGCAATAAAGGAGCCTAAAAACATTTTTAGGTAAGGGAGAATCTGACTTGTTTGCTTTTGATGCTCGATTTTTTAACTCTCGTGTCGGCGCGTTAAAAACGCGGGAGACGGGGCTCGAACCCGCAACTTCCGCCGTGACAGGGCGGTGCTCTAACCAATTGAACTACTCCCGCAAGAATGGGCGCAACAGGGCTCGAACCTATGACCGCCTGTGTGTAAGACAGGTGCTCTACCAACTGAGCTATACGCCCTTGCAAAATAAGCTTATACTGTAATGATCTGACGAATTTAGTGCAAGCCAAATTTCAACAAGAGTGTAATTGCCATTAAATCTGTGGCTTACATACTCCTTTTTGAATTCTATCTTTCGATGAAGAGCTTCGTTTCTAACTCAATTCACGAATAATTCGTGATTTTTTTCTGAATATCCTTAAAATATCAGTTGTACACGCTCTAGGAACAGCCCCTAAGAGGGATATTTTTGTTATTTACAGTTCTATTTACTTACTTATTTTAGAAAATGATTTCTTATTTAAAAAAAATCCTGCCTCTCATCGCATTGTTTCTCATAGCCTCAAGCTGTGGTTCTCGTTCTTTGGATGATTTCGAAGAAGAAGGAGAAGGAGTCACTCGCTCTCTCATACAAGAATTAAAGGCCATTCATACTCGAGATCAGTTACTCGTTGCTTCAAGCAGGTTGCAGAGGCAATTCGATCGTTTAGTTACCATCATCATTGCTGCAGAAGAATTCAGTCTTTCCCATCCTGAATTAGAAAAAGGAGGGGGAATGCGGCATAATCATGAGCTTAGCGATCAATTGCGCGTTGAACTCAATCGTTTATACCGCCTTGAGGGAGGACGCCAAATGATTGAGAAGTGCGAAGAAAAAGCTTTACATCGATTAGATGCTTTTCAAAAGCGATCTATCAAAAATTAGATCTCTGCATAACAGGCATCTTGCATAATTCATTCCCTTGCCCGTGCGTCGAGATTTAACGAAGATGGAGTTGTGACAACAGATGCACTCAAAGGGAGCTTTCAAGATTTTGGTTATGCAAGAGGTTTATTGACAAAGTTTTCAAACGTTTTGCGGCACTCTTTAATAGAGGTGTGATGGGTTAAATCTCCAATGTGTATGGGAACCGCAGTCGCATAACCTTCCTTTAATAAAACAATGTCGCTATCGTCATCCTCATCAAATTGTGCTAATTTTGATCCTAGCCAATAATAGGGGCTACCTTCAGCTGGATGTTCGCGTTGCTCGGGATTCTCAGTCCAATATTCCTTGCCCTGCTTCGTAAAGCGAATTCCCTTGATTCCTGTTTCCGTATGTTTAGGAAAATTGACATTGAGGAAAGTTCCCTCCGGTAAAGGATGGCTTAAAAGGTAATGAATAACGGAGGGAATGTAATGCTTTACTTTCTCATAATCTGGATTAAAGTAGTCTGATACTGAAAAAGCAATGCCCGGAATATTATGCATGACTCCTTCAATAACTGCTGCCACAGTGCCGCTATAGAGAACATTACGTCCAGCGTTGTTTCCACGATTGATCCCGGAAACAATTAACTGAGGAGCCCGAGGCAAAATGACATTCAAGGCTAATTTTACACAGTCAGCGGGCGTTCCATTCACAGTCCATACCTCAGCTTCTATAAAAGGCCATTCAATTTTTTCAATGCGTAAAGGATGACGGACAGTAATAGATAAACTGACTGCCGATTGCTCGCTTGCAGGCGCTACCACGCAAATATCGGCAACTTTAGATAAAACTTGCCATAAATGTTTAATTCCAGGTGCATAAACTCCATCATCATTAGTAACTAAAATAAAAGGACGTTTAATCATTGTTATTTCTCTTGTGACGTTAATGTTGTCTGTATAACTATTTTTTTAAAATTTAGTTGTTTACTTGTTCAAATTTAATTTGATGTGTGTTATAATTCTATTTAGATTATAGATATCATAATAGAATTAGGTTTTATGGTTTCTTTACCAGAATCTGAAAAACCAGACGAAAAAATCATTCCCGATTCCAGTAGTGGGGATTCGACCAAGCGCCTTGATTTACACGTTCGGAAAATGCCGGAGTTGAGTGAGCAGGCACGAGTGATCGATCAGGTGTTAGTCAATCGTCTGCAAGACTTAAAGAGTACAGCCTCTGCTATTATAGATCAATTTAATGAGCAAAAAAAATTGATCTTGCAGCGGTTTGATGCTTGTATTTTGCCTATTGCCCAAGAAGTTTTAGAGGGATTTATTCGGGATGCCGAGCACCTTAAGTATAAACTCGATGGCAAATTGGAAAATTTTGATCAAACCCCTTCGAGTGAATGGGATGAGCAAGCAAAACATTGGACACGGTTATACAATCAGTGGAACGATCGAAAAGGGTTAGTAGATAAGATTTTAGAGGTGGTCGCTGATCGGACTAAATATTTAATTGATAAAGATATTCAAGTCGTTCAAGATTATCAGACGCAATCACTTTCGCTTTTACCGCCTGAGAGTGAAGCCTTCAAAAATGTGGAAGAGCGTTTGACACATGCCATAGAGGAACCGTTAAAGCAATTGATGAATTTGCGCAATCAAGCTAAGGAGCAGACCTCTTTGCAGCAGGCATCGGAATGGGTTGCAAAGCTACAAGAGCGGCGGGAGGTTTATTTTGATCAACTTCTAATGAAAATTGATCATGTGATGAAAGATGTCGTGAATGTAGATGATACAAAAGATTGGACAGCTTTTGTTGAAACAGAAGGAGAAATTCTTTTTATGGAACGAGAGTTGCATCACATTAATTCCGATCTTACTCATCTTCATTTGATTGATGAAAGTGACAAGCAGTTTCTGTTGGGTCGATTAGAAGGTCTTTTAGATCATGTAGAAGATTTTCATAAAAACCCTTTGCCTCATGCCTTGAAAGAAAAAATCCACTCTTTAAAGAGTGGGATTTTGTTGGCAATCTCTCGCCTTCAATAGATTTCTTGCATCATTTATTTTCGTGTCCATCGATTTTTTTAAAAACCTTATAAAAAACCTACATTTCTAGACCTGGAAGCTAAAAATTTCGATTTAAATTCCTAAACACGATGCCTCGCTTTCGTAATACAAGCCGTATATCCAAGCCGCATTTTTTCCAAATATCCAGACTATCTTTTTCCGGAGTTTACTCAGATTGGTAATCACCTCTCGAATTGTTCCTGAAAGCGATTCATTGTAAAAATATACCACATCTATTCCTTCCATGATTTGAAAGATCCATTTTAAAGTTGGATTAGAAACCTCTTTGCCTAGTTGATTCGGTAGAGTAATATTGTTCTCTTTTAAACGTTTTCTAAGTTTATATTGGCCAACATTATACACCAACAAACAGAGGGTCATCACCATCATCAAAGCCTCTATTCTCTTGGGTAGTTTGAGGAAGATAGAATCCACCATAAACCAAGGGTCTTTTAAAAATCGAAATCCTCCTTCTACATTTTGCTGTTCCTTATACTCTTCCAGGACCTGTTCATTTTTGTACTTCTGTGAATCCAGTTCATTTGTCGCTAGAATAAATCGACCTTTTTTATTCAGCAGTTTGCCGATTTCTTCTTGATTTCTTTCGAATATTGCATCCACTCTATAGCCAATGATTACTTTCTCGGTGTTCTTCTTAGGCCTACCTTGACCAGAATGCTTGTCCACTAGCGTCAGTTGCTCTTTTATCACATGCAATTTATATCCTTTTTTAACTTCCTCTAAAGCTTTTCGAGCGTCTTGCTCACAGTGAAATTTTTTCTTTCCAAAATGCCATAAGACTTGCTTGAGCTCTTCTTCTTCTCGTTTCAACTTCTTTTCTAGAGTGTTTTTCTCTCTCTTATAAGCCTCTTCTGAAAACACCAACAGCCACCTTTGCTCAATTCCTCCATAGAACGACTTGTACTCTGAAGTTTTATATCCTCCTCCTCCTTTTATCCATGCGATCTCTTCATCTAATTTTTCTACCAAATTCTTTGCTTCTTTGATGCTTTCTGGGACACGTGTAACCCATAGATAGTCATTGCTTTTCAATAACTTATCTTTTGTATAGAGAGCTGAATCGGCAATCCATTTAAATTTTCCTTTCAGATCTATCTGAGCACGAAAATTCTCCACATTTTTGATAGTTTCATGAAAACTTGCTTTGTCAGAACTATTTCCATCTAATGCCTCCATCCAAAGAGGAATCGAACTAGGGCCATTCACAACTAATGAAAGAACAATTTGTTTGAGATCGGGTCTGTGATCTTTAGAAAATCCGTGTACAACTGCGACAGTCTTAGGGCCTTCAGTGACTTCATAGGCTCCATGAACCAAGATACTCGTTGTATCAAGATGATTTTTATCATCCAGTAAATTGTTTTCCATAGCAATTCCAAAGACGACTTCCGCAAACAATTTGCTTGAACCATATTCGGCAATATCGTCAAGAGCGTGAGCCAAAGTATGATTTGTGATATTCTTTGCCTCCAAATCTGAACCTAAAAGTCTTTCTATGGCCTTGGATTCAAAAAACTGATCTGTCAAATATAATCTTCTATTTGTAAAGCCTAAACCATTTAAAATCATAGCTACCACAGCTCTACCAGGACTTACTTTTCTTTGAGAATCGCATGGCAATCGATTGTCAATTCTTTGCGCTATTTTTAAATCTTGGCAAATTGCTGCCACCAAACCGAGATGATCCAATGATGCAGTTTGAATTTGTCCTTCTGAAACCTCTGGCATACATACTCCTTCTGTGAAAAGGGATACTGTAATCAATCCACTTCATAATTCAAAATTTTTTAGTTCCAGGTCTAGAAATGTAGGTTTTATAATCTGGTATTTGTAAATCATCAAGATTGGGATCGGGTTCTTTTATGCGAGTCATGCTTGCCTTCTTGTTAAAATTAAAGAAAGCTATTCTCTTATTCTTGTGATTTTTTT
>JAFECQ010000030.1 GCA_018242065.1 Pseudomonadota bacterium | reverse complement strand
TTCAGCTTTACTCAGTATATCTCGACCACATCAAATAAATACTAATAGGCATTGAAAAAGAAATTAAAAAAATCAGGAACATGATCAATAAGCCAACCGAAACCGTCATACGAGGGTTATCGAATGTCATACTGGAAAATAGGCCCATGTAAAAAAAAGGGATAAAAAGCACGACATATATGATAGTAAAACAGACAGCAAAGTATTTAGCATTTCTTCTATCGTTATTCGCTTCCTTTATTTCGATCTCTGCCAAAGAAGTGAGTATGGGCGGCTTTTGATCACTTGCTATATTGCATTCTGAAAACATTGAATCTTCTTTAGACATATTTTATTTTTTTGATTGAGGCTGATATTTTTTTATGAGTTCATAGACCTTATCTTGATAACATTTGCTCTTAAATTTATGCTTCCACTTGCTATCAGAATCTGGATCTAATATTGTGAGATTGCTGATTTTAGAGAATTCATTTTCATAATATTTTGTGCGTTTTTTGATATACAGTTCTACTGTCTTCAGATCAAAGGAATCAAGATGCAGCATAGCATCTCTCATAGCCAATTGAGCAATTATCTGATCATCATTCAAGCCGTCTTTGTATCCATAATACCTCTCCAAAGCTAATAATTGAAGATTTGGAGAGCTAAAGCGACAAACAAAATCATATCTTATTTGNNATTAATGAATCCCCAAATGCATTGACCAGGTTTATTTTCACCAACGGCCCTCACAAGAGGATCGATTTTTCCTGCGGAGGGCGATAGCATGGACTCATGAGTTTTTATATTCCAAATGCAATGATTAGGTCTAGATCGCAGGTGGGTAGCTCCGCCATGTTCATGCACGATAACAGCGTCTAAGCGATGCGATAAGACCCATTCAATAGCTTCATTCTTGGAAAGAACAACGGAATCTCCAATTAAATACGTATCCTCTTTATTTTTAACATTTTCGATTTTTGCAGTGATTTTTGGGAGAAGGACAAGAGATTCATTTCCAATGGATGCATACCCACACAACTTTTCAATTTCTTTGACCAGACAATCAAATTCAATTTTATTTAGAGATTTGATTTTTCTTTCAGGCGATATTTTGGTGGATGCAGCTAGTTGAAGAACGTATGCATCAAGAGCATTTGGTCTATAATAGTCTGCGAGAGCTTTCAATGATGAATTATAATATTTTTTCGAATGAAGCCATGCAAATAATGCTTTCCGACCATCTAAAGGATCGGAAAAATTGCATAGCGTCCACAGCTCCCTATTGAGCCATTAGCTCGAGAAAAATGATTGTGACAAGAAACTAAACCTGGGTTATTGAGGCGCCAAGCTAAACTTCCTCCAGACGCCACGTATTTATTTCCAGAAGAATCAAAGTAAAAAATCACTTCTTCAGTATATTTATAAGCAAATCGATACAAAAGCTCCTCCGAAAATAACGGGGTGTAAATTTAGCTTTATGCTGCTGTTGGATTACTAATGGATTGTGAGTCTTTAAAATGAATCTAATCCTTTCAACATCTAATTAGCCTCAACTGATAGCAAAGACAATCCTTAACAGTCTTGTTCTCTGCAAGTTGACATCCTAACATTGCTGCCGCTTTTTGTCCATTTCAGAATCTTGTGGCAACTTGCTGTCTTGCTGTAGAAAAAGCGTGAAAACTTAGAAAACAATAGGTTTAGGATGATGAGTAACATGCGAGGAGCTTTTGTCTTTTACATGTGCCCGATTAACGCCTTCTGTTACCTTGACTTCAACAAGACCTTCTCTTTCAAGTTCAGCAACATAGGCTTGCATAGGCACCTTGGTAAGCATATATGAAATCAGATCATCAGGGATCTTTTTAAGTTGCATAATTTTAGCAGTGATTTCCTCAATAGAAAGAGCTGTTTCAGATAGCATGGCAAAAATCATATTTTTAGTTTCAAGAATACGCTTCTCATGCTCATCAATCAACATAACTAAATCGGATATCATGCCGCCATGGTAAATAAGCGCAGCATCTACAGAAGGGACTAATGACCTGAGTTTTTTAAAAGAATTTAAAGTTTCATCGATAAACGTGTAATACAAAATTGGATATTTATTAAATGTCTCCTCTCCAAAAATGGCGTCTCCACAATAAAGGACATTATCTGGTGTTTTGATCGCAATCATACCTCGAGTATGGCCTGGAAGATTGATAATTTCGAAAAATTCGTTGCCTATGCAAATTTTTTGATCTTGATAGGGACTTATGATGTCTGTAACTTTAGAAGGTTGTTGAGGAGCGATCGGCTTGCACTTTTTGAGCTGCTCAAATGCTGCCGCCCCTCCACAAAAACAGACTGGAGCCATTAATGGATCTTCAATGAACGGTTTTTCAGCTTCAGTGGCAAAAATTTTGACTTGAGGATACTTTTGTTGAAAAAAAGCATTTCCACCTGAATGATCTCCATGACAATGGGTATTGATGATTGCAGTAAGTTGCGCATTTGCTTGAACTAAAGTTTTATCGACTTCTTTAGCTACATCCTTGCTGATACCGCTGTCAATCAAAACTGCCATTCTATCTTTGATGTAAACACCTATGGAGAAAACCCCATCGCAATAGAAACTATTTCCTTTTACTTTTATAAGATTAATTTTTGCCATCATCTACCTTTAAATCGATAAATTTGCCATCAGTCATTTTCTCCAATTCACTTGGTTTTAGCTGAAACACTGCAAATGGAGTTCCTGCAGCAGCCCATATCCACTCATAATCTTTTAAAGCTGGATCTAAAAATGTAATGACTTTTTCTTTGTGACCAATAGGCGGAACTCCTCCAATAGCAAACCCTAGCTTTTCTTTTACAAATTTCCCATCTGCTTTGATCAGATGAATGCCTGTAGCGTCTTCTATTTTCTTCGTGTTCACACGATTGATTCCAGAAGCTATTACAAGAACTGGGTTTCCAGATGCTTTATCTATAAAACAAAGCGATTTTGCGATTTGAGCTACCTCACATCCAATTGCATTAGCGGCCTCTTCAGCGCTTCTAGTAGAATCTGGAAGCTCTTTTACAACGCAGTTATATCCATTTTCAATCAAAAACATTTGCACTCTTTGCGAGCTATTTGAGAGTTCTTTATTCATCATTTGAGCCTTTATATAACGATAATTTTCTCGTCAGTTCACTGACAACTTCATGCGGTCCAAACAAAACAAGACCATAATAAATAATATCTTCTTGTTTTGTCGCAATCGTTCTTGCTTCCTGATCTGCCCATGTTCCTTCGGTCATGGTATTTGTAAACACAGAATATTGAATTCCCGCTTCCTTAGCCTTGATCAAAAGAGTTCCGATTTTATTCGAATTTTTTTCTCTCAAAATAATAAACGGCATCTTGGAGATATTGGGATAGATAAATCCTTCGGCATTTTTATAGTCCATCAGATGTAGTTCTTCATGTCCCATATGAGCTCCAAATCCTAAACACATATGAGCGACTGCATTCATGAGGACGCCTGTTTCAATCTGCTTATTGACAACGGTGACTAACTTATTGGGGAACATTTCAAATACCTCCTTAAGGTTAAGTAAGATTAATTTCTGTTGAAAAACAGTGGACAGCTTGGGCAAAAATTTTGGCATGATAGCTTTTTTTCTTTCTTGAAAACTCCACCTTCACTACTCCTGGTTTTTCAATAAAATGCCCTTGTTCAACTTGAAAATGATTAGAGTTGTTCGACAAAAGACCAAATGAGTCTACGTAGACTGTAAGACCCCCTAAAACTGAACCTGTAAAAGGATCTTCAGCAATTCCCACTAAGGGTGCAAAACACCGCATATGGAACTGATTTTTTAAATCAAAAGTTTCAGAGCAAAAAATGCATAAAGCGACAATATCATGCTGTTTAGAAAAATGGGCAAATGACTTAGGATCACACTCAATCTTTTTTAAAGCATCCAAAGAGTTAGCAACGACAAAGAGATCCTTATTGGTTTCTTCGTACATGATTGGAAAAACAGGATTTATTAAATTCTCATCAAATCCTGCAGCTTGAGCAACTGCTAAATGAGAAATAGTAGTTTCTTTTAAATTAATTTTAGGGGCTTCATAGGCTACTTTTATTTCATCATGATTTTCTATTGTTGCTTCCATATTGAGAACACCACATAGTGTCTCTACCTTGAATGGATAAAGTCCCTCTTGTTTAATTCCAAAACGTTTCTCTTTGGCTATCATGAAGAGTGCTCCTACCGTAGAATGTCCACAAAAAGCAATTTCATGTCCTGTTGGAGTAAAGTACCGCATTTGAAAGGCAGCTTTGTTGCTCGAGAGAACAAAAGCCGTTTCAGATAAATTCAATTCTCTGGCTATTTTGCGCATAGTGGATTCGTCTAGATCATCAGCATCCAAAACTACTCCTGCTGGATTTCCTCCGAATTTAGTGTTTGTAAATGCATCGACTTGGTGAACGTGTACTTTTTTAAAGTCTGCTGTTGTTTTTAAATAGTTGTAAACAGTCGCTCTTGAAATTTGAAGTTTAGACGCAACATAAGCAGAAGATTCTTTAAAATCGAAGAGGCCCTTGTCACGCAAACATGAAAGAAGCTCTCTTTTATGCTTCGCTGATATTGCTTGAAGATTGATTTTATTTTCTGAAAGATAAACTTGCACAGTTTGATCAATCATTTGCTTCCAAGAATCAACGGGTGAGTGGGATAAAAAATCAGAAGCAGGTTGCATCAGATTGTTAAGCTGGTCTTGAAGATTTTTAAAGTGAGTTAAATCATACCGTATTCTTAAGAAGCCGATCAGCTCTTCCCCTTCATAAAAAGAACGAATCATACTTCTTACATTTCTTCCCACTCTCAATAATTCTGGAAAAGTCTGGTCAATTGGAGAACTTAAATCACAATCCAGATCTTCTTTGACTGTCGAGAAAGCATTAAAAACCTCTTGGATTGAGCCTTCTTTGTCAATGAGCGAGCATTCTACTAATGGGTAAAAAAAGCTCACTAAACTTTGCGCTAAATTTTTATAATTTTTCATTTCCAATCTCTGGTTGATTCTATCAATTTATTCTAAATTAGAATTTTTGTCAATATTACATATATTCACTCTACTTTCCTAATCTAATATGTCAAGTTTTACAGCAAAAAAACTTGACGTTTTGACTGATTCAGAATTGTTTGGAATCTTGCTGGGATAAAAGTGTGTAAAATTCTTCAGCCTTTATTAGGAAATTACAAAATTTCCAGAAAATAATCTGGCAAAAATCTGGAAAAATCTGGCAGAATCTGGCAGAATCTGGCAGAATCTGGAAATTAAATATCTTAATAAGGGAACAAAAATGGTAGACATCAGTGAGATCGCTTTTTTTCCAGAAGGAAAGACCATCGAATTTAAGCAAGATTTATCTTCTATTAAGCCTATTCTTAAAACACTCATTGCTTTTGCAAATACTGCAGGAGGAACGCTTTTAATAGGCAAAGATAATTTGGTCGAAAAATAAATCAAAAAGAACTAGAGACTTTAGGTATTTTAGTTCGATATTCAGGCAAACTTGTCTGTTCCAATGGGGGATTAATACTTTTTGGCCAGGACGAGTTACGAGAAAAATATTTTCCAAATGCTAAAATGAGATGTGCTAGGTTTCAGGGTACAGATAAAGTAAATTTCATTGATCTTTATGATTGTGAAGGAACCATAGTAGATACAATGAATGATGTCCCTAATTTTATTAGGCGAAATACTCGATTGGCAGTGAAAATTGATCAAATCCAACGACAAGATATTCCTGAATACGCTTTGGTCGCTATTCGTGAAGTATTGACCAATGCATTAGTGCATGCTGATTATTCAATTAAAGGAATGAATCCTAGAATAGCTATTTTCTCAGATAGACTTGAGATAGAAAATCCTGGAATGTTACCTTTCGGATATACTTTAGAGGAGTTTATTGCAGGAGTAAGTCATATTCGCAATAAAGTTATTGCTCGTGTTTTCCGAGAACTTAATCTGATGGAGGAATGGGGAACTGGCTATAGACGAATTATTGAAGCCTGCCAATCTGGTGGCTATCAAACGCCATCTTGGGATGAATTGGGAACAGCGATTCGAGTCGTATTTCGACCACATTTGGCTGCTCAAGAAAAAATTGAACCGCTAATTCATCAAGAAACAAAAGAACTTACACTACGGCAGCAAAAAATTCTGACTTTTCTTCAAAACAAAAAACCTATCAGCGCAAAGACGATTCACAAAAATCTAAACGAAGAGATTTCAGAGCGATCCCTTAGAAATGATCTTTTAGAATTAAAAGCAAGAGGCTTACTTAAAATGATGGGTAGTGGTCCAAGTACTTTGTGGGTCCTTAAAGAAGAATAATATTTCTTTACATTCTTCAATTCTGACAGCACCCTGCTTAAACGTTTTGATTAAATTCCTTAAATGCTGCATGAAAGATTAAGTGCCTCATTAGCTTTATTTTAATCTAATCTGCCTCATCTTCATCAGGGATAGCCATTATTTGCTCATAAGTTTCTTTTGTAATCAAACCACGCTCTAAACTACACCTCATCAGAGCTTCGGTATCGTTCATTTTTAATCCAATGCGGCCATATTTCTTGAGTGAGTCAGTATCTCCGATAGCTGTCAAGTACAGTTCGAGTTTAAATTGCCCATCCTCTAAGTTTTGTATTACTTCTTCTGGATCTTCGCCTTCCAATATGTCTAATTCTCTGTATATTCAGCTATTTTGTGCCTTGGTAGCCTTTTGGTGAATAGAGCATGCATGACATTCTCTCAAGTTTGAGACTCTGCTTTCTCCAATATCTTCATGAACTTTTTACTGCAGTTTGCTATCAACTCAAATTCATTAAAAAAGATTCCCTTCTGTTTGAGAAAATCATTCACAGAGAAAAAGTCCTTGTAATTACTCCATTCTTCTAGTTCAGCAAATAGAATTTTATTGGCGAATTTAATTCCTTTAATCCTCATTAAGTTGCTCCATGTCTAAAAGTAAGGACTTCATTTCTCTCAAAAAAGCATGCTCTTTTTTCCTTTCTGCTTTAGCTCGTAGAGTCGATCTTCCATGGATTTCTTTTTTATAGAAGCATCCTCCATGCATTTTGCATCGACCATTCTTCATTCCTGGTTGTAGGCAAGAAGCTCCACCTTTCGTTCGGCATTTGGCTCCACACAGCTTTACTCCTTTGATTGGCATATAACATCCTCCAAAGGAATAAGTGTTGATTTTGTCTCTGTTTTCACACCATGATAATGGATATTAATATTTTGGATAGCACCACATCGTTTCTTGTGAAGCCTATAGCTGGCATCCTCTGCAAAACGAAACATTTTGAGACCTAGCTTTTGATCCTCAATGTGTCCAGTAGACATTTTGCGCATCCCGAGCATATAACAAGTCACAATCTGTGCCGCTGTAATGGCTTCAATTATATCGGTTGGCCTCGACTTTGTGATTCTTTTATTGTCCAGCCTCTATCCACACTCTAGTAAGAGATCGATGATTTCTTCTGCATGATTTTTCTCACACTCCTCTGGAAGAGTAGACCGTATGAAAAATATATAGCGTAAAAGATATTGTCTGACAAGGAGCAGGACATCAGAGAACGTTGCATTCGTTTTTTTATACCAAGCTGTTTTTGCTATTGGAAGTGACTGTCTTGTTTGTTTTAGAATTTCTTTAGCTATCAAACACGTGATGGAAAAAAGGCCCAAGATGGCAGGCGTTGTTCTTTCAATCGTTTTGTCTGCCCATCCTCTTTGTGTTCCAAGTCCCAAATGCGCATGAGCTTCTTCGAAAGTGACCTCAATATTCCAC
>JAFECQ010000002.1 GCA_018242065.1 Pseudomonadota bacterium | reverse complement strand
TTAACCAAAACTCAAGAGAAGAATGAAACCGGGTGCACCTCTGTTCTAAAATATTGTGAAGTATAGAGTTAGAGTTGCATTACAAGGTGTTAATTAACTCCATCCTGTTTTCTCAAGAACGTCATATATTTCTGGCAATACTGCAAATTCACCTGATGAAATGCGATAATGAATTTGATCCGTATTTTGATGCATCGCTATATTTCTAATAAGACGTTCTACTACTCTATTTTTATTTTGCTTATTAAAAGAATAACAGAGTGTCATAAAAAGCGTCCAACCTAATTCTGTGGTCTTAAGTTTTTTTCTTAACTCACGCCCAACCTTAGTACTCCATAACCAACTAATTTTGTCTTCCTTTCGCAGATTATAGAATATCTGATGGCGGCGATACCGATTGATTCCGGATTTAAGATTTACATTTCCTGGAGCGTTTTTCGCAACATGCCCCATCGTTATAATATATTTATCTTGATAAGCTTCACCGGGGAGTAAGACATCTTTGTATTTATTGAATAAGGGATCCTTATAAGCCCTGATGTTTAAAAAATCATCTCCCGTTTGTTCTAAATTGTTAAACATCATGTATCCATATGATTTAGTCGAAACACCTTGAATAGTTAATCGTTCAGGAACAATTACCATAGATTTACCATATGCCATGGCAATATTTGCTAAATAATAATCTGGGAAAAGACTCTGAAACAACTGCCCGTCCCTTTTAATCGTTTCTAAGAAAGACCTTTTAAAAGTGAAACATTGCATACTGAAAGAAAATCGGCGTTTGCAATTAATTGAACTTGACCAAGCTTCTCGTGCGTCACGTGCACTTAGCAAATATGGGGCCTTCTGTAATGTAGGAGGATTTTGCTCCGTTAAGAAGAAAAAGCCGTAATGTGATGAATCGAGATAACCATCAAGATATGCGGATTGTGCAGCAGGATGTACAAAATAAAATCTTCCAGAATAAATAAAATCTGGCTCATTAAAATCTAGCACATATTTGTTTATTACTTCCAGGTAATGAGGAGCCAGACCGTCGTCATCTCCTAACATGATAATATAATCTCCTGTAGCAACGTCCATAGCTTTGTTCCAGCTATCTGTTACGGGCAGAAAAGTTTTAGATCGTTTATATTTAATTCTCTCATCCTTCAACGATTTTACATATTCTTCTATAGGGTCAGATGAAGCATTATCAAAAATCACGAGTTCCCAGTTGGAGTTCCGCTGTTGTATTACTGAAAAAATGGCATCTTTGAGAAGATGAAGACGATTATGTGTAGGTATAACGATGCTTACTTTTGCAGGCTTAAATGATCTTAAAAGCGGTACAGATTTCTTGAGTTGATAACCCAAATCAAGTATTAGCTTGGGAGCTGGACCAATATAGTCGCCCCAAATTAAGTAAGTGTGTAGTTGCCGTTCTTCTTTTGATAAAGATGCATAGTGAATTACTTGATTATCGCTTACCATTAGATTTTGTTGTTCTTCCATCCAAAAATTACGGCTCTTTGGCCATTCGTCTGGTGAATAAGCAACTCCGTCAGTACCGATGACTAATGCAGAAAGTCCCTTTTTTAGAACACAGTTTGTTATACTATTTTTCCCTCCTTCAAAAATGTAGCAATCTTGTTTTGTTTTTCCTAGTCCTTGAAATTCAAGCAGAATTTCCCTCCGCGTCATAAATGCATTCGTTCGAATATGAGGAGTGGGGAAGGGGAAAAAATCTTTTACGTAATTAGCTTCAGTTTCATTCTTGAGGTATTCCCAATGCTTTTCAAACTTAGCTCTTAAGGAAGGATGATTGTAACGCATTAACGGTTTTGTAGAGAATTTTGTTTTTGTAGCAGAAAGTCCCTTCTTGAATTTAGGAGAAAAGTCATCGGAGATTTTAATTTTTTTAAAAGGAAGCATCAAAAGACGAACTATAGGAGAAACAATTTTTAAAGCAAGCCAATACAAGGGTTTTAAATATAAATTCATATAATACATATATTGTTTGTATTTAAAATCAGGTATAACCCCTAAGAATGTGTTTGCGTATTTTTTTAATTCCTTTTTATCTCTAAAACTAACTTCTTCATTGAAATACAGCCAATTCATATGATGTATTAATTTGAGGCCATTTAGATGACTTCCATAAGCCCCCGAGGCTCCTACGATACCAACGTCTGGCTTTTTTAAATGAACGTAAAAGTTCTTTAACCAATTTTCTGTTAATAATTGGGTATAAGTATTGAATACACAAATGTATTTATGATCTATTTGTTCAGCAACGTGTAAGTAAGCATGAATGTCAAATCCTATGTTATCAGGGACAAAAAATGATTGATGTGGTATGTTGCGAAAAATATGATCTGCGGCTGCTTTTTGCCCGTGTGTGAATTCACCTTTGTAGATAATAATGAGATCGTGATTTTGTCCGGCATTATAGCGCTGGTAAGATTGAGCAAAATTTTTAAAATGGATTAATCCATCACCAACGCGTGCTAAATACAAAACCGCAATTTTATTCATTGTATTTCCTTACTAAAATGTGTGTACTTTGTAACTGGATAGTTAATTAGCATATTTATGTTCTTTTTTTCAACTAAATTCAGATAAAATCAATATTGCTAATAGCTTGCTTTAGCTCCAGATTTAATATCTACCAAATTAACGTATCTTTTTGAGGGTAGCCAAATTCAAAATTGATAATCAGTGTGTCTTCTTTCTTCGTCTCTGCATTGTTCCCAATATATTGTGGAAATAAATTTGTATCACTAATTCGAATAAGATGGGGGGAGTAACTATTCGTAAACGATAATATCGTAGGATTTTTATCTACAAGATAGCCATAGAAAACTAACGATTTAGCGATAAAAGCACTCTCAAAATTTTCCGAGGAAAAAGGATATACATTGATATATATTGCTTTTAGGTATTCCATATTTTTCTTAAATTGCTCGTGTTGATTTATTTTAAGGAACAAATTGTTGTTAAAAGCTTCAGAAACTCCCAGAGCTAGATTTTTTCCTTCTTTTGTGAGGGATAAGTTTCTTTTGTGAAAAATAGGAATGTTATTTATAATTATATTGCTATAGTCTTTAGAAATACTATTTTTAATATTTCTGTTATTTAAATATATGGAAATTGAAGAAACAAAATTCCTTTTAAATAATTCCAAGGGATTTAAACTATCGTAATGTATTTCATTTGAGGCTGTGTTGCTTATTGTCTGAGAAGAGGTGGGTGTGTCGTACTTTATGTTAAGAAGTTCTGTAGACAATATTATCATTAATATAAAGACAATTCCCGACATTAAATCAAGAAAAGGAACATAATAATTATCTGGTTCAGCTATATTTTTATTTAGATTCATTTAGCTCAACTCATTATTATTTGTACGAAAGGCATAAAATATGCTTTCCATCACTTCTTCTAGCTTACATAATTTTAAATGAAGTTTGTGGAGTAATGCTTTATAAAGAACGGATATTACTAGAGATGCAGATACCCCAGCAATTGAGGTAGTAAATTTAAAAGAGGATGCGTAAAGTAAATGCATCATTGAAGCTTTTGCATCTGCGTAATTACCCGCTTTCATACCTTGGGCTGAAAAGTATAAAGCGGCTACTAAACCTAAAAAGGTAAAAATTAATCCAATTCCCACGAAGTATCCTGGGAGAGCGGATATAATTTTAAGAGGAAATCCTTTAGTTTCAAGTATATTTAGATTAAAATAATCAAACTCTGCAGCTCCACCATCTTTTTTATTAAAGAGAAAACTATTTTTAAATTTTAAAATAAGCGGCTTGAGAAATTCATCATTTTCTACACCGACCAATCCCTCTGAAGCAGATACTTTCTTGGAATAAATTACGGATTGTGCCTCTTCAGCTGCCTCGATAGAATTATCTATTTTTTTTCGCAATGGGATATATTTCTCAAAGTATATCCAATATAAAGAAACAAGGCAAAGAAGTACAATGGCTAAAAACAGTAACAAAGACGTATTTGGGTCTTGGAATGCTGATAAGTATGCGTCTATAAGAGGAACCAATAGATATTTGATTGATTCCATCAAATGGAAAGACGTATCTTGGAAAAAAGTCAACTTTATTAACAAGGCGATTATGACAAACATAAAACTATATTTAATATAACTTTTCATTTATGTGACTTCTCTTTCGATCTTCGTTTAATGATTTGCATCATAAAAAGAGAGAATTTCTTCTGTTTCACCCATGGCCTTAATTTCACCATGTTCTAGGATCATAACTTTATTACAGAGCTGTCTTAAGAGCTCTTTTGAATGACTTGAAAAAACCAGTATACCCGATCGGTTGATTAAATCTTTAAGTCTTTGAGAAGATTTCTCAACAAAATTTTGATCTCCTGTTCCAAAAATTTCATCAATAAGCAAAATATCTGGAGTGCCTTCTGTAGCGACAGCAAATCCGACCCTGAGCTTCATTCCAGAGGAATACGTCCGCATGGGAACATGCAAGTAATCTCCTAATTCTGTGAAGTTGGCCATTTCTTTGAGAGAACGTTTTGTTTCGACAATTGATTTTCCACGAGTAATACTAGAAAGATAAAGGTTCTCAAATCCTGTCATATCATCTTGAGATCCAAGAAGTATGTCAAAGAGAGTGGAAATTTTCCCTTTGGTTTGGATTTTCCCTGCAGTAGGAGTGTAAATACCCGCGAGCAATTTTAGCAATGTTGTTTTCCCAGAACCATTGTGGCCAATAAGACCTAAACGATCTCCACACTGTAATGAAAAAGTTATATTCTTTAAGGCAGATACAGTGATGACATCCTTTTTTCTTTTCATTATTCCGCCAGTTGCTGCCTTAACAAGAGAATGCCGCAAAGAAAAAGACTGAGCGTTGTATATAGGAAAATCAAGATGAACATTGTTTAAATTTATGAAAGTCATTTATTTACATCCAAAATACGACACGGTGAATATATTTTCTATATAGCCATAATGAAAAATTAAATCCTAGAAATAAAACACCTATCACAATGCAATAACTTTCTAAAGAAGGAGGTTGACTTAAAAGAGGATCTCTTACTATGCTAATCATGTGGGTGAAAGGATTTAATGTTGCTATAAATCTTCGTTTTTCCTGAAGCATCTCTACTTTCCACATGACAGGTGTAATAAACATAATCAGAGTTGTGAGATTTGCTATCATAGAGGCCACATCTCGAAACCGTGTTGCAAAAACCCCTATAAGTATACTTATCCAAAAACTATTAAGAAACAATAATAAAATACCCGGCAAAAACCATAATATATTCAAATTTATACTTTGTCCACAAACAATAAAAACAATAATGACAACAAGCATATTGTGCAACATAATAATGACATTTCTTGAAATCATGGTCATAACGTGAAGAAAATAAGACATTTTTATATTATGAATAAGAGCTGCTTGCGATGTAAAAACAGAACATCCTTCATTTAAAACAGAAGCGATGTATATCCATATAACCATTCCGGTTGCAAAATAGGGTAAGAAATCTTGGACATTCATTCCAAAAAGAGAACTCCAAACAAAACCCATACCTAAAATAGTTGTTGCTGTTCCTAAAGTAAGCCAGAAAGGACCTATAACTGTTCTACGGTAACGTGATTTAATTTCAGTAAACGAAAGAATAAGCCAAATATGGCTATTTTTAAGACAATCGTAAAACTCACTTATAAGTGTATTTGTATAATTCAAGGTTTATCTGGCTCATCATTTTATGTCAATTTCTCAAGCTTATAGTTTATGATAAAGGTTTCTTCAAGTATAAAATTCCTGATGACATTAAAAATTAATTTTGAAGCCTCTGAAAGCGAGTGTTAAACTTTTTTTGTTTTAGATTCACTAAAAACAATAATGAGTCCTGAAATGATAATAATGCTACACCCTAAAATTAAAGAATGAGTAGGCCAATTCTCATAAAGAACGACATCGAGTAGGATGCTCCACAGTATGGCTGAATAAAGCATTGGCGCAAGCGTTCCTGCGGGTGCATGGCGATAGGCAAACGTAACACAAAGTTGGCCAAGTCCCCCCCCTAATCCTAAAGAAATCAGAGCAATCCATCCTCCAAAATCTGGCGTTACCCAAACAAAGGGAAGAGCAAGAAAAATAACGAGAGCAGGGAGAAGACTTCCTAAAAAAGTTAGCATAAAACTGTTGTACGTTGCAGATAAAAGTCGCCCATATAAATTATAAGCTGACTCCATAAAAGCACCTATAATCACAAAGAGGGCTCCAAAATGGAAGACTTCTCCTCCTGGCTTAGCAATAATCAGGACACCGACTAGCCCCACAGCAACAGCTATCCATTGAATCAGGCCGACCCTTTCTCGCAAAATAGGATATGAAAGAATAACAAGAAAAAGAGTTGCCGAGAAGTAAAGGGCCATAGATACAGAAAGAGGCACTTTCCCGATTCCTAGGAAGAGAATTAAAAGTCCGATAGGTAAAAGAAAAGCTCGTTTTAAATGAATTTTCCATTCAAAAGATGAAGGAAGGATCCATCCTCCCTTTACAAACATAATGATGGCACAAGGAATCGATGCGAAAAAACAACGAAAGAAAACAAGTTGGATAGGATCATAACGTGTTGTTGTATCTTTCACGATAGCATTAAGAATCGAAAAAATAAGCATCGCTCCTAACATATAGAGGATGCCTCGTTTTGCAGAAGGGTGAAAAATATTTGGCATTTATCTGATGATACCCCAGGCGTATTTCTGAAACCTGCCCTTCTCCAAAACTCTATTGAAGAACTTCTGGTCGTTTCGATTGGTCTTTAGCTTGTTCTTGTTCTTGGGCAACTTGCCGTTGGTAAAGTTCTGCAAAATCAACGGGAGTTAGAAGAAGAGAGGGATAGCCTGCTTCTTGAGTTGTTGTTGCTACAATATTGCGTGCAAAAGGGAAAAGAATGCGGGGACATTCAATCATAAGAATCGGACGAAGATATTCTTCAGGCACCTCATGGCCAATTGTAAAGGCTCCTGCATATTCAAGATCTAATAAGAAAACTTGAGCTTCCTTTCGTTTTGCATCCACACGCACGCGTAAAGTTACTTCAAAGGCTCTATCTGATAAATTATGAGCTTGCGCTTCTATGTGGATGGAAATTGCTGGTCTTTCTTCATGGGACGTCACATTTGTAAGAGGAGCTGGATTTTCAAAGGAGAGATCTTTTATGTATTGAGCGTTAACAATAAGAGGGGCTTGAGCTTCGGCCTCAGGTGCTCCTTCACCATTTGCTTTCTTTTGTGTCATCATTTTTCCTTTCAAAATATAATTTAAAAATAACTATGGCATAAGTAAGAGGGAAAACAAAGACCTGAAAGATTTTGTTATGTTTTTTGATGAGATCAGTTCTAGCGAATTCGATATTATCTATGCTAAGACATCCGATAAGTAAGGTAAAATTGATGAACAAACTACAAATTGTTATTTTAGCTGCGGGTCAAGGGACGCGTATGAAGTCTGATCTTCCTAAGATTCTTCATCTTTTAGGAGGTCGCCCTGTATTACATTATGTTCTTGATTTAGCTCACCAAATGAAACCGCAAGAAATTGTATTAGTTGTAGGCCCTGCCTTGCAAGATATCCAAACTTCTTTTAGGCACAAAACGATTGTTCAATATCCAGCTCAAGGGACAGGAGATGCAGTCAAACAAGCCTCCCCTCACATCAAAGCGGAAGGTTACATATTGATTCTTTTTGGAGATACGCCTCTCATTCAGAAGCATACCTTAGAACGCATGATGGACCTCGTTCAAGATCGTTCGGACATGGCTTTAGTGTTATTGGGGATGCGCCCAGAAGATAAGCAAAATTATGCGCGTCTCCTTCTTAATGAAAGTGGTGAGCTTGAAGAAGTTATAGAAGATAAAGACCTAAACTCATCTGAAAGGACGATCTCTCTTTGTAACTCTGGCGTTATGTTAGTAAAAGGGGATCTCTTAAACTCGCTTCTTTCTGCTTTAACCCCAAATAATGCGGCACATGAGTATTATCTGACAGATCTGGTAAAGATTGCACGTCAAAAGGGATATGCCTGTGGTTATGTGGAAGGCGATGCAGCAGAGTTTATTGGAATTAATACACGTCAAGATCTTGCTGCTGCAGAAGCATTTCTTCAAAAACGTTGGCGAGAGCAGGCGATGACGGAAGGTGTAACCTTACTTGATCCTCCAACCACGTATTTCAGCTATGATACAAAGATTTCACATGATGTTAGAATTCATCCCTGTGTTACCTTGGGACCTGGTGTTGAAATTTCTAAGGGAGCTGAAATCCTCTCTTTCTGTCAACTCAGCGAAACTTATGTGGGCTCTTATGCTGTCGTTGGCCCGTTTGCGCATTTGCGAGGTGGTGTTCATTTGAATGAAAAAGTAGAAATTGGAAATTTTGTAGAAGTAAAAAAATCAACTTTTGGCTCAAGTAGTAAAGCTAAACACTTAAGCTATATAGGAGATTCCAACATAGGGTCTCAAACAAATATAGGGGCAGGAACAATTACCTGTAACTATGACGGATTTAATAAATTTAATACTCGTATTGGAGATGGCGTGTTTATTGGCTCTAATAGCTCTCTTGTTGCTCCTCTTTCTATTGGAGATTATGCCATAATTGGAGCTGGTAGTGTCGTGACAAAAGACGTTGAAAGTCATGCATTGGCTTTTGCACGAAGTAATCAATCGACGCTTAAAGATGGAGCTGATAGGTTTCGAAAGAAGCGTGAAAAGGAAAAGGATAGCTAGATTAGATGTGTGGAATTATTGGAATTGTTGGTAATCACCCCGTAGGGCAAAGACTTATTCATGGCCTTGAAAAGCTTGAATACCGAGGCTATGACTCTGCTGGCCTTGCAACTATCTATAAAGGTCAAATTCACAGGTTACGTGCAGAAGGTAAACTTATTAATCTTAAAGAGAAGTTTTTAACTACTCCTCTTAAAGGGCATAATGGAATAGGGCATACACGCTGGGCTACACATGGTCAGCCTACAGAATTGAATGCTCACCCCTTGGCAAATCCTAGAGTTGCATTAGTTCATAATGGAATCATTGAGAATTATGCGGAATTACGTAAAGATCTTGAGGCAAAAGGATGCGTCTTTGAAAGTGAAACAGATACAGAAGTCGTTGCTCATCTTATCGCTCTTTATATGGACAGGGAGCTCACTCCCCAAGAAGCTGTTGCAAAAACACTAAAGAAACTTAAGGGAGCTTTTGCTCTTGCGATTTTATTTACAGGGTATGAAAATCTTCTTATTGCCGCACGGCAAGGGGGAAGTCCTTTGGCTATTGGATTTGGTGGTGGAGAGATGTATGTCGGTTCAGATGCCATCGCTTTGGCTTCGTTAACTCAAAAAGTTTGCTATCTTGAAGATGGAGATTGGGCTGTCTTGTACCCAGAGGGTGTTACAATTTTTGATAAAGAGGATACTCCCGTTGACAGACCTATAGAAGATAGTCATCTCTCTGAAAATACCGTGAGTAAAGGAATTTACGATCACTTTATGTTAAAGGAAATTTACGAACAACCTCATACAATTGGAGCAACTCTTAGTGCTTTTCTTAACGAGGGGGTACTGAATCTACCTTCCTTACCTTGGGAATCTATTTCTCGATTAACTATTTCTGCCTGTGGAACAGCCTATTATGCAGGACTTATTGCCAAATACTGGTTCGAAAAAATAGCTCGTCTTTCTGTTGAAATTGATGTTGCTTCAGAATTTAGATATCGAAACCCGCCTCTCCCCGAAAAAGGACTCAGTCTTCTCATTTCTCAATCGGGTGAAACGATTGATACGCTTGCTGCTTTAGAATATATGAAAGCACAGGATCAAATCGTTGTTTCCATTGTTAATGTGCCAGGAAGCTCAATTGCACGTCAATCAGATACGGTCCTCGTTGCCAAAGCAGGACCAGAGATTGGGGTTGCTTCTACTAAATCATTCACCGCTCAACTGACAGTTTTGGCTTTGCTTGTGCTTCAAGCAAGTCGTAACCGTGGTTATTTAGATGAATCCGCTTTTGAAGAAATGGCTTTTGGCTTACGTTTTTTACCAGCACTTTGTGAAAAAGCGATTACTCAAGAAGACCAAATTAGAGCCTTTGCGCAAACACTTTCTCAGGCAAGAGATGTTCTCTTTTTAGGACGTGGAACGAATTACCCCTTGGCACTAGAAGGAGCACTTAAACTCAAGGAGATTAGCTATATTCATGCGGAAGCTTATGCTGCAGGAGAAATGAAACATGGCCCCATTGCTCTTCTGGATAAAAATGTTCCTGTTGTGATTGTCGCTCCTTTTGATGATTTATTTGAAAAAACGGCTTCTAACATTCAAGAAGTTATTGCTCGTGGAGCTCCCGTTATTGTTCTTACAGATAATAAGGGGGCACAGCATTTACAAGCGCTTGCAGCGAATTTATTGGTTTTACCGATTACAACCTCTCTGACAGCGCCCATTGTCTACGCTATTCCTTTGCAGCTCTTGGCCTATCATACAGCCCTTCTAAAAGGAACGGACGTAGACCAACCTCGAAATCTCGCAAAATCCGTAACAGTGGAGTAAAGAGAAAGTAAATTACAACAAACTAAACTCCAACTTGTGGTTCGGGAGAGCTCTTAGGAGTCTTTTTTGTGGTCGGTTTCTTTGTCGCCTTTTTTCCTCCGGAAGGGATTGAAGATGACTTTGGAATTTCAGGTCCTGAACTATATTTTACACGGTCTAGCTTTCCGTTTTTAAGGAGCTCATTAATTTCATCACCGCTCAGTGTCTCAAATTCCAGAAGCGTTTTTGCAAGAAGTTCGAGATGAGCACGGTATTTAGTTAAAATTTTCTTTGCTCTTGTATAAGCTTCTTCGACAATGCGTTTAATTTCTTCATCGATAACTTGAGCTGTAGATTCAGAGACATTTTTATGTTGTGCAACAGAATGTCCAAGAAAAAGTTCTTGAGTATTTTCGCCGTAAGTAATGGGACCAAGCTTATCACTCATTCCCCATTCCGTAACCATACGACGGGCCATTTGTGTTGCCATACTGATATCAGAAGATGCCCCCGTTGTTATCTTATTGGGTCCGAAAATCATTTCTTCCGCAATCCGTCCACCCATAGCGACAGCAAGATCTGCATATAATCTTTCGCGTGACATCGATACGCGATCACCTTCAGGAAGACGCATAACCATACCCAAAGCACGTCCTCGAGGAATGATAGTTGCTTTATGGATAGGATCAGAGGCAGGAGAATGGAAGGCCACAACAGCATGTCCAGATTCATGATACGCTGTAAGACGTTTTTCATCTTCGGTCATGACCATGGAGCGTCGTTCACTTCCCATCATTACTTTATCTTTTGCTTCTTCAAGCTCAGCCATTGATACTGTTCGACGATTACGACGTGCAGCCAAGAGAGCAGACTCGTTAATTAAATTCGCAAGATCGGCTCCAGAAAACCCAGGTGTCCCACGTGCAATTACTTTAAGGTCCACATTTTCAGATAAGGGCACATGGCGCGCGTGAACCGCAAGAATTTTCTCACGACCTAAAACATCTGGATTTGGAACAACAACTTGCCGATCAAATCGACCTGGTCTTAATAAAGCTGGATCCAGAACGTCCGGACGGTTGGTGGCAGCAATCAAAATAACACCATCATTTGCTTCAAACCCGTCCATTTCAACAAGCAGTTGGTTAAGTGTTTGTTCTCTCTCGTCATTTCCACCGCCGAGCCCAGCGCCTCTATGGCGCCCCACGGCATCGATTTCATCAATAAAGATAATGCAAGGAGCGTTCTTTTTTCCCTGCTCAAATAAATCGCGAACACGACTTGCACCTACACCAACGAACATTTCGACAAAGTCTGATCCTGAAATCGTAAAGAAAGGAACGCTTGCTTCACCAGCGATTGCACGTGCAAGCAACGTTTTTCCTGTTCCAGGAGGGCCTACAAGCAAAACGCCCCGTGGAATTTTTCCCCCCAAACGTTGAAACTTTTGAGGATCCCGCAAAAATTCAACAACCTCTTCAAGCTCTTGCTTGGCTTCGTCAACACCAGCAACATCCTTGAAAGTAACTTGTGTTGCTTTATCATCTAAAAGGCGTGCTTTTGACTTTCCAAATCCCATTGCTTTGCTTCCACCAGATTGCATTTGGCGCATAAAGAAAACCCAAACACCAATGAGTAAAATCATAGGAAGCCAAGAAATAAGAATTTGGAAGAACGTTGGTAGGTCTTCCTCGATAGGTGCAGCTTTAATACGGACATTACTTTCTAAAAGTCGATCAACAAGATGGGTGTCATGAGGAGGAGCAACAGAAGAAAAGGTGCTTCCGTCAGTTAAATGACCTGTGACCGTGTCTCCCCGAATGAGTACTTCTTGAACACGACCTTCTTTAGCATCTTGTAAAAGAGTCGAATAGTCGATCGTGACATGTTGATTGTGAGAAGGAGGAGATTGAAATAAATTGAAAATTGCCACTAAAAACAGTCCAATAATAATCCAAAGAGCCAAATTACGATTCATTGTGCAATCTTTCTTTAAAAGTACATAAAGTTTATATAGTGAATCTTAACAATTTCTAAAAGAGGGGTTTTAAACAAAAAAAATTACCATACTCTATTTTATTCTCGACATTATAACAAAATTGCGGAATCGACACAATCTTTCCCTTAATCCAAAGAGCTGGCAATGTTGGCCAGACTTGAGAAGGAATAGAAGAAGAAATTTTCTTTTTTAAAGATGGTATCGTTCCTAAAGGTGCGAGGACTGTTTCTGGAGGAACATTTTTCTGAATTTGTGCATCTACCCAAAAACGATGGTCCCAAAGTCTCGAACTCTGCAGATTAGAAAGAAGGATCTTGTCTTTTACCGCTGAAATTTCCCGTAAAAGCAGAATTTCTTGTTGTTGCAAAAGCCAATAGATGCCTCCAGCTGTAAAGGGAGATGACAACTTGATTTTCTCTAAAATAATCTCAACTTGAGAAGAACGAGGAGGGTAAGCTCTACCAGAATACCATTGCATCAAAAAAGAAATAAGTCGTTGAACAAGTGCAGGATGTAATTCTTGAAAGACGCTTCGCTTTATTGAAATATATCCCCCTTCACAAAGTTGTACACAATCCTTAAGAACTTTTTGGAGAGAATCTTGAATAAAATCAGCGTCTATTTGAAGTTTTTCCATAGTCTTGGTAAGGCGTTGCGGGGAAAGCCCTTCTTCTTTTAAAAAAGAACGAAAGCGCCCTCTGAAAAATTGAGCGTTTTGATTACTCGGGTCTTCAATCCAAGGTTGATTTTCATCTTTAACTGTTGCTATAAGGCGTTCTTTAGAAAATCCAAGAAGAGGGCGAAGGCACACAATTCCCTCTCTTATAACTCTCTTTTTCATGCCAGTAAGTCCTTCAAGACCACTTCCTGCAGAAAGGCGAAGCCAAAAGGTTTCTTCTTGATCTTGTTGATGATGTCCGAGTAAAAGAGTCGGAATTTGATTCTCTTTACACCATTGTAATAAAAGCTGATAACGAGCTTCTCTGGCTTTTTCTTGGAGTCGAGAAAGTGGTTTAAAACCTTCCCATTTCAAGATGATGTGCTCGATTCCCTTCTCTTGGACCCATTGATGAACCATAATGGCTTCACTTTTAGATTGATCCCTAAGCCCATGATCAATTGTAAGAGCAATGAGCTGCTGTCCTCTTTGCTGGGCGACTTTATGTGTTAATAGAAGGAGCGCAAGACTATCCACTCCTCCTGATATCGCTACCGCTAGGGGAAAAGAAACATCATCTAAACAAGATTCAAATTCCGAAATAGAAATGTGCATATTATCTTTAAGTTATTTCTCCAAGATCAGCGAGGCGACTAGCTTGATCTTCAGAAATTAAAGCTTGAATGATTTCATCAAGAGCACTGCCATCAATAATACGATCTAACTTATAAAGCGTAAGATTAATGCGATGATCCGTGACGCGTCCTTGAGGGTAATTATAGGTCCGAATACGTTCGGATCGATCACCACTGCCAACCTGATTTTTACGGTTTGCTGCACGTTCAGCGTCTTTCTGAGCACGTTGGTGTTCATAGAGACGCGCTCTCAAAATTTTTAAAGCTTTTGCTTTGTTCTTATGTTGAGATTTTTCGTCTTGCTGTTGAACAACAACGCCTGTTGGAAGGTGAGTAATACGAACGGCACTGTCTGTTGTGTTGACTGATTGTCCTCCTGGCCCACTCGAACGAAAGACATCAATTCGTAAATCTTTTTCATCTATATGAATATCCACTTCTTCTGCTTCTGGCAAAACAGCAACCGTTGCAGCTGAAGTATGAATACGTCCACCAGCTTCTGTTTCTGGAACACGTTGAACACGATGAACACCAGACTCAAATTTAAGCTTAGCAAAAACGCCTTTTCCCGAGATTGATGCAGAGGCTTCTTTAATTCCTCCAAGACCTGTATCGCTTTCATGTAAAAGTTCAAATTTCCATCCTTGAAGTTCGGCATAACGCTGATACATGCGCAAAAGATTGGCGCCAAAAAGAGCTGCTTCTTCACCCCCTGTTCCTGCTCGGATTTCTAAGATGGCATCTCGTTCATCATCAACATCTTTAGGAAGAAGAAGAATTTGAATTTCCTGTAAAAGTTCGGGCAACTTTTCATTAACCGTCAAGATCTCATCTTGTGCGAGAGTTCTAATTTCTTTATCTTGTGAAGGATCCTCCAAAAGATCTTCTAGATTCTTTTTTTCATCCGAGTATCGCTGCCATTCTAAAATTTTTTCAGCAATTGGGGTAAGATCGGAGTATTCTTTCGAAAGTTTTGCAAATTCTCCTGGATCTTCCATTGAAGCAGAAAGTTTTTCTCGTAATTCATCAAAATGAGTCAAAACTTGCTGTAATTTCTGATTAAAATTCAAAGGACACCTTTATCTTTAAGAAGCTGACTTACTTGAGATTGAGGGCTCAAAACTTGATCTCCCGTATCCAGATTTTTTAACGTAACCATATGAGAAGAAATCTCTTCTGCTCCTAAAATCAAAGCATGGCTTGCATTTATTTTATTTGCTTTTTTAAGACGTTTCCCAAGGCCTCCTCCATAGGTCATCTCAACAATGTGGCCTTGTTTACGCAAGGTTTGAGCTAGCTGTAATCCATAGATGTCAAATTCTTCTTCCATCGGTACAATAGCAAGAGGGCGCGTGGGAGTGGGACAAACTTCTTGAGTTAACATCATTACAAGACGTTCAATGCCAGCTGCCCAACCGACTCCAGGAATAGAAGGCCCACCCATGGTTGCTATTAAACCATCATACCGACCCCCTGCTAATACCGTGCCCTGTGATCCAAGTTCGGTGGTGGTAAATTCAAAAGCGACGTGACAATAATAGTCAAGACCTCGGACAAGTTGAGGATTAAGCTTAAATGGAATTTGTAAGATTTTGAGACCTTCTAAAATTTTCTCGAACACTTCTTTAGAACGGGCATTCATACTTTCTGTGAGCTGAGGTGCATTCTTTAATATTCTTTTATCTCCTTCGTCTTTTGAATCCAAAATTCTCAAGGGGTTGCGTTCAAGCCTTTCCTTGCTATCGGGAGAAAGGGCAGTGATGTGATCTCTTAAATAAGCCACGAGTCGATTGCGGTAGTCATTTCGACTTTCACTATCTCCAAGGGTGTTGATTTCCAATGTGACGCGTGAGCTTATATTTAAGGTTGTTAAGATCTCATGTGCTAACGCAATAACTTCTATATCTCCTACAGAATCAGGTACTCCAAAAAGTTCTACTCCGATATGGTGAAACTGACGCAGTCTCCCCTTTTGTGGTCGTTCATAACGAAACATTGGGCCAGCGTAAAAATACTTTAAGGGCAAAGATTGTGTAAGTCCATTCGACATTACGGCTCTAGCAACACCTGCCGTTCCTTCTGGGCGAAGGACAAGGTGCTCCCCTCCTCGATCCGCAACCTCATACATTTCTTTAGAAACAATATCCGAGACATCCCCTAAAGTACGTTTAAAAACTTCTTTAAATTCAATAAGGGGTGTTGCAATTTCCGCAAAACCATAAGACATAGCTATGTTTTTAGCAGAATCAATAACAAAGGAATGTTTTTGATGTTCAAGTGGGAGTAGATCATGCATTCCCCGAACAGGCTGTAATGTTGTCATTTTTTTCGCAAAATTAGTGATATATCTCTTCTTGTAGTTAAAGAGTCTCGGGGCGTTGTTCAACCCATTTTTCAGGATCTAGCGGAATATTACTTTTCACTGCTCCTGAAACGTTAGGAAAGGACAGTGTTTGTTCGCCTGAATAGAGTTGAATTCCTTTTGCATTTCCTGTTTTTAAAATCAAACCTTTTGGCTCAGTAAATTCATAGGTTTCTTCTGGCTTAAAAATACGGCTAAGAATAATTTTTCCATTTTCATCTTTAACTTCAATCCAAGCTTCTTGGCTCGCTTTTAAAATAACAGTGGATAAAGATACAGGAGGTTCGGCAACCACAGCCGAAGGTTCAATAAGCTCGGTGATATCTGAAGATGAAGGAACAGTAGCTAAATCTTCGAGTGAAGGAGTTGAAATTGCCGCAGGCAAAACATTCTCAACTTTGGGTGGTTCAGGTAATTCGGTATGAATCTCTGTCATTTCCACTTCTTGTGAAGGGACAGATGAGTAATCTTGCCATCTCCAACCAATAATAAAAGCCAGGAGAATCAAAAAAGAAAAGAGAAGAATGCGTCTACTTGGCATACCACGACCTGGGACAGGGGCAGGAAAGGGAGGGAAAGATGGTTCAGTAAGGGTTGTATGTTCTTTAAACTTTTTACAAAGGTCGTTTTGATCCAAACCTAGAAATTCTGCATAAGATTTTAAAAATCCTAACGTATAAACATCACACACAAGGTTTTCATTGTTTTCTTCAAGAGAAATCAAATGGCGCTTACTAATACATAGTGACTTAGTAATGTCCTCTAAAGAATATCCCTGTGACTCACGTGCTTCTTTTAGTAATTTGCCAACAGACAAAGCTTGAGGTTCTATTTTAATTTTATTTTTCATATTTTTCTTGAATCTTGTCTCCCTACTCTTTCATCTTGAGAAAGATTACGAATACCATAACAACAATTCTTTCTAAAAAACAAGAAGAAATAAATCAAAACTTGGTTTACTTTTTTTTTGGTTTCGGTATGGTGAATTTATTGTGCGCCCTTAGCTCAGCTGGATAGAGCGTCGGCCTTCTAAGCCGCAGGTCGCAGGTTCGAATCCTGCAGGGCGCACCATTTTTTTATTTTATTCCTAGACAATTTTCAACAATATCGTTTATACTTCATTAATTTTACAAAAATGATTGTGTATATATGTTTTTTCGTATTTTTTTTGCTTTTACTCTTTTTGTTCATATGGTTTCTTTTCCCGTTTTTGCGATGGGAGTAGAAGAAGAGACAACCTCTTTTCATCCTTCTTTTCAACTCGCTCTCGACCAAATGAGTGATTCTGAAATACAAAAAAAGATTTTAATGCCTCACGTTAAAAAGAGTCTTTATTTTTTACAGCAAGTCTTTCTCCGGGATTCGATTTATAATACTCTTGAGCCTCAAGTTCTTTCTCAATACTCTGAATTTTCTAAGCCTTTGATTGATCTTCTCGACTTAGATGAAAATCTTTCTCAAGTAATCCAAGCACAACTTGAAGAGCAAGAAAGAATCTCTCCTATTGTAACTCTTTCTCAATTTAAAAATCGTATTGAACATTTAAAGAAATATTTTAATTCTCTTCTTATGACTCAGCCTCATTCTGCACTTTCTAAGTTTCATTTTCTTTACGCGCCTCACATCGATTCATTTGTACGATTGAGTGCTTATTCTCGTTCTTTAACATCAGACCTTCAATCTTTCTGCCATATTTTTGACGTTCATGGCGTTCTTACAGTTGAAGGAGATCCCCAAAGCTCGTTCACTCGTACACCGCGAGGTCATATATGCAATTTCGTAACCTATCTTCACGCTCTCCAAGCGCCAATGATTGCTGCAAGTGCTTATGCTGATTTTTCAACTGTTATAAGTGATCTTGTTACACTTAGGATGGCTCCTTGCTTTGGTATCCAAAGAAAAGATAATGATAGTAATGAAGATAGTAGTGAAGACAGTGATGAAGACTGGGATGAAGAAGAAAGTTACGAGCGGTCTATTATTGAAACTAATGATTGTATGACGCAAACACCTCGACGTTATCAAACTCGATATAAAGGCCATGTTGCATCTGCAAGGTGGGTGGATTGGAAATCAGGTCCTCATGTACATGATCCACATTTTCGACAAAAAGGTTTCACATCTGATATTGTTTTTCCAGGGAGAAAATTTGATGTTCTTCTTTTTGTTGATGATAGTTTCCCAAATAATAGTTGTTGGTTTATGGAATCTCTTATTTCCTCTAAGAGTTATGAATACGCCCAACATGTCGTCATTGTTGACTTGAGTCCAAGTATTCCAAAAGAAGATCTAATAAGCTCTCAAACTAGCGTGTTAGTTGAAAAAGCATTTGGAGGAAAGCTTGACTTATGAAGAGATCTTTTTAAAAGCGATTAAGTTACGATAGATTCTGATACATAAATTTATTTCATTCTGCTCTTATTTTTCAAATATGCTATAAACTGTATATTAAGCTCAATTTTAGGAATCCGAAATCTATGAATAAATTGAACGTGAATTGGGACAAGTTAAGACTTTTTTATGAAATTGCAAAAGCTGGGAGCTTCAATGCTGCGGCTGAAGCGCTTAACATTAGTCAGCCTGCTTTAAGTCGCAGTATTAGTATTCTTGAAGACCAAATACAATATCGCTTGTTTGAAAGATTGCCTCGGGGTTTATCTCTTACCCGCCAGGGCGAAATTCTTCTAGAAGCGACGCAAAAAATGTTTGCTGAAATTGAAAATGCTATTATTTATTTGGAGGAAGAAGAAAAAGAACCCATGGGTTCAATAAGAATAGCCGCAACTACTGGTTTTGCTTCTACTCATCTTCCTCTCGTTTTACCTGAATTTTTAAAAGATCATCCCAAAATCCAGGTTTCGATTTTTGGAAATGATATTGTTCCTAATCTTCACTCAAATGAAGCGGATGTTGTGATTTCTCCTTTTATTGAATCAGATGATTCTCTTCTTCAAACTCATTTGATGACTTTTCACCTCAAACTATACGCAAGTAAGGCTTATCTGGAAACGCATGGCGTGCCACAATCTCCTTCTGATCTAGATCATCATCAACTTTTAGCTTATGGCGACCAAAAGACACTTCATCCTTTTAGCCAAGCCAACTGGCATTTAACGGTTGGACTTGCGAAAGGGGCTATTCGAAAGCCATATATAACCATTAATTCAGCTATTGGATTGTTCAATTTTGCTTTGTCTGGAATGGGTATTATAAGTTTGGGGCAAGAACATCCTTCAGTGAAAGAATCTTGCTTGCAAGAAGTATTGCCAAATATCCAAAGCCCAATTATAGAAGCTTATTATATCTATTCAAGTCGAAATAAAAAAATTAAGAGGATTGAACTCCTTAAGAAGTACCTTCAGAATAAGTTTGATTCTCGTTCATTGAAATAAGCCACATGTGGCTGATAACTAAAGGAGAGCATATGCACATCCTGCAAAAAAAGAATTTAGCAGTTATTATTGGAAATGCTTTAGAATACTATGATTTCATGCTTTACGGTTTTTTTGCTTTTATTTTAGCTCCTCTTTTTTTTCCAACTGATAATCCAAGTCTTTCTCTTATTGCAAGCATGGGAAGTTATGGCGTAGGCTTTTTAGCTCGACCTCTCGGAGGTATTTTCTTTGGTCATCTTGGTGATCGATGGGGTCGTAAGGATACTCTTTCCCTTTCAATTCTCCTTGTTTCTATTCCAACCATAGGAATTGCTTGTTTGCCTAGCTATGAACATATAGGAATGTGGGCTCCTCTTCTTCTTGTTTTTTTTCGTATTCTTCAAGGATTTTGCTTGGGTGGGGAAACAAGCGGTGCGATCACTTATTTTATTGAAAATGCAAAACCTAATGAAAAAGATATTGCGAGTTCTTGGATTGTTTTATCTTGTTATGTAGGCACACTGGCGGGAACGATTTTAGGATCTATTTTTACACTCTCTTTTATGCCCAGTTGGGGGTGGAGAATTACGTTTGTAATTGGATCCTTAATAGCCGTTATCGGTTATTACATACGTCAAAAGTTAAAGGAAACACCCGAATTTATTGCTTGCAAAAAACAGGGGAAAATTTTGAAGATTCCGCTCATAGAGCTATTAAAAAATGAAAAAACGAATCTTTTCCTTTCATCGTGCGTATCTTCAGCGGTGATTATCCCCTTTTTTATCATATTTATATATCTTAATGGTCTTATGAAGCTAAAATTTCAGTTAGAAGCACCTCTTCTTCTTTTATTAAATGCAGGTCTTATGATCTTTTGGATTCTCTTGCTTCCTGTATTTGGTTTCCTTTCTCAAACCTATGGACGAAAGAAAGTAATGCAAGCGGGCTTATTGGGCCTTTCTGTTTTTTCCTATCCCCTCTTTCTTTTAGTAAGCTCTGTACCAAGTTTAGAAAGTATTCTCCTCACCCAAATTATCCTGAGCATTTTTGCCATGGCTTTTTCAGCACCAAGCTCTGCCTTCCTTGTTGAACTTTTCCCTGTGGCTGAAAGATTTAGCGGTATTGCTTTCGGCTACTCCCTTGGCCACGCTATTTTTGGCGGCTTAACACCTATATTATTAACAACACTTGTGCAAGCTTATGAATTTACTCATGCGCCAGTTCTTTTCCTTGTTTTTTGTAGTCTACTTGGCTCTCTTGCACTGCAAAAGCCGTCTTTTTTTGCCCGTCATGTTGAAGCTACGCAGCCATTAACCTAGAAAAAGTAAACCACATTAAAGCGATTTCAAAATGTCCTCTATGTGATCTGACACACTCACTTTTCGCCATATTTTAGCAATTTTCCCATCTTCATTAATTAAAAATGTAGAGCGTTCAATGCCAAAATATTTCCGACCATACATAGATTTTTCTACCCACGTACCATATTTTTCACAAACTTCTCCGGATTCATCGGAAGCTAAAATGAAATTAAGCTTTTCTTTTTCTTTAAATTTATCATGACTCTTAACAGAATCCTTTGAAATACCAATAATAATGGTGTTCAATTTATCAAATTTTGGCTTATTATCTCTGAATGAACAAGCTTCCTTAGTACAACCAGATGTGGCATCTTTAGGATAGAAGTAAACAATGACATTTTTTCCAATCCAATCAGATAGTGTCGTTGTTCCTCTGTTATCAGTCGGTAGAGTAAAATTGGGGGCTAGATCATTGATAGATAGGGTCATCATTTGCCTCTTTTTTATATTTGGGAGCTCACGTGAATAAATTAAACTTTATCGCACGCTTTCCTTTTGGAAAAGCATTCTTTGCTAAAAGACCAGTCCAGCTTCTTTGTAAGGTCATTTACTCTCTTCTAGCTATTGTTTTTATTCTGCTTTTACTTTTACTGGGCCGTTTATCCATGGGTCCTATTAATCTTGACTTCTTAACATCCGATATTGAAGCTGCTTTGAATTCTCCTCAAGTTGGGCTCAGTGCTAAAATTGAACATACACAACTGGTATGGAAGGACTGGAAAAGACCTTTTGAAATTGAACTTGTTAATGTCCATTTAGTGAAAGATCAAAATCCTAGTTGGCTTCGAATCGAGCATGTGGGCGTGTCCATAAAATTTTTACGTCTTTTCGGAGGCGCTATTGCCCTAAATCAGCTACGTTTTTATCGCCCTCATATTCTTCTTGAACGTGACGAGAGAGGGGACTTTTCATTTGGTTTTGGTGAAACAAGTCCTAATCAAGAATACACTTTCAAAGAAGTTATGCCTCTTTTAACCATTGGTGAGTCTAATCCTTCTTTTGGAAAACTTAATGATCTAAGTAAAATTACAATTATTGATGCGGACGTCCTTTTAAAAGATAATAAATTAAATCAAACCTGGGAGTTACCAAAAACTACTTTTACGCTGAGACGTCAAGTTGGGGGGTTCCGGACCGAACTTAAGTTAGAACCTAAAGAAGGGAATGGGGTTCTCACGCTTGATATTGCTTATCAGATAGGTGCTTCACGTATTGATGCTAATGTGGATTTCCATCACCTCTCTTTTAAAGATTTATTTGATAATAAGGGGCTCGCCTTATGCCAGCCAGGTTCTGAGATAGAGAACTTAGATGACCTTTTAAATTTTTTTCAGTGTTGGGCTCTTCCGCTTCATGGGAAAGTTCATATAGCTTTTGTTCCCGAGACTCTTCATGTGATAGAAGGGAGTTGTGATGTGAATTTGAGTAAAGGCACATTAGATTTATCTGTAGCAAAGGCCGTTCCTCTTCCAATTAACTCTGGAAATTTGTCTTTGAACTTTTCTCCTCACAAAGTTCAACTAAACAAAGCAGCACTTTTATCAGATGGAATGTTCTTTGAACTTTCAGGAAACCTTGAGTCTCCTTCTTCTCCGCTCTCTCTGTCAAAACTTCTTACATCTGGGCAAACTTTGACGCTCCAAGGAAATGTCGAAGACCTTCTTTTGGATCATATTTCAGCTCTTTGGCCTCAAAATCTAGCAAACAACGCAAGAGAATGGATCACACAAAATTTACGAAAGGGAACTGTAACAGAAGCCAAATTTAACTTTAAAGGTCATGGTGAAGAGGATGGTTTTGTTCTTGATGAGTTAAATGGAACAGTCCAGGGAGAAGATGCTGAGCTTACCTATCTTGAAGGATTACCACCGGTACAAAAGGTGGCAGCTTATTCAACATTTGATCGAAAGGGCTTTGATATTACTATTCTTTCAGGTGAGATTAATAACATTAAGGTTGATGGGGGGCGTGTTCTAATTTCGGACCTTGATACAGATAATGAATCTTTGCGTCTTGAGGTTAAAACCCATGGGCCTTTAAGTGACATTTTGGATGTCATAAATCATAAACCTCTTGAATATGCCTCTTATGGAGGAATTGACCCTAAAAAAGCAAAGGGACAAGGGGATGTCAACCTTCAGGTTAACTTTCCGCTTATAGCAAATCTTGAATTTAAAGACGTTAAAATAAAGGCTACAGGAGAATTTAAAAAAGTTGCTTTGCAACGCGAAATTACGAAAGAGCAAATAGCTCAATTAAGCAGTGGAGAGCTGTCCCTTAATTTAACTCAAGATCAAATGCTCATTAAAGGAAAAGGAATTTTAAATGAATTGCCTTCAACCCTCATTTATACTCATTACTTCAAAAATCCAAGGCCATATGAGTTCGAAATTTTGGTTGAAGCGATAGCTTCTTTTGAGGATTTTAAACGTTTTGGATTTGATTATTTGGAGTATGCAAAAGGCCCAACAAAAACTAAATTTACTTATACATTTGAATCAAAAGACAAGAGTAGGCTTTCACTTAACATGGACATTGCTCCAGCCACTCTTACATTTTTGCCTTTAGAATGGAAGAAAAAATCTGGGGATCCAGGAACGCTAACCTTTGCACTCGTTTTTAAAGATGGACACCTTTTTAAAATGGAAGACCTCAAAATGTCGTCCGCCCCTTATTCCCTTCTAGGAGAGGTTGAATTTGGAGCAGATAAGTCATGGAAAACCATTCATCTTTCTGAGTTTAAAGGTCCGCATACTCAAACTCAAGTTACTTTTAAGAATCCTCAAAAAGATCATTATGATATTTCCTTTCAGGGGAAGAGCTTAGATATTGAAAAGTTTATGAACTATATTAATGACGAAAAAAATGTAACAGATCATACACCGACAGATATTAGACTTGAAGCAAATGTCGATCACTTGCGTCTTGAGGATCAAAGAATTTTTGAAAATGTCAAAGCGACTGCACACCTTTTTTTGAAAGGGAAAGAAACGACTTGGAAAGAGGTTACATTCAGAGCAAAAGCAGGTACAGGCACAGCTTACAAGGGAGAAATGGCGAATGTATCAGGGGGAATTGTGTTTGATATTAAACCATTGTCAAACAATAGCCAGTCTCTTGAGGTTCGGGCGAATGATGCAGGGACTTTTCTTAAAAATTTAAGTATTTATGATGATATACAAGGGGGATATATCACGGTCAAAGCGATGAAAGTAGGCGAGGGGCCTTATAAAGGTGTTTTTAAATTAAATGAATTCGATGCACATGAAGTTCCTCTTTTGGCGCGATTTGCAGCCCTTCTTTCTCCGATGGGGGTGGTCAACTTATTTTCTGAGCGAAAAGTGGTATCCATGGATCGATTTGAATGTGATTTTGAATATGGTGATGATCTTGTTACAGTTCAAAAAGGCGTTGGAAAAAGTATTTCACTTGGTTTTACAGTTGAAGGAAAGATGGATCGAAAAAAACGTCTTTTCTCTCTCAAAGGTAATGTTATTCCAGCTCGATTCCTCAATTCGATCTTAAATAATATTCCTCTTATTGGCCCTCTTATTACAGGAGGTGAAGGAGAAGGACTTTTTGCAATTTCCTATGCTGTTAAAGGCTCTTTTGATGCTCCGGATATCTCTCTTAATCCTCTTTCTGCTTTTGCACCAGGATTTATTCGGAATCTTTTCCAATCCTTAGGAGACGATGAATAATATACGCTTCTGAAGTCTGGAGAAGATTGATTGACTGCGAATTCCTTTACTTAGATTGAGATCTTGGAGCAGCGGTACTTCCTGCCAGAATCCCTCCATCAACAATAAGTTCAGTTCCTGTAACGTATTTGGATTCGTCCGATGCTAAATATAAGGCAGCATATGCAACATCCATAGGTTCCCCCATCTTCTTTAAGGGAATATCTTGTTCAATTTTTTCAATCATTTTTTGGCGAGCTTCAGGGGTCGATCCCAACATAGGGTTCCATAGAGGAGTCAAGATAGTCGCTGGAAGAATGGAGTTACATCGAATATTATACCCTTGGTTAGCACAATAAAGGGCGACGGTCTTTGTATGATTCCTTACGGCTGCTTTGCTTGATGCATAAGCTGCAGCTCCAGGAACACCAACAATTCCTGAACGAGAGGAAATGTTGACAATTGCTCCCCCACCCTCTTTCATTAAAGGAATGGCATACTTACATCCTAAAAAGACGCCATCCAGATTGACTGCATGTATCCGGTGCCAACTTTCTAAAGAAACGTGTTCTGGATCTTGTGGTCCGAAGTCCGATGTGAGTCCTATAATGCCTGCATTATTAACGAGAATATCCAATTTGCCAACCTGGCGTTTTATTAGATTAATTATATCCTTCCACTCATTTTCTTGAGTGACATCTAAATGATAATAGCAGGCCTTTTCACCAATGCTCTTTGCTAATGATTCTCCCGACTTATCGAGGATATCTGTAACGAAGACAACGGCCCCCTCATTTGCTAAAAGTCGTGCAATCGATTCACCGATACCTGCCGCTCCTCCTGTAACGAGAGCCACTTTGTTTTGTACACGTTTCATTTAAGATTATCCAAAATCACATCGTGGGAAAGACCCCAATCTTTATGTAGCCCGCCTACACTAAAGTTACGGCGTGGCATCACGTCATAGCGCGCTTTGCGCGCAACGGCGGATGGTGGGCGCTGCAGGATTCGAACCTGCGACCCTCTGATTAAAAGTCAGATGCTCTACCGACTGAGCTAAGCGCCCGAATGAGGTGAACCATATAAGTATCTTAAAAATAGGTCAACCCTTATCATGCAGCATTTCAGTTGAGGAACTGATAAATTTATTTTAAAACACTTTCTTGCGTCAGAATAGTACCTGTTACGCTATTTGCAAAAGCCTTTTCAATGGTGACATTTACGCATTCTCCGAATAGACGTGGAGAAGATTCTACGTATACGGATTGCAGATAAGGTGTTTTTCCTAAAAGTTGCCCTTCTTTTTTGCCTTTGCGATCTAATAACACAGGAAGCGTTTTTCCCACCGATAACTCATTAAAAGTTTGCTGTTGAACGTTGAGAAGATCTTGAAGTCGTTCAAGACGGTCTGATTTTACGTCTTCAGGAACTTGGTTATCCATAACTGCACCAGGTGTTCCAAGACGAGGACTATATTTGAAAGAATAAGCTTGAGCGTAGCCAATTTCAGATACAAGATTTAAAGTATCCTCAAAATCTTGATCGGTCTCTCCTGGAAAACCAACGATGAAATCAGATGAAAGTGCTATATCGGGGCGATAGGTGCGAAGCTTTTCGATAATTTTTAAATAATGTTCCCGTGTATGCTTGCGATTCATTGTTTCTAAAATTTGATTCGATCCAGATTGAATAGGTAGATGAAGGAAGGGCATGACCTGAGGAACATCTCGATGCGCTATCATGAGCTCTTCGTCCATGTCACGTGGGTGAGATGTCATGTATCTCAGTCTTTCAAGTCCTTTTATAGAAGAAAGATGCTCCATCAGCTTGCCAAGGCCACATTCATTTGCTCCCAGAACACCATGATATGCATTGACGTTTTGCCCTAAGAGAGTTATTTCCTTTACGCCACAATCTACAAGACGAGAGGCTTCCTCATAAATAGCTTGAACAGGGCGAGAATATTCTGCACCGCGTGTATATGGAACAACGCAAAAAGTACAAAATTTATCACAGCCCTCTTGAATCGCTAGAAAAGCTGAAGGACCGACACCCGTATGTTCTTGTGGCAGATGATCGAATTTAGATTCAAGAGGAAATTCAACATCTAATATACCACGGCCAGGGCCACTTTTTTTATCCTGGGAACGATGCGCTCTGGCGATCATTTCAGGAAGCCGATGATAAGTTTGAGGGCCAAAAACAAGATCTACGTAAGGAGCGCGTCGCATAATCTCTGCTCCTTCTGCTTGAGCGACACAACCAGCAACGGCAAGCACCATTTTATCGTCTTTATAGGGACGAATGCGTCCGAGGTCAGAGTATACTTTCTCATCTGCTTTTTCACGAATATGACAAGTATTTAAAATGACTAAATCAGCTCCTTCTGGCGTTTCAATAAGCGAATAACCCAAGGGCTTTAAAATATCAGCCATGCGACCAGAATCATACATATTCATCTGGCAGCCATAGGTCTTAATATAAAGTCGTTTTTCAATCATACTGAGCTCTTTTGTTCACAAAGAGGCTGCGCAAAGGCACCTATAAGTCCCTCTTGGACAACTTGAAAACTTGCCTGCGCGAGTTCTTTTCGTGAGGCAAAAGCAGTTGGTTTGAATAAAGGATGAAGTTCTACAATAACTTGGACGGTTCCCCATTGAGCGATGCGCCATAGATGACTTAGCAAGTCAACATCAGGGCTAAACCATCCACACATTTTCCGCAAGATACGTGGCATCGGTAAACCATTCCAACCAGCGTAGGTGACTGTAATGGGTTGCACAACAACGTTATTTTTCATTGCAATGTCAAAAAAAGAGCTTCCGAAGGGGAGGACGCGACATCCATCAGAGGTTGTACCTTCAGGAAAAAGAATCAGGTTTTCTCCTTTGTTGAGATATTCGAGCAATTTATCTGTTCCCTCAGCAATCGCATTTCGATTTCGATCGATATAAATGGTTCCTTGACGTGTTGCAAGCCACCCCATAATGGGCCATTTAGCTACTTCTTGCTTTGCGACAAAACGAGCAGGAACAAATGTCCCTAAAATAAGGATATCCACGTAACTCGAATGATTTGAAACGAAGAGAGTGGGCTTTATTTTGGACAATTCACCTTTAATAATTAATTGGTGGCCAATACATTTACGCCACATAGAGAGATAAAATCGTCCAAAGCGAAATCCTAGAGATTGGTTCACTTTTAGTAATATCCAATAAAGAGGGGTAAAGGCTATGAAAACCAATATAACTAAAAAAAATCGCCAAAGCGCTAGTACGGATGCGCGAGGCATTATACTTCCCCAAAAGAAAGCGTAGTTGGAGTGTATCTTTGTGAATATCGCTCGGTGACAGTTTCTCTTCTGACAATAATGCAGACATCAATGGAATTAAAGCTAAAATCAATAAAAGCACCTTCGCCGAAGAATCCTCCCACGCGTAAGTACCCTTTAAGAAGGGGAGGTAGTTGTTGCATAGCTTCTTTTTGATCAACCTTGCTTTTTGGTAAGAGATTCATATCTTGATAATGGGCAGGCAGCGCTTTCGTTCTAAGTTCCGGAGGAGCGAGATGATAATGATAAAGATAAGACAAGGCTTGTTTGTATTTCGATACATCTGTCCCCATCAGACTCGCACACCCGAAACACACAGTGACTTGATTAAGCTGAATATATGCACCAATACCCTTCCATAAAAGTTGCATAGTGGGTTTCGTTCGATAATCCTTATGTACGCAAGAGCGACCTAATTCCATAATTTGCCCAGGATAAGCTATAATTTTACTGATCTCAAACTCAGTGGATGTGAAGAAGCTCCCATAGTGTTGAGCGGCTTCTCTCAGCATAAAACGATAGGTCCCGACAATTTTGTTGCGTGAATGATCAATAACGAGCAGTACATCACAGTAATCATCAATTCGAGAGACATCACGCTTTAAAAGTGCCATTCTTTCGTCAGGCTGGGCCCCACATTCTTCATAAAATACTTCATATCGAAGTTCTTGCGCAGCTTTTATATCTTCTTCTGATTGGGCAAGGCGTACTTCTAAAGAACCCGACTTTAATAAAGGAAGTGTTCTTGAAAAACGATCAAATGGTGCAGACGCAATATTAGGCATCATAGTATTCTACTTTTCTTTTTATCCCTTTTAAAGGAACCCCATATAAATCAAGACGGTGGCCAACGAGTTGGCAATCTAAATTTTCTGCTATTTCTTTTAACAGATTCTCAACGCGGTCATCATTAAATTCGATAATCTGACCTGTTTGAATATGAATTAAGTGATGATGATGTTGGCAAGAAGCTTCTTCATATCTTGACCTTCCATCCCCAAATTCATGTCGTTCCAAGATATGTGCTTCTTCAAACAAGCGCAAGGTCCGATACACCGTCGCAAGACTAATTTTAGAATCAATCTTACTGGCCCGTTGATATACCTCATCTACATCAGGGTGATCTTGAGCTTCGGACAAAACACGGACGATGATACGTCGCTGCTCTGTCATTCTCAGTCCTTTTTCTCGACATAACTTTTCTAGAGGTGAGAGTTTCATAAATGCCTTTAATAAAAAGCACCGATGCTTCTGAATAGCAGCATCGGTGCTTAATACGATATTTATTTAAGCTGCGATCTCTTGACGACGTTCACGACGTGTGCCAAGTCCAATATCTTTTGCAAGACTGCTGCGACGTTTCGCGTAATTTGGAGCAACCATCGGATAATCAGGTGCTAAGTTCCATCTTTCACGATATTGATCAGGAGTCATATTGTAAGCTGTCTTTAAATGGCGCTTTAACATCTTTAAACGACGTCCATCTTCTAAGCAGACAATATAATCTGGTTGGATAGATTCTTCTATCGGTACAACAGGCTCTTGGCGATCATGAAGCAAATATGATCGGCTCGATCCTAAATTACAAAGACTCTTATGAACTTGTTGGACAAATGCTGGTATTTCGCTTGCTTCCATTTCATTATTTGAAACGTAAGCAGCTACAACATCTGCAACAAGTGCTATCATGTCCAAGTTTTGGTTTCTATCTATCATCTTATCTTTCACCTTTTCTTCTGTTTAACTATTTCTCTATATTACATTTAAAAAAAGTAATCAATATCTTTTTATATTTTTTAAAAATATAAAAAGGAGATTTGGAGAGATCTTATACAAGTTTTTTAAAAAAATTTAAAGCAGAAATCTTTTTTTTTCCTGGCCTCGGATAATAATGTGGTCGCTTACTTAATAGAATAAAATCGTGTTTTATATAAAAAGATTTAGCTACATGATTATCTTCAGCAACTTCGAGAAAGACGTTCAGAATATGTTTCTCTTTTAGGATGGTAATACATCGGCCTAGAAGAACGCTTCCTATGCCTTTATTTTGATAAGGAGTAGAAACGACTAAAGTTAGAAGCTCAGCTTCATCTTTTACTTCTCTCCACATTATATATCCGATAAGCTCATGATCTTTCTCGACTTTTAAACTAAATATGAGCGGATTCTCCAAAAACTCTCGAAAGTCATTTTCTTTCCAGCCTTTAAAAAAAACTTTCTGATGAAGATGGGCTGCGCTTTGACAGTCTTCAAAAACTAAAGGAACGAGGGGGTAGATTTTGGCGAGCATGTGATATCAGCTTCTCTTACATATAAAGGCAGAGGGGCAATAGCTAGAGATGGATCTTTAAAAAAAGCATGGGCGAGTTTTTGGGCTCCTCGCCAAGAAGAAGATGCCTCTTGGTAAGAGAGGCCATCAAGAAAAGGACGAACGCCACTTCCAGAAAGAATGGGAGGTGCTGGTTCTAAAAGAATTTTTTCAATGTCTTTTCGTTCTAAGCTATGAGTGCCTTGAGGCGTACCTTTGAGATAACGTTGAGCAAAAACATCTTGTCGATGGGCATCTATCAAAATAAGAACATCATCTAATGGTTCAAGACTTAAATAAGTTGATGTAAAACTGTCCATTCCTTTTAAGGAAATATCGAGTCCCATTGCCAATCCTTTTGCAAAAGAAAGTCCTATACGGATGCCTGTGAACGATCCTGGACCAACGTTAACAATAATTTGATCAAGTTTATGGTGTTTCAGTATTTCATCCACAAGGCTGGGCAAAAGACTGGCTTGATCTCGTTCGGACAGACTTTCTTGAAAGGCTAACTCTTGTCCATTGTTCCAAAGAGCGACCGAGCAATTCCATCCTGTTGTGTCAATAGCTAAGAGTTTCATGAGTTATGCCATCGACGATGAAGCCAAAGCCATTGCCCCGGACGTTCTGTGATCCACTGCCCGATCATTGTATTTATCTCAAGAAGTAAATTATACATATCTTCTTGTTGATCTCCTTGAGATACAAATTTAATGGGAGGGTAGAAAGTTACACGAAAATGAGAATCATAAAGACGTTCAGAGCGAGCGGGCAATAGAGGACAGTTTTGATTAAGATACATTTTCGCAATTCCAGTGGCTGTCATCGCTTTATGTCCTAAAAAAGGAACAGCAATACCTTCACCCATCTTTTGGTCGACAAGAAGCAATGCATGATCTCCTCGTTTAATAAGAGAAAGAAATTCCTTAGGCCCACCCCTACCCTTTGTAATAACGTTTTTAACGGTACCCTTTTGACATTTTAGCATAAGCGCATCCATCCAGGGGTTATTTGGAGGTCTATACATTTGAGTAAGATCAAAACCAATAGATTGTGCTGCTAAGGAGATCATTTGCCAGTTTCCAAGATGGGCTGTAAACAAGATGCCTGGTTTTCCATCTTCTTGAAATTGCTTTAAATTTTCAATTCCAATAACTTCGATCTTGTGAAGACTTTTCCCGTCCCAAAAGACTTGAGGTTTTAGATATTCAGCCATAAGACGCCCAAAATTATCCCACATTTCAACAATGGTTTTCTGAATTTCAGAGTTTGGCATCTCTGGAAAACACTTTTTTAAATTTGAGCGTGCTCTCTTGCTTAAAGAAAGACGAGGACCCACCGTGCGTGCAATCCATCCCCAGAAAGCTACGCATGCTTTAAAAGGCAAAATATAATAAAAAAGAACAAACATGAATCCTGCAATAAGGCCTTCTAACAGATGGCGTATTTTCTTAAATAAAGATGTCTTCATGATTTCTCCTTCAAAGAAGGAATTTTCTCGAGAATAAAGTGGTATAGTCTTTCTGGATCTTCAAATTGGATGGTTATGTCTAAAACATAGAGAAGCCTTCTCCACGAAAGAGGGATTTTTACCCAATCCTTTCGTGTGGTAATAAGGGCTGCTTTTTCACGGGTAGCTAATTTATATAGTCGTTGCAGGTCTTCTTCCTTGTATTGGTAGTGATCGGGAAAACTTTCTGTAGCTATAAGATCGACACTTAAGGACTCCAAGGTCTTATAAAACTTTTGAGGAAAACCAATTCCGCAAAAAGCAATGACGCGATTTACAGGGCAGGGGAAAGGATGGGGAGCACTATGCGCTCTAAAACAAAGATGTTGCGTAGGAAGGTCACCCGCCCCGATCGTAATTAAAGCATCTGATCGTTTAAGGCCTTTTGTAAGATTTTCGCGTAAAGGTCCCGCAGGAATTACATATCCATTCCCAAATCCTTGTAGATGATCCACAACAACGAAAGAGATATTTTTAGCAAGACTTGTCGTTTGATGGCCATCGTCAAGAATGATGCAATGTGCTCCTTCATCAATTGCTTTTTGAACTCCGAGAGGTCTTTCCTTTGCCACCCAGGTTGGTGCTAGTTGAGCTAGAAGAAGAGGTTCGTCTCCAACATCTAAAGGCGAATGGGAATTAGGGTCAACTTTTAAAGGTCCTTGTTCGCTTCCGCCGAAACCACGTGTTACAAAATGAACATTAATGCCCTTTTCTTGTAAGAGTTGCGCTAACGCAAGAGCAGTTGGTGTTTTGCCAGCACCTCCAGAAACAATATTTCCTACACTGAGTATAGGAATGGAGAAATGATACATTTTTTTACGTGTACGAAGAAACTCTACTCCTTTGCCGTAAAGCCATCCCAAAGGAGAGAGAAGAGTTGAAAGGAAAGAAGGGGGTTGATACCAAAATAAAGGAGTCTTCATTTTCTTTCTCTTCTTAACGTTTTTAAATAAGGGGTGAGAAGCTCTAGTAGGTGTTGAAGACCTTCTTCTCGGTAGATCTTGAGACTTTTCGGTTCCTCATAATCTTTCTTTTGTTTTGTAAGCCATGGAATAACCAAAGATGGAATTTCCTCTTCGTTTTGAAGACCTTTGCTTAAACCAAGTGATTTAAGAGCCTCATATAATTGAGGATTATTGAAAGTATGCGGTCCGTGAAGGACTTTGGCTCCCAATTGAGCGGCCTCAATAGGGTTATGTCCTCCCTTTAAAGCAAACGTTGCACCCATGAATACAACAGGTGAGAGGGCATAAAAAATCCCCATTTCTCCTAAAGTATTTCCAATATAAAGGTCAACCTTCGCAAGAGATTGTGCTTCAGTCTGTAGAACAGACTTTATTCCTTTTTTGAGAGCGAGTTGTTGAAGCAATGGAGCTCTTTCGATATGACGAGGAACCAATATGGTTAAGAGATCAGGATGTTTTTTCTGTAGGTGCTGATGGGCCTTAAAAATAATTTCTTCTTCACCTGGATGCGTACTTGCAGCGAGCCAAACGGGACGATCCCCAATTTCATTTTTAAGGTCTTGATACTTTTTTGAGTCAATGTCTAAAGGAGACATCATCAATTTAACATTTCCCATAATAGAAATTGTTTTTGCACCTAAAGCTTTAAAAAAAGAAGCTTGTTGTTCCGATTGAACGGCGCAAAGGGTGAGTCGTGAAAGGAGAGGAGAGATCATCCCTTTAACCTTTTGCCAATGAGAGAAGCTCTTCAAGGACATTCGACCGTTTAACAGAATTGTGGGGATTCCCTTTTGTTGTGTTTCATGAATAAGATTTGGCCAAAGCTCGGATTCAATCCAAATTGCAAGATCGGGTTGCCAATGCTCTAAGAATCGCCTCACTGCTTGAGGCGTATCAACGGGGCAAAATTGATGTATTGTATTTTTAGGAAGTCTTTTTTCGATAATTTTCGCTGATGAAACGGTTGTTGTCGTCAGCAAAACATGAACTTCTGGATATCTCTTTAAAATGGTTTGAATAATGGTAAGGGCGGCAACGGATTCACCGACGCTTACGGCATTCACCCATAAAAGCGGTTTATCTGGTCGTGGTTTGTGGCTAATTCCCTTGCGTTCTTGAAGACGTGTTTTATCTTCGTATCCTTGATATGCTCTCCAGTTAAGATAAGCTGAAATAAGAGGAGCCCCAATATAAGTTAGCCCATAGTAACTGCTCCGCCAGAAACTCATTGTGCCTCCTTTGTGCTACTATCCTGTTTACAATAGAGATCAGCTTTTTGAGTTAAGTCTCTTAAGGATGTTTCGAGCTCTTGACGTAATTCTTCATCACTTTTCAAGGAGTTTGCAACTTCGATAAGTGGACCATAAATAATAACTCCTCGGCCAAAAGGAAGAGGAAGAAAAAAACGATCCCAGCTCTTCATGAATCTTCCACGAGTAGATGAATAAGATATTGGCATGATCGCCGCTCCTCCAAGGCGTGCCATTTGAATAACGCCTAAACTTGCATGATACCGTGGTCCTCGTGGACCATCGGGTGTAATTCCTGCTGATTCGCCGCCTTTTAAGGTTTTTACCGTAGTCAAAAGGGCTTTGCGCCCTCCTCTTGTAGATGAACCTGCAATCCACCCATACCCAAAGTTCTGTGTAGTACGTGCAATAATTTCACCATCTGGATGACTTGAAATGAGCATATGTAGTTTATGTAGACCAAACCATGCTTTAAACATCATCAAAAGCCGCCCATGCCAAAAACAGGCAATGACAGGTTTGTTTTGACGCCAATAGGGCTCAGGATATTCTTTGTTTAAATGTTCCCATTTACCCGTAAGCCAAACAAGCCTTACATATTGAGCAATGCAAAAACCAGCAGTTCGGCGAACGAAAGATGAACTTCGAATTTTTTTAAAAAGACTCACAAAGATTCTCCTTTAAGATGCCAGTGGTATCGTATCCATCGCAAACTGGAGGTCAACGAGACGGGCATAAGTTTTGTTATTTTCTAGAAGTTTTTGGTGAGTCCCTCTTTCTGTTACCTCTCCTTCTTCAATAACATAAATCATATCGGCATCAACAATAGTTGAAAGTCGATGAGCGACCACGACTGTGGTTCGTCCTTCCATCAATCGATCCAAAGCAGCTTGAACTTGTCGTTCTGATTCCGTATCAAGCGAGGAAGTAGCTTCGTCTAACAAAAGAATAGGTGCATTTTTAAGCATTGCACGCGCAATAGAAAGGCGCTGACGCTGGCCTCCTGAGAGACGTATTCCTTGTTCTCCAACAACAGTATCGTATCCTTGAGGCAAATGTATAATAAAATCATGGGCCGCGGCAGCTTTTGCAGCTTTAACAATTTCCTCCTGAGAAGCACCCCAACGACCATACGCAATGTTTGCTTTGACCGTATCATCAAATAAAATGACTTCTTGGCTGACAAGAGCAATTTGAGATCGAAGCGAACTCAAGGTTACATTTCGAATATCAGTATTATCAATCAAAATGGCTCCAGACGTGACATCATAAAATCGAGAGATGAGATTTAAAAGGGTAGATTTTCCAGAACCGCTGGGGCCTACGAGTGCCACTCGATGACCCGCTGGTATGTCTAAAGAAAGACTCTTAAGAGCTTTTTTCCCACTCGGGTAGGAAAAATCGACGGAATCAAGGATGATTTTTCCTTTCTTGGCTTTAAGAATTAGTGCATCTGGGGCATCTACGATCGAGGGTCTTAAATCAATTGCTTCGAAAATACGCCAAGCCGCTGCGAGACCTTCTTGTAGATTGGCATTTAAATTTGCAAGTCGCTTTAAAGGTTCATAAGCAAGTAGAAGCGCCGTAATAAAGGAAATAAAAGTTCCCGTTGTCCGGTTCCCGGCAATAACTTGAGACCCTCCATAAAGAATCACAATCACAATAGCAATTCCTCCGAGTGTTTCCATAATAGGGTGGGAGGCGGAGCGAACGCGGCCCCCTTTTATATTCAAGCGACTCAAGTTGTTAATTAGGTGATGCGCTCTTATTTGTTCGTAGTTTTCCATAGCGTAAGACTTCACAATTCGCATTCCTTGAAAGACTTGATGAAGAAGAATCGTGAATGTCCCCATTTCTTCTTGTGTGTGGAAAGAAACTTTTCGCATCTTCTTACCAATTTTCACGATGGGAAGAAGAGCTACAGGAAAGACAAAAAAGGCTAAAGACGCTAAAAGCCAGTCTTGATAGAACATCAAGGCAATAAGAAAAATAAGAGAAAGAGTATCCTTTCCAATTCCCATTAAAGCTGTCGTGACAGCATTCCGCATCAAGTTGACGTCATTCGTTACCCTTGAAACCAGCTCACCGCTTGAACGTGCATGAAAGTAGGCAAGATCAGCTTGAATGAAATGATCAAAAAGGCGCTTTTGGATGTCGCCAATAATTTTTTGTCCTACATAGATGAGGCTGATGGCTTCACCGAAACTGGAAAATCCTTTAAGAACGAATATGCAAAGTACGAATGTGGCAACTTGAATAAGCATGTCTTCATTTCGAGCAACAAACACATCATCAAAAAGAGGTTGGAGCATTTTTGCTAAGGCGGCTGTCGTTAGGGCTGCAATAGCCATGCATATAAGTCCCCCACAAATATACCATTTGTAAGGTTTGATATGTTCACGCCATAAACGACTTACAAGCGAAAGACTTGCTTTATCAGAGAGAAGATTTAAAAATTTCATCGACGAACTCAATTTATTTATTTTTTTTTAGTCGATTAGATGAGAAAATACAATGGAAAGAAACAAAATGATGCCAATACTCGCATTTGATTCAAATCGTTTGAGACAATTATTCTGATTTTCTTCTCTTAATGAAATGATTTGCCACCCCATGTGAAGAGCGATAAGACTTAAAAAAAACCAATATATCCAGTTTAAATGAGCTTCTCTCCCACCTATTCCCCAGAGAAGAAGGGTAGTTCCATAAACCAGGCTTAGAAAGAGTTTTGGTGATGATGAAATAGCGAGTGCGGAAGATTTTACTCCTGCAAAAAGATCATCTTCACGATCTTGAAATGCATAAATCGTATCATATCCAAGAGTCCAGAAAATGGCTCCTCCATAAAAAAGAAAAGGAAGTATCGTAAGCGTTGGGTTGAGACTAAGCCAACCCATTAACAAGCCTGTATTGAAAGTGAATCCTAAAAATAGCTGAGGCCAATAGGTTATGCGTTTCATCCAAGGGTAGAGAAGTATAAGAATGAGAGCAAAAAAACCTACCAAAATAACAGGAAGAGGAAGGCTAAAGAGGATTGTTGCTCCTCCTCCGAGCAGGAGAAAAAGGAAAAGAAGCGCTTTTTTTAAAGATATATCTCCCGCCGGGAGAGGACGGATCGCGGTACGTTTCACTTTTATATCAAACTCTTTATCAACCATATCATTATAAACACAGCCTGCACTGCGCATAATGATAGCGCCGCAAGCAAATAATATGAGGAGAAACAGGGGAGGCCATGTGGGGCTCGCGAGAGCGAGTCCCCACCAAGCTGGAAACATTAATAACCAAATACCGATAGGGCGATGAAGGCGCGCAAGCTTTACGTAGGACGTAAATATCATAAGCTCCTATTATATAATAAATTAGCTCAATACCGCTTGAGCCCAAAGAACTTTCTTTGGCTTTTTAATCTTCATCTGTGGTTGCATCAATACCAACAACATCTTCGCCATCTCCAAAATCAGATGTATCTTCAAGCACATCATCAGTCTCATCGAGAGGGGCTAATTCTTCGGCTAACTCGAGATCGATCGTTTCCTCTAATTCGGCTGGTAGAGGTAGTTGTTTCGCTTCTGAGGCGGGGGGACGTCCACGTCGCTTTTTGACAAAGGCATCAGGATCAAAGACATTAGCACATTTAGGGCAAGCGATTGGTTGCCGGCACATATCATAAAAACGCGCATTACAACTTGGACAAATACGCTTGGTTCCCCATTCAGGCTTAGACATCCTATTTAATCTCCTTCATTTTAGGCAATCTTCTGGATAACGGCTTTGTCACGAGTTTATCATTCTGTCAATAACTTGAATTTATTTTTTATCGATTTTTTATCAAAAATATGCCATGACCATCAAAAAACTGGAGAAAATATGTTGCCTATGTTGATCGCTATTGACGGTCCAGCAGGAGCTGGTAAGGGCACTTTAGCTCACTATTTGGCTCAAATATATTATTTAGATTGTCTTGATACGGGCCTTTTATACCGAGCGATCGCTTTCAAAATGAAAAAAAAAGGAAAAAAATCTGTTGATAAAGAAGAAGCTATAGAAGAAGCTTCACGTTTACAGGCGGATGATTTAAGAAACCCTTCATTGAGAGACGAAGAAATCGGTAAGTTAGCTTCAGAAGTTGCTATTTTTCCTGAAGTGAGGGCTCTTCTTTTGGGCTTTCAACAAAATTTTGCCAAGCATCCATCTCCTGGAATGCAAGGAGTGGTTTTAGACGGGCGAGATATAGGCCTTGTTGTTCTTCCTGAAGCACCATGTAAGATTTATGTTACAGCTTCACCTGAAGTGCGGGCTATGCGGCGTTTGAAAGAGTTGCATCAAAAAGGAATTAACAGTATATATGAAGTGATTCTTGAGGATATCAAGGTAAGAGATGCACGCGATTGGAACCGAGACGTTTCTCCGTTACGTCCAGCCAAGGGTGCATTTATTCTTGATACTTCGGAACTTGAGATAGACAATGTTGTTGAAAAAGCTTGTCTTTTTGTGGACTCAATATATCCAGAGTCTAGGAAAGGTGTCAGTTCATTGTCTGAATAGAACCCCTCGGCAGTTTTATTCAATGGATAACTTTAACCCCATCATTTCTTTATGGGCCGAACATAAGGAAGAAATATTTAAGGAATCTTATATATGACAGAACAGACCTCTTTATCGGGGGGAGCTTCTTCTCACGAAACAGAAAATTTCGCCGCTCTTTTAGAAGAATCATTTGGCAAAGCTAAAAGCCTTGAAGGCCGCGTAATTAAAGGCAAAGTGATCGCAATTGAAAATGATGTAGCGATTATTGATGTTGGATTAAAATCCGAAGGACGCGTTCCGCTCAAAGAATTTTCAGCTCCCGGCTCAGAACCGAGCTTACATTTAGGAGATACGGTAGAAGTCTACTTAGAGCGTCTTGAGGACAAGAACGGTGAAACCGTTTTAAGTTATGAAAAAGCACGTCGTGAAGCTGCCTGGAAGCAACTTGAAACATCTCATGAGAAAAACGAGCATGTTGAAGGTGTGATTTTTGGCCGCGTCAAAGGTGGATTTACTGTTGATTTAAGTGGCGTTGTGGCCTTTTTACCAGGAAGTCAAGTTGACATTCGCCCAGTGCGAGATGTCTCGCCATTGATTGGAGTTGCTCAACCTTTCCAAATTTTAAAAATGGATCGAAGCCGTGGCAACATCGTCGTATCAAGGCGAGCTGTTCTAGAAGAAACACGTGCAGAAGCTCGCAGCGAACTTGTTTCTCGTCTTGAAGAGGGACAAACTCTTGAAGGAATCGTTAAGAATATTACCGATTACGGCGCCTTTATTGATTTAGGGGGTGTCGATGGCCTTTTGCATGTGACTGATATTGCTTGGCATCGCGTCAATCACCCTTCTGAGGTCTTGACGGTTGGTCAACCAGTACGCGTTCAAATTATTCGTTTCAATCCTGAAAATCAGAGAATTTCTTTGGGTATGAAGCAACTCGAAAGTGATCCTTGGGCGGGAGCGGATGTTAAGTATTCCATTGGTGCAAAGGTAAAAGGATGCGTGACGAATATTACGGACTATGGTGCCTTTATAGAGCTGGAACCAGGCGTCGAAGGTCTTGTCCATGTGACTGAAATGAGTTGGACCAAAAAGAATGTTCCACCAGGCAAAATTGTTTCGACAAGTCAAGAAGTTGAAGTAATTGTTCTCGATGTGGATGCATCGAAACGTCGAATCAGTCTTGGTATGAAGCAATGTATTCCAAATCCTTGGGCTGCACTTCAAGAAAAGTACACGATTGGCTCTGAAATCGAAGGCGAAGTTAAGAATATTACCGAATTTGGTCTTTTCGTAGGATTGACAGAAGATATCGATGGTATGGTTCACATGTCCGATATTTCCTGGGAGAAGCCTGGCGAAGAAGCCATTCTTGCTTATAAAAAAGGAATGAAAGTTCGGGCAAAAATATTAGATATCGACCCTGAGAAAGAGCGCGTGAGCCTTGGCATCAAACAACTTACAGGTGATCCTTTTGAAGAAAGTATTTCCGATCTAAAGAAAGGCTCTACCGTAACTTGTGAAGTAACAGCTGTGCTCGAAACAGGTATTGAAGTGAGTCTTGCAGGCGGTCTCTCGGGCTTTATTCGTAAAAATGAGCTGTCGCGAGATCGAGCAGAACAACGTTCCGACCGTTTTGCAGTGGGTGAGAAAGTAGATGCTAAGATCACTCAGATTGATCGCGCTAATCGAAAAATTACGCTTTCAATTAAATCACGTGAGACGGACGAAGAGCGTCAGGCAATGGCCGAATATGGGTCCACAGATAGTGGAGCGAGCCTTGGAGATATTTTAGGAGCTGCTCTTGAGCAAGTAAAAGGCAAGTCTAAGGCTGCCGAAACTTCTGTTGAAGAAGCGCCGAAAAAAACCAAGAAAAAGACAACTGAAGCCAAAGATGCTGAAGAAAAGCCAAAAAAGGCTAAAAAGGCAGCAAAGGAAAAGGCTTCTGAAGAATAACTTTATCTGTTGTTGTTTTAAAAGAATGGAGGGGGATACCCCTCCATTTTTAAAAAAGGAGGGTGCTTTATTAACTCATTCCTTCAGATAATTTAAAAGTCTTATTACGCCGATCATTTTTCTCATTCTCTGAGCCCTGTCCAATAGCCTTATATAAATTGACATCAATAAGATGTTTTATTGCCATTCAAATGGTATTTTTCTCTTGAAAATGCATTCATCCTGGCTATGATGGCCCTATCAGTTTTAAAAGCGGGCGTAGCTCAGGGGTAGAG
>JAFECQ010000029.1 GCA_018242065.1 Pseudomonadota bacterium | reverse complement strand
ATTACGCTTTGCGATTCGCGAAGGCGGCCGGACAGTTGGTGCAGGTGTTGTCGCTTCAATTTTGAAGTAATTAAGTATTTTCGTCATCCCGGGATCTAGCTCCTCTTCTTGAGTTCCTGGTTATACCAGGAACGAGAGTTAGAGGAGTTTGATACCCGGGATCTAGAAATGTTCTCTTGGGTCCCGGATATTAAGAAAATCTAAGGTTTTACCTAAGATTTTCTAAATTTCGGGATGACGAATTAAGAAAAGTAAATTAATTTTTTTAACCCTAGGAGTGTAGCTCAACTGGCTAGAGCACCGGTCTCCAAAACCGGGGGTTGGGGGTTCGAGTCCCTCCACTCCTGCCATCCGCCGCCGCGCGCAAAGCGCGCTTAGGCGTGATGCCACGCCGAAACTTTGGTGTAGGCGGGCGAGAATACAGATTGTTTCGCAGCTTCGGCTGGCAAGCCAGGAAGAAATTGAACTCGTATCACGCAGCTTTTTTTCTTTGTGAAAAAAGTGTTTTAGCGTAACAGTACGACCTCTCTTTCATTAAATCAGAGAAAGTTAACCAAAGTATTTGTAATTTTCAAAGAACTCTGTTATGAGAGGGTGCATCAAACTTGGAAAAAGGAATATGGCTAGAATATCGCCTCTTGAATTTATACGCCAAGTGCGCCAAGAAGTGTCAAAGGTCACATGGCCAACGCGTAAGGAAACGATCATAACCACCATTTTGGTTTTTTTGATGGTATTCATTTGTGCGACTTTCTTTTTGGTAATTGATCGGGCTCTTGCCTGGGGTATATCTTTGATTTTAGGAATGGGAGCTTAAGAAAACGATGACGCACGGTTCCCGTTGGTATGTTGTAAACGTTTATTCAGGCTTTGAGAAAAAAGTTGCTGATCATATTCGTGAACAGGCAGCAAAAAAAGGGCTGGCTGAACAAATTGAAATGATCCTGGTGCCAACTGAAGAAGTTGTCGAGATTAAAAAGGGTGCAAAAACGACCTCTGAGCGTCAATTTTTTCCAGGGTATGTTCTGATAAAGATGCAACTTTCAGATGAAGTTTGGCACTTGGTTCGGCATACACCAAAGGTATCTGGCTTTTTAGGGGCGCGTGGCAAACCAACGCCAGTAAGCCAGGGAGAAGTAGATCGTATTCTGGCACAAGTCCAGGAAGGTATTCAAAAGCCAAAATCAACTATCAGTTTTGATGTTGGTGAGCAAGTGCGTGTCTCAGAAGGTCCTTTCAGTTCCTTTAATGGAATTGTGGAAGAAGTAGATGAAGAAAAACAGCGACTTAAAGTTGCGGTTTCGATTTTTGGACGCTCAACCCCAATTGACTTGGACTTTGTTCAAGTTGAAAAAATTTAACCCCTTTTAAAGGGATGATGCGGGAGGTGAGCCATCACCGTACCGCAAACTCAACAAGAAGAGGAGTCAAATGGCAAAGAAGATTGAAGGATATATTAAACTGCAGATTCCTGCAGGAAAAGCAAATCCCTCCCCCCCCGTAGGGCCTGCATTGGGTCAACGTGGGTTGAATATTATGGAATTTTGTAAGGCGTTTAATGCTCAAACTCAAAACATGGAACCAGGCATGCCGATTCCTGTTGTGATTACAGCTTACGCGGATAGAACATTCAGTTTTATTACAAAAACCCCTCCAGTAAGTTATTTTTTAAAAAAGGCGGCTGGTCTTCAGAAGGGATCTCAAACCCCTGGTACTGGAACGGTTGGAAAAGTAACAATGGCGCAAGTGCATGAAATTGCAAAAGCTAAGATGCAAGATTTGAATGCAAATGACGTGGATGGTGCTTCTCAGATGATAATTGGATCTGCCCGGTCAATGGGCATTCAAGTAGTGGAGTAGAGTCATGGCAGGAAAACGTATTCGTAAAGCCTATGAAGGTCTTGATGCTCTCTCCGTTTTTAGCGTTAAAGAAGCCGTTCGAATTGTAAAAGAACGTGCAACAGCTAAATTCGATGAAACAATAGAGATTGCTATCAATTTGAATGTAGATCCTCGGAAATCAGAGCAAAATATCCGTGGTGTTACATTGCTTCCGGCGGGAACAGGAAAAACGCTTCGTGTTGCTGTGTTTGCTAAAGGACCAAAAGCTGAAGAAGCACGTAAAGCTGGTGCTGATATCGTTGGAGATGAAGATTTAGCTGAAAAAGTGCAAGCCGGTGAAATTAATTTTGATCGCTGTATAGCAACACCAGACATGATGGCGCTTTTAGGAAAGCTTGCGCGTGTTTTGGGCCCGCGAGGCTTAATGCCAAACCCAAAACTGGGAACAGTAACCATGGATGTTGCTGAAGCTGTGAAAGCAGCTAAAGGTGGTCAAGTTGAATACCGTGCTGAAAAGTCTGGTATTGTCCATGCTGGGATCGGAAAAGCTAGTTTTTCTGGATCAGATATCGAGAAAAACTTGCGTTCTTTCGTAGATGCGATTATGAAAGCTAAGCCAACAGGTATTAAAGGGTCTTATGTGAAGAAGATTTCACTATCTTCTACCATGGGTCCTTCTGTTCGAATTGAGATTGCTGACTTAACATCAGCATAAGGTTACTGCGAAAGCAGTAGAGAAGGGGGAAACCTCTTCAAACCTGTCCAAGACTGTGGGGATTTTGATCCTTCGCTTTGCGGAGGAACAAGATTTAAAGAGAAACCCCCTACATAGACGGGAGAGTCGGAATGAGAGTGCAGCAGCCTCTGAAAGCCGATTTTCGCGGACGGGTCAAACTTCAGCGTAAGCTGGAATTAGTGTAACCTAACCTTGGGATTGTCCTGAGGTTAAACTATGGAGACGTATCGTGGACCGTAGCGAAAAAGAACAGCTGGTCTCGTCTTTGCGTCAAGGCCTTGAAGAGTCAAGCCTTGTCATTGTAGCCCATCAAACAGGGCTCACAGTGGCAGAAGTGTCTGACCTCAGGCGCCAAATGCGTGAAGCGGGTGCACAGTTTAAGGTTGCTAAGAATACCTTGGCACGCTTGGCTGTTGCTGGCACAAAAAGTGAAGGCATTAATGCATTGCTTTCTGGACCAACGGCGCTGGCTTATTCAAAAGATCCTGTTGCGGCTGCAAAAGTAACTATAAAATTTGCCAATAGCAATGAGAGGTTCAAAGTTATTGGGGGTTCCTTAGATGGTGCCGTTTTAAGTCATAAAGACATTGAAACGCTCTCAAAACTTCCGTCCCTTGATGAATTGCGTGCAAAAATTATTGGTATTATATCAACCCCAGCAACACGTGTGGCTGGTGTTTTGCAGGCCCCTGCAGGGCAAGTGGCTCGGGTATTTTCTGCCTATGGAAACAAGGCGTAAGTATCCCTATATATAAAAGGAGTATTGAAGATGGCTGCAAATCTCGAAAAAATTGTAGAACAACTTTCTGATCTAACTGTAATGGAAGCTGCTCAGCTTTCCAAATTGCTTGAAGAAAAATGGGGAGTTAGCGCTGCTGCTCCGGTAGCAGTTGCGGCTGTTGCTGGAATGGCCGCAGAAGCTCCTTCTGAAGAAAAGACCGAATTCCAAGTGGTTTTGACTTCTGCTGGTGATAAGAAAATCGAAGTCATTAAGGAAGTTCGTGGCATCACAGGACTTGGTTTGAAAGAAGCCAAGGATCTTGTCGAAGGCGCGCCGAAAGTTCTGAAAGAAGCTGCTCCAAAAGCTGAAGCTGATGAAATTAAGAAGAAGCTTGAGGCTGTTGGCGCGAAAGTTGATCTAAAGTAAGTAGTATTCAGTATACGATACTCAGTATTCAGAATGATCTTTTTAATTAGGCGGTTTGCTTTAATTTAAAAGACAATCTGGATACTGTTTGCCGTACACTGTCATACGCATCACGAACACTGAACACTGTAACACTGTAATACGAGGCATCAATGGCAAGAACCTATACGGAACGAAAAAGAATTCGGAAGAGCTTTGCACGAATTCCTGAAATCGCCCCTTTGCCTAACTTGATTGAACTACAGAAGACATCTTATGAAAATTTCTTGCAGATGCATGTGCCGTCTGAAAAAAGAACAGCAACTGGATTACAAGAAGTTTTCCAATCTGTTTTTCCAATCACTGATTTTTCGGGCAAATCTCAACTCGAATTTTATCGTTATGAATTTGATGCGCCCAAATATGATGTAGATGAATGTAAACAACGTGGAATGACCTTTGCTGCGCCTTTAAAAGTTACTTTCCGTTTGGTTGTTTGGGATATTGATGAGGAGACAGGCTCTAAAACCATTCGTGATATTAAAGAGCAAGAAGTTTACATGGGTGATATTCCGCTCATGACAGAAAACGGAACTTTCATCGTAAATGGTATTGAACGTGTCGTTGTCTCCCAAATGCATCGTTCACCAGGTGTTTTCTTTGACCATGATAGTGGAAAATCTCACTCATCTGGTAAATACCTTTTTTCAGCGCGCGTCATTCCTTATCGTGGGTCTTGGTTGGATTTTGAATTTGATGCTAAAGACATCGTTTTTGCGCGTATCGACCGTAAAAGAAAATTACCAGTTACAACTTTCCTTATGGCGCTTGATAGTATTGCAACGGAAGAAAAGCGCAAGGCTCTTGAAAGTGAAGGAAAAAAACTTGATCCTCTTGAAGCGCAAGGAATGACCCGAGAAGAAATTTTAAATACATTCTATAGCACTGTTGAGTACACAAAGGCAGGAGAACACTGGAAAACAGCTTTTCGTCCTGAAGCCGTTAAGGTTGGTAAGCTAGCGCACGATTTAATAGATGCGAGTACAGGAAAAGTCGTTGCAGCTGAAGGGGCTAAGATGAACTTGCGCTTTGCTCGCAAACTACAGACTGAAGGGCTCCAAGATATTCTTGTTTATGAAGAAGACCTTGTGGGGCGTTATATCGCTAATGATTTGATTAATGAGGCAACAGGCGAAGTTTATGCAGAAGCTGGTGATGAGATAACTCCTGAAGTACTTGAACTTTTAGCAAAAGAAGGTATTCAGCTCATACCGACATTGGATATTGATCATGTTAACGTGGGAGCTTATTTACGTAATACTTTGATGGCCGATAAGAATCAAACACGCGAAGATGCTCTTATCGATATCTACCGAATTTTGCGCCCAGGTGAACCTCCAACGGTTGAAGGTGCGGAAATTCTTTTCCGAGGTTTCTTCTTTGATCCTGAGCGTTATGATTTGTCCTCGGTGGGTCGGGTTAAAATGAACTCTCGCCTTGGGCTTGATGCTCCTGACACGCTCCGTGTTTTGCGCAAAGATGATGTTATTGCCATTGTTAAGCTTCTGTTAGATTTAAAAGATGGGCGCGGTGATACGGATGATATCGATAACCTTGGAAATAGGCGTGTACGATCCGTTGGAGAGCTTTTAGAAAATCAATATCGTGTCGGGCTCTCTCGTATGGAACGGGCTATTCGTGAGCGGATGAGTTCGGTTGAGATTGATACGGTTATGCCCCATGATTTGATTAATGCAAAACCTGTCGGTGCAGTTGTGCGTGAATTTTTTGGAACGTCTCAATTGTCTCAATTTATGGACCAAACCAATCCTCTTTCTGAGATCAATCACAAACGCCGTTTGTCAGCTTTAGGCCCAGGTGGATTAACGCGTGATCGCGCCACCTTTGAAGTTCGAGATGTGCATCCGACTCATTATGGGCGTATTTGCCCCATTGAAACGCCAGAAGGTCCAAATATTGGTCTTATTAACTCGCTCGCAACATACGCGCGGGTGAATAAGTATGGTTTCATTGAAACGCCCTATCGCAAAGTAGTTGATGGGAAAGTAACAAAGGAAATTGCTTATTTTACCGCAATGGATGAAAGTAAGTATACGATCGCTCAGGCCAATGCTGAGCTTGATAAAAATAATCAATTTATAGCTGATTTTGTGAGCTGCAGGCGTAATGGAGAATTTATCGTTGCGCCACGCGCTGAAATTGATTTGATGGACATCTCTCCAAAGCAGATCGTATCGGTTGCGGCTTCATTGATTCCATTTATTGAAAATGATGATGCGAACCGTGCGCTGATGGGATCAAACATGCAGCGTCAAGCCGTGCCTTTGCTTCGGACAGAAGCGCCTTATGTTGGAACAGGAATGGAAGGTCCGGTTGCCCGCGATTCAGGTGTTGCTGTGATTGCGAAAAGAACAGGAATAGTGGATCAAGTCGATGCTTCGCGTGTTGTGATTCGTGTTACGGATGAAAGCGCGATGACGACAAGCAACGTGGATATCTATAATCTTTTGAAATTCCAACGATCCAATGATAAAACCTGCATCAACCAAAAACCTCTTGTTAGGGTTGGAGACAAAGTTGAAAAAGGAGACATCATTGCGGATGGTCCATGTATGAACATGGGCGAGCTTGCGCTTGGATCCAATGCTCTCGTCGCCTTTGTCTCGTGGAATGGATATAACTTTGAAGATTCCATTATTATTTCTGAACGTATTGTTAAGAATGACATCTTTACCTCAATTCATATTGAGGAATTTGAAGTTGATGCGCGAGATACGAAATTAGGAAACGAAGAAATCACGCGCGATATCCCCAACGTTGGTGATGAAGCCCTTCGTCATTTGGATGAAGCGGGTATCGTTTATATCGGAGCGGATGTGAAACCTGGCGATATTCTCGTCGGAAAAGTAACGCCAAAGGGGGAGTCTCCTTCGACACCAGAAGAAAAGCTTTTGCGTGCCATTTTTGGAGAAAAAGCGTCTGATGTACGTGATACATCTTTAAGACTTCCGCCTGGTGCTCAAGGAACAGTTGTGGAAGTTCGTGTTTTCTCTCGCCGCGGTGTTGAAAAAGATGAACGTGCCTTAGCGATTGAGCGTGCAGAAATTGAACGCCTTGCAAAAGATAGGGATGCTGAACGCTCCATTTTAGACCGCAACTTTTATGCGGCTTTGGAAGATCTTTTGATGAATCAAAAGGTTGTGAGTGGACCAACAGGCGCCAAGAAGGGCGTAAAAGTGACGAAGGCTATTCTTGACTCACTTTCAAAAGGTCAATGGCGTCAAATTACGGTTGAAGATGATGCCGTTATGTCAGCCCTTGAATCAACCAAACAACATTATGATGAGCGCGTTACGGTTCTTCAGGTTCGTTTTGAAGATAAAGTTGAAAAGCTTCGTCGTGGGGATGAATTACCAACAGGCGTTTTGAAGAAAGTCAAAGTTTTCATTGCTGTAAAGCGTAAGCTACAGTCGGGAGATAAAATGGCTGGTCGTCACGGGAACAAGGGTGTTGTCTCTCGTATCGTACCGATTGAGGATATGCCACACCTTGAAGATGGAACCCCCGTGGATATCGTTTTGAACCCTCTTGGTTTGCCTTCTCGTATGAACGTTGGGCAAATTCTTGAAACCCATTTGGGATGGGCTGCGGCAGGCTTAGGGCGTCAAATTAATGATACTCTTGCCAAGATGGCCATTGAAGAACAAAAGGATGTCAAATCCTTACGTTCGGTTTTAGATCATGTTTATGAAGATGATTCAATCGTTAAAGAAATCAAAGACATGTCAGATGATGAGGTTGTTGAGCTTGCGACAAATCTTACGGTTGCTGTGCCGATGGCCACGCCTGTTTTTGACGGAGCCCATGAAGTGGATATCAACCATCAATTGAAAAAGGCAAATCTGGATACCAGCGGTCAGGTTACGTTGATTGATGGTCGAACAGGTGATCCTTTCGATCGAAAGGCAACGGTTGGTTATATGTATATGCTTAAGCTTCACCATCTCGTCGATGACAAGATTCACGCTCGTTCTGTTGGCCCTTACAGTCTTGTTACACAACAACCTTTGGGTGGTAAGGCACAGTTTGGTGGACAACGATTTGGGGAAATGGAAGTTTGGGCTCTCGAAGCTTATGGGGCTTCTTATACGCTTCAAGAGATGCTCACAGTTAAATCCGACGATGTGTCCGGCAGGACGAAGGTTTATGAGTCCATCGTGCGTGGAGATGATAACTTTGAATCTGGGATTCCTGAGTCTTTCAACGTCCTTGTCAAAGAACTTCGTTCTTTGAGCTTGAATGTGGAATTAGGAACAACTGAATAGAAAGATGAGGAGGAAGAAAAGAAGGAATTTGTAATGACGCATCAGGGCGATGAATAATTACAATTGTCTTTTCTTTCTCAAAGAAACAATTGATGTATTTAGGAGAACGGCATGCGTGAAGTAATGAATCTCTTTGGACAGGTGGCTGGTCCTCAGCATTTCGATAACATTCGAATTTCGATTGCAAGCCCTGAGCAAATTCGTGCTTGGTCCTTTGGAGAGATTAAAAAGCCTGAGACCATCAATTATCGAACTTTTAAGCCAGAGAGAGATGGCTTGTTTTGTGCGCGCATCTTTGGACCTATTAAGGATTACGAGTGCCTTTGTGGCAAGTATAAGCGCATGAAATATCGCGGCATTATCTGCGAGAAATGCGGTGTTGAAGTAACGCTCACCAAAGTCAGACGCGAGCGGATGGGCCATATTGAATTGGCATCGCCCGTTGCGCACATCTGGTTTACAAAGTCACTGCCGAGCAGGCTGGGTCTTCTTTTAGACTTGATGCTTAAAGATTTAGAAAAAGTTCTATATTTTGAAAACTATATTGTTCTTGAACCAGGCTTGACCACATTGAAAAAAGGCCAGCTGTTAGGTGAAGAAGAATTCTATCGTGCCCAAGATGAATTCGGCGTTGATGCTTTTGAAGCTGGAATTGGTGCAGAAGCGTTGCGTGATATGCTCAAAGCCATCGATCTTGAAAAAGAGAGAGAGCAACTTCGTATCGATCTTTTTGAAACAAAATCTGAACTTAAGCGGAAAAAGTATATTAAGCGTTTAAAGCTTATAGAGGCCTTTATTGAATCCGGAAGTCGTCCTGAATGGATGATTTTGGAAGTTATTCCAGTCATTCCACCGGAAATCCGTCCGTTAGTTCCATTAGATGGTGGGCGTTTTGCAACGTCTGACCTGAACGATCTTTATCGTCGTGTAATTAACAGAAACAACCGTTTAAAGCGCCTTATTGAACTAAGAGCGCCCGATATTATCGTTCGTAACGAAAAGCGTATGCTTCAGGAATCTGTCGACGCTCTTTTTGATAACGGTCGTCGAGGTCGTGTGATTACAGGGACAAATCGTCGTCCTCTAAAATCTCTTTCAGATATGTTGAAGGGAAAACAAGGTCGTTTCCGTCAGAACTTGCTTGGAAAGCGTGTCGATTATTCTGGACGTTCCGTCATTGTGGTCGGGCCTGAACTCAAGCTACATCAATGTGGTTTGCCGAAAAAAATGGCGCTTGAGCTTTTCAAGCCTTTTATTTACTCACGCCTTGAACGTTATGGACTTGCGAACACAATCAAGGCTGCAAAGCGTATGGTTGAAAAAGAGCGTCCCGAAGTATGGGATATTTTAGAAGAAGTAATTCGTGAGCACCCAGTCTTATTGAACCGTGCACCGACATTGCACCGTCTTGGAATTCAGGCTTTCGAACCTGTGCTTGTGGAAGGTAAGGCGATCCAGCTTCATCCTCTCGTGTGTACAGCGTACAATGCTGACTTCGATGGAGATCAAATGGCTGTGCATGTGCCATTATCCTTAGAGGCTCAGCTTGAATCACGTGTTTTGATGATGTCGACCAACAATATTCTTCATCCTGCAAATGGTAAGCCTATCATAACGCCATCTAAAGATATCGTTCTAGGATTGTATTACCTTACCATGGAACGCGAAGGTGAACTGGGAGAGAGTACGATCTTTTCATCGCTTGCTGAAATTGAGCATGCTCTTCATCAGAAGACCGTTTCACTGCATGCAAAAATTACAGCAAGATATGAAGCCATCAATGATGATGATGAAAAAGTCGTTCACAGAATTCAGACCACGCCAGGTCGGATGCTTCTTTGGGATATTATGCCAAAGCATAAAGGTGTGAAGTTTGAATTCATCAATCAACTTTTAACATCAACGGAAATCTCAAAACTTGTTGACATGATCTATCGTAACTGCGGTCAAAAGGATGCTGTTATGTTCTCTGATCGTTTGATGGGGCTTGGTTTCCGTTATGCGACTGTTTCAGGAATTTCCTTTGGAAAAGATGATCTCGTTGTTCCTGAAGAGAAGAAGAAGCTTGTGGCAGATACGCGCGAGAAAATTGGCGAATTCCAACAGCAATATATGGATGGGCTTATCACCAACGGTGAACGTTATAACAAGGTTACGGATGCGTGGACCAAGTGTACAGAGCAAGTTGCTGAAGCCATGATGAAAGATATTTCTGAAATTAAGCCGGGTGAGCCTGTCAATTCCGTTTACATGATGGCCCATTCTCGGGCGCGAGGTTCGGCAGCGCAAATGCGTCAGTTGGCTGCAATGCGTGGTTTGATCGCCAAGACATCGGGAGAAATCATTGAAACCCCAATTATTTCTAACTTTAAAGAAGGTCTAAACGTTCTTGAGTACTTTAACTCTGCTCACGGTGCACGTAAGGGATTAACCGATACGGCCTTAAAGACTGCTAACTCAGGTTACTTAACACGTCGCCTTGTCGACGTTGCGCAAGATTGCATTATCGTTGAGCATGATTGTGGAACCGAAAAAGGACTCAGCCTACGTTCGGTTGTGGAAGGTGGTGAAATTATCACGCCGCTTGGAGACCGGATTTTGGGCCGTACAGCAGCTGTGGATATTATTGACCCTGTTGCCAATAAGGTCATTGTTGCTGCGGGAACGCTGATTGACGAAGCGCATGTGGAAGACATTGAAAAAACAAGCGTAGATGAAGTTCTTATTCGATCTGTTTTGACCTGTAAAACAAAAGACGGGATTTGCTCAAAATGCTATGGACGTGACCTTGCACGCGGTACACCTGTGAACATGGGTGAAGCTGTGGGCGTCATTGCGGCCCAATCCATTGGAGAACCCGGAACCCAGCTTACCATGCGGACTTTCCACATTGGAGGTGCTGCACAGCTTGCAGTTGAACAATCCAGCATTGAAGCTTCTGTTGAAGGAAGTATCATTATTAAAAATCGTAGTGTTGTCGAGAACAGCAAGGGCGAGAAGATCGTCATGAGTCGTTATTCTGAAGTTTGCATCATGGATAATGCGCACCAAGAGCGCGCTCGTTATAAGCTTCCTTATGGCTCTCGTCTTTTGGCTGATGACGGCCTTCATGTAAAGCCTGGTGATAGGCTTGCGGAATGGGATCCTTATACGCTTCCAATTATTTCTGAAGTGAGCGGTATTGTTCACTATGTTGACTTGGTCGAAGGACTCTCTGTTCGTGAAACTGTGGATGAAGCCACAGGTCTTACCAAGCGTGTGGTTGCGGACTGGAAGCAATACGCGAGAGGTGCTGACCTTAAACCACGTCTTGTGTTGCGTGATAAGGAAGGTCAACCTCTTCTCTTTGCAAATGGCGCGGAAGCCCGTTACTTCTTATCTGTGGATGCGGTTTTAGCCTTAGAAAACAATGCAAAAATCCATGCAGGAGACGTCATTGCGCGTATCCCGCGTGAATCCACCAAAACCCGTGACATCACCGGAGGTTTGCCGCGTGTGGCTGAACTCTTTGAGGCACGTCGCCCCAAAGATGCTGCTATTATCAGCGAATATGATGGGCGGATTGAATTTGGAAAAGATCACAAGACAAAACGTCGCGTTCTGGTCATGCCAGATGATGTAACCATTGAGCCAATGGAATACCTTATTCCGAAAGGAAAACACGTTTCTGTTCAGGAAGGCGAGCAAGTAAAACGGGGTGATATCATTATGGACGGTAATATGGTCCCTCATGATATCTTGCGCGTGCTTGGCATTGAGCCGTTGGCAAGCTACCTTATTAATGAAATCCAAGAAGTGTATCGTTTGCAAGGTGTTCCGATTAACGATAAGCACATTGAAGTAATTGTACGTCAAATGATGCAAAAAGTTGAAATCACCGATCCAGGTGAAACGACGTTCTTGCTTGGGGAACAAGTTGATAAGCAAGAGTTTGAAAAGGAAAACACCCGAACAATCGCAGAAGGCCATCGCCCAGCGCAAGCCCATGCTGTTCTTCAAGGAATTACAAAGGCTTCCTTGCAAACGCGCTCCTTCTTCTCAGCAGCATCCTTCCAAGAAACAACCCGTGTTTTGACAGAAGCAGCTGTTTCCGGAAAGGTTGATGAATTGAAGGGGCTTAAAGAAAACATCATTGTGGGTCGTTTGATTCCTGTTGGAACAGGCAGTATTGTGAATCGTATGAAGCATATTGCTGCTGCAAGAGATAAGGAAATTCAGGAAGAAAAAGCAATTAAAGCAGCGGCCATTGCTCATCAGCGTCAAGACGAACAAGTGATGCAGCAGTAGGTTTTTTGGAATCTCGGGTATTAAAAACCCTAACGCTTCCTATGGGTCCCGGGTAGCAAGTAAATCTAAGCTCTCAAGAGAGCAAGGTTTTCTAGCTCCCGGGATGACGAGGCCTCTAATAATAGAAAAAGTCGTCATCCCGGGATTTAGAAGCCCTTCACGGTTTTTTGAAGTAGCGTTAAAGTAAGACAATTAAAAAGAAATCGTCATCCCGGGAGCTAGTAAAGCTTTGCGAACGTAAGTGAGCTCTAGATTTACTTGCTACCCGGGACCTATCTCACGTACGACCAGAACCCATCTCCCATTTTGCAGCAAAAATATCACACTCTACAATAATAATACTTTTTATAATGAAACAACCCTGTAGAAACCCACAGCCCCCCTTGTTAAAATGTGCATTTTCTGTACCATGAATGAAAACATAAAAATACAGGGAAGCCGCAAAATGAAAAACGCAAAAAAACCAACGCGCTTAACAACTCTTTTAAAGATTTCCTTGTTATCCTGCGCAGTTGGATTGCACAGCGGAACGACAGAAGCGGCTCCCCCCATTTATATTTCATCGTTTGGAGGACCTGGAGCTGGAAATGGCCAATTTAATAGCCCACAAGCTATCGCAATCGATCCAACGACAAGAAACTTATATATCGTAGATTCCTTTAATAATCGTGTTCAAGTATTTGATACGTTGGGTACATATCAATCACAGTTTGGAACGCCTGGAGCTGGAAATGGGCAATTTGGGTCTCCTGTGGGGGCTTCATTTGGAGCGGGTGGAAATCTCTATGTTGTAGATAGTAATAATGGTCGTGTTCAAACTTTTGATTCACTCGGAAACTATCTCTCTCAATTTGGATCTTTTGGGGTTGGTCCAGGACAATTTTTGGGTCCTACCGGTATGGATATTGATTCAGGTGGAAATGTTTATGTCGCTGATTCTAATAATTCGCGGGTACAGGCTCTTACCTCAGCCGGTGTCTTTATTTCTCAATTTGGGGTAGGCACTCTTACGACGCCGAGAGGTGTTCTGGTTACGGGTGCGGGAACGAGGTATGTAACCGATTTCGCTCCCGCTCAAAATAATGTACGTATTTTTGATTCAACAGGTGCTTTGACGGGTACGTTTGGGGGCACGGGACCAGGTAACGGTCAATTTGTTTCTCCTCAAGGAATTGATCAAGGGCAACAGGGGGTTTATGTTGTAGATGCAGGTAACAATCGTGTTCAGATTTTTAATGCGGCAGGAGGCTACCTTTCTCAATTTGCAACGCAAGGAGCAACGCCTAATGAAATCACTATTGAACCAACAACTGGTAAAATTTATATTTCATCTACTGTTGCGAATAATGTTGAAGAATGGTTTGATCCTGCGGAATGGACATTGCCTGGTACATCTAAGTTGATGCAGCTTCCTTTAAACCAAGCCTTAACGCTCAATAATGGATTCAATCTGCAAGTTCAGAACGCTCTATCCCTTTTTGCAGGAGGAGATGTCACCATTAATCCAGGCGGAACATTGAGTGCAAACTCTATCGTTTTAAATGGTGGCTCCATCACGGATACGGCCTCCACCACTCTTACGATGCCTATGACTTTGACGACAGGAACCTTGATCGGTAATAGTCCGCTGACTAGCGCTAACCTTTTTATCTATCAAGGGGATATTAGCGGTGGCCCTGGCGCAACCCTTAATATCGGGGGAATTGGCGTTGTCTTAACGGGAAATAATACGTTTACGGGTAATATTAATATTCTTCCGGGTACAGCACTTTTTGGAAATGCGGCGAGCTTCAATAATAATCCTATCAACAATCCTCTTGCTACGCCGGGAGGAGTTGGCTTTCTCCAAACAACTGATGCAACATACGCTGGCTCTATCACGGGTGGAGGTAATCTTGCTAAAATTGGTGCTGGAAATCTCACCCTTACGAATGCAGCCAATGCGTTTAATACTATGTTTATTAGCCAGGGAACCCTTACGGGAAATGCAAGCAGTTTAAATGCAGCAACGATATTTACGGCCGGTTCCGGTAAAATTGTCTTTGATCAAGTTACGAACGCAAGTTTTGCTGGCCAATTTGGCGGTTCAGGTCCTTTCGAGAAGAAAGGTGTGGGTGGATTAACGCTAACAAATGCATTGAATAGTCTTGGCAGCATCACAATTACACAAGGTATTCTTCAGGGAAACGCGGCAAGTTTAAATACGTCTTCAATTATTAACAATTCAGATCTTAGATTTGATCAAGTAACAGACGCGACGTTTGCAGGCGCTATCACAGGGCCAGGAACTTTCCAAAAGCTGGGAGCGGGGAGACTTACGCTTTCTAATCAAGGCAATAATATTGGGGGAGGGATTACGCATAACGCTGGAGTTCTTATCGGAGATACGGGGAGCTTAAATACGCCAACTATTGCTAATAATGCAGCCCTTGTATTTAACCAAGGAACTGCTGGAACTTTTGCGGGAGCTATTACAGGGGCAGGAACCTTTCAAAAGATAGGTACTGACGCGCTCAGGCTTACAAATGCGGCAAATACTTTCAGCGCCATTACAGTTACACAAGGTACTCTCATTGGAAACGCAGCAAGTTTAAATGCTCCTGTCATTAACAACACTGTCAGTGCAATTCTCACCTTTGATCAAGTCACGGACGCGACTTTTGGAGGACTGATTGCGAGTGCCGCGGGCGCCTTTAATAAAGTGGGTGCAGGAAATCTTACGCTTACAAACCCAGCCAATGTTATTGCTATCATTGGAAATTTTGGCGGAACTCTAACCGGGAACGCCGCAAGCTTAAATGCGGGTGCGATTGGTACACTTGCTCCCGCTAAGACTGTCTTTGATCAAACAACAAACGCAAGTTTTGGTGGCCAATTTGGAGGTTCAGGTGCTTTTGAAAAAAAGGGCGCGGGCACATTGACGCTTACGAATGCATTGAATAGCTTTGGCAGCATCACAATTACGCAAGGTGGTCTTGTTGGAAATGCAGCAAGTTTAAATACGACTTCAATTATTAACAATTCGAATCTTAGATTCAATCAAGCAACAGACGCGACGTTTGCGGGTGCTATTACAGGAGGGGGCTTTTTTGAAAAGCAAGGAGCCGGGAATCTTAGGCTTACAAACGCCGGCAACAATTTTAATTTCATCTTAAATGGAACGGGAACCCTTACGGGAAATGCAAAAAGCTTGAATTCGGCCACTGGAATTAATAATAGCCCCGGCGCTCACCTTGTGTTTAATCAAACAACGAATGATACTTATGCTTCATCGATTAACAGTCAAGGAACCTTTCAAAAGATAGGCGCTGGGAATCTTACGCTTACAAATGCGGCAAATGCTTTCAATGGGGGTATTACAGTTACGCAAGGAACTCTAACGGGAAACGTGGCAAGTTTAAACACTCCCACAATTGTTAACAATGCGGTGCTCGCATTTAATCAAACAACGGATGCCTCCTTTGGAGGGGCGATTACAGGTACGGGAACTTTTCGAAAGTTTGGTGCAGGAAACCTCACGCTTACAAACCCAGCTAATACGTTTGGACAAATTCAAAATTTCGTTGGGACTCTTACAGGGAACACGTCGACCCTAAATGCAGCAGGCTTTCTCAATACAGGAACGCTTGTGTTTAATCAAATAACGGATGGAACATATGGGGGATTGATCTCTGGGGGAGGAACCTTCGTTAAACAGGGTGCAGGCAACTTGACACTTACAAACGCTATGACGAGTGGAGCAGGAGCTCCCCCTCCCACGATCATTAACAATCAAGGAACCCTTACTGTAACGCCAAGTAATTTATTAAATGTAAACATTCAAAACAACGCAACCCTTGTATTTAACCAAATTCCTAACGGTACATTTGGGGGTCAAATTGGGGGTGCGGGTAATTTGATAAAAACAGGTCCTGGTATATTGACCATGACAGGTAACTTTGCAAACTTTGCAGGGACGACGACGATTGCTCAAGGAGAGCTTGCTTTCACCCAAACGACGCCGAATAAGATTGCGGTCTCTCCGAATGCTGCTCTTGACTTTAACCTTGCGCCTGGTCAAAGCGTCACCTATGGAGGAAGTATCACAGGGGCAGGAAATGTGAAGGTGAATGCGCCAGGCGGAAAACTGACCATGACGGGCACTCAACCCTATGATGGAACAACAAGCGTTAATCAAGGAACATTCGCTCTGAATGGGAGCTTGCCGAATAGTGAAGTTTTTGTTGCTCAAGGCGCGACGATTATGGGTAACGGTAATATGAATTCTTTGGCTGTGAACGGAATAGTTGCACCCGGTAATTCGATTGGAAAGATAACTGTTGCGACGACTTTTACCATGACGCCAACAGCAACCTATCAAGCTGAAATTGATGGCAGCGGGGCAACTGATTTGATCGCCGTTGGTGGAGCAGCAAGCTTAGCAGGAACCTTACAAGTAAGCGGTACAAATTTGAGTCAATTTAAGAATCAAACTTTTACGATCTTAACCGCCAATGGTGGCGTGGGTGGGGCGTTTGCGAATTTAACCTCTCTCAGTCGCTTGAAGTATACGGTTCAATATTTAGCAAATGCTGTGAACATTACGATTAATAACCTGCAGGATTTTGGAGATGCATTTGGACCTACGAACACAAGTAATGCTGCTCGAACAGCGCGGTACTTTGATACGTTCGCCAATTCAACGGTGCCTGGCAGTGATTTAGAGGGAATTATCAAACTTCTAGATGGTCTGCTTGATGTAGGGGACGTCGCGGGTACGAAGCACGCCTTTAGTCAAATTCAACCGTCTCAATATCGAGAATTGGGGATGTTGTCCTTCACAAACAATGAACTTGTCAGCAGGACCGTCCAATCCCAGCAACAATACTTGAGGGAGACCCATCGTGTTGAAGTTGAATTGAAAGAATTAGAAGGCGTTCCTTTGAAGCGCGCAGCCTCATTTCGTCAGCTTGTAAACGATACCCTCTCTAAGGGCTTTAATTTTGCAAATGCTTCAAGTCCTTCTGGTTTAAGGAAAGCCAGTCTTGGCTTTATGGCTCCCCATGGAACAGAAGGCTCCGGCATGCCAGGAAGTCAAAGAATCAGGTTTGGGGATTCCTCAACCTGGTTCCAATCCTATGGTCAGATTCATGAAAAGAATAGCTCTCATGGAAACGTAGGTCTGCGGAGTCAGACAGGAGGCCTTAGCATCGGAGGCGACCATCAGATTGTGAAGAACGTCTTTGTGGGACTCTTTGGAGGGATGTCAACAACACCCTTTAACTGGAAGCACAGCCGTGGTCATGGCCGTATGAAGAGCTATTACGGAGGTGTCTATGGGACATGGATGAGCGACATGGGTCTTTATGTGGATGGACAAGTGATCGCAGGTCAAGATCGGTTCCATTCGACCCGTAAGATTCAATTTGCGAACATCAATCGCAGAGCGAAAGAAGGTCACCATGGCAATCAGTTCTCTGTTGATACGGAAATTGGATATGCGTGGGGCTTACCGATGATGACGGTGCAACCTTATATCGATGCCAGCTATATGGTTGTGCATGAGCATGGGTTCAGAGAAAAAGGGGCGCAAAGCTTAAACTTTAGGATCAAATCCAAGACATCTCCGTTTATCCGCGGAGCTGTTGGAACCCAGCTTTATCGGACCTTTGTGTGCAGAGACATGCTGATTCGTCCAGCTGTGCAGTTGGCCTATGTGCGTAAGCAACCTCTAGGTCATAAGAATGTGAGAGGGGGGCTTGTGGGCCAACCCCAGACGTTAAGCGTGGTTGGTGATAACAAAGTGCGGAATCAATTTGCACCTGGCGTATCCTTAACGGCGCAGCTTGAGAACGGAACTTATATTATTGGTAACGTTAGTGGCCAGGTCTTTAGTGGCGAGAACTCTGGTGAAGCCCTTGTCCGCATTGGATATGACTTTTAGAGTTTAAAGAATATTGGGTCCCGGGTAGCAAGGAAACCTAACGTCCTAAAGGGCGAAGATTTCCTAGCTCCCGGGATGACGACTTCTCCTATTTATTATAAGTCGCGTCATCCCGGGACTTAGAAACTCAATGCGAATATAATGAGCATATGAGTTTTTTAGTATCCGGGATCCATAAATTCTTTGACTCAAGCGCTGTTTGGTTTCGGGTAGCAAGTAAGCTTATAACTCTCTGGCGTTTGTTCAAAATTAACTTTTTTTCAACCTTTGAAAGCCATAGTAAGACAATAAAAATAATTTCTTGGAGGTGAAAATGACAACACGTCAATTAACAAAGAACTTTCTTTTAGCTTTGTTGTTCTGTGCAATTTTTATGAATGCAAACCATGTAAAGGCCCAGGAGAAATATTTCTGTTGTGGGCAAGGCAGTACTTATACTAGCCCTTTTCTCGGTAAATACCTCCCTAGTAGAGACAATTGTTCTGGTTGCCCAGCAGGGAATGACTTAGTCGAATGTCAATCAATTTCACAATGTGTTTGTGTGTCTCCTCAGGAAACGTCTTCATTTAATCAAAATTGCATCGCTAATTCCGGTATGACAAACGTACCATCGAAAAAGAAATAAACGCACTAGCTAAGATTTAAAGAATCCTGGATCCCGGGAGCAAGAAATCCTTCTCAAGCATTGAGAGGTTTAGGATTTTTTGATACCCGGGATCTAAGTGTTTCTCGATTCAAATTTTACGCCATCTTCTATTGAATTATTTAAACGAAAAGCTTGCAAAGCCTTTGGTTTTATGTTTTTCATACAACAGTAAATTTTAAGGCGAGAATCACTTCAAATGATTCGGAGAAAAAGCTTAGAATTTTGAAGAGAATGCTTGACTCTTTATTTAAGCCTGATTAAGATTCGACCGTCATTAAAGGGTTGGTGGTAGACAAACAGTCTAGACGCGGCTCGGAAGATTGGCTAAAAGAAATTGCGTTTTGTCGAGAGGGGCCACTGAAGCTTACGCCCTTTTTTTAACGCAGTTATGGATATTTATAAATTTGAAAGGAAACGGTTTTAATGCCGACGATTAATCAGTTGATCAGAAAGCCACGCCAGGATAAGGAAGTAAGGAATACGGTTCCAGCGCTTCAAGGCAATCCTCAAAAGCGTGGTGTATGTACCAGGGTGATGACGACCACACCAAAGAAGCCAAACTCAGCTTTGCGTAAAGTGGCTCGTATCCGACTGACAAATGGTTATGAAGTGACGGGATATATCCCGGGTGAAGGGCATAACCTACAAGAGCACTCTGTTGTTCTGATTCGTGGGGGCCGTGTACGCGACTTGCCGGGTGTTCGATATCATATTATCCGTGGTACGCTCGATACTCAGGGCGTTCAAAAACGTCGTCAAAGTCGTTCCAAATATGGCGCAAAGCGTCCGAAGTAGGAGAAGAGAGAAATGTCAAGAAGGCACGCTGCCGAAAAAAGACCTGTCATGCCGGACGCAAAGTATGGCGATGTGGTTGTTTCAAAGTTTATGAGCTGTCTTATGTATCAGGGCAAACGCTCCGTGGCTGAGCGAATCGTGTATGGGGCCTTGGATCAGATTAAGACAAAGGCGGCTCAAGATTCTTTACAAGTTTTTCACGATGCGCTTGAGAATGTAAAGCCTTCTGTTGAGGTTCGTTCAAGGCGTGTGGGTGGTGCGACTTATCAGGTTCCTGTAGAAGTAAGGTCCGAACGGGCTCAAGCTTTGGGAATTCGCTGGATCATTAGCAGTGCGCGGAATCGCTCTGAAACCACAATGACGGGGCGCCTTGCTGCTGAAATTATGGATGCCTCTAACAATAGAGGAGCTGCTGTCAAAAAGCGTGAGGACACGCACAAGATGGCAGATGCGAACAAAGCCTTCTCTCACTTTAGATGGTAAGGAAAGAAAGTTAGAATGGCACGACAAACCCCCCTTGAGATGTATCGCAATATAGGCATTATGGCCCATATTGATGCTGGGAAAACAACAACCACTGAGCGCGTTCTTTACTATACAGGTAAGTCTCACAAAATAGGTGAAGTCCATGAAGGCGCTGCTACCATGGATTGGATGGAGCAAGAGCAAGAGCGCGGCATTACCATTACCTCGGCTGCGACAACATGCTTTTGGAATAATCACCGTATTAATATCATTGACACACCAGGTCACGTTGACTTTACGATTGAAGTTGAGCGCTCACTTCGTGTACTCGATGGTGCGGTTGCTGTCTTTGACAGCGTTGCTGGTGTTGAGCCTCAATCTGAAACCGTTTGGCGTCAGGCTGATAAATATCATGTCCCTCGGATCTGTTTTGTAAATAAAATGGATCGTATTGGTGCGAATTTCTTTCGTACAGTTGATATGATTATTGACCGGCTTGGGGCGGTTCCTCTTGTCATTCACTTGCCTATCGGGTCAGAAGCTGATTTCGTTGGGATTGTAGACCTTATTCAAATGAAGGCTATCCGTTGGAAAGATGAAACAATGGGAGCCGAGTATGTTATTGAAGAAATTCCAGCTGACCTAAAAGAAAAGGCGCACGAATACCGGGCGCGGCTTGTGGAAACAGCTGTTGAGCAAGATGACCATGCGCTCGAAGCCTATCTTAATGGTGAAGAGCCAAGCATTGAAACATTGAAAAAATGTATTCGTAAGGGAACTGTGGGTGCAAAATTTGTCCCCGTCTTGTGTGGTTCTGCCTTTAAAAACAAGGGTGTTCAGCCTCTTCTAGATGCAGTTGTTGATTTCCTTCCTTCGCCTCTGGATATTGGAGCTGTTAAAGGAGAGACGGTCGAGGGGGATAAGGAACTTATTCGTAATCCTTCTGATGAAGAGCCATTCTGTGGTTTAGCCTTTAAGATTATGACTGATCCTTTCGTTGGGTCTTTGACATTCGTTCGTATTTATTCTGGCATTCTGAACTCAGGTTCATATGTTTTGAACTCGGTTAAAGATGAAAAAGAACGTGTGGGTCGTATGCTTTTGATGCATGCGAATTCTCGTGAAGATATTAAAGAAGCGCGCGCGGGGGACATTGTGGCTCTGTGTGGGCTGAAAGATACCACAACGGGAGATACGATTTGTGACCCTGTGAAGCAAATTATTCTTGAACGTATGGTTTTCCCAGAGCCCGTGATTGAAGTTGCGGTTGAACCAAAAACAAAAGCGGACCAAGAAAAAATGGGTCTTGCTTTGTCACGACTTGCAGCTGAAGATCCATCTTTCCGAGTGACAACAGATTATGAATCTGGACAAACCATTATTAAGGGAATGGGTGAACTTCACCTTGATATTATCGTGGACCGTATGCGTCGTGAGTTTAAAGTTGAGGCCAATGTAGGGGCCCCTCAAGTGGCTTATCGTGAAACGATTACGAAAAAAGCTGAAGTTGATTATACCCACAAGAAGCAAACGGGTGGAGCAGGTCAATTTGCACGCATCAAGCTTCGTTTCGAGCCGTTGGAACCTGGTGAAGGCTATTCCTTCATCAACTCTATCGTGGGAGGTGCAGTTCCTAAAGAATATATTCCAGGTGTTGAAAAGGGACTCTTGCAAGCCAGTGAAGCTGGTGTTATTGCTGGATTCCCCATGATTGATTACAAGGTAACCCTTTATGATGGCGCTTACCATGATGTTGACTCGAGTGTTCTTGCATTCGAAATCGCTGCGAGAGCTGCCTTTCGTGAAGGCGTTCCAAAAGCTGACCCAAGATTGCTTGAGCCAATCATGAAGGTTGAAGTTGTGACGCCAGAGGAGTATATGGGTGATATTATTGGAGACTTGAATAGTCGGCGAGGACAAGTTTCAGGTATGGATCAACGTGGAAACGCACGTGTTGTTGAAGCTTTTGTGCCCTTGGCATCGATGTTTGGGTATGTAAATACCTTGCGCTCAATGAGTCAGGGACGTGCTCAATTTACAATGCAGTTTGATCATTATGAACAAGTCCCTCAGCATATTGCTGATGAAGTAAAATCTAAATAGTAAATACGTAGAGAACGGAGATAAAAATGGCGAAAGAGAAATTTGAGAGA
>JAFECQ010000028.1 GCA_018242065.1 Pseudomonadota bacterium | reverse complement strand
GTTATCTAGGACAGCCCCAAATATTTTTCATTCTTTTGAACGCCTTGCTGAAAGACTGGCGCATACAGATAAGACAAGATGCGAATTAGAAAATTTAAAAAAAATAGGGAACTTTGATGAGAAAAAAGAAAAACTGATTCAATTTGTAAAAGAAAATCTAAAGACTCATCCTCATTGGCTTTTACTTTATGACAACGTAGAAAATCTCGTAGAAATCCAAAAATATTTTCCACAAGATCCTCTTATTTCAGGCAAAGGAAAAGTTCTCATTACGACGCGGGATAGTAACGTCAGAAATCACAAGTATGTGACCGCTTCGTTCCCTATAAATGAGTTGACTTCAGATGAAAAGTTCAATCTTTTCAATAAGATTCTAAATCAAGACGAGACTCCATTTGAGAACCATTCATCACAAGAAGAAACGAAAGCTTTTTTAGAACAACTCCCTTCATTTCCTTTAGATGTCTCTGTAGCTGCTTATTACATTAAAACCACAAAGGTATCCTATGCGAATTACTTAGAAAAACTTCATTCATACAATGATGATTTTTCAAAATTGCAGGAAAGTATTTTAGCAGAAACAGGAGATTATACCAAAGTACGATACAATATTGTTATGCTATCCCTAGAAAAACTTTTACAAACCAATAAAGAATTTGGCGAGCTTTTATTTTTTATAAGCTTACTTAATGCGCAAGGCATTCCTATAGATTTGTTGAAATCTTATAAACAAGAGCTAATGGTCGAGAGTTTTATTCACAACCTTCAAAAATATTCTCTTATTGAACATACCCTTTTCTCTAAAAATGGGGTTCCAACATTTTCTTTTCATCGAGATGTTCAGGAAGCATTTTTAATATATTTTACAAAAATCTTTAACTTAAACACAAATCAAGATCTCCTTTTATCTTTTATACGTACTCTTGAACAATATACCGAGTCTGCTTTTAAACAAGGATCTCTCGAAAAATTAAAACTGCTTATTATGCATTATAAAATTTTTCTCTCTCATGGGAGTTGGGTAACAGACTCGATGAAAGCGTCTATGTATGCAACGAAAGGTTATATTTATATTCATTTAAATTATTATGAAAAAGCGTTGAATAATCTTAAAAAGAGCTTATTAAATTTAGAAAAGTCGGCACTTCCTAATGATTACTTAAAGGCCAAGGTACTCGTTCATTTGGGTATTGCCACTAAGAAGTTAGGAGATCGGGAAAAAGCTAAGCTCTTGATCGAAGAAGCTTTAAATATTTATCAAACAGCAGGTATCACAAACCCAGAAGAGATAGGAAGAGCTTTATTAAACTTAGGAGACATCTATCGACTTCTTGGCGATTATCAAACATCAAGGGAGCTTCTTGAACGTAGCTTGAGCAAATATGCGCACGTTCGAGAAGAAAATAGCCCGAATGTAGCGCGGGCCTTATTGTACTTAGGAGTCGTTCACAAAGAACTTGGTCATTATGTTCAAGCAAAAGCTATATTGGAAGAAAGCCTTTTTATCTATCGAACTAAGCTTTCTCATGACCATCTTCGTTTAGCTCGCGTTCTTACCGAAATAGGACATGTTGAGAAAGAGCTTGGAGATTTTGAAAAGGCAAAAGAGCTGACGCAACAGAGCCTTGCTATTTATCAAAAAAACCTGGAGCCAGATCACATTGACATTGCCTGGGTCCTTTCCTACTTAGCGCAACTTTACAATGACTTAGGTAATTACACAGAAGCAAAGAATCTTTTAGAAAAGAGCCTTGCTGTTCATAGGAATCATTACTCTGAGACTCATCCTGAAGTTGCATGGGTATTATTACATTTAGGAAATACGTATAAAAACATGGGCCTATTTTCAGAAGCCCAGAGGGTACTTGAAGAGAGTCTTGCCTCTCATGAATTGTATTATGGTAAAAACCACCTCGAAACCGCACGTGTTTTAGTGAATATTGGAGATCTCTATGCCCTAAGTGGCTCATTAAAGAAGTCTGAGACTGCTCTTTACCGAGCGCTAAAAATCTATAAACTTACACCCCATCCTGACCAAGTTCGATGCCTTAAACTCCTCACTAAATGGGATAAAAAGTTCAAAGGAGAGAGCTCTTCACCGCGATAACCTCTCTAATTTATAGAGATCCTTTCAAAACATATATGCAAAACTAGGCTTAAGAAGATTCACCTGAAATCTGCAAATCGGTCTACGATTGTTATAAGCCTTTCTTTCTCACATCTAGGTATTTTGTACCTATCTCTCGGTATAGGTATCGTTTCCTCATATGCATAAACCTTTCTTTACGTGTAAGCAGACCTTAGGAACCAGGTATTTCAGATAAATTCCTAAGGAAAGCGCATGTTTGATATAGGAAAGGAGAAGATATACACGTGTGCTCTCTCCTTAAAAGAACGAATAGATAATTTTTTCATGTGCTTATTTAAAGAGAGTATTCTTAAGTTAACTCTCATTTCTCTTCTCAAAAAAATCCTGTGCTATCTCATAATCTTCTCAATAGTAGGAAATGATATGGCTTTTGCCATGATGCGAGGGAGAGCTACAAGTGAGCTGAACAAGACTGACATCTCCCACCATCTTCCTCTTCAAAGACGTCCCTCTGTCCCTGAACTTCTTCCGTCCCAGGGAGTTCCCGGTGCTATTACTGCCGCCCCTATACCCATTGTTCCCACAGGTAGAGAAGATACAGAAAGAACAGGAACTCCTGTCTTATCCTTTGTTGCGGGCTCACTTGGGGCAATGGCTTTGGAGGATTTGTCTCAGCAATCTGCTCCTCTTGTTTCCTTAGCTGTTCTTCCTGCTTCCCCTGTTTTGGATCACATTCCTTTTGACGATGTGGCTTCTAAGATTCAAGCAATTATTGAAGGGAGAGATGTGGTCATTCCTTCTCTTCCAAAGATCCCCCCTGCAAAAGCTCTAGCAGATGGAGAGTTCTCAGCTTATTCCCGCTCTAGGTCTTCTACTAAGGAAGAAACAGCTGCTGAACCTGGCTTACATTTCTTGATATCCACAGAAGGAACCCTTTTCGCTTCTGGAACATCGTCAGGACCAAGAACGCTTGCTCCCTCTGAACTTGCAGGTCCCTTTTCTCTAAATGAAGATAGATCAGAAACTCTAACAGAGGAAACGTCGCTCTTAAGGTCCCGTCGAGAAAGCCATCTTCCCCCTTCTCTTTATGGATCCATTCAAGAAGGAGACCGTCCTTCTCGGCTAAGGACAGATAGTGAGTTAAGAGATTTTGTTGCCGTGGAGTTTCCAGAAGGCAGTGAAGATGAACTCGAAGCCCTCGCCCTTCTCCAGGGAAGAAGTGATATTGATTTAGCTCAAGCAGAACAGACTCTTCAATCCATCGAAGGACGCAGATGTTTTCGCCCCTGGATTTATTTGGATCACATGTTTGAGAAGATTTTTTATGCCCTCACTCTCAGAAAAGGATCCCCCAAGGGGTGCTGTAAGTCAAAACCTCTGTGGGTGGAGGGACAAGGAATTCCTTTAAAATCGGGTTTTAAAGTTGCTTGCGCTATTACAGCTTTTCGTGTTGGGTTTGAATACATGATCTTTCAACCCCTTGCTCTTACGCTTAACGCTCTCATGGATTATCAACTCTATCAACAACTTGCGGGGCATAAAGACTTTAACCCCATAGGCATTATAAGCATATGGTGGAATGGAGATGAGCAGAGCATCAGGGGCGCCCTCTCTGTTCTTGTGCAAAATCCTGAAAACGCTCCCTATTTTCTTGCTTTTTTTGCTATGCCCCTTATCTGGGGAATTGGAAACGTGGTCCGCATTCTGTGGAACGCGAGAAACGAAACCCCAGACACCTTTGGAGAAACAACCGAGGCCATAGGTGAGTTCAATCATCCACGACAAGGATGGTGGAGTGGGTTATGGAGCGATAAGATCAGATGGCTCTTTCCTTTCCCAAAGATGGATGGTGATGTGGGGGATCTTGTCTATGGATTACTCTTAGATGGAAGGCTTACCATACCTCAAAGAGAAGCAGCCTTAGAAGCTCTTATCAAATTCACCCGAAATGCTACAGGGTATGCAAAACTTTCTGGTCTCAGTGGACTCCAAAGAGTTGCCGTAGGAACGTCCTTAAATCAGTTAGATCTTGTAGAGAGAACCCATGGCACAGCCTACAAGAACACCCTCCTTACTGAGAAGTTCCAAGCGCTTGAAGAACTCCGCAGCCAAAACCCTGGCCTATGGAAGGCAGGCTTCAAAGGCGCAATCCACAACCTGTATGCCAACTACCTGAGATGGGCCATGGGGGATTTCAATGGCAAAGCCAATGCTGCAGCCTGGGGCCTCTTTAAAGCCGCAAAGCTTGCTCTTCAGATCTATCTATACGTTGAAATCGTCCAACAAATTATCGACTACCTCAAATGCCCTAAGCCTCTGCAGCAGGGGTTTAACGCCGCCATGCAACCTTCAGGAGGATACAGCCTTTATAACCAGGCTTGCTTTAATGCCTATCTCTCCATCTTCAACAAAGTGCCAGGTCAACCCGCCCAAACACTTGTTAGCCTCATGCCCAACTTTAAGTTGGACCCAAGCTTTACCCTTTTCAACCTTTCAGGCGCAAGCGCCACGGGAGAACAGGTTGCGGCTCTTATCATGGGTCTCAGAACTTATCAACCCACCATTCACCTGACTGAGTTTGATTTGAGTGGCAACACTATTAATACTGAATCCGGTATGGCAGCTTTGATGGCAGCCCTCAATGCAACTCAACAGGCTGCTCCTCCTGGAGGGGGGGTTAGATATCTGAATATGTCGGGGAACGCGATAGGGGAACTATCTGACGGACCAACTCTTGTTCTTGGGCAGGGGCTTCCTTCTCTTCCACAGCTTCAAATTTTGGATTTTTCAGAGAACACGATAGGTAATACAGCACACAAGGGAACGGTTGCCATTGGAGAAAATCTTCGTTTCCTCCCCCAGCTTCAAACTTTGGATCTTTCAAATAATTTGATAGGCAAAAAGGGAGACAACGGAACGGTTGCCATTGGAGAGAGTATTCCTTCTCTCACTCAACTTCAAATGCTGGGCCTTTCAAATAATGCGATAGGTAAGGGAATCATTGCCATAGGAAAGGGACTGCGATACCTCACTCTCCTCCAAATCTTGGATCTTTCAGATAATGTGATAGGGTTTACAGCAGACAACGGAATGATTGCTATAGGAGAGAATTTACAATATCTTACCAGGCTTAAAATCTTAAATCTTTCAGATAATGGGATGGGCTTTGTTGAAGACAAGGGAATCATTGCCATAGGAAAGGGACTGCGATACCTCACTCAGCTCCAAAGATTGGATCTTTCAGGTAATGGGATAGAGTATACAGCAGACCACGGAACGATTGCTATAGGAGAGAATCTGAAATACCTCACTGCGCTTCAAACCTTAGACCTTTCATTGAATAAGATAGGTTATACTGGAGACAATGGAACAGTTGCCATTGGAGAAAGTCTTCCATACCTTACCCAACTTCAGACCTTGGATTTTTCACAGAATTTTATTTCCGCAGGCTTTGCAAAGTTAGTGTCCTCCATTGTTGACCTTCAATCTCTAAAGAGTCTTTATGTGCAGCAAGTCAAGAAAGCTGCTGCTTCACAGCTTGCTGCGTTACGGAAGTTTTGGAATCAGCGAAACAGTGACACAGATATTTATGCTCTACGCACCTCAGAGGATGTGCACTCTTATTTAAATTCTCTTCCTAACAGCACCACGGCTATTAATCTTTCTGGAAACTTTCCAGATCCGTCATCAGAGGTTGTAACACTTCTTTTTAAAGGAATGGCGAGGTTTTCTAGTCTTCAAACCTTGAACCTTTCAAATAATCTTATAGGTGGCGAGAAGCAAACAATGGCTATTGGAGAGGGACTACAATACCTTCCCCAGCTTCAAACTCTGGACCTTTCAGGGAATGGGATAGATGCGGTTGCTATAGGAGAGGGACTGCACTACCTCTCCAAACTTCAAGTTTTGGACCTTTCAGATAATGGGATAGGGCTTAACACAGGCAATGGAACCATTCTCATCGGAGAGGCATTGCAATATCTTCCTCGACTTAAAACCTTGGACCTTTCGAATAATATGATGACTGAGGGAATCATTGCCATAGGAAAAGGACTGCGCTACACTTCTCTCCTCCAAATCTTGGATCTTTCAAATAATATGATAGGCCTTTTTCGAGACGAGGGAATTATTGCCATTGGAGAGGGATTGCGATTTCTCTCCAAACTTCAAACCTTGAAGTTTTCGAATAATCGTATGGGCAATTCAAATAACGGAACCACTGCAATAGGAAACAGTCTTCCTTTTTTGACCCAGCTTCAAACTTTGGATGTTTCAGATAATTTTATAGGCAGAATGGGTGCCCAGAGCATCTTGAACGCTCTTCCTCCCTTAATTTGCTCTAACCTTCAAACCGTTAATCTTCAAGGTAACAATTTTACAGGTATTTCTTGGGGCCCTGCAGCTCAACAGTTACAAGGACTCTATTCGGCTCAAATTCAACAAGCTTGTGAAGCAAATCGTTGTTTTGGAACACCAGTGCAGGTGGATACAAAGGCGGTTCAGTGCAGTGGAATTCAACCAAACCCTCTCCTTCTTTCACAAAGGTCCTTGCTCGCGATGGGAGATTCGGCTGCTGTGGTGGGGAAATCTGCCGATCCAAACCAAAACGCCCTCGTTTCCTATAGGCCCGAGATTAAAGAAACAAGTCTCATCTCTTATAAAAAGCCTTCTCTTCCTTCCGTGGAAGGAGAAGAAGATATCATAGACCTCCGCCCCTCCCTTCTCGACCTCTTCACCGCAAGTGTCAAACGTGGGGCTATCATGACGATTGTTCCTGAGGTGCTCAATGACCTCTTAAGGAAGGGCGGGGTTTCAAGACGCACAGCCAATGTTGCGCGATCTATTGCTCAACTCGGGATGACCTTCTATATGACCTCCTCATACCTTCCTACTCTTACAGGCTTAGGGATAAATCTAGGCTTGAACTCACTTGGCTTAGACGCCCCCATCTCCTCAGCCATCGGGAACACAGCAGCTGTCGCTGTCTCCCTTGCGCAAGGAGCGGTCATTACGCCCACAACTCTTGCCATTTCCATGGGGGGAAGCATGGCTGGCAGTACTCTTGCTCTTGCGGCAAGAAATAAGGTGAAATCATGGATGGGAGAAGAGGAACCTATTCCTCACTTACATGCTCAACCACATGCTCAGCAAAAGGCCCACACCACATGGGCCTACATTCGTGAGAATTTAATCCTGTTTGTCTGGGCCAACATCATTCTTACTCTCTTACTCGGAGATTATTTCAAAGGTCAGCGGTAGATATACATTTATAAACTGAATCCATGAGCTTTTGGGCGAGTTGGTTCTCTCTCTCTCACTTTTGAGAAGATCTGTTGGAGCGCTGAGGGAACTGGCTTTTCCCTCATTTTTTTAGCTTTCTTTTTGTCACATCTCTATTGACAAAAAGGTGCTCTCCAGCATTCTTAGTTAAGCAAGAATTAGGAAGATTTATGCATGTGTTAAAGCGCCTTCATACGCTAATTCCCTTTGTTATTCATAGTAAAATCCTATTTTTCCTCCTTGTCTTCTCAACAATAGGAAACGATATGGTTTTCGCCATGCGGAGAAGTAGTGCTACAAGTGAGCTGGATAGCACTGGCATTGCCCGCCATCGATCACAGTCTGTAGCAGCCGCAGGGCCTGCTGACCTCCCTTCGCCTCATTATCTGTTACGAACGGCACCTCTTGAAGCACCTGTTGATCCCCTCGTCCTCCGTCAACTCGTCACAGCCCTACACGGGAACAATTCAAGAGTCGTCCAAAATATTTTAGAAAGAATTCCTGAGGTGACGAATCTTGACTTTGGAGACTATCTCCTAGAACCAGCTGCGTTTGGGCAGTTGTTTAGGGCTTTAGAATGCAAGCCCGTGACAAGCGTAAGTTTGCGCTGTTTAGGAGGCGGTGCGGATCTATCAGCTCTTTTGTGGGCGAAAGAGATAAACAAAACAAATATTGTCAGCCTCAACCTAAGTTCAAGCGGCTTGACAGACCGTTTTTTATCGCGATTTCTAGTAAGTCTATTATCTACTTCAGGCAAACGCTGTCCTTTAAGAAAACTTGATGTGTCTCACAACGCCCTTCGTGGGGCTTACCCTGACACCTTTAATCGTTTAAACGAGCTAGAATTAGATGAGTTGAATCTCTCCGGAAATGACCTTGGTGCTGCAGGCCTCCAGAATCTTAAGAGGTGTTTCCCTCGCAGTCTCACCTCATTAAAGCTTGCAAACACGGGAATAGACGATGTTGGAATGGGAGAGTTATGTGAAGTTTTGAAAGGAAGCGCCGTTACCGATTTGGATATTCCAGGAAATTGCATAGAAAAAGCTGGCTTACAAATTTTAGCTACTGTTCTTCCTGAAACGCTTATTCAAGTCTTGAATTTATCCCTGAACAATATCGATAATGAAAGTCTAAGCGTATTGAAGGGAGAAGGAAACCCTCTCCGGAACATTATAGCTCTTAGGCTTGAGGGCAACCCTCTTGGCTCTAGCGGAGTCGCCAACTTCCGTGAATTTGTCTTAACTGGACTTCAAGCACTCGATCTCTCAGGTACATATATGGGAGCTATAGACCCTCTCGAGATGGAACATTTTGATGGTGGTATAGGTCCATTGTTTTTAGCTTTAGAGAACACCCAAGTAAAGGAGTTAGCTCTTTCAGGTAATAATCTTGGGGATGCACGCCTTTCTTGTTTATCTGCCCTCGCTAAAGGCCTAAAAAGAGGAACGATTCACACTTTAATCCTTTCTGACAACAATATCCTCCCAGATGCTTTGAGTTTTTTTAATCCTGCTTTTTCTGACAATATAGAGCTTGATGAGGAAGGCAGAGAGATTATTGATGGTAATCAGAACCCTTTTCACTCTCTGCGCCATCTAAGTTTGGCCCGAAATCCTTTAGGGATCGAAGGGGCCCGGATGATTGCTCTCTTCTCCATCCCTCATCTAAGAGTCCTGGATCTTTCTGGCACATCTATGGATAAAAGCTGTCTTAAGACTCTCCATAGAATTCTAAGCGCATCAGAAATCGAGGAATTGGATTTATCCCACAATAAAATTGAAAGTAATCTTTTTAATCTCGTCGGATATCTTGTTGGAATGCCAGCTCTCAAAAAAGTTGATCTATCTCATAATCACATTGGGGACGGCACAACACGGGATTTTACAATTCCCTTAAAAAGAGGAGATCTGCCTCTTGTTATCGATCTAAAGGATAATTTGGTCAGTCTAGATATCGCTGATAAACTTATGGTTACATTTCCGCACATAAGCATACGGGGCACCCTGTCACCTGAGGTGCATTTTGAAATGGTGGATTGAATTTACTTCTTCAAACACAAGGAACGGCCGTCTCGTGAACCACGCGCTTGCCATGAAGGTCGATGCTCACATTGAGATTTTCATAAAAAGAACTTTACGAAACAAATATTTTCTCTATATTCATGCAAATTCAACTTATAAAGTGGAAATTACATGATCGATAGGAAGCGCTTTCTAGAAGATATTAGAAAAGTTCATTAAATCCATTCTGTATGCGCTCTTTTAGGCCCTAGACAGTGCGGAAAAACGACTTTATCTGAGCTTTATCGCAAAACGATTAATGAGAAATGCTTTGTTTTTGATCTCGAAGATCCTACTGATTTAGGAAAATTAGAAAATCCTAAGCTGACCCTTGAAACTTTAGAAGGGCTTATTATCATCGATGAAATACAAAGAAAACCTGAGTTGTTTCCTTACTTAAGAGTTCTAGTAGATCGATATCCTCACCGTCGATATTTAATTCTTGGTAGTGCTTCTCGAGATCTTATTCATCAATCTTCTGAAACGCTTGCAGGAAGAATTGGGTACATAGAATTAACCCCTTTTCAACTCTCTGAATGTCATGATCAAAATCGTTTGTGGAAGCGTGGAGGTTTTCCAAAATCTTTTCTCCAAGAGGATATAGAGTTAAGTTGGGCATGGAGAAAAGCATACATCTCTACCTTTCTCGAAAGAGACTTACCAAATCTTGGATTTTCTACGCCTCCCCAAGATATGCGTCGTTTATGGACAATGTTAGCTCATTATCATGGTAACATCATCAATTACTCAGAACTTGGGCGATCCTTAAACTTATCAGATATGACAATTCGTCGGCATATTCATCTTCTCAACGGATCTTTTATGATAAGAACCTTAAAACCGTGGTTTGAGAATATCAAGAAACGACAGATTAAATCTCCAAAAGTCTATGTTCGAGATAGCGGCCTCTTCCAAACTCTCCTAAACATCACAGAAGACATTGGATTGCATCCTAAAGTTGGAGCCTCATGGGAAGGTTTTGCTCTTGAGGAGATTATACGTTTTCACGAAGCAGATCCTGAAGATTGTTATTTTTGGGCAACAGCAAACAAAGCTGAACTTGATCTTTTAATTGTCAAAGGTAGCCAACGAATGGGATTTGAATTTAAATATACAGATCCACCACAAATGACTCGGTCCTTACATACCGCCCTCGAGGATTTAAAACTAGAAAAAATTACAATTATCTCCCCTGGAGATATAGACTTTTTAGTTCACGAAAAGGTTCGAGCCATCGGACTTAAAAATTATGTATTAAAACATTCTTAGATTTATTATTAATTTTGAAAATTCGTAATTACTCACACCTGTCTGCACCGCATTCACGTGGAGGTATTCAAGTAAACTCGTCGGTTGCGCCGGAAGAGACAATGGCTCCGTCAATCCCTCAAGAAGTCCTACAATTCATTTAATTCCCTCATCCATGATGTTATTCTCTTTTGCAAAATTAATCTTGCCAATAACATTATTATTGATTAAACGTTTATAAAACAAAAACGACAAAATCAATAAAATTTTGAATAAACAGAAATTTAAAATTTAATAATTTTTACAGGTGAAGCAATGCGTAAATTTTCTTTTTTCTTTTTACTCCTTTTGACAACAACCCTTAACTTATCAGTAAATGCAATGCAGAAAGATGAGGAAAATATTAGCAACGGCACGTGTGCAAAAAGAGAATATTCTTCTAGAGAAGAAGAATTTTATAAAGCAAAAAAATATTTGGAAGAAGGAATAACACTTGGAGATGTAAGCACTCAATTAAAGTTAAAAAAAATGTCAAAAGAAGAAATTCTTAGAAAAGATACCTTGCTAGAAAAGAAAACCAGGAAGCTTAAACTACCGACACTTCCAAAAAACACCCTTCATTCAATTTTAATGTACGTAGACTCACCCACGATTAAGAAAATGTCTCATCTTCACTCTTCGTTTAACAAGTTTTATAAAATAGTTAGGGGCGTAAACCTCACCGTCAACGGAGCGAAAGCAGACCTGTTTTTATCTCTCGCAAAACATAGAATCCATCCATTCCCAAAGGTAAACTCTCTAACCCTTACAGGGGATTGGACTGGAGGATGGGAAAAAGGAAGCTTTCATAGACTTTTTGGATTTCTCAATACCTTTTCTCACTTATGCCTTGAGGAAACATCCCTGTCTTTAGATGATGCCACAGTACTTGCCGTTTTGCTGCCACGTAATCTGGTGGGGTTAAGTTTGAGAATAGCACCAACTAAGGACTGTCAAAGTGGTAGAGAACGAACAGTGCATTCAGAATTATTAAAATATTCTCCTTCTACCCTAAAAATGTGTGCTCTAAGGGATTCCTCCTCACCACATAGACCCATTTTAAAAAATATGCCTCATCAACTTGAAGAACTTCATATTATCTCGTTATCGAGTTCTGGGATGTTCTGGAGCCCTCCCAAGGGCTTAGTTTTTTCGAAACTCAAGACTCTAAAATTTGTGGATGGTGACTTTACCTTTTCTTCTAAATTTACAGAAATTTTAGGTTTCTTCCCTTCTCTTATCCGGCTATCTCTTGAAAATAGTGCAAGTTTTATCCATGGGAAAAATGACTTGATTTCCCTATTTAAGGCTCTGCCAGCTTCTATCGAGTTTTTTGAAATCACTCATAGTGTCCCTATATCTATTTCTAGTTTTGAAAAGGAGCTTACGTTAGATCTTTCTCATCTTCCTCGGTTAAAGGAGCTTCATCTGAGAGGAATTGGTCTTAAGAAAAAATCGACAAAGATAATTTCTGATGCTCGAGTTGTAATTTCACCCTCAGGGCACCCCTTGATCGTGAAAGGGATCAAAGGCGAAGAGATTCCTCCTGAAGCCCTAACAACTCTTAATCACAAAGAGTTAAAGTACTTGTCTGGCTATGTTGATAGCAGAAAAGCTCTTTCTTCTTGGTCGGGCGAAGCTATTTATCAGCTTGCATCTATTTTTCTGAAACAATTAGATGGGGAAAAGGACTCCGAGACATACTCTTCATTAGAAAGAGTAGCTCGATTATACGAGCGAGCCCAGGAAAAAGGTATGAAAATCGATCAAAAAGGGTTAGGCAGTCTTTTCTTCAGAATTTCTCAGGCCCACAAGTCACGAGCTATTGATTATGAGTCTAAAGGATTTTTACATACTCATGATGAACAGCAACGAATAACATGTCTTGGAAAGGCCGTAAAATACAACCACGAGCCAGCTGGTGATGAATTAGCATCCCTTTACATTGATGGAGAAATAAAAGAGGAGGATGTTGAAACGCTCTATCAAATTGCGCGTCTTTATAGAGATAAGAAAATAGCAATAGATCCTTCTTCAAAAGAGACACATGAAGACAAAGCATTAGGATTATTCCTCCCTCTTGCAAAAAAAGGGAATCCATATGCTCAGCATAACGTTGGAAACCTATATAATAAGCTTGGTGAATTTAAAGATGCAGCAAAATGGTACAAAAAAGCCGCTGCCCAAGGACTAAAAGAATCTGAAATGAATTTAAAAAAACTTCCAATAGAACTGAAAAAAAAATAAGACATCAGATACTCACCCAACAGCTCGGCACCGCATTCACGTGGAGATGCTCAACAACAGTTGTGGGTTGAGGTAAGGTTGAGATACTGGGCAGCCATCCACCCCAGAACGGACTCAAAAACTTCTCTGATGGGTTTGGGCAAGGCAAGAAGAGGAGAGAGGACCCGCTCACCATAGGATTCAATAAGCTGATATATAATCGCAGGGTTTTTAAAAAGCTCAATCTCAGAGGGCGCAATGATTTCTAGTTGCCGCTGTATCAATTGCTGGTGAGGCGTTTTGGCATCCCAATCAGCTGGCGCCGGAAGTGCTAACTTTCCATAAAGATTTTTCGCCTTTATAAGTGAGGATTGAGGTGTTAGTGCCTTATAAAGGTTGAGTCTAAAGTATAAGAAGAAATTTTATCAATATCCTCGCCTGCTGCTTGTAATGCTTGACGTATTTCATATGAGTCTTGCAAATTCATCCAAAATTGAGGTGTTGTGCAAAAAAACTTGGAAAGCCTGAGCGCTGTATCAGCAGTAATACCTCTTTTTTGATTTATAATATCGTGGATTCGCGGAGCAGGAACATGAATTTCTTTTGCTAGACGATAAGATGTGAGGCCAAGCGGGCCTAGAAATTCCTCCTTTAAAATCTCACCCGGGTGAATATTCCAATGATTGATCTTATCCATAATAATTTCCTCTTAATGATAATCCACAATTTCAACTTCATGGGCCATTTGATTCTCCCACACAAAACAAATACGCCATTGATTGTTTATTCTTATACTATATTGATCTTTTCGATCTCCACAGAGAGATTCAAGTCTGTTGCTGGGCGGGGCTTTCAAATCTTGCAAATCCGTTGCGTTATCAAGTAACCAAAGTTTGCGTAAAGCAACTTTTAAAATGGGAGGAGGAAGCCGCTTACTCTTTCCACTTCTCCACAACATCTCAGTGTGTTTGCATCTAAAGCTCACAATCATACTATATAGTAATGAACTCCGTTAATAACGTCAAGCATTGCTATTACAACTTGTGCGTGAATCCATCAAGGCCTCCAGAGACAAGAACGCGCTTCCCGCCCTTCTCAGCGATTTCTCCCACTCGAGCTTGACCAATCTTAGTCGAGGCATACCCCGTTGCTGTATTGAGGGCTGTGACAAGGACTCCATCGACTAAGGAGCCGGTCATATCATCACCTTGCAACGGCACAGAAAGAGACGTACTCACACCTGTCTGCACCGCATTCACATGCAGATGCTCAACAAAAGTAGTCGGTTGCGCCGGAAGAGACAATGGTTCCGTCAATCCCTCAAGAAGGCCTGCCGTCATCATACCAATCGCAAGGGATTCCAAACTCTCCGTCTTACCTAAGTCCGCAAAGGTTTTGCCAATGTCTCCCCCATTGTTCAGTAAAAACACACCTGCTTGGGACGCAAGGGCTATAAACCCTCCCTTCGCCATCGCTCCTATCGTTGCGCTAGCCGTTGCACTCTCAAACAATCCCGCAACAGCTAATCCCGCCCCAGAGCACCCAATCGCAACACCAATTGCAAGCGCCACAACAACAGATGCTGCTGGCGTCAACCCTTGGGATTTCTTGTTCCACTTCTTATGCTCTTCCGCAATCTCATGCCATTTAACACCGGGTATCTGGCGCACAACCTTAATCCAAGACGTTTCAGGACGAGATTCAAGACGATCTAAATAGGTCGATAAGTCCTTGGAGGCACGAACCTCAACCTCAACCCCTTTAGCCGCTTGAATAAAGACGCCTCCCTTGGCCCGAATATCGGCCACACTGACTTTTTCCCCAACCCGTCCTTTCCTTTGTTGAGATTGCAATACAGCATTCTGGCTTTCCTTTGTTTTTGTTGAAACGTGCACGGCTTTGGGGGCTTTTATGGTGACTTTTCCGTCATGAGAGATGAAAGTTGTCGCGCCTTCACTCTTGAGCTTAGGCGCCTGGACCGTCATATCAGATTGAGATTCCAACAAAATGTCTTTACCAGAGGTCACCGTCATATGAACAGGCGTCGATGTATAGGATGTACGCGTTTCCTTTGAACTTCCTCCAAACGTGCCTTTCTTCTTCTTTTTTCTCTCCGCGTGCGTCACATCTTGAATGGCTTTTCCTTCTAACACTCCATCCGATTTAAAGTGAGTGGTGTCACCAGATACCACATCAACCCCGCTCAAGGTCATGGCATCGAAAGCATGGGCGAGTGCTTTGCGGCCCGCGTGGATCGTCGCCTTTTGATGGTGGAGCGTCTGGAGATGGCGCTTCTTTGTCTTAAGATCAGACGCAAATGCTTGGGAGCCAATCTCTACCTGAGGCGCTTCTAAAATGCCATCTCGACCTGCTTTAATCGTACCTCCACGAACCGCAACCGTTTCATCTCCCCTCAGCTTCGCATCACCCGTACGCGCGTGAATTAAGGCTGGGCAGGTGTTTATTCACTTGTCAAAGAACGAAATTCTTAATATGACTGACTCCACCACAACCTATCCTCTAGTCTTCCTCCAAAACTGGATAATGGTTTTTAAAAAATTAAAACATCATCATCCAAGGTGTATGGTATTCTTCAGCAACACCTAATATCTTTAGTCGTTCAATGAATTTTTTCTCCTTCTCACCATAATTGGAATTATCTTCATTAATCTCACGATGGAGTTGGTTTAAGTTGCCTGCAATGATGAGAAACTGTTCGAAATCTTTTGCGATTCTAAAAATGCACTGTTCAGGATGATCCTTCTCAACGTAGATACTACCATCAATCGCAATAATCTCTCCTTCTTTGTAAGGACTAGAGACTGTAGCCACAAAGACACCAACATCCGAACAACTCACTATAGAATATAAATGGTACTGTCGAGTATATTCCCAAAACATAACACCTTCTTCATTCCCTTCGATTAAGTTCGCTACCATACCTTCAGGATTAAATGAAAAAGGGCTCGTTCCAAAGCAGCCAACAGAGATTCCATTAAGGTTCACAGCTTCCACCCATTTGGTATATGAATCCGGAATACCAGGTAAAGTTTTTTTAAGAATGTCGATTTCTTCTTTAGAGCAGCCCGGTGAGGTCATCATAAGCTCTTCAAAATCTTCAGCATCTTTTAAAAGATAGTCTTGCAGTTCTTTAATAGACTTTATCATTCTTTCCCTCATTTTATTGATGCCATTTCGATGAATTACCTAACCCTCTATGTAATTTTTCAGGCAATGGCATGACCAAGAATCCATGATCTATATGATGATGTTCAAGCTTTTGTCTCATATACCTTTGATGCTCCGGGAAGTATTCTATCCAATGAGAATCTACCTCAGGTACGCGACCGTCCTTTATACGTCTTAAGTTTTTTGCACTCAGCGTTCCAGGATGTTTTTCTTCCCATAATTGCCAGAACTGTGTTTGATTTCTAGGAGCTCCCAATTTTGTATAAGAATCTGCCTTAGTAAATAACTTTGAGTCAATAGACATAGGTCCTTTTCGAGTGATGGGATCAATGGCAATTGAATAAGCTGCTTCTGGGGTCGAATAATCAAAGTGAGCACCATACCCAACTCCTTCAACTCGTTGAGTAGCAGCCGCACTTGGTGGTGGTGCCGCTGATGTCAGTCTTGACGATTTGACATCTATAGGCTTTGTCGATTTAGCCGCAGCATGTCCGGGAGATCTTGTAGCCTGAGGCTTTGCCTTCATTTCCTTCCTGATCTTCTCACCATAAGCTGTTGCACGTTCACGGGCAGAAACAGGGACTTTCGCCTTACTCTCGAGCTGGGCTAAACTCTCCAACGCTGCTGCACTTGGTGGCGGCGCTGATATCGAAAGCGAGGCGGTAGATTTGAGGGCCCAAGCTACTCACTTATCAGAGCAAAACAATTTATTGATAGAGAGTGTCAGTAAGAAGCTTATATAAAAACTCTTCAAAAGAATCTGCTAATTTTATTTGTTCAAATCCTGAATCATGGTCTGATAGCCATACTTTTCCTTCAGGATCAATTCCGATAGGGTTGCCGCTTCCGTCATCAGAAATAATATACCAATTTTCAACACCGGGCCATTTTTGGCTTTCTTTATAGAATTTTGTTTTTTCAACTACAGAAACTACTTTAGTACCCATACTCATCATTTCTTTTACACCAGATATGTCAAGATCTTCAAAGGCACCACCTCCAAATTTTTCTAAATACCATTTATATTCAGAAGAAAACTTAACTTTTAAATCTTCTTCAGCTTGTTCTATCTCCTTTATACCTGAGGGGCCCGCACAAGCCTCTGGATATTTCTGATAAAATCGACTTATGCTTCCTTGAAAACTTTCATTCATCTAATACCCCTCTTCGTATAAGCTCTTGTTTTGCACGTTCTTTATTGAACTTCTTTCTGAGTTTATTCCAATCTATTCTCTCCTCATCAGTTAGACCGCTTCCTTTAATATTACCATATGGATGTTGAACTTTATGAGTTATATCGTGCTTTGGACCTGGTATTTCTGCAACAAATGCACCGGTTTCTCTATGATATTTTTGTAAATGATGATGTCCTACAAGCGGATTATGAGTCAGATCATGAGGATTTTTGCCAGTATTTTTCATGTAGCGTAAAGCCTCTTCACTCATATGCCCCAAATCTCTAACGGCCCTAAACTCAACCCCATCAAACATTACCCGACCTTTTTTATCAAGTGGAACAATTTTAGAAGTCGGAGAAAAGCTTGAAGCATCAACTGCTTTTCCAAGTCTTTGGGCAGCTGCGCTTGGCGGCGGAGCTGACGAAGTCACGCTGGTCGGCTTAGGCTTTGCAGCTTTAGCCGATTCAAGAAACGCTGCCTTTCGTGCTGCACGTCGCTCGGCATCATAGCGTTTACCCAGTTCCAATGCAGAAACAGGTTTTGGTTTTACCTTAAGGCCTACCTCCATACTCTCCAACGCTGTCGCACTTAATGGCGGTGCCGGTGCAACAGTAGGCCGTGCAAATGGCACTGAAGTCGGAGTCGGACCTGCCGCAGAAGGCGGGGCAGCCGTCTTTGACAATATCTTCGCCTCAAACCTTGCCGTTGACGAAGCCGTTGCACGCCCAAACTCACCCGCATATGAAACACTTGGCACCTCTCCAGCAAGGGCGCGAACGTGCTTTCCAATTGATCCAAGAAGCAACTGACTTTCTTCAAAGGCTTCGGCACTAACTGCAAGAACACGACCAAGCCCCCGTTCAACGCCCATCACAAGCTGTTTGCCAGTTTGAACAACAGCGCGCGTTCCCCGCACCCCAGGACCTACCCCAGGCAATGCCGTAAGTCCAATACCCAGCGCATCCGTGGGAATCGCCATATCCACACCCATATGAACAACGCCTGCATAAATGTCGCTC
>JAFECQ010000027.1 GCA_018242065.1 Pseudomonadota bacterium | reverse complement strand
AGGACGGAATGCTCCTTTGATTAATCCAAAAGTGCCTAGTTGTTGCAACCATTGGCAATCTAAAACATCTGTTTTGTGAGCGCTCTGCGTTTATCATTTTACAATTCTTTTTTGATTATTCTTTGTTACCCAATTTTAACACATTTTGAATCATGTCGATTTCTTTCCCAGAAAAAGGAAGAATTTTTTTATTTATCCTGAGAGTTCAAATTGCAGCAAATAAAAAAAATTGTAAAAAAAGTTTTATTAATTTAATAAATAGTTTATAATTATAATTTAATTTTAATAAAAACAATAAAAGTATACTAACTCGGTAGATTATGAATATTTATTTTAATTCTTTTTTAAAAAATTCATTTTGTTTATTTAAAGAAAGTGTTCTAAAAACTTTAACAAATCAGCAGCAAAAGACTTTACTCATTTCTTCTTTGGCTTTTGGTTTCTTAGCTGCTTGCTTTATTGCAAGGCATTACTTTTTCATTGCAAATGTTAAGAACGGACAGGGCAAACATTTTTCTCCTTTTACATTTATCACAAGAGAAGGTGTATTTAAAGACTATAAATTAAATGGACAAGGCAAGATGACTTTTTCCAATGGAGATGCCTGGGAAGGAGAATTCAAAGATGATAAATTAAATGGACAAGGCAAGATCACTTTGGCTAATGGAGAAGTTTGGGAAGGAGAGTTCAAAGATGGCAAGTTAAATGGTCAAGGCAAGATGGCTTTTCTCAGTGGAAAAGTTCGAGAAGGAGAATTCAAAGATGGCAAGTTAAATGGACAAGGCAAGATCACTTTTGCCGATGGAAATGTCGTGGAAGGAGAATTCAAAGATGGCAGCTTAAATGGACGAGGTAGGATCACTTTTGTCGATGGAGAAGTGTGGGAAGGTAAATTCAAAGATGGCAAGTTAAATGGGCGAGGTAAGATCACCGATATCGATGGAGATATCTATGAAGGTAAATTCGAAAATGATGAGTTAAATGGACAAGGTAAGATCACTTTTGTCGATGGAGAAGTGTGGGAAGGTAAATTCAAAGATGGCAGCTTAAATGGGCGAGGTAAGATCACTTCGGCCAATGGAAAAGTCTGGGAAGGTAGATTTAGAAAAGACAAGTTAAATGGACGAGGTAAGATCACTTTTCCCAATGGAGATGTCATGGAAGGAGAATTCAAAAAAGACAAGTTAAATGGACAGGGCAAGATCACTTTTGTCGATGGAGAAGTTTGGGAAGGAGAATTCAAAGATGACAGATTAAATGGGCGAGGTAAGGTCACTTTGGCCAATGGAAAAGTCTGGGAAGGTAAATTTAGAAAAGACAAGTTAAATGGACGAGGTAAGATCACTTTTCCCAATGGAGATGTCATAGAAGGAAAATTTAGAAAAGACAAGTTAATAAGTGGATAGTTGAGATGTCTTTTTTTAATTAAATTTTTATACAAGAAATTTCGTCTCTTTTGAGACTCACTGAGTAGGAAATTACCCGGTATTTCAATGGAGAGCTTTACTCAGTATATACTGAGTAAAGCTGAATCCTGGATTTCTGGACCGCTTCAAAGCCCCGGGGTTGAGAGATCGCAAATGGGTCCATATTGCTATAGTGGAGTTTTGACAAATTTTAGTTGCAAATCAATAAAAAAGCCATAAGTGGTAAAATAGTTTTAAGACCCTAAAACATTAACACTTACGGCTTAATCTTATGCTAGATCATTTTATAGAGTTTCGTCAAGAATTATATGACTTTTTTTCTTTTAGAAAAGATAGTCTTATCGATCTTATTGATTCTTTGGCAGGGAATCACAATGCAACAAGTGTTGTACGCCTCTCTTTAGAACCTACTTATTCAAGAAGCTATAGCACAATTAGCAAAGCGATTAATTATGTTTTTCAATCTCATTCTCCGAAAGAGCTGACTCGCATTTTACAGAAGAATTTGCCTATTTGCCAAATTTTAGTAACAGATGTGGTGCCTATTCAACGTCTTTTTGCTAAAACACTACAAGAGCAATGCTTTATTCACAAATCCTCTCCCATTAAAAATCAAAAACCCATCACGATTGGCCATAATTATAGCTTAGTGTGTGCTCTCGCTTCAGAAGAAAAATGGACACTTCCTTTATCAGTGGAAAGGGTAAAGCCTTCTGATGTAAGAACCTTAGTGGGTATAGATCAACTAGAAGAAATTTTAAAAAATAGTACGCAGAATTGGATTCATGTAGCGGATACAGATTATAGCGGAGGAGAAGTTTTAAAAAGATTGGCTTATTTGCATTGTACAAGTCTGATTCGCATGAGAAGCAATAGGGTCTTATATTTTCCTGCTAAGAAACCTAAGAAAAAGCGTTTTAGAAAACCTAAAATTTATGGAAAAAAGTTTTATTTTAAACATCCTTGTAAGGCGCATGAGGAGATCATAACCCCTTATAAAGATGGATATTTCAAAATCGAAAGATGGAATAATCTTTTAGTTCCAGACGTACAAGTTCTAATAGATGTTGTACGAATTCGTCTCTACAAAAAAAATAACCGTCCGGTTTTTAAGCATCCTCTTTGGCTGGCGGTTGTGTGTTAAAAAAATATTAATATAAGTGACATTCAAAGCTCTTATAAAAGACGTTTTGATATAGAGCATTTTCTACGCTTTGGAAAGCAAAAACTTCTTTTAAATTCATTTCAAACTCCTGAAGTAGCTAGTGAAGAGAATTGGATATGGATTACCATGCTTGCTCAATGGATGCTGTATTTGGCTAAAGAATATGCTGCTTATCATCCACTTCCCTGGGAGAAGAAAGGGCGAGAAAGGAGTTGCTGCTCCTTCTACCCAATTTCCATTTGAATCCAATTGATATTGATGAAACCATTTTTTTGATTGGCCACTTGATAAGTTGTCATGCCTGGTAACTAGGGCAATGGCATCTTTGTTTGTATTTCTATAGAACCAATGGCAAGTCAGATGTTCTTTTTTGGCTATGGGAGGCAAATTCATACAATCCTCCACTCGTCTTTAAGCTTTGCAATAGCTTCTTTAAAGGAAAGATTGTACTTATTTTGTAAAAAGTCGATAACATCGCCACCTTTTATACCGCAGGAAAAGCAGATATAAGCACCCGACTCTTCGTGAATTTTAAAAGAGCCTATAGAACTATCCTCATGGAAAGGGCATAGACCTGCCGTTAACCATCCACGAGAGCTATATCCGAATCGGTTAATGGATTGTTCTTTGCTATAAAAATCATAGGGCCGCACTTGTCGTTTGATTTCATCAATATCAAACCGAAGATGCTGTCTAATCATGATGCACCTCCTTGTGCTTGGCTTTCAATCCATGCATTAAAGAGGTCCATCCTGAAAACAATTCTTTTGCCTACTTTGCGGACAACTTTATTCAAGCCATTTTTATGGCGATAAATGAGATAGTGACGGATTTGTCCTATTGTAAAAGGATATTTTCCGCTTGATACAATTTGTTGTGGTGACCAATATTCATGATCGGACATAGAACCTCCAAGGTTTAATTTGTTGATCTATGCCCAATTTTAATGGGCGAAGCTGATTATTCAGATTGGTCGGTGGGTCACAGTTTTTTTGTTTGGAGAAGGCCTGTGACCAATTGCTTCGTGAGGTTGACTCATAAATGTCAAAAACGTGATTTGTCCTAAATTTGTAGCTCTTGCCGACTTCTTTACTCCTTTATTGTGGAAGGTGCGTAGTAGCGTCTTCCAATCCATACTAAAAATATTTCCTAAATCACGTGGTAGTGCTAACAGGTATTCATAAATGGTTTTTGAAATTGGCACATCGATAACGCCATAAAGGCTATCAACTCCGATAAAATGCGTTGGCTGGAGCCGTTGTTTGGGGTCTTTTAAATCGGGAGTTCGAAACTTGTCAACTTTTGTTGAAAATACAAGATTTTCTCTTGTTACTAAACGATAACAGCCAACAGCATGGCATAACCAAGCAAAACCCAAAGCTTCGGCAGCAGAGCGTTGAGAATTTGGACGACCCTCAAATATGGCTTTAGCTAAATGTATAAGGATTTCTGAAGCCGCAAGAATATCAATGGGATAAACTGAGTCTTCAATCCTGCGCAAAATAAAACGTTGTTCGATTTTTTTGGTTTTTCCATCTTCAAGTATCGGTAAAGAGCCTTTTCGAAATTCCATACCTTTGCAGCTATCTTTACTGGGAAATAGCCTTTCTAAAAACCCTCTCTGATCTAAATCAGTATCTTCTCTTAAAAATTGAAGAAAACAGCGCAGTGATTCAATCCAAACATCTCGATGTTCATTTCCCTCTGACGTAGTTAAGGCAAGTTGTTGCAAATAATCAGCTAGAGAGAGTTCCTTCCTAGGGGAAGGAATTTGTTCGCATTTTCTATAAAATAAGTCTTTGTCTTCTTGAAGCCATAGTTCATAAACGGGATGTGCGGGTTGATTATAATATGCTGGGATACCGTTTAATTTTGGTAGATGCATTAACGAACGAAAATTCCAGGCATCCCCGTAGAGCCAGATATAGGCATTTTCTTTTTCCCAATAATCATCTGAAGCAGGATCAAATTCCGATGCATCAAACACTGGTGTTCTATCATTGATTGCAAAGGATAGTGCAGGCTTTGGAGCAGATACATTTTTAAGTAGGGCTCTAATTTTCTCAATTTCTTTAAGAAAGGTTCGTAAAATTTTTTTGGCTGGCTCTAGATCATAGTCACTCAATTTTCCGTCTCCTCAATTGAATCGATTTCAAACTTCTTTCGTGCATGTTCAATAGCTTTATGCAGTTTTTCTTGGAGTACTTTTTTGGAGGGAAGTTCGGTAAGATATTCGGCTACATGGATACCTGAACGCCCTAATTCAAGCAGTTCAATTCTTTCGCTCTTTTTTCCAGCGCATAATATGAGTCCAATTGGAGACCCTTCGCCTTGTCTACGTTCATATTTGTCTAACCAGCGCAGATACAGCTCCATTTGACCTTTATACTCAGCCTTGAAGTCACCTAGCTTGAGCTCAATGGCCACAATTCGTTTTAAATCTCGGTGAAAAAAGAGAAGATCTATATGAAAGTCTTCCTCATCTATTGTAATACGTTTTTGCCTCGCTAAAAAGCTGAATCCTCCCCCTAACTCCAGCAAAAACTGCTCAAGCTCCCTCATGATGGCATCTTCAAAGTCTTTTTCGAGATAGTGATCATTGAGATTTAAAAATTCCAGTACGTAGGGATCACGAAAAACCAAATCAGGTGTAAATTGATCTTCATGACGCAGCTTATCTAGCTCAGCACGAGCAAGCAACTCTGGTTTTTTAGAAAGAGCAGTACGCTCATAAAGCATTGAATCGATTTTGCTGCGGAGTGTTCTCACATTCCAATGCTCAATTCGACACATTTCTGCATAAAAATCTCTTTGTAAATCCTTTTTCAAAGGAATTAGAGCTACAAAATGGCTCCAGCTTAATTGTCGTATCAATGAAACGACAATTTGTTCATCAGGAAAGACTTCAGAAAATTGAATCATTCTCCTTAAGTTTTTGTCAGTAAATCCATTACCGTAATCTATTACTAATTGTCGTGACAGTGTCACGACAATTTCCTTCCCATACCCAGCTCGTTCTTCCTGCAAAATCTCCATACGGATGCGGTTGCCTACATGCCAGTAAAGCAAGGTAAGACCAGCATTTACAGTAGATGCTATTGCCTGCTGTGCTTTTTCAATAATTTTACGCAAATCTTTAATCAACGCTGTTTTTGCAATTGGCGTTTCATCATCTTTCTGCTGCTGTTGTTTTTTTTGTTTTTTCATAGAAGCTCTTTTAAAGATTTTTTATACTGTTCGTTCATTGCTTGCTTCAAATTGCTTGGCCACAGTTTCGCTGAGATGTCGAGTTGTTTCGACATCTAAATGAGTATAGCGTTCAAGCATTTGTAATGTCTTATGCCCCAACGCAGTTTTGAGCTGAAGATTGCTAGCTCCTGAACGAGCAGCAAGCGTGGCAAAATGATGGCGAATACTGTGAAAGACAAAACCTTCGATGCCAGCACGCTTTAAGACTTCATTCCATGCCTTGGCAATGTCAATTTTGCCACAAGCTGTTTTGCTGGCAAAAACGAGATTTTTAGCTGGATTGCGATTTTGATAAAGTCGAATTAATTCTTCGGCTACAGCAGCAACTAAAGGTACACTACGAGGGGTACCATTCTTGGTTTCCTTGAGATGAGCCAGCTTGTTATCAAAGTCGATTTGATTCCAAGTCAGACCCAATATTTCACCTTGACGCATACCAGTCGTAAATGCCATCAGAACAATACAATACAGGTAGCCATTGCGACTTTGGAAGCAAGATTCCATGAGCCTCTGAACCTCTTCTTGAGTAAGCACTCGGTCTCTTCCAGGATTTTCCTTCAACTTGATGAGATTGAAACATGGGTTATCATCGATCCAGCGCAATTGACGGCATGCATAAGTCAAAGCGGATGACAAAGTAGCCATATAGCGATTGACTGCTGCTGAGGATCGTTTTTCACCTCGATAAGTTGGTGTATCAACTAAGAAGAAGGCGTTCTTTGCCAAGTTTCTCTGGCGTTAGATGGACCAATGAAAAACCACCCAGTCTTTCTCGCCAATAATTCAGGTGGCGTGTTGAGTCTTTAGCAGAACGATGGTGTTCGAGAGCTCCATTATTGGTGAAATGGTCAACAAGCTCAGAAAAGGTATGTTGGTGTTTATGTCTGCTGAAGTTAAACTTGCCTTGCTTAATCTGTCGCTCGACGTCTAAAGCCCAATCCTCAGCTTCTTGCTTGCGGTCAAAATGATTGCAGACGGTAGGGTAACCTTTCAAGCGAACAATTGCACGCCAGTGGCTTGACCCATTCTTATTTTTACGTTTTTGTATTGAAGCCATTGCTCAAACCTTCTTGTGTTTTTAGTTCGAGCGGCTGGATGGTGTGTGTTAAGATTGTTTTTTGTTACACCGCCCTTGCACCGCAAGGACAAATCTTAACTTGAAAATGCTTGAATCTCAAGCTTAATTGTGCTCACACGTACTGGAAAAAAGTGGGGGCGGCTGGACGCATTCAGAACTTTTGATTGGAAAAATATCGCAGATCGTTTTAGGATTTTCCTGTAAAACAAGGTTTCCTATGATAAAGTTCGTATCTTTTTCGATTGGCCTTTTTAGCTGTTTCTTTATAGCTCTTACTGCACAATCTGTTGACCCAAAAATATTTGACAAGAAAGTCAATGACTATATTCATAAATGCCCTTTAGCAGTAATTTCAACTATTAGTGCGTTCAACTACAGTTCTGAATCTGCTTTGATTGCCTTTACGCAAAACGAAAAATTAGAATTATATTTTATGACATTTGCCGATTCGAGAAAGTATACCAACTTACAAAATAACCATAATGTATCACTAGTCATTGGGTTTGGCTATACGACGATACAATATGAAGGAATGGCTCATCAGTTAGAGGAAGAAGTAGTTAAAGAAGCTTTACATGCATTCTCAATCAAAGAAACCCCATGCACGCCTGATTTTCTCAACAACCCCCGTGCTAGATTTTTTAAAATTATACCAAAATGGATACGTTATTCTGATTATAGTGTTTGCCCTGCTGAAATATTAGAAAAATCTTGGTGAATCAAAATTTTTAGTCAAATTAGCTATCACTTCATTTTTCATAGTAAGCTCCGCCAAATTTAAGGACCTACAATGCCATTCAAAAGAAATTTATTCAAGTATTGTGACAAATACAGGCTCTAAGAATGGAATTTTTTCTATAGATTTATGAGATACAACTAACTAGTAAAAAATGCTTTAAAGAAAAAGCCTACAATACTAATTAAAAAACCCATGCTGAATGCTATCAAAATCGGAAGACTACAAAAAAAATGCGCTTCATCATATTGTTTTTGATTATATTTCTTCCACATAAAGTAAATGGAAAGAGGAATCGAAAGAGGAATGGCAAGAAAAAGCAGAATGAAAAGCAACCCAAATGTAATTGTCATGTCAGGGTGGTCAAAAACCATAAATGAAAGTAAGGAAAACCAAAGAACGAAAGGAAACATAAGCACATAAAGCAACGTGAACAGTATGATCAAACATCCAGGTGGTTGTTTTTCTTTCAAACTGATTTCTTCCATTCCATCCATCTTACATCTCTAAATCATGGCATAATTCATTGATTTACTGGAATCTAGAGAAAACGCTTCCCTATGTCTAGCTACAGTCGATCGAATATATTTTTGATAGCATTCATTGCAAAATGAATGCTCCAAGCATGCGTCAGAATCAAGAATTGTAACATTATTGATACTCGACAACTCTCGCCGCCAGAGCTCTTCTCTTTGTTTTTCATAATTATGTATTGTGTCAGGATCAATGGAATCAATATGAAGCATAGCATCTTCTTGCGCCCATCGGCACACCATCTGCTCTTCCTTCAATCCTTCCTTCGAGGCAAGAAAACGACGCGTAAGAAGCCAGCGTACATAGGGAGAACCTATCCAGCATACTAAATCTCTCTCACTTGCATAATTGTGAGAATCTGGGTGACTCTTACCTGGAGCGATAAATGAGCCGCCACCAAAAGTATAAATGTGAATTTTTTGTCTTTCATGATGTTCTAATAATTCGAGAGCATGTTCACTAATAATTGCTCCCATGCTATGCGCAAATACTATAATTGGTGTATTCGGGTTATTTTGATTTGATAAAAACAACAAATATCGAAAGAACTTCACCGCTTGTCGAACAACAGGCGTATCGATCGTAATTTTTAAAATTGCACATACCTCTAAATCTATTATCAAATCTAATGTATCATTAGGACATGCAAAAACTTCTTCTCCATTTGCGGCATTTGAAATTAGTTGTGCCGATTTTAAGGCATCTGCCTCAGCATTCCAAATTCCATTAATGAATCCCCAAATGCATTGCGAAGGTATTTTTTCACCGACTACCCTCATAATTATATCTATTGCATTTTCAGGAGGTGATCCTAATTCGCCAATTTCCCTTTCATAGGAAGGTAATGCGCTTTCTGGCATGTGAATATTCCACATAGTGTATGATGGACGAGATCGAATATAGGTGCTTCCATCAACGGAATGTACAATGATTGCATCCAATTGATGAGTTGAAATTTTTTCAATTATGGCGTCTTTTGAATGCACACTATTATCTGCTAACATATAAAAATCATGCGGAGGAATATCTTTCTTGATATGTGCGTAGATTTTCGGAAGTAGTACAAAATTTTCATTTCCAATAAGAGAATAATCTCTAAGTTTTTCTATGGCTATCAGCAATCGATGAAACTCGTGTTGTGACAAAGTGCATACTTTCTTATGAGATGGAATATTAACAAGAGAAAGTAGTTTCAAAAAATATGCTTCTGCATCATTTGGCCAATAAAAATATGCAATAGCTTTTAGTGTAGAGTTGTAGTATTTTTTAGCATGCAACCAGTCTGAAAGCGCTTTACGTCCTTGTTGTGGATTTGGAAAAATCGCCAATCCATTGTATGAACCAATAGATCCATTCCTACCAGCAAAATGCGATCGACTGCTGATTAATCCTGGATTATTCATGCGCCACGCTAAACTTCCACTTCGAGCAACATATTTATTCCCGATGGCATCAAAATAAAAAAATGTTTCTTCATCGTAACTGCAAGCGAATTTGAACATAAATAGGAACTAAGTTTAGAGTTGTTAAAAATCTTTAATGAGTTACATTCTCTCCTTGAAAAGCTGAGCAGACTGAAAGTCTTTTAATAATTTTTTTATTTCAGTCTTCTAAAAACCTGAAATTACCCCGTATATCCACAGACACCTGTACGAGGCGAATTAACAAGTGGCAATAGAAAAAGCTCATCATCATCCTCTTCTTTAACGCATGATGCGCAAAAACAATCACCTTCAGTACTACTAATCATTTTAGCTTTTTTTCCACAGGAAATGCATTTGAATTCAGGTTCTTGGTTTTGAATGATTACGCTAATTTCTTTATTAGCTACAGTCTTCATTAAACCAACAACCTCCAACAGTAATTCTGTTGTCGAACCAAAGTCATATTCATGCGTAAATTTCAATCCAGGTACTAATACTTTTTCACTTCGAATAGCCATGGAAAATTCTTCAAATCGAAAGAATGAATTGGGTTCAAAATTAGATGAATACCTCTTGTGATTGATTATAAACTGGCTCAAGTGCGAACAACATTCTAACCAGATCTCTCTTAAAAAGAGGTCAAGGTCTTCAAGCTTAGATTTAAATGGCACCGATAAATACAACCAATAAATTGGATTTTTATGCGGCCATTGCACTTTTATAAGAAATGCATCGAAAGAATCTTCGATGTCTTGGTTGAGACACTTAGTAATATGACTTTTTGCAGCTCTTATAGACACAATTTGTTTGCACTTATTACAAATGCCTTTAGTCACAATTTTTTCGTTCATGATATCGTCATTCTTAAACTACTTGTCCAGAGTATCTTCATTGCTATGTTCTAGCAGTTTTGCCTCGATTTGTTTTGCAGTTGGTAGTGTCCCTTGCAATTCTTTTGGTAAGGAATCTTGAATTTTCACCTCATATTCAGAAACACTCATAGGCATCAAAACACGTTTAAGCGCATATTCTACCTTCAAATCATTCTTTGTTCTGCAAATAATCATTCCGATTGAAGGATTGTCCGTGGAATGCTTTAGCTGATCATCGACGGCTGCTAAGTAAAAGTTCATTTTTCCGGCGTATTCCGGCTTGAAGTCTGTACTTTTGAGTTCAACGATACAAAATGCACGCAACTTAATGTGATAAAAAAGCATATCCAGATAATAATCATCCCCAGCTATTTCAAGATGATACTGCCGTCCAATGAAAGCAAATCCTTGTCCTAATTCCAAAATCAATTTTTCGATGTTATTAACGAGACCGATTTCAAGCTCCTGCTCGATGTAGTCGTCTGTTAGAGAGAGAAAACCGAAATTATATGGGCTTTTCAAAATGTCGTGTGCGAGCTTTGATTGAGGGGAAGGTAAGCGTTCATGAAAATTATTAATAGCTTTGCTCTGACGAAAATACAATTTTGATTTAATAACATCATCTAAAGCTCTACCGCTCCAGCCGTTTACGATAGTTTGTTGGGCATACCATATTCTTTCTTCTAGATTGTCTAGTTTTTCAAGAAGCAGGATATTATGCCACCACGGAATTTTTGCAAGCACTGCTTGCAAAATTGCAGAATCTGTATAAGTCTGAGCAAATTTACGCATATATCGAAGATTTCTTGGAGAAAATCCAGAAACGCCGGGGAAATCTTTTCCTAAATCTTGGGCTAGCCGATCAATAACTTTAGCTCCCCATCCCTCTTGCTCCATTTTTGCTGATAGCATGTGGCCTATTTCCCAATATAGAGAAACAAGCTCACTGTTAACTGCTAGGGAAGCTCTCAATTGAGCGATTCTAATCTTTTCTTTGACGTTTTCTAGAAGAATGGGATAACTTAAAGAATCTGTGCCATCGTTCTTTTTTCTGACCATGACTATACTCGATTTAATCTGAGGAAAGTATAGGGAAAGAAATGAAGAATTTCAATAAAAAATAGAGTCATAAAAAAGTTGGACAGAGGTTGGACAAAAATGAACTTTCAGAATTTGTATTTGATCAACAAGTGATCGCAAATTACTGAAAGTGATTGTATGGTGTTAGTTAGATGAGTTCAGAACTTTTGGTTGGTCTGGAATGAAGGAAAGACTTCACACTTTGGCCTTCTTGGCTACTGGTTAATTATCAATTTTATTGAGTTGGATTGACAAGAAAATGGAACGAATCTAGGAACTGACGATTGAATGTATATAAATCTGAGTTGCCATTGTTCCATGTCTTGCTTTTGAAAGTATATCCAATTAAAGCAAGAGCCCTTCCTAACTGGAGTAAGGGCATGATCGGTTGATAGTTTGGAACTGGTCGAATACTGGAGTAGCCGTCTAACAAGATTTTCTTGTATTTTGAGTGAGGAGCCCATTTGAAATGCTCTATTGAACAAAAATCCTGCTCAGCAAATCCAGAACGGGCACTAGCCCAATCAATAATACCCTGCAATCTACCGTGCCAGACAATCATGTTTCCTGGTCGAAAATCACGGTGTACTATGCAAGGTCCATCAACATTGGCTAAAAGATTCTGATAGCTATCAAGATAGGTATTACATTTCTCAATGAGATTCTCTGGAAGATGTCCCTTGCATTCATCAAGTTCTTCTTGGAACTTTTCATTAAAGTATAGATTTGGTTCTCGAACTAAAGTCTTAGGTTTTGTTAAGTCCCCATATCCATCTGTTTGATTGTTATGAAGGTGAGCTAGAGCGATACCAATTTCAAAAGCTAGGCATTTGACCAATCTTCATCTTTCAAAAGTTCCCCTCTCACGTATTCCATTAAAATGGCGCCAAAATAGCTGTTTGAAGGTTCGACGGCGGCAATAATCTGCGGCACAGGTATGCAGTCTTTAAGCTGACGAAGAAAGAGTGCTTCTCGAAAATAATCATCAATGCGAGGGCAAATCTTTAAAATGAAGGGCTTTTTGTCAGGCGTAACAATTTTATAGACTTCTGCGATGATGGTATCAGTATGATTGATATGAGTAAACGTAGCTGATTGCAGAGCAAACAGTTTTTTATAAACTTCTAAATCTATTCCCACGCCTTCATCTGAACCTTTGTGTGGTCTCTCCTGAATAAATAATTGTAATGTTGTGGGACGGTTCAATGCATCTTTGCTGCTTATCTGTTGATATTTGCGAAAACCACATTTTTTGAATAGCCGAATAGAGATGTCATTACGAATATCAGGGTCCACAAGACAATACTTATAGCGAGTCCAGATGTAGTTTTTAAGAAAAGTCTCTAAAATTTGACACGCAAGCCCCTTACCTATAAATTCCTTTTCTCCTATGAATAAGTCCACTCCAGCTGAATTTTGGATTATTTCCTCAACTAAATTTTGGTTGTCCCAGGGATGTTCTTTGACTGGATAGCATTGAATATAGCCCATAGGGGTTTTATCAATGGAGATGATGTAGCATTCCATACCTCCTACACCCTGAATGTAAGGAGTTAGTTTTTGGCGAACCTCCTCAATAGTCCATGCTCTAAGCGAATAAAAAGATTGGACATGGGGCTCATTAAACCAAGTTTGAATCAATGCAAAATGTTCTTCGCTAAGAGGTGTAAAAGATATCCTGCGGTTGTTCATAACAGCTTCATTCATGGGCAGCCATTTCAAGTTGGTCTATGTCTAGATTACAGAGTAGCTTCAAATGTTTATTGATCTTTTCAATATTCCAATCCCACCAAGCGATTTTTTGCAAACGATCAATAGTTTTATCATCGAATCGCATTTTTACAACTTTCGCAGGGTTTCCAGCTACAATAGAATAAGCAGGGACATCTTTCACAACGACTGCTCTCGTTGCTATAATGGCTCCATTTCCTATCGTGACCCCATTCATCACTAAAGAGTCATATCCGAACCAAACATCATTCCCCACGATGATATCGCCTTTCACGGGTAAATCGTACACATTGAAAGCGGACTCCCAACCATGCCCAAAGATAGGAAAAGGATAAGTGCTAATTGCATCGAGCTTGTGATCTCCTGTCATGATAAATCGAGTTTCTGCAGCAATGGCACAGAATTTTCCAATGATGAGTTTGACTTTAGAAAAATCATAGTTGTACAGGATGTTGTATTCCTCAAACTTTTCTGGCCCATATCGACGGTCATCAAAATAGGTGTAGTCACCAATAGAAATATTTGCAGCTTTAACAAATTTTTTTAGAAATACGAGTTTGTCATAATCTTTGATGGGATAAAGGGTATCTGGGTTTGGACCTATCATTCTGTTTTCTCCTTATTGCTACGTATGACCTCATACTTCAATTGAACCAAACCACTTGGGTAAGATTGAGTCGAGATTAAATGACACTGATGCTCTTGATTCGTAGCACTAAAAAGAGGAACGCCAGAACCTAAAACCATAGCAATTTTGGATGTTCGGCAATCGATTCCGATTACTAATATGGCTGGTTTCTGTATAACCTCATGGCTCATCGTGCTTTCCTCAGTAAAATTTGTTTTGTCACCGCTATGAGATATGCTTTGAGCTAAAAGAGGGCTGCTTACAAGTGTTGTCGCAATTGATAGGATTGTCAAAGGGGTTCTCATGAGGCTCCTAAAGTTAGGATATTGAGAATAACTTATACCACAGTTCACGATCTTTTTCACTCTATTTCAGCAGGAATTAAGAAGAATCAAGCGAAGGTGTATACCAAATATCGCAAAGGGGTGGAATTCGGAGAAAAAATGTTATGAGGTATAAATTATGCGTTCTTCATTTGCGCGCAGGCAAACGTACTTCTGAACTTTTTGATCAAAATAATAATATACGTTTTTTTTCTTTCTGCTGCAAAATCTTGTGAAAGTAGTTGTTCGGCTTCTTCTTGAGAAGAAAATATGGGAAACTCTGGCATATATCTTCGACTGTATTGATGGGGGTAGATAGAATGAATCATTCGATTCACTAAGTATTCCAAAGAATCCTCTATGAAAAAATGAGTTGTATAATGACGTCCAGTACTTTCATCCAAATTTCCCCATAATTTGGGTAGCACGGTCAAATATCTACACCCATCGCAAGACACCATGAAAATTCGACGTAGCAAAGTATTATGGAATTTTACAAGATATTCGTCTTTGTAAGCTTTACTATCAGGAAATTGTTGGCTCCAGCCTTCAATAAAAAGGCTATCTGTATCTGATTTTTTTGTGATTGTAAATTCTGGGTTCCATTGATCGTAGAAATAGGACTCATTCTCTTCATTCTCTCCCCATTTCCAGCGCTGTACGTTTTTCAAATTCGCCATTAACTGTTGGACGGGAGGTCGATCGAGACCAAATCTTTCTCGAAACATCCTCTCGATAGCCATTTCATCAGCACAGCCATCCATCGGAGTATTTGTATCACCGTATCTTGTATAAATCACTCTTGCCCTTACACATTTTTTTCCTTCCTTTTTATCTTTTGTGAGAAAATAAGGCTTATCTGGGCGATTTTCGATCTCCAAAACATCTACTTCATGTCCTTCGTGATCTACTGTGTACAGAGTAATAATGGGTAGTCGATTAAAATTGGAAGACCTAAGTGTATCGAGAAGTTGACTTTGCTTTTTCCTTTTTGTGTCGGCCTCTACACCGATAATTTCACCTTGATTTGACACTCCGAAAATCAAAAATTTATTTCCACTGGTACTAGAGTTGGCTAAACAAAGAATATCGTGAACTAGTTCGGCTACATTCTCATGATGTTCCCGCTTACGATCAAACTCTTCTGACTCTGTGGAATTAATAAAATTGTCTAGGAAAAACATAGGGCTGTATTATACCAAGCAATACAACCTCAGTCAATAGACAGTAATCTCGTCACAGCAATTCGAAACGAAATAAAAATTTGACAAAGTCAAATTTTATGAATTTTTTGAGACAAAGCTCCGCCAATGGCTCTTTTTTCGAGCCCTATATTTAAAAAATTTTTTATTGTTCTATATTCCTCCAGAAAGCTCTTAAGCAATTTCATCACTCAACTTGGA
>JAFECQ010000026.1 GCA_018242065.1 Pseudomonadota bacterium | reverse complement strand
CTTGAGGTCTGCGCGGCTCGATCCGATCCAGAAAAGTCGTTTCATTAGTTGTCTTCTGTCTTTCTAATCTTATTATGCCTAAATGAGCATATATTCAGCAAGAGAAAATATTGGGATTCCGTGGACCAAGGGTGGACCAAATAGGGGCGACAAAACAATTGAAGCCACCTCAAATGAGGATAGACTGTAAAGAAAAGATGGGTTATCCTGTTCTCGTGTCAGCTACTGTAAGATGCTGTGACATTCCTGGATAGGGAGCATTCGTAATGCGCAGGTCGTCAGTTCGATTCTGGCTTTAGGCAATCCTTACACACCTGTCTGAGAGTGATTTAGCTTGTATTAAATACTTTAAACAAGCTAGATTCATTCCTCGCGGTGCAATGACGGTGCAGTGAAATAATAACTTAGCACAGCCAGCCGCTTAAACCAAAACTAACAAGAGGTTTAAGATGGCATCCATCTATCAACGTATAAATAAAGACGGCTCTAAAGTTTGGCGAGCTGTCATTAGAATAAAAAATCACCCTACAGTATCAGATCATTTCCCTCGTAAGAAAGAAGCTGAGGATTGGGCGAAAGAAACAGAGATCAAAATCAAAAATGGCAAGTACGACTTTGCTAAAAATAAAGAAAAAACTCTATCAGAGTTGATTGATCTTTACATTCAAGAAGCTGTAGTGGAGCATCATAAAGCTGCTGACAATACAATTTTTCAATTAAACTATTTCAAAGAGGAAATTGGAAAACTTGCTCTTACCTATATCACTCCCGAACTCCTTATCGCTAAAAGAAAAAAGCTGTTGAGTGAAACAAATAAGCGCGGAAAAACTCTTAATCCGGCTACAGTAAATCGATATTTTTCAACTCTAAGCGGAGCTTTTCGCTATGCTTGCAAAAATATGCGCTGGATAGATGAGAATCCTTGCCTCAATCTTTTGAAACTGAAAACCAATCCCAAAATTTGAAGAACTCTTCAGGTAGATGAAGAAATACGCCTTTTGATGGCCTGCCGGAAAAGTAAAAGTCCTTATTTGTACTGCATTGTGTTGATTGCTTTAACAACAGGCGCACGGAAAAGCGAAATTCTCAATCTGACATGGGATGATATTGAGTTTGATATCCATATTGCGCACATTAAAGACTCAAAGAATGGACATCCAAGACGCGTGGGATTGGTTGGCTGTGTAATCGAGGAACTAGAAAAAATAAAAAGTAGTCGTGATCCAAGAAAAAACCTGATTTTTGCAAGCAAAACAGCCTTCGGACGGGTCGATATTAAAAAATCTTGGAATTCAGCTCTTCTATCAGCTGAAATTGAAAACTTTGTTTTTCACGGATTACGTCATCATTACTGTTCTATGGGAGCCAAAGCTGGTGCAAGTGGATTACAGCTACGATCTCAATTAGGACATTCTTCCGCAAGTATGACCGATCACTACACCCATCTTGATGCCAACGCTACTCGATTTATTGGGGAACATATTGAGCAAAGGCTTTTCAAAGGAGATGCATATGCAAACAAATGACCCTATGTTTGAAGACGTAAAAAACTATTTCTCATTTGTCCTTCGTGGGTCATTCGCTAACTTGGACGGGATGACTTTATCCAAGATATACTACATGTTTTTATCGGGAATAGAACTAATTTCGCAAAGTGGACGCTGTAGCAAAACCCTACCTATTGGACTGGAATATTGCTATGCAATGCATACTTTTTTTGGGCGACCTGCTCCTCCTTGGGAAGGTGATCCATTTATTAAAATTCGATTTACAGGTGAACATATAAAAGAGTTGCTCGTCGCAGCTAAGACTAAATTATCTGCGTGGATGGCTGCTAAAGAACTTGCATTAAGGTTGCAACAACAAAAAGATCCCATCCCAACAGAACTTCAATCGTTTCTTATTGAAACTGACGAAAGGACCATGCCTAAAAGGCAACGAGGGAGACATTCTCATGAAAAACTTTTTCGAGATTTCCATATTGTAATACTCTTAAATTCTGCGGATGACACAGGTTTGTCCATCACTAGAAATCCCGATCCGATGTATGGAAAAGAGCATTCTCGTTGCGATGCGATGAAGCTTGCTCTGGAATCGGTAGGGATATCTCTTTCTTATGAAGCTATCAGAAGCATTTGGTACAAAAGAGAACAACTCAAGAGCATTTTTCAAGAATTTCCATCCCCATTTAACCTACTGTTAGATAAAGGCTTGTCTGTGTTGAACAAATAGCCTATTTGTTCAACACAAGTCAAAATGCCCTCTTATTTTAGCATATAGACATCAACCCAATTCAGCCAGCACTGGGAGGTGTCTATGAATGATCATGAGTATTTAAGTGTTCAGCAAATAGCTGAAGATACCCGCTATCCCTTTTCTTTAGGGCAATTAAGGCATTTTTTAATGCTACGGCATCGTAATGGACTTGAAAAAGCTATTCGAAAAATTGGTAAACGACTTTATCTACGTCGTGACTTGTTTGAACGATGGATCGAAAGTCAAACAAGGAGCTAGTCATGAGCTATTCAAAGAAGTCGCGACGATTAATCAGTGCATCGAGATTAAAGGAATTAATCAATCCAATTGATTTCTATATTTCTGAAGGGCATGCCATTAATCCAAGAAAAAAAACTGAATGGAAATCAGGGGGCCTTTGTCCCTTTCACAATGATCGGAAAGCAGGGAGCTTTTTTATTAGCTCCCTCTCTGGGGCTTTTAAGTGCTTTTCATGTGGCTTGAGTGGCGGAGACGTCATAGCTTATACCCAACAAAGACATGAAATATCATTTGTAGAAGCTTGCCAAAAGCTTAACGATGAATGGGGGTGCCTATGAGCGAGATTCCTCAAATCGTAGAAAAGAGACATTTGGTCTTTTTCTGGCTTTATAAGGATGAGCAAGGGGAAGACGTTTCTTTGGTTGCGAGGTATCAAGACCCTCATAAGTCGACAAAAAAATGGTTTCGACAGTACTTCTGTAGAAATCAAAAATGGGAAGAAGGAGCGCCAACTCCTTCTCCTTTGTACGGTGTCAATACACTTTCGACGACCCATTCTGTAACAAGAGCTTATATTTTAGAAGGAGAAAAATGTGTATCTGCTGCACACTCTCTTGATTTAGCCGCTATTACCTCCATGATGGGGTCTAGCAACGTTGAAAAAGCGGATTGGGCCATTCTTGCCAGATATCGCCATATTCAGGAATTTGTGCTTGTTCCCGACAACGATGACCCTGGATATAGGTACATGTCAGCTGTTTTCAGAGAAATTCAAAAAGCGTGTCCTAATGCAAAAGTATTTGTCTGTAAATTTCAGAATATGAAAAAGGGTGATGATCTTATCGATTGGTTAAAACTACATCCTTCTTGTCCCCAAGATTGGAACGGTTTCGACGTTATCCAGAAGCCAAATTCTATAGAACTACAAAGAACTTTTTTAGAACACTTATCTTCACATCTCATTGAGGCTGGGGTATATTTCTCCGAAGTTGAATATCCCATTTTTGAATCAGACCCTCAGCCTCTCGAAGAAATATCCTTTCAAACTCTGCCTTGCCCCCTGCATATGCTAGCAGATCCGATTGTCCATTGGACGCAAGGTGTTTCGATGCAAATGCAAATTTCAGAAGACTATGTTATTACGCCTTTTTTAGTTAGTGTTGGAAGCTTAATCGGCCGAAAACGCGGATTAGAATTAAGACCGGGCAGTCGCTGGATAGAATTTGCAAATCTATGGGGAATGTGTGTTGGACGTCCAGCGATGATGAAAAGTCCAGCTATGAATGCAGCATTTCATTTTTTAGTTGTTCTTGCCAATCGGGCCAAAGCACATTTTGAACAAAGCATAAAGAAGTATCAAAAGGAGTATGAAATCTGGCTAATTAGAAAAAAAATCAGAGAAGAGGATTATAAAAGGGAATTAAAAGAAGCTATCAAAAACCATAGTGATCAAGCCAAGATCCACTTTCATGAAGAAGATCCTCCTCAGGAACCCAAAAGAAAAAGGTATAAAACTCAAGACGCAACTATAGAAAAGCTTACGGAGCTTCTTATTGAAAATCCCCAAGGTCTTCTTTTGTACCGTGATGAACTTGCCGGATGGTTACATAGTTTTGAAAAACACGGTCACGAAAATGACCGAGAATTTTACTTAGAAAGTCGGAGTGGTAAAGGTGATTATGACGTAGATCGGATCGGCAGAGGATCTTTGTCTGTTCCGGCGCTTTGCTCGTCTATATATGGAAGTATACAGCCCGGACCTTTATCCAAAAATATTCGTGATGCTGTTCGAGGTGGATCAGGCGATAATGGACTTATTCAAAGATTTCAAGCGATGGTTTATCCTGAACCTAAAACCACTTGGGAACTAGTTGAGGGAATCTCTATTTCTGAATTGGAAGAGCCTGTTCAGAAAATTTTCGATCATTTAGACAAATTAGATTTCGATCAGGATAAAAATCCTATCATTTTATCATTCACCTCTGAGGCACAGGTACACTTCGATCAATGGCAACAGACTTTTGAAAACAAAATTCGATCAGACAAGCTTCCTCCCTACTTGGAAGCACATTTATCTAAATACAAAAAACTTCTCCCTAGTCTCTGTCTGATTATTGAGCATCTTAACCAAGCTGTTTTGAGTCTTTATCCTCAATCCATTTCAATTAAGTCTCTAAAGGTTGCTTTGTTATGGTTGGATTATTTCGAAAGTCATGCATATCGAATTTATAATAGCAGTGCCAATTCTGTTCTAAAGGCAGCACAGGATCTTACTCGGAGAATAAGAAATGAAGAAATCCCAAATCCATTTACTGCAAGAGAAGTTTATCATGGCAAACATTGGACTGGATTGACCGATCCAGAAGAAGTTAAAGAGATTATTGATTTGTTGATCGAAAAAGACTGTCTTCTTGCAACACCAATAAAAACAGGAGGAAGATCCACCGTCAAATATTGGCTTCACACAAAACTTTTTGATGAGAAGGAAGGTCCAAAAGGTTCATAAGTCCCTTTTGGACCTTTTGAACCTTGGTGTTTATGAGGTTTTCTAATATTTCATCTTCAACTTTAGAAAAGGAGGTTGACGAAAGATGACGAATGATGACGTTTTGTCGGATAAGCAAAGAATGGCATTACCCATTTTTTGCATACAACTGAATGTTGAAAAAGCTTGTGCTGAAGCAGGCATTAGCAAACAAACATTTTATCAATGGATGAAAAATCCCATATTTAAAAGAGAACTGAAGGAAATGCGTCGTGCCATAGGAACGCAATCAATCGAGCAGTTGAAAATAGAATCCAAAAGAGCTGCTGATACTCTAACAGAGCTCTTAAATCCTTGTAACCCTCCTGCTGTAAGACGGGCAGCAGCAAATGATATTTTAAATTACGTTTTGAAATTTCGTGAAAACGAAACTTTATTATTTGAATTATACGAGGATGATTAAGTGAGTAAAAAATTATATTTAAAAATAAAATTAAAATACCCCCACTTAAATGCTGATTCTTTAGAAAAAGTTTATTTATTTGAAAAATTAATTATGGGAAAAATTACTGCTTCCGAAACTGTACGCCTTTCTTTTTTAAGAGGGATGATAACACAAGTCCAATACATGGATTACTTAAGAATGGAACGCGAAGACGCTGAAACATAGATTCGCGGTTTAATAAATCTTCCCTTGCTTGTGATATAGCACCTGCTATATGCTATATTGTTTAACCATCAATCTATTTTAGAGAGCTTAGGCATGAACAACCAGGAACCCGATGATTATTCCAAGCGCATTAAATCTATCCGCCAACAGCTAGGAATTAGCCAAGAGGAGCTAGCTCACAGATTGGGCGTCAGTTTTACAAGCGTAAACCGATGGGAAAATGGGCAAACGAAACCCTCAAAATTGGCAAGAAAACAGATAGACCTTTTGAGCAAGAAAACAGAAAAATTGAAAGACCTTGTAGGTGCTGAAAATGGCAATTAAGAAATCCGAACTCTATAGCTCCCTATGGAAAAGTTGCGATCAACTGCGCGGTGGCATGGACGCATCCCAGTACAAAGACTATGTCCTGGTCTTGCTATTCGTTAAATATGTCTCTGACAGATATGCAGGACAAAAAGACGCTCTTATTGAAGTGCCCCCAGGGGGCAGCTTTGCCGATATGGTGGCTCTAAAAGGCGATAAGGAAATTGGTGACAAGCTCAACAAAATTATCGGAAAGCTTGCTGAAGCTAATGACCTTAAAGGGGTTATCGATGTTGCTGATTTCAATGATGCCGATAAATTAGGGAAAGGCAAGGAAATGGTCGATCGCCTTTCCGATCTTATCGCCACTTTCAATACACCTGACTTAGACTTTCGAAACAATCGTGCTGATGGTGATGATATTTTAGGTGATGCTTATGAATACCTTATGCGCCACTTTGCAACAGAATCCGGCAAAAGCAAAGGTCAATTCTATACCCCTGCTGAAGTGTCTCGCATCATGGCAAAAGTCATTGGAGTTAATACGGCAAAAAGTGCAGATCAAACGATTTATGATCCTACTTGCGGATCGGGATCTCTTCTTCTTAAGGCACATGATGAAGCTCGTTCAAATACTAGCTTAGATCTGGCCTTATACGGTCAGGAAAACGATAATGCGACTGCTGCTCTTGCAAAAATGAACATGATTCTTCACCACTGTCCAACAGCAGAGGTATGGAAAGATAACGTTTTATCCAGTCCCTATTTTAAGCAATCGAGTGACAGATTAAAGACATTTGATTTTGTAGTTTCTAATCCTCCCTTCTCTACAAAAGCTTGGAGCCATGGTTTCGATCCTTATAACGATACCTACAATCGTTTTAACTATGGCATCCCACCAACTAAAAACGGTGATTATGCCTTTTTACTCCATGTTCTTGCGTCATTAAAGAGTACCGGCAAGGGAGCGATCATTCTTCCTCATGGCGTTCTATTTCGTGGAAATGCTGAAGCCGCAATTCGAGAGCAATTGATTAAACGAGGATTCATTAAAGGTATCATAGGTCTGCCTGCTAACCTCTTTTACGGCACCAGTATTCCTGCTTGTATCATCATTCTCGATAAGGAACATGCAGACACGCGCACTGGTATTTTCATGATCGATGCAAGCAAAGGGTTTATAAAAGACGGCAACAAAAATCGATTACGCGATCAAGATATCCATAAAATTGTAGATACGTTTAACAATAAACTGAGCATTGCTAAATATTCGCGACTTGTTCCTCTTTCTGAAATCGAAGCGAACGCTTACAACCTCAATATTCCTCGTTATATTGACAGCACGGAAGCAGAAGATTTACAAGACATAGAAGGGCACTTGAAAGGAGGTATTCCGGATCGCGATATTAATGGCCTAGAGCAATACTGGAAGATATTCCCAAGTTTGCGAAAAGTTCTTTTCACGTCGGCCAATCGTCCTAGCTACAATCAAATCAAAATTGCTCTCGAAGAGATTAATTCGACTATCTTTGGACATGAGGAATTTATCAATTTTAGCGAGAGTGTTGCTGCTTTGTTACTTCAATGGAAAGAGCATAACATGCCCCGATTGAGAAATATTGGGAGTAGTGACCATCCGAAAATCCTGATTAAAAATCTTTCTGAAAGCCTGCTCGAAGAATTCGAAAAGGCAAGTTTGTTGGACCCCTATGATGTTTATCAACATCTCATGACTTATTGGGCTGAAACGATGCAAGACGATGTTTACATGATTGTAAGCGATGGATGGCGCGGTGCCAATAAGCTCAGGCTGATTGTTGAAGACAAGGATAAGAAAAATAAAGAAAAGGCAGATCTGGTCATTGGCAAGCAAAAATACAAGGCTGATTTTATTCCCCCAGCCCTTATCATTGCTCGCTATTTTCCTGAAGAACAAAGACTCTTAGACCAGCTTGAAATGGATTATAATAGCGTCACCCAGCAAATGGAAGAGTCGGATGAGGAGCATGGTGGTGAAGAAGGGCTTCTAATAGATGCCAAGAACGAAAAAGATAAGGTTACGAAGGTAAGCCTCAAAGCTCGACTTTCCATGATCAAACGCGACCCGGACGCCGAGGATGAACGCACTGTTCTCTCTATCTACCTTGATTTAATTGAAAAAGAGGCTATTGCGAAAAAGAAATGGGGTACTGCGCAAGATGATCTTATGGCTAGAGTTGCCGCTCATTATGGAAAACTTACGGAAGACGAAATAAAAACTCTTGTCATTGAGGATAAATGGCTAACAGCCTTGTCTAATGATGTCCAGACCGAAATGAATCGTGTTTCTCAGTTTTTATCCGGCAGAATTAATGAACTAGCCGAGCGTTATGCAACACCCTTACCTACAATTGAACAAGAGGTAGAAAGCTACAAACTTAAAGTCGAGAACCATTTAAAAAGGATGGGATTTGACTGGCAAACTCTGACATCGAAATGTGAAGGAGTTGTTTCATGAGTTATTCAATTCCAAGTCTACCGCTCAATATTGAATTAGAGACAAAGCCCATTCTTAAAAAACTAATGAAATCCCATCAGGCCCTTGCAGAATTGAAGGGTGTGAGCGGAGTGATCCCAAATCAAAGCATTCTGATAAGCACGCTCTCCTTGCAAGAGGCAAAAGATAGCTCTGCTATTGAAAATATCATCACAACCCATGATGAGTTGTATAAGAGTGATGCTAAAACGAAACAGTTTGCGAATTTTGCTGCCAAGGAAGTGTATAGCTATGCGGCTGCCCTTCAAAATGGATATCAACAGGTTAAAAAAACCGGACTTCTCGTTAATAATCACATCCTGGAAATTCAGCAGGCTCTTGTAGAGAATGGAGCGGGCTTTCGCAAAATGCCCGGAACGATGTTGAAAAATGACCAGACGGGTGAAGTTGTCTATACTCCACCTCAAGATGAAGGCCAAATTCGTTCACTAATGAATAACTTAGAACAATTCATCAACGACGACACTCTAAACGATGCTGACCCTCTCATCAAAATGGCGATCATTCACCACCAATTTGAAAGCATTCACCCATTCTACGATGGCAACGGCCGAACGGGCCGTATCATCAACATTCTCTATTTGGTCAAGCAAGGACTGCTCGACACCCCCGTTCTCTATCTTTCGCGCTACATTAATCAAAATAAAAATGAATATTACCGATTGCTTCAAGCAGTTCGTGATACCGGTTCTTGGGAACCTTGGATTTTATACATGTTAGAGGGAATAGAGCTGACCTCCCGTCAAACGGTTGGCCTTATCCTTGGAATGAGGGACTTAATGCTGCATCAAAAGCATAAGCTTCGAAGTGAGTTGCCCAAGATTTATAGCCAGGATCTATTAAATAATCTTTTTAGACACCCTTATACTAAGATCGATTTCGTCATGCAAGAGTTGCAAATCCATCGCAATACAGCAGTTAAATACCTAGAAGAATTAGTTCAGATCGGATTGCTCACTAAACATAAACTTGGCAAAGAGAATTTTTACCTCAATTCGGCTTTATTTGACCTTTTAGCTAATGCGGGTCGAACTCCCCAAGGAGATAGGGAAATATGACCGCTTTTTTAAGCCCAAAAAGGGTATATTTAAACCCATCATGCACACAAAACCGTCATTTCTTGTGCATGTCTTACGTTTCATGCACACGTTTTGCCCATTTTTTGTGTATGTCTTACCAATCATGCACAAGGAAGTGCATATTTCTGTATATACCGTCTATATTGTTAAGTTTTAGCTGTTTGAGGAGACTATGGTATTAACTACAGAAGCTCAACAGAGCGAAATCAATATTGTAAGTTTAAAAACCTCAATTGGTTATAAAATAACCGAGTTTGGATTCATTCCAGAAGATTGGAATCAAGCTACACTTGGGGATAAAACAATCAAAATTGGTAGTGGAATTACCCCAACAGGCGGCGAACGTATTTATAAACAGTCAGGACGCCCCTTCTTAAGAAGCCAAAATATAGGAAAGGGCCATCTGCTAATAGATGCTATAGCTTACATTGATGAGGAAACCCATGAAACTTTCAAATCAACGGAAGTAAAAGTAAAAGACGTTTTGTTAAATATTACAGGAGCGTCGATAGGTAGATGTGCAGTGGCTGATGAACGAGTCCAAGGTGGAAATGTTAACCAACATGTTTGCATCATTCGTACTAATAAAAATGAACTAGATTCTGATTTTCTAAATTATTTTCTTTTATCATCCGCTGGACAATCTCAAATAGATAGCTTTCAAGCTGGAGGTAATAGGGAAGGTTTGAATTTTGGCCAAATAAGGTCGTTTACATTACCTTGTCCTTCTTTAAAAGAGCAAATTACTATAGCCGCTACTCTTAAGGATATGGATTCGTTGATCAACTGCCTTGATCAACTCATTTCAAAGAAGCGGAATATTAAACTGGCCGCTACGCAACAGCTGCTTACAGGCAAACAACGCCTTCCAGGGTTTAAGGATGAGTGGCAAGTTGTGAACATGTCTGACAATTTCAGTTTAAAAGCTCGCATAGGATGGCAAGGACTCACTACAGCAGAGTATCTCGAAGCTGGAGATTATCTTCTTGTAACTGGGACTGATATAGCAAATGGTCGAATCAACTGGGCTGATTGTTTTTGTGTAGATTTCTGTCGCTATAATCAAGACAAGAATATTCAGTTGCAGGTAGGAGACGTTTTGCTTTCTAAAGATGGTACTATTGGTAAAGTTGCCTACATTGATTATTTACCCCGTCCAGCAACCCTTAATAGCGGAGTTTTTGTCATTAGACCTAAAAATAAGAAGGTTGATTCTCTATATCTATTTTACATACTCAAATCAAATATATTTATTGATTATTTAAACAAACTTCAAGCAGGGTCAACGATCTCTCATTTATATCAAAAAGACTTCGTAGGTTTTAAATTCTTATCGCCTAGCATAAAAGAGCAAATGTCAATAGCGACTATTCTCACCGAGATGGACACCGAACTCTCTACCCTGGAACAGCAACTCTCTAAAGCCCGAAATCTCAAGCAAGGAATGATGCAGGAGCTGCTCACAGGAAGGATTCGGTTAATATGAAGAACGTTGGACGCAATGAGGAAATCACACAGCAACGAGTGATCAAGCTATTCTGCAATGAGCTAGGGTATCATTACCTTGGCAATTGGATCGATCGACCATATAACAGAAACATCGACGAAGATCTCCTTCAAAAATACTTGCAAGAGCAAGGATACGAAGACGTCTTGATAAGACGCGCAATACATTTCATCGGCAAAGCTGCGGATGATAAAAGTAAAAGCTTCTATGACAGAAACAAAGATGTTTATGAGTTGCTGCGTTATGGCGTAAATGTGCGTCCAGAAGTGGGAGAAAATACACAAACGATCAATTTGATTGATTGGAACAATCCTGAAAACAATGACTTTGCAATAGCCGAAGAGGTCACCGTCAAGGGAATTGATCCACAATCACATACAAAACGCCCTGATGTTGTCTTATACGTTAACGGTATTGCATTAGGCGTCATTGAGCTTAAACGCTCTATCGTATCTGTCTCCGAAGGAATTCGTCAAAATTTAGATAATCAAAAATCGATCTTTATTCAGCATTTTTTCTCAACAATTCAAGTTGTTATGGCGGGCAATGATACCGAAGGGCTTCGTTATGGGACGATTGAAACCCCGGAAAAATATTATCTGACATGGAAAGAAGAGAGTACCATCTCGAATACGCTTGATCGCCATATCTCTCAGATATGCAACAAAGCCAGATTTTTAGAGCTTATTCACGACTACATTGTCTTTGATGCCGGTATAAAAAAGCTATGTCGTCCGAATCAATATTTTGGAATTCGCGCAGCTCAAGAATACTTAAAGAGGCGGGAAGGCGGTATCATCTGGCACACGCAGGGTTCTGGTAAAAGTTTAACCATGGTTTGGCTCGCCAAATGGATTCGTGAAAATATCACTGACGCAAGAGTTCTTATTGTCACTGACCGCAAAGAATTAGATGAGCAAATCGAAAAGACTTTTATAGGGGTAAATGAAAAAACGGTCTATCGGACCAAGAGTGGTGCCGATTTACTTTCAACTTTAAATCAGACAACTCCTTGGCTCATTTGCTCGCTTATTCACAAATTCGGCGGTAAAGACGAAGAGGAAAACGGAACAAATATTAAAAAATTCATTGAGGAAATGAAGAGGGCTATCCCATCGAACTTTCTCGCAAAAGGAAATCTGTTTGTTTTCGTTGATGAATGCCACCGCACACAATCAGGCGACTTGCATAAGGCAATGAAAGCGTTTTTGCCAAGTGCACTCTTTCTTGGTTTTACCGGTACACCTTTACTCAAAGCAGATAAGCAAAGAAGCATCGAGATTTTCGGCCCCTACATCCATACCTACAAATTTAACGAAGCTGTAGAGGATGGTGTTGTCCTAGATTTGCGTTATGAGGCCCGAGACATCGACCAAAAGATCACTTCGCAAGAAAGAATTGATCTCTGGTTTACATCAAAGACTAAAAATCTAACGGATCTTGCCAAAGCACAACTTAAAAAACGATGGGGAACTCTCCGAAAAGTGCTTTCTAGTCAATCAAGGCTTGAGAAGATTGTTGCCGACATACTTTTGGATATGGAAACGCGCGATCGCCTAATTAGCGGGCGCGGAAATGCAATGCTCGTTTGTGACAGCATTTTTTCAGCCTGTAAGTTTTATGAGCTCTTTGACAAAACGGATTTATCCGGAAAATGTGCGATTATCACTTCTTATAAACCCTCTCCGGCAGACATTAAGGGGGAAGAGTCGGGCGAAGGAATGACCGAAAAACTGCGTCAGTATGAGATCTATAATAAAATGCTGGCGGGTCAAGATCCCGATACTTTTGAAAAGGCAGTTAAGAAGAAGTTTGTTGATGAGCCGGGCCAAATGAAGCTACTAATCGTAGTGGATAAACTCTTAACGGGCTTTGACGCTCCTTCAGCGACCTATCTTTATATAGATAAGCAAATGCATGATCATGGCCTCTTCCAGGCTATTTGCCGGGTTAACCGTCTTGATGGAGATGATAAGGAGTATGGCTACATCATCGACTACAAAGATCTCTTCAAACACTTGGAAAAATCTGTGACTGACTATACCGCAGAAGCGTTGGCAGGTTATGATAAAGCTGATGTGGCAGGACTATTACAGGATAGGTTAAACACAGCAAAGGAACGTTTGGAGCAAGCAAGAGAATCTATTAAGAACCTTTGTGAGCCGGTAGAACCGCCGAAAGATACGCCTGCCTATATGCATTACTTTTGCGCTAAGGAATCGGGAAATCCCGAACAGCTTAAGAGAAATGAACCGAAGCGCCTTGCTCTATACAAACTGACCGCTGCATTCATTCGTGCCTTTGCAAATATGGCAAATGAATTAGAGGAAGCCGGCTACAGCTTAACAGAGATTAATTTACTCAAGAGCGAAGTCGATCACTATGAAAAAGTTCGCACGGAGGTAAAACTAGCTAGTGGCGATTACATCGATCTCAAGATGTATGAACCCGCTATGCGCCATCTCATCGACACCTACATTCGCGCAGAAGAGAGTGAAAAAATCTCAGCTTTTGATGATTTATCCTTGATCCAACTGATTGTTGAGCGCGGACCCGATGCTATACAATCCCTTCCCAAGAGTATGCAGAAGAAAGAGGCGGTGGCTGAAACGATTGAGAACAACGTGAGAAAATTGATCATCGATGAACATCCAATCAATCCCAAATATTATGAAAAAATGTCCGAACTGTTAAGCGCACTCATAGAGCAGCGTCGACAGCAAGCAATCGATTATGAAAGCTATTTGGCTAAGGTTATTGAATTAACCAAGCAGGTAAAGAATCCCGCAAGCAATTCAAATTATCCATCCTCAGTAAATACAGCTGGCAAACGAGCTCTATACGATAACTTGAATGAAAATGAAGAAATCGCCCTGGCTGTTCATGAAACGATAATCAAAAATCGACAAGATGATTGGCGCAATAACCGCATCAAGAGAATCAAAGTCCAGAATGCTATCAAGAGTGCTCTGAATAAACGGCAAGGCTTTATGGTGCGCGAAGAGTCTGGCACCTATATGGGTGAATCGACCGATCCTCATGATGCATTAACATCTAAAATTCTTGATATCGTTCAAAATCAACCGGAGTACTAAAGATGCATCAAATTGATGTGAATGGTATCACCGTCGACATTGTGCGCAAAGAGATAAAGAATTTGCACCTTGGGGTTTATCCGCCTGATGGAAAAGTTCGTGTAGCGGCTCCTTTAGCGGTAAGTGATGAGGCGATCCGATATGCCGTAATTGGAAAAATGGGATGGATCAAGCAGCAACAGGCTAAATTTGCTAACCAGCCTCGACAATCATCAAGGGAGATGGTTAGCGGAGAAAGTCATTACTATCTTGGTCAACGCTATCGCTTAGATGTTATTGAGAGTCCTGGACCAATCAAAGTGATATGTAATAAGTCTGTCATTAAGCTCTACATGCCACCTCACAGTACTACCGAACAACGCGAATTAGCTTTGCAGCAATGGTATAGAAAAGAAATCAAGAATTTCATCCCTCCCATGTTGGAAAAATGGCAGCCTCTTCTAAACGTTGAAGTAGCTGAATGGGGCGTAAAGAAAATGAAAACCAAATGGGGCTCTTGTAATACAAGTGAGCGCAGGATCTGGATCAATCTTGAACTCATTAAAAAACCAGTACAATGCCTAGAATATATCGTGGTTCATGAATTGGTACATTTACTGGAAAAACATCACAACGCGCAATTTAAAGCACACATGGACAATTTCATGCCTCATTGGCGTCTTCACAAAGAGGAGCTTGGCTGTGAACCCTTAGGACATGATCATTGGAAGCATTGAGTTTTTCCATTCTATCCGTTCAAATCCGATAAAATCCATTAGCATTTTGTTTAAGACTTGGCTATAATAACTTCTTAAATTCCCTAGCATTTTGCTGTTGTAGAGATAACCGGAATTAGTTTTTATGTCGCAATATTTTAATAATTTGCTCTCCTCTCAAGATCTTACAATCGCAGAAATTCAGACTCTGCAAAACTTGCGAACTGAAATTCAAACTCAACTTTCTGTTTTATCGGGTAACCCAAGATTTTATTATGCCGGTTCTTATAGTAAAGGGAGTATGATTCGAACACGCTATGATTTGGACATAGTAATTTATTGGCCGCACACAACAATATCCTCTCTTGAAACAATCTATTCTGCTGTTGGAAACGTATTGCGGCGTCATTGGAAATTCGTAAATCCCAAAACAGTATGCTGGGAAATACCGTTTTCAAATGGATTTCACATCGATGTTGTTCCTGGAAGAGCGTTAGATTCAACTTTTTTAAATGCAAATCTTTATCGCAGTGACAAAAAAAGCAGTCTTAAAACCAGCTTAAAAACGCATATTGATAAAGTAAAGAAAAGCGGACGCCTTCCAGTCATTCGTTTAATGAAGCTTTGGAAGGAGCGAAGACAAATTCCTTTCCATAAGTCGTTTCTTCTAGAATTAATGACCATAGAAGGATGTGCGGGCAAGAATTATGATGACTTCCCAGGACAGCTGATGGCTTGTTTTGGGTACATAAGAGATAACATTGAAAATTATACTTTCAATGATCCTGCTAATAGCAACAATAATCTTTTAGAAGATCTGAATCACTCTGAGCGTAAAAAAATTAAGACAGCAGCTGAAAATGCTATTGCAGCTGAATCTTGGAATCAACTTTTTGTATGAATGAGGCTCGTATGTTGAAAAAAAATGAAAGCAGCCAGTCTCCTTTTAAAAAACTTTCCCGAAAAATATCAGATTTGACTCGTCTTCATCTCTTTGTTGCGGCTGGAGGACGTTGTGAATTTTGCAATGAAAATGTCATGATGCACAATCTGACTCAAACAAAAGGTGTTTTTGCCGAGATGGCTCACATTGTTGCCTTTAAAGAAAAAGGTCCTCGAGGAAATGATGGGGAACGCCCAGAAGATATCAATGACATCTCAAACTTGATGTTGCTTTGCCCATCTTGCCACAAATTTATAGATGATAATTGGCGCGACTATTCCCGTAAAACACTAGAACACATTAAGGAAGCACATGAAATTCGCATTAAAACCGTGACAGAAATTGGACCTGAAAAGCGAAGTGCAGTTCTCGTTTTTACCTCTCCAATTCGGGGACAGGAAGTTTCGGTTCGTAAAGACCATATCCGCCAAGCAATGTTTCCTCGCTATCCAATCTCATCGAAAGGCACGCACATTGATTTAACAGGCTTGAAAGGGTCAGAAGAAACTCACGATTTTTTGAAAACCGCAAAGGCTCTAATTAAACGGAAAATAAGCCTGCTTTTTGATACCGATGGCGAAGTTGAAAAAGCACAACATCTATCAATTTTCGGCATAGGCCCTATGGTTCAATTGATGATCCTTGGCGCTGAGTTAAGCAATAAAGTGCCTGCATCCCTTTATCAAAGACATAGAGATACAGAAGATTGGACATGGAAAACAGAGGGACGTTTAGTAACCTATAAACTCACAAAAATTAAGACAGGTGGTCCGACTGCTCCGATTGTTTTGACACTAGCGCTAAGTGGCACAATTCCTATAGAAAATCTTCCTGACGCGTACAAAGAAAATGCTTCCATTTACCAAATTTCTCTGGATGAACAAACTCCAAATACAATGTTTCTAAATCAAAAAGCCGACCTCGAAGCTTTTAAAGCAATCTATTCTAAGACGTTAGGTCTTATCAGTGCAGAACATGGACTGCTCGAAACAATTTCAGTATTCTCCGCTGTTCCTGCGCCGATTGCTATTATGTGTGGAAGAGAAAGACTCCCTAAAGTGCACCCCAAACTTCGCGTATATGATTTCGATCACGCTAACGGCGGTTTTAAGTTTCAATCTATCGTTGGTGATTAGATCAAAGGATTGAGCATTCTACACAAAATCGCGGTGCAACCGCGGTGCAACGAAAAAACATTTTGTCAGCAAAACCCGTTAAAATCCATTAGCCTTTTATGCCCTTTAGCTCTATTATCACAGGTAAAGCGGCTGGTTCTTGCCGGATTGTCTGAATAACTCCCGCATTCGTAATGCGAAGGTCGTCGGTTCGACTCCGGCTTTGGGCAATTCACATTTAATTGTTGAGAGGTATGCCAGAAAGCGATTCATTTGGCACTTCACTTTTGGACCAATCGGCTAAGCCACTGCCGTGGACCAAGAATGGACCAAATGAAGACAGCAAGCCACTGAAACCCACAACAAGTCACGTTAACAGTTCAGTAGCTGACCCAATTTTTACCATTAAAAATAGGGTCGTTACAATGAAAGATCTTGAAGCTCTCAAAAAGAGTTTGCCCCCAGGCATTGATATTCGAATTACAAGTAAAAATATTGTGAAGTTCCGAGCTAGATTCAGAAAGACGGGACATAAAGAAGTTTTCAAAACAACCTCAGATCTTAAGTCAGCTAAACAATGGTTAACGGAACAAGATCGAAATGCTTTTTTGGATGAATTGCATCCCAATATAATCAAAAATAATAAAAAAACTTTTTCAGACGCAATCAAAAGATATAAAGAAGAAGAGCTACCCAAAAAAGGCGCTGATTCCAGAAATCGAGAATACCATCTTGATTGGTTTGATGGACAACTTGGGAAAATGAAATTTTCGTCTATTCGATCTTCTGACATTAAGGAAGCCTTATTAGCTTTAGAAAAAGAGAAGGCAAAAGAAGGAATTAAGTTAGCTCCTGCAACTATTGTAAGATACCTGGCTTCATTATCTCATCTTTTTTCGATTTCATGGAAAGAATGGGAATGGATCTCTGAAAATCCCGTTAAAAAAATTTCCAAACCCTCAGTTTCAAATGCTCGTCAACGTTACTTATCTCAAGCTGAGCTGAGTCGACTTCTCAAAGAAACCAAGAATAGTAAATGTCCCATCTTACTGACAACTACAGTCCTTGCCTTATCGACAGGCATGAGAGACGGCGAAATCATGGGATTGAAAATAGGTGATATTCAACGCGACGAGCAATTGATCATCCTTCGTAACTCTAAAAATGGAGAACCTCGGTTTATTCCATTAAAGGGCTATGCCTACAATTTAATAATTGAGCATCTTCCTAAATACAGTGATCCTAATGCCTTGCTTTTTCCATCTCCTGATCATCCTCAAAGGCCGTATGATACTCGCTCTGCCTGGCGAGCTGCTTTACAAAGAGCTGGTATTAAAAATTTTCGTCGACATGATTTGAGGCATACAACGGCATCCTACCATCGCATGAATGGAATAAGTTTGCATGATATTGGAGCTCTTCTTGGTCATAAGGATGCAAGGAGCACAGCGCGTTATGCGCATATTTCCACAGAATACAAATCAAAAATGGTCGAAAAACTTGATCAAGAACTTTTCGGAGAAAGCTATGAAAAATAAACACAATCAAAAAAGTACTTTATCTCATGAACTTAAATGTGATGAAGATGAAAAAAAAATCAATAAGTACATTCAAATAGCTGAAAAAGGCTGGCTTTCATCTCAAGAAGCCATTTGCGTTTTTTCAGGAAATTCACTCTATGACTCACAAAACCCAATAGCCTACTCAAAAATTATATCTTCAACGGTAGGACGTGATTTAAAGAGTCTTGTGGCTGCTGCGGAAATGGATGAATCTGTTGATGGCCTTCATTACGATAAAAATTGTCTACTATATAGGGCTTCTTGTAGAGCATGGGTGGATTGGGCTTTAACTAAACCGAGTATTCAAATTGAATCTGATCTCTTAGAAGCGGTAGGCATTAAAACTATTCGCGACAAAGAATCATACAGAAAATAAAGTGAAATAATAACAAAAAATCGCTTCCAAGGAGCAGCTAGAATAATATTAAATGTGTGTCCAGAAGCTAGATTATGTTATATCCGACAAGCACTCATCGCTTCAAATGTCCTTGAAAAGATTCCCTGTGACAAAACACTAAGAAGTTGGCTTAGGGAAGAGGAACTTTTTTTGATTGATGTGAAACCAAAGAAAGATGAGATAGCCAAAATCAAGAAAAAATTGGCGTTGGATATTCCACCTTCTTGAGCTAATAAATGACCCACAAGCCATTTTAGAAGATGGAAACCACTAATAAGATGGAAGCAGAGAATTATCTTCTCTGGGTGAATTTTATTAAAAGAAGCAAACGACTCTAATTATGTGCGTAAATCAACGTTAACGCAACATAAGGAGTTGTCATGTCAGAAAAGAAGATTTCAAGGCTCATACCAATTACAAAGTGGAATGATTACCATGTTTGGCCGACTGAAGGAGGTTTGAGGCATCTTGTAGCAAATGCAAAAAAGAAAAAATTTAATCATGTTTTTGTAAAAGCTAGTGGACGAGTTCTTATTGATGAAGATTTATTCTTCGAATGGGCCAAATCTCATGGAGCATAAAAGCATGAATTTAGCTGAATTTCTTTCTTTAATAGAATTCAAAACCGGATATAAGCCTAAAGCAAGTGGCAAAGGTTTTTCTGCAAAATGTCCATGTCATGATGATAAAAGACCCAGTTTGTCTATAGCAGAAGGCAATGAAGGTAAACTTCTTATTTATTGTCATGCTGGATGTTCTTTTGGGGCTATTTGTGAGGAGCTGGGTGTTGTGCCCACCCAGCTTTTTAACCAACACCTCGTCAATGGCAAGTCAAACGACATCGAGCATTACTATTACCATGATGAAAATGGAAATGTACTTTATCGGAAATCAAGAACCCCTTCAAAAGAGTTTTATTTTGAAAGAATGGAAAATGGTAGATGGATAAAAGGAATCGGCAAACTTCGACGAGTTTTGTATAACTTACCTGAAGTTATTACTGCAATCAAGGAAGACAGATTTGTACATATCGTAGAAGGCGAAAGAGATGTTGAAACATTGAGAAGATATGGTTATACGGCCACAACCAATGATTCTGGAGGTGGCAAATCAAAATGGAACATACATCACACTGAATTTTTAGAGGGTGCACGTATAAATTTATTTTATGATTACGATAAAGCAGGGGTGGAACATAGAGAAAATATAATCGGTCAATTAAATGGCCATGTAAAAAGCTTAAAAGTCATTGATTTACCAGGTTTTGAAATTGTTCCAAAAAATGGGAAAGATATTACAGATTGGATGAAGAAAGGGAAAACGGCAGCTGATCTTAAGGCATTAATAGAAGAGGCGTCTAGTCATTCACAGGCAAATAATATTCACACAAATAAATTTTCAAAGCCTATTATTAATGCTGTATCAATTGAGACACTACTCACCATGAATATTGAGCCTCCGGAAATTTTTCTCGATCCATTTATTACAAAATCCTCTTTAGGAATGATCTATGCGCCTAGAGGATTGGGAAAAACATTTTTTGCATTGGGAATTGCTATGGCAATAGCTTCTGGAGGCAACTTTCTTAAATTTCATGCCAAAAAACCACGTAGAGTTGTTTATTTAGATGGTGAAATGTCAATTTATACAATGAAAGATCGCATTGAAAAAATTTACAGCAGCCATGAGGTTAAGCCTCCATTAAACTATTTTAAGTTGGTCAATTCCTTTCTACAAGAACACCCCCTTCCGGATTTATGTTCATTGGATGGACAAAGGCTCTTAGAGCCAATCATATCTGAGGCTGAAATTATAATCGTGGATAATCTTTCATGCTGGATGACGAGCGGTATTGAAAATGAAGGTGAAAGTTGGTTACCTGTGTTAGAATGGGCTCTAAGACTAAGAAGGCAGGGTAAAGCTGTAATTTTTATTCACCACGCCAATAAAAGAAATGAACAAAGAGGGACAAGCCGTAGAGAAGATGCTCTTGATCATGTCATTAAACTGAGTAAACCTAAAAAATATAAACCTGAAGAGGGTGCTTCTTTTATCATGTCTTTTGAAAAAAATCGTTCGTGGTACGGCGAGGATGTTGAGGATCTTGAGGTTAAGCTGTTAGATTTAGCAGATGGAAAAAGGCGTTGGGAATGGTCGAAGTCTAATGTGAATGTTGCCGATATTACTGATCTTCAAGGTGAAGGAAAATCTTTCAGAGAAATTGCTGATGAACTAGGAACTTCCGCATCTACAGTATGTCGGAGGTTAAAGAAAGTTTAGTGTTTCATGTTTCACTCTCTAAGCGCTGCAACATGAAACAGCCAATACGCAATGAGGTGCCACATGCCTGAAATAACAGGAAAAAAACAGGTCCAAAGTCGATTTCAAAAAGGTTGTTCTGGAAATCCTAAAGGAAGACCAAAGGGCTCTATTGGACAAGCAGCTCTATTAGCGAAATCTATTTTAGAAGAAAATGTTTCCGAGATTTGTAATCGTTTGGTGGACGAAGCAAAAAATGGGAACATTCAAGCTATCCGGCTGATACTTGATCGAATTTTGCCTGTTCGCAAAGAACTGCCCATGAAGATTAACCTTCCTGAAATTCAATGTGCTCACGATGTCTTAACGGCAATTAACATTATCACAAACGCCATCGCTGAAGGAATTATTACTGTCAGTGAAGGAGAAGTATTAAGTAAAATAATTGATATCAATCTTAAAACTATTGAGACTCAGGATTTTCAAATTAGGCTAGAAAAACTTGAAGCGAAAAAGGATGCGTTATGAAGCAGTCATTAAAAAAACGATTAGAAAAGCTAGAAGAAAATTCTTACACTGCCAGTCAAAGAAGAAAGACAGCATTAATTTTATGTGATTCTGACCTTCCAACCGATTTCAACTACTTCGATGTAGATGCAGATGCGGTTTTAATTGCACCCGATAATGGTCATCGAGGACCAAGTAAAAAAGCTCCTAAAGGCTCTTATAGTGTTTATTACATTTCTTAGTGTTTAAACTATTTAATAGTAAATTAAACTGAAAATTTTAATTAGCATATTTTGTTTTTAAAAACAAATAGTGGAGCATTTAACGACTGCTGTGTTATAATTCGGCTTCTTAACAAAGGTTAAGTGTTTAAAAATTAATAGCTAAGCGTGACAATACGATGTTAGAAAAAATTGGAGTACAACAAGCCAAGTGGTTACGTGATCTCATTCGTTTTTTGCCTTTGAAAAGTCAATTTGTCCTTTCAGGTAACGTAAGAGACCTTCAAATCGAAAGCAAAACAAGCGGTGCTGTTGTTCGACCGCTTACTTCTTGCCTAAGCAGAGAATTGCGAGCCCACGGTTACTCCCAAGTCTTATGTTATGACTTCATTAATGGATTCAAAGTTATTGATCCAGTGAATGGCCAACAAGGTTATGAAGCTGCAGAAAATATAATGAAGCAGTTAGGGCTTCAACCAGCAAATGGTTGTGCACCTGCAGGTCTAGATCTTTTCGAAGAAGTTTTAGAAAAAGTGATTACGTGGAATGGAGAGCCAATCGCTCTCATTATCGATTTCGCATCTCGCCTAATTATTCATCAAAATGAACTGAGCAATAACGAACATCGTCTTTTCACAAGAGCTTTGATTCGATCTCACGAAGCTCGTGTTCGTGCTCACGGTTCCCCTTCAAAACCATTTTTTAATACAGTCTTATGGGTAGTTGAAAAAGAAGGAGATATGCCTGCTTGGCTAACGGTTGATAATTCAAAGGTTCGTCATATTTCTATTCCAAATCCAGATCATCAAATGCGTCGAATTCTTGCAAGTTCTCTTATTCAGTCCCTTGAAGGAGCAAAGGAGGTATCTGCTCACCTAAAAGATGTCGCACTTCAAAGCTTTGTGGATAATACTGAAGGGCTGCTTTTAGTTGATCTCATGCTAATCGCTCAACTCTGTCGAGAGGAGAAGCTAGGATACGCCAAGATCGGCGAAGCTGTTCGCCGCTATAAAGTCGGTGTTTCCGAGGATCCTTGGCAAAAAATAGATCGTCGCAAGATCCATGATGGCGAAAACTTTATTATGGAACGAGTCAAAGGACAAGGCCATGCGATTGCCCATATGCTTGATATCATTAAGCGGGCAGTTACAGGAGTAGGGGCTCCACGTCGAGGCGGACGTCCAAGAGGAGTAGCCTTTTTAGCGGGACCAACAGGGGTAGGAAAGACAGAACTAGCGAAATCCATTACTAGTCTCCTATTTGGAGATGAAAGCGCTTATATTCGTTTTGATATGTCCGAATTCAGTGCTGAACATTCAGATCAACGCTTGATAGGAGCTCCTCCAGGCTACATCGGTTACGATATGGGAGGAGAGCTAACAAACGCGATTCGAGAAAAACCCTTTAGCGTCGTTCTATTTGATGAAATTGAAAAAGCCCATCCCAGGATTCTCGATAAGTTTCTTCAGATTCTCGATGACGGGGTTTTGACATCTGGCAGAGGAGAGAAGGTCTATTTTACAGAGGCTTTTATCGTTTTTACTTCCAACCTTGGTATCTACCAAACAGATATCACTGGTGAGAGAAAAGCAACGGTTGCACCGACGGATTCCTTTGAAAGCATTCAGAAACGCATTCGAGAAGAGATTGAGAAGCATTTCAAGCTTACCCTCAATCGCCCCGAAATTCTCAATCGGATAGGGGATAATGTCATTGTATTTGACTTCATTCGCGATGATATAGCCGAACAAATTTTCAAAAGCATGCTGAATAACGTGCTTGCAGATTTGAAAGGATCTCAGGGAATTGATGTTATTGCTACACCATCTGCCTTGCAAACTCTTAGAGAACTTTGCTTAAAAGATCTGTCTAATGGTGGACGAGGGATCCGCAATAAAATCGAAACACATCTAGTCAATCCTCTTTCTAGGGCTCTCTTTGATAAAAATATCGAATCTGGCAGACAGCTTTGCATCAGTACTGTTGAAATTGGTACGGTAACTAAGCTCAACCTCACCAGCGATATTCCCACTGAGAGTGCGATATTATGATCCTTTATCTTTCCAGAATCCACTTTCCAGTAACGACCCTGGGACCAGGCCGCCGTATCGGCCTCTGGTTTCAAGGATGTTCCATTCGTTGCAAGGGGTGTGTATCAGCTGATACGTGGGGAACTGGAAAGGGTGGTGTTTCAATTAATGAAATCATGGCCGCTATCGATCCTTGGCTGGACGAGGCGGATGGAATTACTATTTCTGGTGGGGAACCTTTTGATCAACCGGAAGCGTTGATTAATCTCCTTGCCGAGATTCGCTCTAAAACCAATAAGGATATTCTGGTTTACAGTGGTCATCCTTTTGAGAAAATTGCTCCATTAGTTGATCAGTGTAAAGGGACGATAGACGCCCTTATTTCAGACCCTTACGAAGAAAATGCTTCCCAAACACTTGCCTTACGCGGCAGCGATAACCAACGTCTTCATTGCCTTACCCCTCTAGGAGAAACGCGATTCCGCCAATTTGACCGAACTCTTAAGCTATCTGACAAAACCTTTGATATTATGTTTGAAGAGGAAGGAGCCATATGGCTCGCTGGGATTCCTAGGCGCGATGACATGCGACGCCTCAAGACTGTTCTGGCTAAAGAAGGTCATATTGCCGTAACTACACAGGATGAGCGTTCAGCCAGAGGGAGGACTTATGACAATCCATATTCGTAAGTGTCCGGGCTGTAGAGACGAACGCTCTGTTGAAGAAGTTTTATGTGGCGGCTGTGGATGGGACTTAACACAAGAACCTTTAAGATTGCCTGGGCAAGTCGATCGCATTCCAGAATCCGCTGCCCAATCTATCACCATCCACCATTGCCTCAATGGACATCCACTTGACCCAGGTGATGAGATGTGTTTTAGCTGCGGAGCAACTGCTGCCATAGAAGGGATGCCTGCAGAACAAAGCCCTACATCCACTGAAACCATTATTGATGGGTGGACTGCCATTGATCGACTCGAAGTCCCTAGCGAAGCTTTTGAAAGTTTTATCGTAGAACGGCATGGACATCGAGCGCTTCTTACTTTTTATCTAACCGATGCTCCCCAGGATTCAACTATCTATGAAGTGCTTAAACGATTACCTAAAGACTATGTCCCAGAGCTTCTTGCTCATGGAGAATGGGAAGGCCGTCAATATGAAGTAACTGATTTTATCTCCCACTCGAACCTATCCGATCTCATTTCTACACCTATCGAGCTAGAAACAATCCGACAAATCGTAAAATCTATAGGAAGGATCCTCTGTTCTCTGACAGACAATGGACTGCGCCACGGAAACCTTCGGCCTGAAAATATCTTAATTAGTCAAAGAGACCCTCTGCATTTGATGCTTACTGGATTTCAGTATAGCCGACTATCGACCTTTGACTTAGATATCGTGACACAGCCTATCTCAGCACACTACACAGCTCCTGAGGTGATCGCTGGAGGAATCAGTGTGGCTTCTGATTGGTGGAGCTTAGGGATGATTATCCTGCAGTTACTGACCAAAGGCACATGTTTTGATGGCATTAATGAAAAAGCCTTTAGGATTCATGTGGTCACAAGAGGGGTTTCACTTCCTAAAGGTATTGACCCGACACTCAATCTCTTACTTCGTGGACTATTAGCAAGAGATCCCGATCAACGATGGCAATGGTCTCAAATTCAATGTTGGCTTGCAGGAGAATCTGTTGAAGCACCTTCTGACGCGAAACATGAAGAATCTCGAGGCGGTCCAGCTATTGAATTCAAAGACCATTCTTATACCTGCCCAAAAGCCTATGCTTTAATTGGAGCAGAGGCTGCGCATTGGGACCAGGCCAAAGATCTTCTGATGAGAGGTGTGATAGCTACCTGGCTAGAAGATCGTAAAGTTGATCCTAAAATCATAGCGGGAGTTCGTCTCGTTGCTTCCATAGATTCTATTCCTGACGATTTCAGACATGCTTTAGCTCTCATGTACATGAATCCTAGCTTACCTTTGATCTACCGGGGAGAAATTGTCACCTCATCGTGGTTACTGCAAAATCCAATTCAAGGATATGAAATCCTTACTGGTCCACTCGTTGCACATCTTAGGCAAATGAATCGAGAACTTCATCTTTGCGAATTACATGATAGAATCGCAAGAGCTCACGAAAAAGCTAAGATCCTTGAAATAGAGCTGAGTGAAGAGAGTTTTAAATTACTAGCTCTTGCCTCCTCTCGTCCGAATTTAGAACGCCAATGGGCAATTCATCGCCGTTTATACCCAGGTTCCGATCATAGTGGTTTAAACTCATTACTAGATCGACAAAAAACCTCTGATGAAGAATTGATGATTCTCCTCGGAGCATCTCTTCATCAATATCAACCATCAGAACAAATTCTCACTCAAGCGAAGGCTCTTGCCGATCAAGCCGGGATTTCTTCATATGAAGGAACGGACGCACATAAATGGTTCGATATTTCAAGAAGAGACCTTTATCGAGAAATTGAGGAAAGAACAGCTAACTATTCTCGATGCGGGATTGCACGCATTGATGAATGGGCAACCGATTTCAGGAATGAAAGGAGAATTTCTCTCCCTAGGACTCTTGTCCTCCTATCTATTTCTAAAGAATCCTGGCAAGAGCCGCCTCGTCAGCAATATGTTTCTGCCATCCTTGAATTCTTTGAAAAACGCACCGCAAGCTTGGCTCAAAGAGGCCCACTTGTCAGGATGTTGATAGGTAAGTCGAGCTCTCGCGTGAATCTCGCAGGTATTGCGGGGAAGAAACCAACAGCCTCTTCAATTCTGGAACACATTATTAGCAGGGTGGAAGCTCCTGTAGGGATCGATCGCGCTGCTTTCGAAGAAGATCCTGAACTGGAAAGAAGACTACGGCGCCTTGTGAGCCATGCTAGAACTTATAAGAGAGATACAGGGATCGATAGCCTTTATCTTGGATTTCCATTTCTCGTTATGCGAGACAACACAGAAGCAAAGCCGAGGATTGCTCCCATTCTACTTTGGCCAATCAAAATCGATATGGAAAATAGAGATAGAATTTCCATTTTGTTTGATCGGGATAGAGAAGAGGTACGAGTTAATCCAGCTCTTACAGGACTTATAGGGCCAGATGAAGCCAAAAGATGGTCTGAAACTGCAAAAGAGCTTCTTGGAAGAGCCGCTATTCGTGCTGGAGATGTAATCGATGCCTTCGGCTCCTTAGCCGATCCCAGAGAAAGAACCTTATGTGACTTACCAGGCAGCGATTACAAAATTAAAGCCGGTCTTAGACAGATCGTATGTTCTGCAGTCCTATTTCATGCTGAATTCATGGGGCAAGCGATCGGCGAAGATTTGCGACAAATGAAGAAAGAATCTCCTGTTGCTACGGGCTTAGAAACAGCTCTAAGAGTCAATAAAGACCCCATAACATCTCCTCCTCTTCCCTCGATTCCTGAAAAAGATCGTTATTTCACCATGGAAAGCGACCCTTCTCAAGAAAAAGCAGTATTCAGAGCTCGCCAATCTCCCGGCCTTCTAATCGAAGGCCCCCCTGGTACAGGCAAGAGCCAAACCATTGTAAATATCATCGGAGATTGTATCGGTCGTAATCAGACCGTTCTTGTGGTTTGCCAAAAGTCAGCCGCTCTAGAGGTTCTTGCAAAAAGGCTTGATGCTGAGGGCCTCCGAGAAAGATTCTTTTACATTACTCATGTGAACAAAGATCGAGTCTCTGTTATTCAAAGCATTCGTACACAAATTGAGGGTATCACTCAATCAATCAGAGCATACCGATCGGAGAATGTAGAACGAGAGCGTGATGAACTTGCAGAGAAAATTGAGAAGCTTGAGAAGGAAATTGATAAGCATCATGGAGCTATCCATAGCATAGACGATACAACTGGTTTAAGTTACCGTATCTTAATTGGTCAGCTGATCGACCTTGAGGACCATGAAACTCGGCTGATCGATGCTCCTGCATTAAGAAGACTATTAGTGGACCTTGACCAAAAGAGATTAACCTCCATCGAAGAAACGTGTTCTCCTATTGCTGGAATATGGCTTGCCTCTGCTTTTGAAGGGAATCCGTTGGTAAATCTTAAGCTTTTCTCTTCCGATACTGCGTTAGCCAATGAATTCATCTCTTCTCTTTTTGCGTTTATCGATAGGGAAAAACGACGGGATGAGGTGAATCAAAAATCAATAACAACTTTTGATGTTGATGATCCTTTGCCACACCAGGAATGGGTGAAATCTCATGATCAGCTCTTAAAAAGAGTGGATTGGCAAAATGTCGCTTTGTGGTTTCATCTATTCTCCCCATCCAATCAATCAAAAGGTTCTGAAATTACCAAACAACTTGAAGAACTGAAACTAGCTTTAAGTTATTTAGATTTAAAAGATCACGACCCTCAACTTTCAGTCAAAGTGATCGAACTGCCCCTACCAACAATACACAAATGGTTATCTTTAGCCAAAAGCTCTATTGCACCAAGATCATTTTTTAGTGGTCTGAATCCATTCCGTTTGATCAAACACCGCCAGATCCAAAAGATTTTGTCTGAGCTTGGAGAAGAACCGACCATAGAAAGAATTGAGCAGCTTCAGAAGGCAACACACTTAGAGATTCAGCAACGCCCCCTGCGTGAAGATATGTTAAGACTATTAGGGCTACTCTATCCAGAGACACAACTTTCAATGCCTTTAGTTTTAAAAGAGTTAAGACTTACTATCGATCGCACAATAGGGGATTTAGCCTTAACAAGAAATGGCATTCTTGCTCTCCATGCATGTCCTCGTCAGGATGAAGTCGAGTCCATTGCAAAAACAGGGCTTCCCGCCTATCAAGACCTCATTTCTCGATACGGAGAAGCATTTGCACGTCATCAAGCCAGATCGAATAGTTTAGATGCACTGGATAGATTATCTTCTTTTTTCTGCGATGAACTTTTTAATAGCTGTCGTATCAATATTCAGGAAAATAGGTCGAATATTTCAGGCCTTCAGCCAATCGTAGAGGCTTTGCCTTCTTTATCCGCCTATCAAGAATTTCGTCTACAAGCCCTGGATCTTTCATCAGAAATACTGAAGATCTTTGCCATCCTACGAGAGAAAGAAAAAGAGTTAAAGGAATATCCAACAGAAGAACTAGAAGGGATCATAAGACGGCTTATCGCGCGGGAAGCCCGGCTCGCATGGAAAGATCGAATCGAGCAAAAATTCCCAATTCTAAAGATCGCTCAAAAGGAGCTTTCTCGTAAGATCCAGGTTCTCGATGAATCTAATACAAAAATGCGGAAGTTGAATCAGAAGTTCTTGGCCTTCAATATGGACATAGAGAAGGTGAGGGTTCCTGAAGATTGGGAAGATATCACCCGATTGAGAGGACCGAGAGCTCGTCGTCTTCGAGAAGTCATTGAACGGGGTTGGGATATGGGGCTTATGCAGCTTCGCCCGGTTTGGCTGATGAACCCAGATACAGCAAGCCAATTGCTTCCTCTAAGACCTGGCATGTTTGATGTGATTATTTTCGATGAAGCAAGCCAGATCCCTATTGAAAATGCGCTACCGACCCTCTACAGAGCGAAACGAGCGGTCATAAGCGGCGATGAAAAGCAGATGCCACCCACCCATGTCTTTATGAAACGCATGGGAGACGATGAAGAATATTCTTCTGATGAGGACGACTTAGATGAAATGATTAGTGAAGCAGAGCGCGATGCACTTGAAGATACCTGGAATCGCAGAGAAATCAAAGACTGTTCTGACCTTCTAGCCTTAGGGAAAACGGTTTTACCTAAATCCATGCTTCAAATCCACTATCGGTCAAAATATAGAGAGCTGATTGCATTTTCCAACGTGGCCTTCTATGGTAACCATTTAAGCGTACCTGTACGCCATCCAGAAAGCGTCATCCAAACCATCCGTCCTATTGAGGTTGTTCGTGTAGATGGCATCTATGCAAATCAAACCAATCGAAAGGAAGCGGAGCGGGTAGTGGAACTCTTGGCAGAGAAATGGTTACCTTCTGAAAGACCCAGCATTGGTATCGTAACCTTCAACGCTAAACAAGCTGATTTAATAGAGGATGCCTTAACAGAACGTGCAGATAATGATCCAGCCTTTCGCCAAGCCCTTGCTCAAGAAAGAGAGCGTCAACAAGGTGGCGAAGACATGAGTTTCTTCGTTAAAAATGTTGAAAATGTTCAAGGTGACGAGAGAGACATGATCATTTTCAGCTCAACTTTTGGCCGAGACGAAGAAGGAGCGTTTAGACGGCAATTCGGTCTTCTTAGCCAAACAGGAGGGGAGCGCCGCTTAAATGTTGCTATCACCAGAGCACGTGAAAAAATTATCCTTGTCACCTCGTTGCCTATTAATGAAATTTCAGATGGTTTATCCAATCGCCAAGGTCCAAAAAACTCAAGAGATTACCTACAGGCTTATTTTGAATATGCCTCTAAAATCAGCGACGGTTCTCTAGAAGCAGCTCACAGATCATTGGATATTACGGCTTCTGAAAATCCCTCTTCTCAAACGTCTTCTAATTTTGACAAAGATGGCTTCATCCGATCAGTATCTGCTTTCATTAGAAGTCTTGGACTAAAACCGGCTGCGATTAAAGAAAACGATGCATTCGGTTTAGATTTCGTCATCGAAGATCCAGAAAAAAAACGATTTGGCATTGGAATTGAGTGTGATGCTCATTGCCATCCTATTCTAGAAACCGCTAGAGCTAGAGAAGTGTGGAGACCTAAAGTGCTACGCATGGAAATTCCACATGTGCATCGAGTAACAAGTCACGCATGGTATCATCGAAGAAAAGAAGAAATGGATCGTTTAAAGCAGGTGCTTGAAGAAGCTTTAGGTACTATGCTCACAGGAACGTCTATTAACGTTGGTGTGGGAGGATAAGAGTAATGAGTGGTCCTAAAGTTGTGCGCATTGTCACAAAACAAGAGGTTATGTCAATCTGTCGCGGTCGAATTGATGCAGTTCGAGATGCCATCGAACAATGGCGCAAATATGCATCCAGCCACGATGCTTTGACTGTGGAGGAAGAAAAATCAATAGAAAGAAGGCTGCTTGCCATTATTAAAATGTTCGAACGCGAGCAATTCCTCGATGTTCAAAAACAGTGCACCATCGAAATTTCAGCTTTACAAACCGACATGGACAAGATTCGAAATGAAGCCATTGCAAAAGCAGAATTAGAGAGAAGTATGCGTCGGCGCTTACAATATTCTGCAGAGACCCTCATCAAAACTTTTGCCTCTATTCAGCGTGAAATCCCAGAAGAACTATCAAATATCGCCTCTTCAGCAACAACAGCCAGTGAATCAGATCTCGCTGCTATGAATACGTCTCTAAGTCGAATATTGACCGAATATACCATGAGTTCGATTGAGAAACAAAGCATGACGCCTCTACAAAAAGAACTCTCTAAAAAGCTCTCAGAGGGAGAGAAGCTTGAAACTCTAGCAGAATGGAAAATCCTTCATGATGGAGATAGCAAATCTGCGGAGAAAGATCATCGGTTAGACAGATTACTAGCCGAGATCGAAGCTGTTGAGGATAAAACAGCTATTCAACCATTTCTCGAACGCATTACTTTGATTTCCAAAGAGACATCATCAGAGCGCCGCTCTGTTTTAACTGATTCTCTCATTCTTGATTTAGTCGCTCACTCAAATGAACGAAAAGCCAAAGAGCTTGCAATAGCATCAATGCGAGAGATTCGCAGCGAATTGCACAGATTGACATCCAAACCAGCCAAAGACCTTGAAGTTCTGCTAACAAAGGCGATTGATTCCAACGACATCTCTTCTGGCAAGCTTCTAAGAGATAAAGGTATCGCTTTACTCAAAGAAGAAACAAAGACTATAGCAGGAACCTCAAGAAGAGAGGCCATTCTAAAGGGATTATCCGAGCTCGGTTATGAAGTCAGAGAAAATATGGTAACAGCTTGGGCAGAAAATGGTCGTATTGTTGTTAGAAAACCTAACGAAAATGGCTATGGAGTTGAGCTTGGCGCTGTTGAAGATGCTGAGAGAATGCAGGTACAGCTAGTTTCATTTGAACAAGCAAATGATACTTATAAAGTATCTAGAGACATTGATAGAGAAACGATTTGGTGCTCTGAATTTTCACGACTTAAGTCCTTACTCGAAAAGTCGGGTACTGCCCTACATATTGAGAAAGCGCTACCTGTCGGATCAAAACTGTTGAAGCAGGTTCAAGAATCGTCAACAATTCCAGGTCGAGAAAGAAGATCGAAAGAGTCGACTTCTAAGAAAATACACGGATAAGCTGTTATCTTGAGAAAATAGAGAGAAAGAGTTTTTCAATGAAAGCTCCGATCTTTCGTTGTCTTCCAGATCTTGTAAGGAACTCCGATCTGCCTTGAGATTCTAGCTTGAAAAGCTGAAATGCCAAAAAATCGTCTCCAAGAAAAGCCACCACGATTCATTTGTCAATTAATCCTTCTAAAGTAAGTTAGAGGTTTATTATGAATTAATGTTAAATAAAAATAAATGCAAATGATTTTTTGCTAAGACATTGAAATTAATTAGTCAAAAATTTTTGAGATTTCTTCAGTTGTTCCGAGAACAAAAGAGTCATTCTCATCCAAGACTACATATCCCTCAAATATTTTTTTAGCTTCTTTGTCGAATTCATAGACATTATAAAACCGTCCTGCTTCAAGACCAGATACAACTTTTTGGACAATTAATTTATTATTGCCTCCAACGGACTTTATGATTTCAGATTTAGTATCTGCTTTTGTATGTAAATTTTTCTGTGAAGTTAATTTCAAAAAACTCTTTCCTTGTGATTCCCTAGATTTATGTTTGTGTTTATATAATTTCTTTTTAAAGATCATTTCAGTCGCTATGTCAAAACAGAAATTGACATCTTCATATGAAATATCATTTCCATCTAAAAAGTTGTCTTCTATCCCAGTACTCCAGTTACCGCTTTTTTCAAATTTAGTGACTTGAGGAGTAAGCCTCCGTATGCTCCAATAATCGGCAGGAGCTATTCCCAATTCAAGCAGTTCATATCGAAGTTCTCGAGGATCGATTTGAATATAATCAAAAGGTTCTTTGACGTTTTTTTCTATCCAATCCTTATCCATGCAATAATATGGAGCCTTTGATAATTTCAGACTTAACATTAAAGAGCTTGCTGTGTCATTTGGGGTTTGACGCCACTCATAAACAGAATAATCCTTTTCAAATTCAATAAAAATAGCTTTTCGAATTTCAACAAGAGCCAAAAAAAGATCTGGTTTATCCATGAATTGCTTCGCTGATAAAAGGAATTCTTTCGACTCACAATCAGGCACCAAATCAAGTAAGCCAATCTCCGAAAAAGACCTGTTAAAAGCTTTTTGACACATTTTTTCGATAGCTTGCTTCGAGGCTTCAATAAAATTTAAAGTAGTTGTTGATTCTGAAAGTACTCCATAATGTTTTGCATTAACGCGAGCTTTATTCATCCCATACATTTCTTGAGAACATGCAATGCCTCCAATTGCATCGACAACTTCTTTGTGAAGGTTATCAAATGTGATTTTCTCTGGAATATTCGTATCAATTAACTTGTCATATGTAGCAACTAAAACAAGCTCATATGCATCTTGCAGCAAAATCAAAGCAGCTGTTGCAGAGTATTTGTCCTGAAAGTTTGAAAGAGTATTTGCTAATTGAAAAATTGTTCTAGCTACGATTAATTTGTCTATCTGAGATCTGCTTTCTTTCATTTTAACCTTTTTATTAGATAATTTTACTTTATGAGGAAGAAGGGCTTGATGAGAATGCTACTACGGCAAAAAATAAGCCTATAATTGAAAGGAATCGAAATATTTTTTGATTCAGCATCTCAGCTGGTGTTGTTCCGCACCATGTTTGAATGTTCCATCCTTGCGCACCAAACAATGCTGCAGATCCAGGAACTATGCTAAAGGCTTGCAATAAGTTGATTGTTATTGGGGTAAAAGGAAAATAGCAATTTATTATCGTAGAAGTGATCAAGCCGATCAACACTACAACAACACTTCCAATAAAACTTTTTATGTATGCGATCTTTATAAGTTTAACTTTATCAACTTGTTCGTTCTTCAAAATTTCAGATGTCATTTTCCTTCCTTCTTTATCTTCCTAAAGCAGCTATACGAGTATTTGAATGAGATTCACCAATCCATGTACTACCACGTTCGGTTGATTGAGCAGGACTGATCATGATGCTGACATCTTGTCCTAATTCGTTTAGAAAACGAATAAGACGTTCCAGTGAAAAACTTCTTAATCTTCCACGAATCAAAGCAGAAATTTTGGGTTGGTCGATACCTAAAATTTCAGCTGCATGTTTTTGTGTGAGTTTTTTCTTCTTAATAAGCTTAGTAATTTGTCGAGCTAGCTCGGATTTTGCTAAAGCTTCCTCGGGATTTTCAATTCCTAAATCAGCAAATACGTTTCCGGAGCTTTCTTCGTATATGATCTTTTTTTTCATAACTACTTTTCTCCTTTTAATTCTTTGTAGAGAGCTTCTGCATCCTTTAAGCGACGTTTAACCAAATCGATTTCTTGCTTTGGTGTTGCTATGCCGCTCTTAGATTTTTTCTGAAAGGCATGCAATACAAAGATGAATTCTGCCATTTCAGCCGTATAAATCACACGATAGGTTCCCGATCTGTCGTTTTCACGAAGCTCGATTACTTTGGCATTGCCTAATCCGCTAAGAGTTTTCGCATGGTTATGTCTATCGCCCATTTGCGCAAGATATAAGCCATGACCCATTTCGTCTTGAACTTCATCGGGAAATTGCTTGAGGTCTGCGCGGCTCGATCC
>JAFECQ010000025.1 GCA_018242065.1 Pseudomonadota bacterium | reverse complement strand
ACTAGTTATCTAGGACAGCCCCATTACTTTTAACATAACCCGTAAGGACTCACCCGTATCGTTATGCACATAGAGTGGTGTTTTTGGTTGCGCTTGGCTTACAATAGGAATCATAAATGAGGCAAAAAGGACTATAGTAGTTAAATAAGTTCTCATCTCTCTACCTTTCGATAAATAATATTTATATATATATTAATAATAACAAATATTAGTTAAATAATTACTACGCATAAGGCAGTGAAAAATTTTAAGAAATTATTATCATTTTCCTGTTAAAAAGAATGAAATAACAGGAGAAGCAACATGATTAGAATGATCCTCACAATCGTAAGTGTCGTTTTTATAGGAAGTACCCCTTTTGTATACGCCGCTGAAACCGCTCTCAAAAACGAATCTCTTGAAAAAACCATCAAAGGAGCCATCGCTGATTTAATTGAAGATAATGCGGCTTTTGCTGCATGGACACCTGATGAACACTTCCAAAGTTTCCAAGACATACAAAATCCTCGTGTGACGATGGTGATGTGCTCGGATTCACGTGTTCAAGTCGACAACTTTTCGCAAGGCGCTGAAAATGACATTTTTGTTGCACGGAATATCGGAAATCAATTTTCAACAACACAAGGATCCATCGAATATGGTGTGAATTCTCTAAAAACGCCCGTCCTTATTTTTGTTGGACATTCACATTGTGGGGCGATAAAAGCAGCAAGAGGTGACCTAAATCAAATTGCACCAGCAATCCGTAAGGAGCTTTTGACAATGGATGTCAAAGCTGCTCCTGATGAAAATCAAGCTGTGGCATTGAATGTACACAATCAAGTCGAAAAAGCTCTCGCTGACTTTAAGGAAAAGGTGGAATCTAAAAAAGTTGCCATTATTGGGGCTATATACGATTTTCGAAATGATTACGGATATGGAAATGGTCAACTTATAATTATCAATTTAAATGGGGAAAAAGATCCTAAAAAAATAACAAATTCTCATTATTTTGACGGTCTCGATCACGTTAAAGTTGGTATTTAAAGTAGAACCTTCTTGTCCGGACTTAACAATGATAGGTCCCATAAAACATAGGAGTTAAAGTTCAACCCATTGCTTTTGTAACAAAATGATTGCCCTGCAGATAAGATAAGGTTATGCTAAGGAATATAAAGTTGCCTCTTGGTGCAATGATGTGGTTCAAGGGCCATAATGAAAAGCAGAAGCAGCCCTGAGTTTTTTTCAGCCGCCAAGAAGAATTTAAACAGTAACACAAAGCGAAACCGACGATAGGTTTGATTTAGAAATTAATGGCCACGCAATGCAAATTAAAGAGATGACTCGAACATGATTATAGATGACTACATCTCCCCTTTTGTGGGCTTAACTTTGCTCATTTGCGCACCTTTTACATGAGGTATGTGGTAAGTTAATCAAATCATCAGGTTTCCAATTGCAAATATCCTCATTAGAGGAGTAAGTATGGAGTTGGATTGATGAGTAAACGAATGCTAATTGACGCCGCTCATCCCGAAGAATCAAGGGTGGCGATTTTAAGTAACGACCGTCTCGAAGAATTTGATTTCGAGACAACGACAAAAAAACAGTTCAAAGGTAATATCTATCTCGCAAAAGTTATCCGCATAGAACCTTCGTTACAGGCTGCTTTTGTTGAGTTTGGCGGAAACCGACATGGTTTCTTAGCTTTTAATGAAATTCACCCTGACTATTATCGCATTCCTGTTGAAGATCGTGAAGCGCTCATGGCTCAAGAAGAAGCATCCATGGTTTCTATTGATGAGCCCGAGGAAACTTCGAATATTAACAATGATGTTGAAACGCTTGGTGGAGAAGATGTTGAAGAGATCCAAGTACGTCCCTATCGTTCTCGCCCCTTACGTCAATATAAGATTCAAGAAGTTATCAAACGCCGGCAAATTATGCTCGTTCAAGTTACAAAAGAGGAACGAGGGGGGAAAGGTGCAGCCCTTACGACATACCTGTCGCTTGCGGGTCGCTATTGTGTCCTCATGCCTAACGCTGCGAAAGGGGGAGGAATCTCTCGTAAAATAACAAGCGTTGCAGATCGTAAACGTTTACGTGAAATTATTGAATCCATTGACCTTCCCGAAACAATGTCTGTCATTATCCGCACTGCTGGCATGGCTCGAAATAAGACTGAAATCAAGAGGGATTGCGATTACTTAATGCGACTATGGAATGACATTCGCGAAAAAACCCTTCATTCCATTGCCCCAGCACTCATTTACGAAGAAAGCGATCTCATCAAGCGAGCCATCAGAGATTATTATACCCGAGATATTGAAGAAATTTGGATCGAAGGAGATGCTGGATATAAAGAAGCGAAAGAGTTTATTCGCAAGCTCATGCCCAGTCACGCTAAGAAAATAAAGCAATATACGGATGATAAGCTTCCTCTTTTCAACCGCTATGGTGTTGAGCGACAAATTGATGCCATGCATAATCCCGTTGTTCAGTTAAAATCCGGTGGTTATATTGTTTTTGGAACAACAGAAGCCCTTGTTGCGATAGATGTAAACTCCGGTAAAGCCACACGAGAGCGTCATATTGAAGAAACAGCATTTAAAACAAATTTAGAAGCTGCGGAAGAAGTTTCACGTCAGCTACGTCTGCGAGACCTTGCAGGGCTCGTTGTTATTGATTTCATCGATATGGATGAAACCCGCAATATAGAAGCTGTTGAACGCCGTTTAAAAGATGCTATGAGACATGATCGCGCACGGGTACAAGTGGGTCGCATTAGTCCCTTTGGTCTTTTAGAGCTTTCCCGTCAACGTTTAAGACCTAATATTATTGAATCTACAAGTCTTCCCTGCCAAGCTTGTCGAGGTACTGGAATGATTCGATCTGTTGAGTCTTCCTCTCTTCACGTGCTCCGTGGCATTGAAGAAGAAGCCATTCAGCAAAAGGTTAGTGAGATCATTGTCCATCTGCCAACTTCCATTGCTCTTTACATCTTGAACCAAAAACGAAATGTTCTACAAGAACTTGAATTAAGATGGAAAATCACAATTCGGTTTGCAAGAGATGATGCCTTTATTCCTCCTGATTATCGAATTGAGCGTGTCCGCTTAAAGCGAGAACCAGCACTAAACACCGCTACAGAAGAAGAGCAGCAACTTGATACAAGTTTCCCTGTGCAACAACCAGAAAGAGGAGAACAACCACACTCTGCTTCTAGAGAACGTCTCTCAGGTGGACGAAAGCATGATCGAAGGGCAAAAGGACGCTCAAGACCCCAAGCTGCTCCTCATGTTTCTCATCCGCCAACCCAACATGAGCAACCTAAGGAACCCCCTGCTCAAGCTGATTCTCTTGAAGGTGAAAACCCCGAGAGGAAGTCGAGCCGTAGACGGTATCGTAAATTTGACCGTAGACAACGTCATAAACGAGAAGACCATCCAACAGATACTAAACCATCTTTGGAAGCTCCGTCTGAAGCAATCTCCTTGACTTCAAAACATGAACCTATTTCACACACTCCGCCTGTTGAAGTGCCACCTGAAAAAATGCCAAAGGGTGGGAAAAAGAAAACTGAAGAATCTGTTCCAGCACGTGTTCAAGAGCGGAAAAAAGCGGGTGCTCGAAAAGGTTGGTGGCAGAGACTTTTGGAGTAGTTGAATACCCTTTACTCACCTCCTGGGACGACAAGAGTAACAGGTAGACTGGCTATAAACTCATTATGAAGTAAGCATAAAAAAAATCCCCTCTAAAAAGAGAGGATTTTTTAACAGTTCAAAAACACTTATCTTGCTAAAATTGCTAGAAGCAAGAGAGCCACGATATTGATGATTTTAATCATCGGGTTTACAGCTGGGCCTGCTGTGTCCTTATAAGGATCGCCAACCGTATCTCCTGTTACTGCAGCCTTATGAGCTTCAGATCCTTTGCCCCCATGAAGCCCATCTTCGATATACTTTTTAGCATTGTCCCAAGCACCACCTCCTGATGTCATGGAAATAGCTACAAAGAGACCAGTAATAATAGTTCCCAATAACATGGCACCAAGTGTTGTGAAAGCTTCAGCCTGACCCGCAACCCAAAGAATCACAAAATAGACAAGAGGAGGAGCTAAAACTGGCAATAATGATGGGACGATCATCTCACGAATAGCAGCTTTCGTAAGAATGTCTACCGCCTTACTGTACTCAGGTTTTGTTTTGCCTGTCATAATCCCTTTAATCTCACGAAATTGACGGCGAACTTCGATCACAACTTCAGCACCTGCCCGTCCAACAGCCATCATGCCCAAAGCCGCAAAGAGATAAGGCAAAAGACCACCGATAAAAAGTCCAACAACAACGTAGGGATTTTGAAGTTTGAACTGTATATCCAAATTCGGGAAGAAATTCGTAAGGTCTTCCGTATAGGCCGCAAAAAGAACAAGAGCTGCAAGACCTGCTGATCCTATGGCGTACCCTTTCGTTACAGCCTTTGTGGTATTTCCAACGGCATCCAAAGCATCCGTTATCTTGCGAACAGATGCGGGCAAGTCTGCCATTTCTGCAATTCCACCTGCGTTATCCGTAACAGGACCATAAGCATCTAAAGCCACAATTACACCAGCAAGAGCTAGCATAGTCGTCGCTGCAATGCCGATTCCAAAGAGACCTGCATTCGTATACGCCGTTAGAATACCGCCACAAATCACCAGAACAGGAAGGGCTGTTGATTCCATCGAAATAGCCAGTCCCTGAATAATATTCGTTGCGTGTCCGGTTACAGAAGCTTGAGCAACACTCTTAACAGGACGATAACTGGTTGAGGTATAATACTCTGTAATCCACACAAGCAGACCTGTAACCACAAGCCCTGTAAGGGCGCTGTAAAGAATATTCATGCCCGTAAAGATACTTCCTTCAACCATTAAAGGTTGGTCAAGTCCAATAAGCGTCATCGTCACCCAAACGATTAATCCCGCTGACACAACGGAAGCTGCAATCAACCCTTTATAGAGAGCCGCCATAATGTTTTGACGGGATCCCAAACGAACAAAAAATGTGCCAATCACTGATCCAATAATACAAACACCACCAATGGCTAATGGGTAAGCCATGAGGATTTCTTGAGTCTGTCCCGTAAAGAAAAGAGCCGCAAGTTGCATGGTCGCAACAATTGTTACAACATACGTTTCAAAAAGATCAGCTGCCATTCCCGCGCAATCGCCAACGTTATCTCCAACATTGTCGGCGATAACGGCAGCATTACGTGGGTCATCTTCTGGAATTCCAGCTTCAATTTTTCCAACGAGGTCTGCCCCTACGTCGGCACCTTTTGTGAAAATACCGCCTCCGAGACGGGCAAAAATAGAAATAAGAGAGGCTCCAAAACTTAATGAAAGAAGTGCTTCCATAATATGACGTGTGGTTTCGCCGCCATTGCGGAGATACATATAATAAAGCGCTACCCCTAAAAGACCAAGCCCAACAACGAGCATCCCTGTAATTGCACCTGATTTAAAAGCAATATCAAGGGCTGGAACAAGACCCGTGCGCGCAGCTTCAGTCGTTCGTACGTTTGCTCTCACCGAGACGTTCATTCCAATATATCCCGCAAGGCCCGATAAAAAAGCTCCACCTACAAAGCCAATAGCTGCGTGCTTGCCTAAAACCCAGCCTAGAAATGCTGCAACAATGACTCCAACCATACCAATCGTTGTATATTGACGATTAAGATAGGCCCTCGCTCCTTCTTGAATAGCCGCTGCAATCTCTTGCATGCGTGGTGTTCCTGTAGAACAAGCCATAACTTTACGTGCGGCATAAGCTCCATACAACAAGGCTAAGAGAGCACATGCCAAGATATAAAAGTATAATGTCTGCATTTTGTACCTATTTATTGGTTAGTCATTGTTTTAGATGAAAGTGAAGATGCCAGAAAGTTTATAATTGAGCAATGAGTTTATGCGGTTAAATGTTTTTTGACCACACGATAAGCTTCATTAATTACTTTCAAACGCTCTTCTGCTTGTTTATCCTTGGGATTCAAATCAGGATGATGGCGTTTAGCAAGTTTTTTATATTGCTTTTTAAGACATTCAAGTGTGATGGGCAAGGCTAACTCTAGAACTCCCATAGCTTTTTGGACAGGCTGGGGAAGAGAGGGTACTTGTGGGGGCACTTTTAAAAAAGGATCAATCCCATCCAAGTATCGCACACTTTCAAGAAGAGTACGCCATCCACCAACAGGCCAAGAAGGGCGATTCCACGTTATATCGGAGATACGACTCGCTTCAATTTCTTCCGTACTCATACCTTGGTAAAAATCCCACCTCTTATTATATTCTCGCACATGATCTAGGCAAAACCAAAAATATTCATTCAAACGATAGGGGCTTTTGGGAGCTCGAAAATCACCTGCACATTCACAATCCTCATGATCACAAGTCCTGATTTTTGGAGCTGCAGCAAAGGCTGATTCTAAAGGGATAAAGCGTGGTTTTCTCATATTATAAATATGGGACATACCCTGAAAAAATCAAGGGGAGAAGCGCATTATAGCTACAATATATTATACCCATTCGGCCACAGGTTCGTGGGGGGTTGGCTCTGGAGCTTTGAGAAGCTCATGGAAAGCCTCAGAGACAGAGGAAACAAACTTAAAACATTGCTTGTGCTCAGGTCTTGCAAAACGTTGATTAAAAATATTCTGAGTTAATTCTTCCAAAGGCGTCCAATAATTATTTACACTGATGAAAATAATCGGCTTTTCATGAAGCTCTAATTGTCGCCATGTGATTAATTCAAAGGTTTCATCCAAGGTTCCAAATCCACCAGGCAGCACAAAAAAAGCATCCGAATGCTCAAACATCAAACGTTTTCTGGTATGCATTGTATCGACCATGTGGAGTTCTGTAATAGCATGATTTGGCTCTTCTAAAGCTTCTAGATGATGGGGCATAAATCCAATGACTCGTCCTCCATGAGCCATTGCTGAATTTGCAACCTCCCCCATAAGTCCTTGAATGCCGCCGCCATAAATCATTGTTATTTGATGCTGAGCAAACATCTCTCCCAGTTCAGAAGCAGCCTTCCGATAAACGCCATCTACCGTATCGTAGGAACTACAATAAACCCCGATGGCTTGAATTTTTTTCATTTATTTTTACCTTCTCAGAAATAAGATAGCCAATTCTACGGAAAACCGTTATAAATACCACAAATTTTTATATGGAGGACGCATGAAGACTCTAATGGCTCCAATTCATCGGGCTGGATGGCCTTTTATTATTCTTTTCGCGGGTATCACTCTTATTTTATTCATTTTTTCATATGTCATAGGCCTGTTTGGAGCTCTTTTCACAGGATGGTGTATTTATTTTTTTCGTAACCCGCATCGCATTACGCCAATAGGTGAGGGATTAATTCTGAGTCCTGCTGATGGAATTATTACAAAAATTGAGAACGCACTCCCACCCGCTGAACTTAAATGGGTAAAAAAGCCCTTAACTCGCATTAGTATTTTTTTAAATGTGTTTGATGTACACGTAAATCGGATTCCTGTTGATGGCGTCATTACGAAAATCCATTATCATCCCGGAAAATTTTTCAATGCTTCTTTAGATAAGGCCAGTGAATTTAATGAACGAAATTCAGTTCTCATTCAAACAGCATCAGGAGAAGACATACTTGTTGTGCAAATCGCAGGGCTTATCGCTCGTCGCATTTTGTGTGAAGTGAAGGCAGAGAAACAGGTAAAAGCTGGAGAAGTTTATGGTATTATTCGATTTGGGAGTCGAGCAGATATTTATCTTCCAGAAGGCGTTCATCCTCAAGTTGTTGAAGGACAGCGTATGATCGGAGGAGAAACCATTCTTGCGGACCTTCATTCAAAATCCCCCCGCCGTCTTGGAGAAAACCGTAATGGATAAAACACCCCCTCCTCATACACTTAAGGCGCCTCATCTCGTTCGCATTATTCCAAATGCGATTACCATTACGGCCCTATGTACGGGTTTAAGTGCTATTCGTTTTGCTTTACTCGAGCGATGGGAATTTGCTGTCAGTCTGATTTTACTTGCGGCAATCTTGGATGCCTTGGACGGAAGAATTGCACGTTTTTTACGTGCTGACAGTGCTTTTGGAGCTGAGCTTGACTCACTTTCTGATTTTATCAGCTTTGGGGTTGCCCCTGCGGTTTTGCTTTACCTTTACACACTCCATCTGTGGAAAGGAACGGGGTGGGCGCTTGCCCTTTTCTTTTCAACATGTATGGCTTTAAGATTGGCTCGATTTAATACCAACATCAACATTTCCAAACCAGAGTGGGCAAAAAGTTTTTCTGTTGGTGTTCCTGCCCCTGCTGGCGCAGTTTTGGGCCTCTTACCTCTGATGTTTAGCTTTGCTATTGAAGAAAGCTTTCAAAGTTATCCCTACCTTTTTGCAATAAGTTTGCTGCTTAGCGGGCTTTTGATGATTAGTCGAATTCCAACATTTGTGATCAAAAATGTTCCCATACCTCACCATTATGTCCGTCTTCTGCTTATGTTGGTTGCTATCATTATGGCAGCACTTTTTAGCGTGCCGTGGTGGACTCTCACAATTGGAGCTGTGCTTTACCTTTTTTCAATCCCCGCAAGTTTGATGGTATATCGTCGAAAAAAAGAGAAAGCATGAATTAATAGAAAGAAAAAAATGAAAATTAAAATTACAAACAAACATCTAATTATTTTTTATTTACTTTTTATGATGGAAAATGCTGCATTTGGAAAACACGACTATACATGCGATGAAATTTATACAAATTATATGAATGCCGTCGATCAATTTTTATCCCTTGTCGAAAGTATGGATACGGGATTAAAGCATAAAAAAGACTACCCCCAATATGCAACAGCACTTAAAAACGCTGTTTATACGATAAAAGATCAGAAGGATTACGCGCATCCAACTCTCAAATTTTTATACGATGCTATTGATAAATCTTCTCCCAAGCCCAGTAATGTAGACCTTAACCCCCTTAAATCTCAAATGACGAGTTCAGATGTAAGTGTCACTGAATGGAAAAGTCCCAATCCTAACAACCACAACCGTCAGCCTTGTAAAGAAAAGTGGGGATGCGACCTAGGACAAAAGGGCACCAAATGCGGCAAATAATTTTAAGGCTACAGCAACAATTTGTCCTATCTTGTTGGAGACATTTAACTTAAAAGAAACAGTCACGGGTTCCAGAACGTGTCAAATTCTGCTCTGCTTCTACGACTGATCTTCCTTGCTTATATACCTTGCAAAGGGTTCATATCGCTTCTTGCACAACGGCCTCTCAATAAAAGCTATAAAAAAGCCCCCTTTCGGGGGCTTTTTTATTCTTAGCGACGATCGCCCATAAGGCGTAAAAGCATCAAGAACAAGTTGATAAAGTCAAGGTAAAGCCGGAGCGCACCAAAAATTGCTCGTTTCCCAGCAACTTCTGCGGAACTTCCTTCAACATACCCCTCTTTAATAGATTGAGTATCATAAGCCGTCAGTCCTGTGAAAATAATCACACCCGCAACTGAAACGATAAACTGCAGCATGCTACTTGCCAAGAAAATGTTCACAACTGACGCTATAATCAGCCCAATGAGCCCCATGAAAAGGAATGATCCCATTGCGGTTAAATCTCTCTTTGTCGTATATCCATAAAGGCTCATCGCTGCAAACATCCCTGCTGTAATGAAAAAGACGCGGGCAATGCTCTCATAAGTATAAGCCAGGAAAATGACCGAAAATGCCACACCATTTAGCGCCGCATAGAGCCAAAAAACCATTTGGGCTGTCGAAAATTGGATGGCATTAATCCTAAAACTGAGAAAGAATACCAGCACAATTGGCGCGATAATAAACAGCCACATCATAGGCATAATTGTTTGCAACAACACAGGCGATGAAACGATCAAAAGGGCAACCCCTCCAGTGAGGCCCAACCCCATAGCCATGTAGTTGTAAACACTTAACATATAAGTGCGTAACCCTTCACTATAGGCAAGCGTCGTTCTTTCAACGCCTAAAATCGTTTTATTCTTAGATCGATCATTCATATGGAATTCTCCTTTTCTATCCTTCTTATATATAATCGTTAATTTATTTTTCGACAAGCCCATGGTTTTCCCAGCGTACTTCGTGAAAAATACATACATCACGACATTGACAAATTGAGAATAGCTCTTACATATATATTAGTATTTTATTATTTTGGATTTATAAAATGAAACATGTTATGCGAGTACTATTATTTTCTACTATTTTAGGTTTTTCTTTTGGACCAACCCCTGTGTTGGCCATGGATGAGAATGATATAGGAAAGTGTAATCGATATTACACGTCAAAAACAGGCTTCAAAGAGATTCCGATAACTGAAGTAACTTGTCTTTTTCCTAAAGGAAGGCGCCAACTTATTAAAGGGTTTGTTCCAGGAGATGGAGACTGTTCATTACATACTCTAAAGGTTCTATTTCCCCATAAGGACATCAACAGACAAACCTTTTTTGATACTTTATTTCACGCGTACAGAACGGGTAATCCAGATTTACAGGAAAACATTCGAACTGAGCTTCTTAATGAAGTTTTTATGGAATTGTTTAACCCCCTTTTGGATCGCGCGCAAAGGCCACGTGGCTCATCTCCTGCACTCGTAGAGCTAGCGACTCAGATGGAAGCACAAGTTGGCGATATTATTCGTACTTTCGTAAAACCTAACTGGCAACGAGACGGCCTTAGCCGTGAAGAAGAAGTTTTGTGTCAATTCACACGCTATCGAGCTGCAGAAACTCCTATAGGTCTCAACTATGGTGAGCTAAGAAATATTCATACAAGAATTTACGCACAAATAGGATGGGAAATTAACCCAGAAAATTGTCCTACCCCATACAATCAACAGGCCTTGGAAGGACTCGCAGAAGTCATATGGGGTCAAGTAAACCACCCTTTACATGAAGATACAGTCGATAAATATCTAACTTTAGTGAGAAATAGGTTGAGAGAAGATGATGACCTATTTTTACAAATTCTCCCCTACATGGCATCCAATGACATTTTCTTAACTTCAGTGGGCGATGAGGCGCAAGGGCATGACGGGAGAGGCACATTAGATCTTGCTTGTCGCTTATTTAAACTTAATGTCGTTCTTTTTTCCAACTCACATAAGGTGCGAAGTATCTACCACTATGGGGAACCTTCTACTCCTGATAAATTTATGATTCTTGCGGGCGGTCATTACTCACCTCTCGCAGCTCAAGATGATTATGAAACACAACAAGAAATGGTCAATAAATTTGTTGCTCTTATGAGATTGAGGCAAGGCGTCTTCAAAACATTCGCTCCTTTCACCGATCTCGATCGTGAGTTTCCTACAAGTTCAGAAGGGGTCGCTCGACACATGAGATGGCCTGTTTTTGATCCAGCGTCTGGGCTATGGCAAGACTATAGGCATCCAGAATCTGTTGCTCATCCAGCAGCAATTAGCGCATTTTCAAGCGCACCTCCATCTGCAAGTTATGCCACTTCGTCGCGGGATCGGGGCGGTTCTTCTGGATATGGAGCTAGTTCTTATTTTGGTACCGAAGATTTACCTTCAGAGCCTTCTTATCCTCCAGTTGAAGATACAACTGAAAGAGTTAAGGTTGTCATGTTAAGTTTACAACTAGAGATAGATGCTGGGCACTCGCCAACTATTATTCTTAGAGACGCATTACAATTAAATAAAACTGATCCTATCTATAGACAAGCTGTCAGCAATATGTTGCCTATGCTTACAAGACCCTTTGAGCAAGACGTTAAAAGAGAGATCGAAGCTATGCTCCGCTCTTTCCCTCTTCCTTATGCGACACCAGACTGGAGTGATGTAACCAAACCTTCCGATATAAGCCTCTCACACTTAAAGACATCAAGAGGGCTTATCGATATTGACGAATGCGTCACTCTTTTCGTACACGCAAGAGGAAGTTTACCAGCTAAGGCAGCAGCAATTCAACTTCAAGAACGTATACAGGAAATATTAATATATGCTCCAGAAGAGGAGAGGAGATTATTAAATGCTGCACTTCCACGCGCGATAGAAGAACTAAAACGTGAAACCCTCCCAATCATTAGGGAAGTTATTACAGAGCCTCACTCTTCTAGCCACTCTCAAAGACAAGAAACAGAAAGAAGAGAGTTGGAAGATTTGTTAAGCAAACAAAATTATCCTGCTGCTTTCCAGAAGACCAAAAGAGAAGTCAGATGCTCTGATGAAGAAATTGTAAAGTTTCTTCTCGAGAGCAATGGATATCTTAAATGGAATACATTAACTCCTGAGATAAAGCAGTGGGTTATTCGTAATCTTCAGGGATCGCTATAGACTAGGCTTTTTTAAGCGAAAAAACGTATAGGACAATGTTATCGTATCCACATCGTCCATGGTCGGGTCTTTGACAATGTCAGGATCAATAAAAAACTGAACAGGAAAATCAGTTGCTTGCTCACCCTCAAGATGTTGCTCTAAAAAGCAAAAACACTCAACCTTATTAAAATAGATTCCCGCTTTATGCGGGGTCACATTATAGGTTGCCATTCCAACCGTATGATGAGGAGAAAGATTTTTTCCATGGTAAAATGCGAGTCCCACTTCTCCTGCTTTAACTTTAATCTCTTTTTGTAATGGCTTGAAATCCCAAGGAAGTTGGGGTTGAATATCTGCATTAAAGCGAACTGTAATCACCCTTTGTTCAACACGTATCGGCAGACGTTTTGCTACTTGTGTCGTGCCTCCATGACCTGTTTTTTCACAAAACATACGAAAAAGCGCAGATGATGCAAAAGTGATTGCCAACATCACAAAAGCAAGACTAGACAAGATGATAAGAGTCGACCGATGATATTCTTTCATTTCATATAAACAAAGGCAGCGCTATAAAACAATAGAACTAAACCAAGTAAAACAAACAAAAGAGCTTTATTTTTTGAATTCATAGGACACAAAACCTATCAACAAGCATAGCTATAAAAAGCAGAAATAAATAGAAAATTGAATAATAAAAAAGGCGTAAGCCATCTTTTGGATCTCGAGACCATCTGACTTGAGCCCCCAAAATGAAAAAAAGAACACCAAGAGAAAGTGCTGCTCCTCCATAGAAAAAACCCATGTCTCCAAGATAAACGGGCAGTAGACTCAACTGGAGAAGAGCAAAAATATATATAAGCATTTGATTCTTCGTAACCTTTATTCCTGCAACAACAGGTAGCATTGGAATATTAGCAATTCGGTAGTCATCATGACGGTACAACGCGAGAGCCCAAAAATGTGGAGGTGTCCAAAGAAAAATAATTCCAAATAAAATCCATGGCAAAAGAGACGTTTCATTCATCACCGCTGCCCAACCGATAACAGGTGGTAAAGCCCCAGCGGCACCACCGATAACAATGTTTTGGGACGTGCGCCTTTTTAACCAGATCGTATAGACGAAGACATAAAAAAGAATGGCGAGCGCTAGATAAAATGCCGCCAAAAAATTTACAAGTGTATACATGACAAGAACGGTCCCCATCGCGAGCGTAATTCCAAAACCAAGAGCTTCACCTGGTTGAATTCTGCCCTGCGGCAGAGGACGATCTTTTGTTCGTTTCATAAGAGCATCAAGATCTCGCTCATACCACATATTAATGGCACCTGCAGCCCCACTCCCTACCGCAATACATAAAATCGCAGCAATTGCAATTACGGGATGGATAGAACCTGGAGCTAACAAAAGCCCCACAATACCTGTAAAAACCACAAGGGACATCACTCGCGGCTTCAACAGCTGCCAGTAATCTTCCGATGCTCCCCTGGATTCAAATGTGGAATAAGCCAGTGTTGTCATCTTCATCATGAAACATGAGGCTGGGTTTCAAAAGTATGGAAAGGTGGTGGAGACGGTAACGTCCATTCCAGAGTCGTCGCACCAGGACCCCAAGGATTTGATGGTGCTTTTTTACCCCACTTAAAACCATAGTAAACAATAAGCGCAAAATAAATGGCCCCTGCAAAGGTCAACAAGGCCCCCAGGGAGGCTATATAATTCCATCCTGAATAAGCATCAGGATAATCCGGAATGCGCCTGGGCATCCCCGCAAGTCCCAAGAAATGCATAGGAAAAAAGATGAGATTCACACCGACAAAAGTAATCCAAAAGTGAATGTTTCCCATCCATTCAGGTATCATTTTTCCTGTCATTTTCGGGAACCAATAATAAAATCCAGCAAAAATGCCAAAGAGAGCCCCCATCGATAAAACATAATGAAAGTGGGCAACCACAAAATAAGTGTCATGAAGAGAGATATCAACACCACCATTGGCTAATGTCACACCTGTAACTCCTCCAATAACAAATAAGATAATAAATCCAATTGCGTAGAGCATCGGCGTCTCAAAGGTTAAGGATCCTCCCCACATAGTGGCAATCCAGCTAAATATCTTAATTCCTGTTGGCACGGCAATAATGAGAGTTGCAGCCGTAAAATAGGCATTTGCATTCACATCCATTCCCACTGTAAACATATGATGGGCCCATACGACAAATCCAATCACTCCAATCGAAACCATCGCATAAGCCATTCCTAAATAACCAAAGACGGGTTTACGCGCAAACGTCGAAATGACCTGACTGATCACGCCAAAAGCGGGTAAAATCATAATGTAAACTTCAGGATGCCCAAAAAACCAAAACAAATGTTGAAACAAAAGAGGATCTCCTCCCCCTGCCGGTTCAAAGAAACTGGTCCCAAAGCCCCGATCCGTTAGCAACATAGTGATAGCACCCGCCAAGACAGGCACAGCAAGAAGAAGGAGGAATGCTGTTACAAGAATGCCCCACACAAAAAGAGGAGCCTTATGCATTGTCATACCCGGCGCACGCATATTAAAAATAGTCGTAATAAAATTGATTGCCCCTAAAATAGAGGACGCACCTGCAAGATGAAGACTCACCAACATAAAATCAACTGCCGCATCAGGGTGCCCGATACTGCTTAAGGGGGGATAAAACGTCCATCCAGTTCCAGCACCCGATCCAACAACAATTGAAAGGGTTAAAAGAACGAGAGAAGGAATCAAAAGCCAAAAGCTAATGTTATTTAAGCGCGGAAAAGCCATATCCGGCGCCCCAATCATAAGAGGAACAAACCAGTTTCCAAAACCGCCAATCAAAACAGGCATCACAAAGAAAAAAATCATCAGTAATCCGTGTGCAGTTATGACGATGTTATAGATCTGGAATTCTCCACCTGACAAAAGCGTTCCATGGGGATGAGCAAGCTGTAAACGAATAAGGAGAGATAAAGTACTTCCAAAAAGCGCTCCAAAGGCGCCAAATATGATATACATGGTGCCTATATCTTTATGATTTGTCGATAAAACCCATCGCCGCCACCCGGTTGGATGGTCTGCGTTATGAACATGATCAATGGTTGTCGCATAAGACATCTTTTTATCCTCCACTGGGAGTTTGTGCGGGGTTCTTTTTGGACACAAGCCACTGCTCAAATTGAGCCTTGGTAACAGCTTCCACAACAATGGGCATAAAACCATGCTTCACACCACAAAGTTCTGAACACTGACCATAATAGACTCCCTCTTTTTTGACATGAAACCATGTCTCATTCAAACGTCCTGGTACACTATCGCGTTTTACACCAAAAGCTGGAACCGCCCAGCTATGCAGAACATCAGAAGAGGTTGTAATAATCCGAATGTTTGTGTGTGTGGGAACAATAACTCGATTATCTACCTCAAGAAGGCGAAATTGTCCTGATTTTAACTGATCTTCCGGTACTATATTGCTATCAAAACGAATATTATGATCTGGGTATTCATAAGTCCAATACCACTGATTCCCGATGGCTTTAATGGTAAGGTCAGCTTTTGGCGTCACATCCATCATGTACAAAAGCTTGAATGAGGGAAAAGCAATAAACACGAGGATCAGAACGGGAATTGCGGTCCAAATAACTTCAAGCAAAGTATTATGAGCTACTTTCGACGGTGCTGCATTTTTAGATGCACGGAAACGAATAATCACATAAATGAGTAAAGCACCCACAATAAGGACGATTGTACCTTCAATACAAAGTAAGAGCGTATGAAAATCATACAAATGATCCATTACAGGGGTTACCGGATCTTGATAGTACATTTGCCAAGGTTTGGGATGATCTGCATGGGCTAGATAAGGGACAAAAGAAAAAATAAGAGTCAGGAATAAATGTAAACGTTTTCTGGATTGCTTCGGACCCTTTGGGTCCTTGCAATCTTTAGCCCCGGCCTTGAGCCGGGGGACGGGTAGTTCCTCGCTTTCGCGAGGACAAGCATTGTGAGCGCAAAGCAATCCAGAAAAATCCTGTAAAAAAGAGTCTATAGTTTGAAGGCCTCGCATCAACATCCTCGTTTTTCAAGCCTCATACCCAAAGAGGCTCATTATTCTCAAGTGCCTTTGCACGAAAGAGTTGCATTTTCTTATAGATACGCTAGAACTGTTTAGCAAAATGCTATCATTTTTAAAAGGTAATTTTATGAAAAAATTTATATTTTTAGCATGTTTTTCTCTTGTTTCATTCATATGCCCTCTCTTGGCCGAACCTCAACAGGGGATCGCTATGCATGGCGCTCTTAAATATCCCCCTAACTTCACTCATTTTGATGTTGTAAATCCTAATGCACCCAAAGGGGGAGAATTAAAACTCGCTATTGTAGGAACATACGATACGCTTAATCCTTTTATCCTTAAAGGAACTCCTCCCGCCGGAATTCGAGATATTATGTTTGAAAGCCTCTTAAAGCGCTCTCCCGATGAACCCTTTAGTCTTTATGGGCTTGTTGCGGAAAGTCTTGAAGTTGCGCCTGATCGTTCTTGGATTCTCTTTAACATTAACCCAAAGGCGAGGTGGCAAGATGGAGCGCCTCTTATGGCTAAAGATGTTCAATTCTCTTACAAAATATTTTTAGAGCACGGCACACCAGGGCAAAAAATGGCCTACCAAAAGGTTGAGAAAATTGAGGTTCTCGGCGATCGTAAAATCAAATTTACCTTTAAAAAGGTTGATGGGAAGTATGATCGCGAAATTCCTCTTCTCATCGGAACAATGCTTCTTATTCCCGAACATTTCTTTAAGGGTAAGGATTTTGAAAAAACAGGCCTTACACCCATCCTCACAAGTGGCCCTTATAAGGTTGAGAAGGCTGAGGCAGGACGTTCTATCGTTTACACACGTGATCAAAATTATTGGGCCAAGGATCTTCCTGTAAACAAAGGATACTACAATTTCGACAAACTACGGTTTGATTACTATAAAAATGCGGCTGTTGCCTTTGAAGCCTTTAAAGCTGGCGATGTGATGACGCGAGAAGAGTCCGATATGGGGAAATGGGCTCAAAACTATGATTTTCCCGCAATCAAAAATGGCCTTGTTAAAAAAGTAGAGATCCCCCATCAACATCAAGTTGGTATGCAAGCTTTTGCTTTCAATACACGAAGAGAAATTTTCCAAGACCCTCGCGTAAGACGGGCCCTCGCCTATGCTTTTGATTATGATTGGTTGAACAAAAATGCCTTCCATGGCGCACTTATTCGCACAACAAGTTTTTTTGATAACACGGATTTAGCTGCAAAAGGCGTTCCGCAGGGTCAAGAGTTAGCTCTTCTCGAACCTTTCCGCAAACAATTGCCGAAAGAAGTATTCGAGCAGCCGTATACATTACCGACTTTCGAAAAGGGAAGTCGTGAAAACTTAAAAACGGCACGCGCGCTTTTAAAAGAAGCCGGCTGGGTGACTCAAAATGGAAAACTTGTCAATGAAAAGACCGGAAAGCCATTTGTTTTTGATATTATTTTAAATGTTCCTGAAAATGAAAAAGTGGCACTTGCGTTTGCTCGAAATCTAAAGCAACTGGGAATTACAGCCAATGTACGAACTGTTGATGCTGCTCAATATTCAAATCTTCAAACGAACATGAACTTTGACATGCTTCTACATTTTTGGGGCCATACGATGTCTCCAGGATGGGAACAATCTTTTTATTGGAGTTCAAAAGCTGCGGATGAACCAGGAACTCGCAACTATCCCGGCATCAAAAGCTCTGTTGTGGACAGCCTTTGTCATGCCATTACCAACGCTACAGCACGCGAAGAACTTGTGGCAGCTGTAAAAGCTCTTGATCGTGTTCTCCTTTGGGGTCATTACGTTATTCCTCTTGGCCACCGCACAAAAGATTGTGTTGCTTATTGGAATACAATCGATCATCCGCCTTTAGGACCTATGGGTCTTCCTAGCATCCATACCTTTTGGGCAAAAGCAGAACAGTAACATAAGGGATTTATTGATGATGACAGGCACGAAAAAAAATCATCCCTTTCATCTGGTAAATCCCAGTCCATGGCCTTTCGTTGGATCCCTTGGTGCTTTAGTTTCAATGGTAGGGCTTGTCCTTTATATGCATAATCATGGACTTTATGTATTGCTTATGGGGCTCGTCCTTGTTCTCGTAACCATGGTGGGATGGTGGCGCGATGTCATTAAAGAATCAGATGATACGGAAACCTATACCCCTCCCGTTCAATTTGGACTCAGAACAGGCATGGCCCTTTTCATTACTTCTGAAGTTATGTTCTTTGTAGCTTTTTTCTGGGCTTTCTTTAATGCGAGTCTTTTCCCAACAGAGCCCACGGGCGGGGTGTGGCCCCCAAAAGGAATCCATCCCCTCAATCCTTTTGATTATCCTTATTTCAACACCCTTGTCTTGCTCCTGTCCGGTACAACCATTACATGGGCGCACCATGCACTTCTCGGGAATCATACCAAGGATGTGGTAAAAGGAATCGGTTTTACTATTTTATTAGGCCTGCTCTTCACTTCTGTTCAAGCTTATGAATACGCTCACGCAACTTTTGGATTTAAGGAAGGGATTTATTCCTCCACCTTTTATATGGCAACTGGCTTTCATGGCGCGCATGTCATTATTGGAACCCTTTTTCTCACAGTCTGTTGGTTTCGAACACGATTGGGTCAGTTTACACCAGATCGACACGTTGGCTTTGAAGCCGCTGCCTGGTATTGGCATTTTGTCGATGTGGTCTGGCTTTTTCTTTTCGTAAGTATTTATTGTTGGGGGTCGGGTATATAACCGCGCTGTTTAATTAATTTTTTCTCAGAGCCAGCTTTCGGGTAACAAAATCCCCCTACACATTCAAGCCCACCTTGGCACGTATTATTTGCGACACATGGTTTTATACAAATGACTTGCTTTTGTTCATCTGAATAACAACCAGGAGAATCATCAGGACAACAAATTGTGCTACATGCCCACTTTCCTGCAGGACAATCAGTACTTTCCATCACAAGTTGAGTTTGAGCCTTACTTGTTCCACCAAACGATAAAGCAGCCATAATGCTTAGAAAAGACAATGCTTTTTTCATATCCCTCCCCCGATTTGTTGTTATTTTATGCTTTTGCGCATCACAAAACACATTTACATTAACTTAAGATATACAAAGGAATAACACAAGTGTCTCGACCTTTTACCTTTTTCGCTCTTCTGTTAATTTTCGTTCTTCTTGGACTTGGAACATGGCAACTCCAAAGGAAAGCTCAAAAGGAAGCCCTTCTTACAACCATGGCTCATAATCAACTGAAACCTACGTATAATATCAATTCAGATACCCACCTAGAATCATTCACGCCCGCTTATGCAAAAGGGCATTTTCTTAAGGAGAAAACTATTTTCCTTCAATCTAAAGTCCATAAAGGGAAAAATGGTCTTTATGTCTTGGGTGTTTTTCAAACTGAGGGCGGGCAATTCCTACTTGTACAACGGGGGTGGTCTCTTACAGAAGTTCATGAAGTTCCATTAGGACACCTCACTTTACACGGAATTGTAAGAACCCCTACTCCGCCAAATTACTTTCAACCTCCTAATGCTGCACCAATTTACTTTTGGATTGATCTAAAAGCCCTCTCCCAAGACCTCAATCTCCCTCTCCTTCCGTACTATCTTGTTTCAACCACCTCTTATAGCCCACAGATTGACCACGTTAACCTCCTTCCCCAAATAACCAACAATCATCTTTCATATGCCATAATTTGGTATTTACTTGCTTTTTTATTCGGAACTATGCTTTTGTGGAGCAGGAAATATTATTTTAAAAAGGAAACATAATGACTGTTCGTATTACAACACTTGACAATGGTTTAAGAATTATTACTGATGATATCCCTGGAATTGTTACAGCTACACTTGGATTATGGGTTGAAGTAGGAGCACGATACGAAGCACCCGAAATTAATGGGGTTTCTCATTTTCTCGAACATATGGCTTTTAAAGGAACAACAACGCGCACAGCAAGGCAGATTGCCGAAGAAATCGAAACGGTTGGTGGCCATCTTAATGCGTATACTTCAAGGGAAAACACGGCTTATCACGCTCGTGTTCTTGAAAATGATGTCCCGCTCGCTCTTGAGCTTATTGCGGATATTATTCAAAATTCAACGTTTGAGCCCTCAGAAATTGCCCGTGAACGAGATGTAATTTTGCAGGAGATTGGTCAATCCTTTGATACGCCGGATGATATTATTTACGACTATTTTCAGCAAACGGCTTTCCCAAAGCATCCTCTTGGGCGCCCCATCCTTGGACCTCCCGAAATCATTCATAAAATTACCCGTGATGATCTCATGAACTATATGAAACAAGAATACACCGCATCCCGCATGGTTTTTGCGGCAACGGGTGCTGTTAATCATGATCGAATTGTTGAACTGTGCCAAAAGCATTTCGATCATCTTTCAAATCATCCAACACAAAGCTATGAAAAAGCCGCCTATCAAGGAGGGCAATGTTATGAAACACGCAAACTAGAGCAAGTCCATCTTGTACTTGGATTTGAAGCGTGTCCTTATGGTCATCCAGATTTTTACCCCCTATCTGTTCTCTCAAATCTTTTAGGGGGTGGTATGTCGTCACGCCTTTTTCAAGAAGTGAGAGAAAAGCGCGGTCTTGTCTATTCAATCTATTCTTTTAATACAGCCTTTCGAGACACGGGCCTTTTCGGCATCTATGCCGGCACGGGAGCACAACAAGTACATGAGCTTCTTCCGACAATTAAAGATGTTCTCAAAAAATTCCCAAAAAGTTTGGAAGACAAAGAATTAACGCGTAGTAAAGCTCAGTTTAAAGCAGGAATTTTAATGGCTTTAGAAAGTACATCTGCAAGGTGTGAACAACTTGCGCAACACATGATGATTTACAAACGACATATACCGCCTCAAGAAGTCATCGAAAAAGTTAATGCTGTCACGCGAGAAGATCTAGTAAGAGTTTTGTCTTCCCTTATGGAAAAAAAGCCCACCTTTGCGGCTCTTGGACCAGGACAGGAAATCCGGTGGGAATAATAAATATTCCCACTCTTTAAGGTTGTCCTGGCCATGTTAGCCGCAGATTGGTAATTGATTGACCAATACTCGAAAAAGCCGCTTGAAGGTCTGCATTTGATGCCGCAAAGAAATAGTGTTCATCTGCAGGCGCTGTTGCACAATTCTGAAACAACGTTTGAGTTGCCTGATCAATGGCTCGGCCATGTGTATAAATAAGAGAATAGATAACAATACCTTTGTTTTTGATGGTAGTGCACATATTGGCCATATTCGTATTTAATTGCGTCCCGGCTCCATTTGGGTCCGTTGTTCCTGCACGTCCTTCTGCTAACCGGCCATATCCCGTATAGTCTTTGTCAGCCGCATAATTATGTGACGTATCAGGCTGACCAGGAACACCAATTGGCCAATCATACCATTCATTTTGACCATCCGTCATAAGAACGATGACTTTTAAAGGTTGTGTCCCATCTGAAAGCACATAATCCTGAGGTAAGGTTGAAGGACTCCCAGGCCACAACCCACGCCAACTGGGTGATAACATCCACCAAGCTGCATTCAGCCCCACAGAAATCATCGTTCCACCTCGGAAGGTTGCTTTCATATTACTAATGGTGTTTTGCACCGTCGTTTGAGATGCGGTTAAGGGAAGCATAGGAATAGGACAACCTAAGTTAGGTCCTACACCATAGTTTCCATCACCCCCCCAAGCATAGTTGTCTCCAAAGCGAAGATTAGAACCACTAGGAACCGTACCATTTAATGCCCAATCGTTGTCTCCTCGCGTAGCCCCAGTCCTTCCCCAAGGTGGAGAAGTTGATGTTGCTCTAGATGTAGTTGACGATGATGTTGTTCCTCGGTTTAAAGGTTGCCCAAAAGCATATTTATGAGCCATTGTTGAAGGATACAGAAAAGGGGTAAATTTAGTTGTAGCTGAAGTCGGAGGTGTATCCAAAAAGTCAAGTCCAGCAGCATAATTTGTATACCCAAAATTTGTATACTGCGTCGTTGTCATGGAGGCAGGTTTTGGTATACGCGCTTCAATACACCCCATCCATCTTCCCCCAACGCTTGTTGAAGTTGGCGCAATATTTGGATAGAGACTTGCTGTATTTGCAATTTGTAACTGACCAACGGGCGTAAGCCAATTCGATCCTGCTGCTGGTGAGCCGGGCATATTAATATTAACCGTTGTTGTATAGGGAACAACGCCGACCCAAAGCCCCGAAACCGTATCGACGCTTGCTCCACCATAGAGCGTATTCACCAGTGTTCGAGCCGCCGTAATTTCATCGCTCATAGGGCCACCAGACATCGATCCAGTGTTGTCCAAAGCCAATACAACTTCTGCACCCTGTGTAGATACTTGAGCTTGAGCTGAAGCAGTCGTTGTAAGAGTCGCTACACCGAATATTTGAAACAACGTTGTATCGATTGTCCCCGCAGCAGAAACAGTAATCACCTGATTATTAGAAGAAAATTGAATATTAGGCACACTCATTGTAGCTTGAAAGTCGGAGGGAATATTGGCATAAAAAAGCGCTGTTGCCTGCTGTGACATATTACCTGTACTTCCTCCAGCTCTTGCACCAGCAAGAGCTGCTGCATCGACCGCCCCAGTTACAACAGAGTTAATATAATAAGCACGCCCTACATCAACGGCAAGCCCCAGGAGGCTTATCATAGGAAGAAGTGTAAGTGCAAAGATAATCGCGACAGCCCCTGTATCCTCTCGAACACAATACCATTGTCGCCTAATCTTTTTCTTTAATCCCTTTAAAAAAATCATTATAAGCCCCCATCTCATCATTCTTATAATTTTTTATTTATTAATGCATTATACTATTTTCTCTTATTATTTTGAATACAAATCAACTTGACGGAAGTGTTGCCATTGTTCCCTGACGCGGAACACTAGCCGCCACGGCATAAAGGTTTGTATTTGCCGAAATCACATAGTTTGCAATCAAAGGTTGGTAAGCGAAAAATACCTCCGTAAAAATGACTGTTTGCTTTGTATTTAATACAAGTCCTCCTGGTAAACTTGCTGGATTTATCTTGCTTCCTCCAACTCCTCCAGGATAACTATCTTGCCACACCACTTGAGCTGGTAGACTCGCACTTGGCTTTGAGACAGCCGTTACGATAACATTCCCAAATTGAACAAAATCAAAAGGCTGCGCAATACGCGGAGGAACTTGCGAAAGAATAGAATCGAGTTGAGGCTGCGTTAAGTTTCCACGCGTTACAATATTGCTTATCTGTTGTGCTGTTCGATTGATTTTATTATTACAGTAAATTAAATTATTCACATCAAAAACCCCAATGAGAGTGAGCAACATAACGGGTAAAACAAGGGCAAACTCAATGGCGGCCACTCCATTATCTTGATTTTTAAGTCTATAACTACTCCAATATTGCATATCTTCCTCAATATGGTTCATTCTGAATAACAGCTACTGCTTTAAGAGTGATAGATCCTGTCGAGGATAACAATTGCCCTACAAAAGGCGTAAGAAAATTCCAATCATAAGAAAGAACGTACAAGACTGGTTGTTTTGACAGACCAAAATCTTGAGTTCCTGTAACCTGCACTTGGGAAAGAGGAGGAATTGCTGAAAAGCTTGAATAGGGAACAACCGTCAGCTGCATCAAGCTAGGATTCACAAAACCGTAACTATAGGTCGATGCTAAGGATGCTGCAACTTCTGCGCTTGTCTGACCCGCAACACTACTTCCCGTACGACCATAGCGCGAAACTTGCAAAACTGCCATTTCAAGAGAAGCCTGAATCAACATCATTGCTCCAACTTCAAAAATTCCAATAATTGCCACAAAAAACACGGGAGAAATCAGCCCAAACTCTATAGCTGCACCTCCTCGATTATCGCATGATCTCTTGATAAATTTAACTGGCCACCACTTTAATAACATTTCTTATTATCCTTCTCCCAGGAATTTATATTAAACAACCTCCTCAATCATAATTTTACAACAAGAAATACAATAATATCCTATAAGTTAATTATATATTAAAAATAACTAACAAACAACTAAAATATAAATTTTTATTTTAATATTCTATTTACTAGCAAATGTCGCCATAACCGTTAAAATTGCTGGACCTAAGATAACAATATAAATGCATGGAAAAATAAAAAGCATCATAGGAAGGGACATAAGCGCAGGAAGCTTAGCAGCTTTTTCTTCTGCCTCAATCAAACGGTCTTGACGAAATTCTTCCGCAACGGCGCGCATCGTTTGTGCAATAGGTGTTCCATATTGCTCTGCTTGCTGAATATTAGAAATGATTGATCTAAAATAAGGTGAATCCATACGATCACTAAAATTCTGTAATGCCTTGCGCCTATCAGATAACACATTCAACTCTATAGATAAAAGAGCAAGTTCATAACCTAAATCTGGACAAACTTGTGCCATTTCACGAGCAACGCGTTGAATCGTAGCAGTTAGACTTAGGCCTGCCTCTGTACAAATAACCATAAGATCTAGAGCCTCAGGAAAAGCTTTACGTATACGGTCTTGTCGCCTTTCTACAAGTGTCCTCAATATCACATCCACTGCATAGGACCCCATCAAAGCACCAAGAAGAGTTACTAAAATTTTATAGAGCATTCTCCAATCAGTGAGAAAAAAAGCAATAAAAACCATACAACCAGCAAAGAAAAAAACGGATATTATTTTATAAAGACCATATAGAAAACTGGCATTGTTTGATTTTAACCCTGCCTTTATAAAGATTCGTCGTATTGATTCTTGCTCTTCTTTTCCGCTTCTTTGAATCTTTGCAACAATCTCTTTTAGACGGGGGAACCGTTGCTCTCTATCAGAAGAATAAATCTTCGCTTCATCAACCTCTCCATGAAGAAGCTGTTCTTTGTATTGCATAAGGTCCTTTAGTCTTTCTTTAAAAATATCCCCTTGACGTAATTTTGTTAACAACACAAAAGTAAAGCCTAAAATTACAAAGGAGAGAGAAAAGGAAAGTATGTCTTCAAAGCTTGGCATGTTTTCTCTTCTTTAATAAATATCTTTATACGACATCCTAATTAGGATCACGATTCCCGAAATAAGCATGGTCGTTCCAATCATAAGTAGAAACTTCCCTTTATCAGTTATAAACAAGGGATCTAAATATTTTGGACTAACAACATAAACAGCTCCCATTATAAAAAAAGGAATAGAAGACAAAATCACTGCAGTTACACGTACTTCTGCAGTTAAAGAAGCAATTTTCTTTCTCAAGCTTGTACGTGCATGAATAATTTTTGAAAAGTTTTCAGCAGCTTCTGCAAGGCTTCCCCCTGTTTCGCGTTGCAAAACAAAAACAATTGCCAACATGCGAAACTCATCAATACCGATACGATTTGACATGTCGGTTAAGACGGTCTCTACGGATTCACCAAGACGCATTTTATCACCAATCATGCGAAATGCTTTTCCGATAGAAGAATTTGTCTGCTGTTCCGCAACCATTTCAAGCGCTCGATCTGCAGAATACCCGGCCCGCAAAGCCCGACGCATAATATCAAGCGCTATTGGGAACTCAACCATAAACTTCTTTTTTTGCCTATATCGAAAGAATGTAAGGAAACCCCATGGAATGATAAGAGAAGCAGCCAAACCTACTAAAACGGAAAACATGAGACTTATATGAAAAATAACAAACAAAACAAAGAATACTCCTACTCCAAGACCAGCAGCACCCCCTAAAAGGACAATAGGGCTGAAATCAAAACCCGCATGTTGAATCCATTGCCGAAGCCCTTCAACCTTGGGAAGTTTACTGTGAAAATAAGATTCATTCGCGGGATCATCTTTGATAAGACTCAAAGCGGCTGATTTTTCTTGTTTCGAAGCAAAGAGAACTTGTTCAAGACGGGTTTTCCAATTTAAATTTTCTTCTGTTTCTTTCCGACGATAAAAATAAATAAGACCTAAAACGTAAGCAATTAGGATAATAGAACCTGTGAAAATGGGGATAAGGACATTAGCTAAATTCATACTTCTCCCCGCAGTGAGTCTTTTAATTCTTTATCAAGTCCGTAAAATTGGGCTCTTTGCATAAAATGGGGAGCTACCCCTGAAGCTTTAAATACGCCACGAATATATGATTTGCCTGACTCTTCATCGACTACATCTTCTTGATATTCAAACTTGTAAAGATCGTGCATCATAATAACATCTCCCTCAAGCCCTGTAATTTCTGTAATCTCAGTAATACGACGAATCCCATCTCTCATTCTCTCTGTCTGAACAATTAAATTAATGGCACCCACAATGAGAGAGCGAAGCACGCGCACTGGCATTTCATAACCAGCCATGGACATCATATTTTCTAATCGAGTCATAGCTTCTCGTGGACGGTTAGCATGAATCGTTGACATTGATCCATCGTGACCCGTATTCATAGCTTGAAGCATATCTATTGTTTCATCACCGCGAACCTCACCAACAATGATTCTATCTGGACGCATACGTAAAGCATTTTTAACTAAATCACGAATTGTAATTTCACCCTCTCCTTCAATATTTGGAGGACGACTTTCAAGACGTACCACGTGTGGTTGTTGAAGACGAAGCTCAGCTGAATCTTCAATCGTAACAATGCGCTCTGTTGGATCAATAAGTTGAGACATTGCATTTAAAAGAGTTGTTTTCCCTGAACCTGTTCCTCCGGAAATTAAAACATTTAAACGAATGGCAGATGCAATTTTGAGGAGCATCGCCATGGGCTTCGATATGTTTGCATTTGCAATCATTTTATCAAGAGTGATGTTAACACGTGAAAACTTTCGAATTGAAATCGACGTCCCGTCTAAAGAGAGGGGTGGCATAATAATATTGACACGACTTCCGTCTGAAAGGCGCGCATCTACCATCGGACTTGATTCATCCACACGTCTTCCCACCCGGCTTGCAATTCTTCGGGCTATTTGTTGCAAATGCGCCTCATCATGAAACTTAACGTTATAAAGCTTTTCGAGCTTCCCCTGCCTTTCAACAAAAACACTGTTAGGGCCGTTAATTAAAATGTCCGTCACGGAGTCATCGTGTACGATCGGCTCTATTGGACCAAGACCGATCATATCATCAACTAAAGACGCGGCAATGATCCTTTGCTCTCTTGAGTTAATCTGAATATTGTTATCCGTCGAGAATTCAACAATAAATCTTTCAACTTCTCGCCGTAAATTTTCAGGTTCCATTTTATTAGCAGCTACTAAATCAATCCTCTCCATGAGTGATTCGTAAGCTTTAATTTTGAATGATTTCAGGAGATCTTGCTCAGAAGGAGTAGAATTTACTCCCTTGGCTTGCAAAATAAGACCTTCCCCTGCTTCAAGAGCTTCCCTAGATCCGTTATCTTCACCCGTCTTTCGACCAAACCCAGCCATTTTTTGCTCGCTATTTTTCCATCAGCCTAACTTAACTTTAATACATAAAACTTAAAATTAGTTAAATTTAATCTTGTTAAAAAAAGTATCTATAAATGAGGTCTTTTTTTGTCTTTTGAGTGTTCCTTGAACATCATTCACTATATCTCTTAATGTGTTAGCCACCGCATTGGCTTGATTCACTAAAGTCAAACCTTGATTAGTAAAATGAGGTGTGAGGGTAGGATCAAAAGGAATAACATGGGAGATTTTATATTTTAGAGTTTCTTCAAAATTCTCTGGTGAAAGCATTCCTTTTTGCTCCCCGCCATATTTATTCATAATTAAAATCAACCGCCGACCTAGTCTCTCTGCACCAAAAAAATGAATAATCCTCCCAGCATCTCTTAAGCCCGCAAGTGTCGAATCAGTAACAAGAAGCATCATATCAGCTTGGTCAATAACTGCCTGTGTAACTTCAGTAAAACCGTGGGGAATATCCACGATAACATAATGAAAAATTTTAGAGAGATATTTTAAAAGCTGCTCTATACTTGCAACGTTATATTTTTCTATTGTTTCGAGCGGCCCTTCTGAGCTCAATACATATAATCGTTCATTAATAGAAGTGAAGAGCCTTTCCAGAAATAATTGGTCTATTCTTTCTGGGGACTCAAGTGCCACTTTAAGACCATCATTTGATTTAACATTATAATACAACGACACCGTCCCAAAATAGATATCTAAATCAACAACGATGATACGACGCGCGTTCTCCCCGGCTAATATAGCAGAAAAGTTTGTTGCTAAGAAAGTTGATCCAACACCACCTCTCGTTCCCGTTGTAATGATGATTTTACCCTGTTTCGTTTGCGGAGTCTTATCTTTATCTTCACCTAAAATTAAACTTTTTAAAGCACGTCCTAAAATTTCAGGAAGTAAGGGTTTTACTAAATATTCGTGAATGCCTAACTTGATTAAATCCCGATACAAACCTACTTCATTGCGATTCCCTACTGCAAGAACCGTAATCCCAGGTTCGCAAACTTCTGAAAGTCTACTCAAATCAGAAACAGGAAGATCTGAGTTTGAGATATCAATGATTAAAAATTGCGGAGAACGGTTGGAAGAAAAAGTTTCAATTGCTTCCTTAACCCCTCCCTGGCGTACTTCACTGCTACCAATATTATCTGCTTCCAACGCTTCTTGAACAACTTCAATATCTATTGGATCTTCAAGAAAAGCAATCAACTGAACAGGATCGGTCGCTGAAACCGGCATGCTTAATATGATCCTCCAGCCGAAGTAGCGCCAGTAGGTGAGTTAGTTGATGTAGGGGTTGTGGGAGTCGTCGTCGTTGATGTATCGATGAGGTCCTTCACCTTATCTTTACGATAGCGATCAACGCCAGCAGCGATGACTGTGCCATCTGAACTTCCTAAAGTACGCCCCTTAATCAAGTCTCTTGGATTGGCAACCATCATTCCCAAGTTAGCCATATCAGAGCATCCATAGTTGCTGTATACCTGAGCTTGGCGTGCATCCCCAATTGGTTGGGAGAAGTCACCACAAGCAGGGGGAATCACAAGGTATCGTTCAATGACCACCTCAACGCCCGATCCAGTGCTTTTCGTTCTCGATTTTGTCTTCGATTTATGAACACGTTCTTCAGCATCTATTGTTACAGTATCATATGCAATGCCATATTTTACCAGCTCACGCATAATATCTTTGATTCTCTTTTCAGAATGCCCGCCAAATTCCACCAGAGTAATGTTTACAGCAGCAGGACTTGGTGCATTTAGGTTCAAAAACTTAATAAGAGCCTTTTTCTCACCTTCTCCCATTTTGTTCTCATGAGCAGGATAATGAATGGTGTGCATAAACACCGTCCGCTCAATTTTATTTACCTTTGGACTTTCAGCAGGAGTCCATTCAGCTACTTCCGGCGTACATCCTGCAAGAAAAGCTAGTAAGGCGAGTCTAAGTTTGAAAGTTTGCATTGTTCCTCTACCTATTAATCAACACTAAAGCCTGCGGGCCCCATTAATCGAAGCCCACCCGGACCAAAAGCTGGTGATTTTCCCTTTGCAGCATTTGGCTTAATAAGACGTCGCTCAAATACTTGCTCAAGGAAAGTCGCATAATTTATGCCATCTGTTGGAGCTGACATCTCTTTTCCTGAAACTGGTTCAACAAGATAAGGTGTTACTAAGATTACAAGCTCAGTATCTCCTCTTTGGAAGGAATTAGAGCGGAAAAGAGCTCCTAAAATAGGGATATCCCCTAATCCCGGTAATGCTGCAATTTGAGATCTAACCGTATTCTTTAAAAGTCCAGCAATTGCAAAAGTTTGGCCGCTTCCAAGCTGAATAGTTGTTTCGGCTCTTCGTGTCAAAATTCCAGGTACTGATACACCTTGTACGCTGATACCCGTTAATGGATCAAGCTCGCTCACCTCAGGTCGAACGCGCATGCTGATTAAATTTCCATCGAGCACAGTCGGTGTAAAAGCAAGGCTCACACCATACTGTTTAAAGTCAATAGTGATATTCCCAAATTGTTGAGGTATTGGATAAGGAAATTCACCACCAGCAAGGAAGCTTGCCGTTTCACCCGAGACTGCAACTAAGTTAGGCTCTGCCAAGATCGTAATAAAACCATCTTGCGCTAATAAATCAATCGCAGCATTGATATTAACATGGCTATTCACATAACCAAAACCCAAGGAACTTACATTTTCTCCTGGCACAATTGTTTGTGGTTGTGTTATGGAGTTCACATTGTTGGTAGCAATGGGAAGTGCTGTAAATGGAGCACGATTAGCAAGAGCACCAAATTTGAAAGTTCCTGCATTTGAAACAACAGCTTGCCAATCAAAACCTAACTCATTCAATACATTTCTCTCAACTTCTGCAACCTTAACGCGTAAATTAACCTGAACAGGTGGTTTGATAGTCAACCGATTGATAACACCTTGAGTAGAAGAACTACTTCCTTGAGAACCGCCCTGAGGTGCGCCTCCTTGTGAAGCGCCACCTAGCGCTTTTTGAACATATCTCTCTGCAAGTGATCTTATATTTTCTGCAACTTCAGGAGAGTCAACTGGCCCTTCTAGAAGAATTCCTCCAGCAATTGCGGTAACTTCAACAAGCCCATGCGGGTCATAAATTGCGATCATTTCCCTTAATTGTGAGAGGTTATAACTCACGTAAATATCTGCATTTAATACTTCTTGACCCTTCTCACCCATGGCAAAGAGTTTTGTCATTCCTGGAGATTTACCAAAAACATAAGCTGAATTTTTATTGCTTAATTGGACATCGGCAACATCTGGGTTAGCAATAAAAATTTCGGTTACGGGTTTTTCAAATTTAATAACCTCTGCACTATTTATACTCACAGAAATTTCCTTTGCGCTTGCAACTGACGCGCATACATAAAGGGGTAATATGGTAAGCACAGCTAAAAAAAAGAGTCTTTTAAAATTGATTATGTTATCCATGCCATGCACTTTCATTAAAAATTTCATCCCTTTTTCTGATATATTTTTCTTACAATCAGAATACATTGTCTTATTCCTGCACCTGAATTTGGTTTCTTTCTTTCCCACGCATTAAAATAACCGTTCCTGAAACTGCAGGCTTACTCTCTTCAACGACCGTAGGTTCATTAGAAATAGAATACAAACTTAAGCTTAGGGGACTCTCTTTAGCACTTGCAAGAATAAGCTCTGCTTGACTCGGGCTCACCTCAAGTGTAGCCACTTTTGGAACGGCTTTTGGCTTTTCATGAGTGTTTGCCATTTCAAAATCAAGAGCTAATACTTTTATATTGCGAACAATAGTCCGGCTCTGCGCTGTTTGATCCCCGCTCGTGTTACTAATCAATTTTGCTGCTATAACATCTACGTTATCTCCGGGGAAAATAAGCCCACTGTTAACAGCAGGCGCTGTAACTTCAATAGAAATTGCTCTTTTCCCAGGAGATAAGACAGCAGCTAAGATTCCTTTCTCTCCTGGTTTTACAAAATTTGAAGCAACGACAGGCTGCCCTTTATTTAAATTTTGTAGAACAACCGCTCCTTTTAAGTCATCAACTTTAATCGCGCCTTCTCGGATATAACTTGAATTCGCTGCATCTTCAGGCCACACCTGCCATTGCAAATCACCGGGACTGATCATACTGCCTTCAAAAAGACTTTTCCCGGCCACAAGAATTTTTAAGGAGGTTGTCTCTTTAGCCGTGGTTTGTTTTTTCGACGGTTCTTCTTTTGCAAGAAAAACCCTCGTAAGTAAGGCTACACCCATAGCTAATACAAGAGCTAGAATTAAACCTATAATATCTCTAAGCCTCATCGATCCTTCTCTCTTTAACGCACTAACGGATGCAGTTGCATCACTATGATTGCCCCTGCCGCAATTGCAACCCCATAGGGTATAACCTTCGAACTAATGTTATCTCGCTCTCCTCTTTCGGGACCAACGCCACTACCAACCCACACGTACTGTAAAATTGGAATATGTTTTTCAGCTTTTTGAAAATTACTCCATATATAATCAGAAAAGCGCCCTATATGATCCCGCAGGAGAAGAAATAAAACAGCAAGGATGCCACCGATCATAGTTGTAAAAAACAAGAATTGAAGAACACCTGGAAAACCTGCCCAAAGAGCAATCACAGAGACATATTTAGCATCACCTGCGCCTATCAACTTAGCTGCGAATAGAGCCAATCCAATAGCTAACGTAAGGACGAATACGATAAGAGAATTCACCAAATCATTAGTACTAAGTAGAAAGGGGGCAAAAAGCCCATAAAGGATAAGAAGCAGCGCTAACAGAGAATTGGGTATCCGATAAAAGCTAAAATCGTATATTCCAATTAATACATTGATAATGATATATATAATTTTAATGAGAAGAAAAAACATCTTTTGTCCTAATTCCCTTTTTGCCACATCCGTGTTTCATCTAATGGCACCGTATGATTTTTAGGAATCAAACCGCCAAATTCTTTAACCTTTTGAATGGCTTCTAAATATCCAACATTATTTATAACCATGTCGTTAGAAAGGTCTTCCCTCCCTATTCTTTTGGCCATTTTCATATCTCCGGCAAGCCCATAAGCAAGGGCCAGGTTCTGCCGAATCCGCGGGGTTGCATTCGGGTTGAGGACAAGTTTTTCCAAAATTCGAATAGCTTCGATTTCATTTCCCGCAAGAGCCATTGAAAGCGCTAAATTGCTCTCATAAGAAAGGTTGGTGGGATCAAGTTCCATAGCTGCGCGATAATTTATTTGAGCTGCTTCATGATCCCCCAGCATATCAAGTGCAACTCCGTACCCATTGAGTGCTTTCACATATCGAGAATCTAATGCAAGGGCTCGATTAAAAGATTGAATGGCATCTTCTGGCAAATCCATAACAAGATAAACAAGACCAAGACCTGCATGCGCTCCAGCAGATTTAGGAAAAAGAGCAATAGCTTTCTCAAAAGCAAGCTTAGCTTCTGGCACTACGTTTGCATCTAGAAGCGATATTCCTAAACCTAGATAGGCTCTTTCGCAATTGGGGCAGTCTTTAATAATATCTCGATAATCATGAATGGCTTGCGGAAGATCGCCACGGGCACGTGCCATGTCTGCAACTTTTAAGCTCGGATGATCTTCATAAGGGGGACTGACTAAATCAGAAGCACATCCTGACAAAAGCGCGACAAGACCCGCTCCGCAGAATAATTTCCATGATTTCATAGTCTACCCCCCTATCACACATTTTTAATTATTACAGATAAATTAGCACATATTTTAACAATGTCACTTCTTCGTCTTATATAGACTCGTTTTCACAAAAGACGTTGTGTTTTTGCAACACTTTAAACTCTTACATACTTATAAAATATCTGGACATCCTCTCACGACTTGTGAGACATAAAAAAATGTATTACTCAAGTTTCAAAAAATCATGATAAAATCCACGCAGTCTCTTCCTTCCATTCCGCTTAGCATTTGGATTTTAGGCTGCGTTTCGTTTTTAATGAAAATTTCTTCTGTTATTGTCTATAGCCTTACCCCTTTGTTCGTAACTCAGGTTTTAGGCGCGAGTACACTAACTCTCGGTTTTCTCGAAGGCTTTGTTGAAGCAACAACCCTTTTTAGTCGTATTTTTGCAGGCGTATTAAGTGATGTCATTCATAAGCGAAAAGGAATTATTGCTGTTGGCTATGTTTTAATCTTAATTTCCCGCCCCATTTTAGCCCTTACAACATCAATGAGTGGCGTATTTATAGGAAGAGCGTTCGATCGCGTTGGCAATGGATTAGATGCAACACCAAGAGATGCTCTCGTGGGGGATTTAGCTCCTCCACAAATCAAGGGAGCGTGTTATGGCTTAAGAGAATCTCTTTCACGAACAGGCTCTTTTTCTGGTTCCCTTTTGGCAATCGCTCTTTTATGGTTTACTGGAAATAATTATTCAGTTGTATTTTGGCTAATATCCATTCCAACGGCACTCGCACTTATCCTCCTTCTTATGCTTGTTAAAGACCCCGTAAGTGAGAAATTTCAACACAAAAAAATAAAGTTTAAATTAAAGCTAAGCGATATTTTTAATCTCTCCTTAAGCTTCTGGTTGACACTTGTTCTAAGTGGTTTTTTTATGATTTCAAATTTTTCAGGAGCTTTTTTAATTTTAAAAGCAGAGCAGACAGGGCTTGATATCCACCTCATTCCTCTCGTTATGGTTATTCAAAACATAGCCACTGCAAGTACAGCTTATCCGGTGGGTTATCTTTCAGATAAATTTGGAAGACGCTCAATGATGGCTTTAGGTATTTGTCTTGTTATCTTATCAGACTTTCTTTTAGCAAATGGAGGATCAACTTACATTGTTTTAGCAGGTGTTTTTCTTTGGGGAGCACAAATGGGTATTACCCAAAGTTTGTTGGCCATTTTTCTTGCCGATTCTTGCCCCCAAGATTTCAGAGGAACTGGCTTTGGTCTTTTTCACCTCATTAATGGGCTTTGCTTAATCACTGCTAACATTTTATCTGGATGGATCTGGAGTGAAATTGGCCCTTCTACTATGTTTTACACAAGCGCATTCATTGCAATTTGTTCATCCGTTGTGTTGCCATTTATACACAAAAGAACTTATAAAACTCTTGCGGGTTCATAATATAAAATATGCCTTGTTCAAATCGAGTGAAAACGGTAGGTTATTGTGATTTAAAATTTTGCTTATAAACGACAACAGAGGCTTTCAATGAGGAAGAAAATTTTTAATTTCTCCGCCCAAAACTTAATTAATACGAGTCTTCCTTTGTCTTTTTTATCAATCGTTTCTTTTATGATTTTAAATTCTAATCAAGCCCACGGTGAACCCAATAAAGCGCCCGGCTTGCCTATTGCGCGCCTTGCTCTTCCCTCACTCCCAACCAACAATGACTTTACCTCCTCGACTGGTACCCATGTTGGGGGAATAGTTATCGAATTTAATCGGATGCTTCGGGAAACGGAAATGCGCGCCGCTGTTATTGTTCAATCAACGCGTGATCTTTATGAAAACGCTATTGCAGAAGTCAATCAGTATCACCTCATTACAAGCGAAATTGAAGCCAAGCTTCAACTTGGGACAACGCCTGGAAATCCTATTTTAATTGAGCTTCGTAAGAAAGCTAATGCACAATTAAATCAAATTATGAATACAATTGGCAAAATGGATGGCTTGGCCAATGAGTTTTTTCAGAACTCTAGCCAAATGAAAGTCCTCTTATCCAATATTAAAAATACCCTCCTCCTCCCAGGAGCAGTGGATGAAGACCACGCTCACCTCATCCTGATGTCAGACGAGTTAGAGAAAGTACAACGCGAAGTCCTTCAAGCTTTAGAGACATTAAATGCCAATGCAAAAAGGCAAAATGAGTGGTTAGCTGCCGAACGGGAACACCTTGCGAACCTTTCTTTGGCTGTTGATAGAGGGTCGACTCTTCCTCTTAAGTCAGAAAAGTTACTCTCATACCCCATGCCTATTGCTCTTCCAGAGCTAAGTCCTCCTCTAAAAGAACCTGAACTTGTCGTTCAAACTCCGCCTGCTCTTAATGAAGTAAAAACGGCTCCTCTTCCTCTCGTTGAATCCGCTGCAGAAGAACCCGAAGAAGAAGTCGTACAAAACATTGTAGCACCTGAACCAATGGAACCTCTTCCTTTAGTTGCCGTAGAATCACGATCTGAGGCTAAACCACTACCCGAAGAAGAAGTTGTTCTTCCCCCACAAGAACAAAACCAGACCCCACAACAACGACAAACTCTCAGTGCAGTTTCCAAGGGTCGAACCCCTCTAGGTAGTATTGACGTAAACCAGGATTTGCGCGCCCAAAAGTGGTATATCTTTTCTACTGCAAAAAGAGGCCTCAATAATCGGTCCAATATGATTGAGATCGTGAATGTGGTAGAAGAGAAAACCAATCCAAATACACGTGGCGAGGAAGTCAAAAACCTTCTTGTAGATATGGGACTTAATCCTTCACAACTTCAGGTCATCAATGTTAAGAGGGAAGAAGATCAAGGCGAACAAGTTCTTCTCTTTAGTGAAAAATAATTAAATTAGTTAAATTTTATAAAATAATCTTGATAGAATCAATTGATGATTAATTATATCAAAGCAAGTTAATATTTCCTTGACTATTACTTTTTTTCTTTTTTTGTTGAATAAAAAAGAATTGACATTTTAAAAACACAACCTTACATACAATTTGTACAATAACGTACAATAACGTACAATAACGTACAATATGAGGACATCAATATCATGAATTTCACCGTCGTTAGTTTGTTATCTTTATTATCATTTACATCTCTAGTTACGTCACCTGCTTTGTGTTTAGAGGATGAGGCTCATTCCTCCCCAAAAGCTTTATCTCGCTCTGCTTCTCCTACAGCAGCAAGAGAGGAACTAGGCGCTTTTCTCAGCAAACAAAAATATTCAGTAGCATTTGTTTCTCTGAGAAATGAGCTCCCTGCAACTCTTTCAGATGAAGATATTGTAAAGTTTCTTCTGAAGAGCAATGGGTATGAAAAATATGACGAGCTAAGCTTAGCGGAGAAGGAATGGGTGGTTAATCGTATCGCAAATGGAGTCGTTGACATTGTGGAGACCACATCCAAGAGCTCAAGCCTTGTTCTCCCAGCAGAGCTTGATCTCGAGAGCCTCGTAGCTACTTATGACTACTTTAAAGAACAAGGAAATGGCGCACCCGAGGAAGAGCTCATCGCTTACGTTGCAGCAACCTCATGGAGCACGATGGATCGTGATCAACAAGAAAAAGTCATGGCTTACGTCTTAAAACATTCAAAGACCAGTAAAAAATTTGAGGATAGATTGCTCAAAACGGTATTGTTAAAATTCCGCGCACGCAAATCCTTAACCGTACAACCCTTCCTCGATGAAACAGTAAGCGATCTAAAAGCCTTAATGCACGAAAAAGAAGGCATCCCTGTTGATCAACAGCGGATGATATTTGCGGGAAAGGAAATGGAGGATGTAAAGCGTCTTTCAGAGTACGACATAAGGAATGAAGCCACTGTTCATATGATACTACGTCTTCGAGCACCCGTGGATGGTGAAACTCTTGCAGAACCGGTCCGGACCTTCTCACAGGAGGAAAGACCGTACGTCGCCCTCAGGCGTGCCCACGATTACATGGCTCGCTTTGCAGCTCTTCTTGGGAGCCACTATGATCCAGATTTGCTCAGACGTAATGAGGAGTTTTCCCGCTTTCTAGTGACAAGTGGAATTCGTCAAAGTGTGGAAGAGTCGGGGATAGAGGGAGGACTCGAGTTGCTTGAGAATTTCTTTACTTTACAAGCGCATTTTTCTCCTGTGCTCAACCCTGGCTTTACAACTTTGCCTCAATATGGCCTGGATGAACTTCTCAAGTGTCTAGGACCAACTCTAAATTCTTTATTTCCAAAGAGTTATAGAATCCCTCTCGCTGTAAAATATTTCTCACTTCCTGCTCGGGGAGAGGGTATCGTTCGGCCTTTTTCTCTTCTTGGTGAACACTACGATCCCGCTTTGTTTGGGCACGCAGAAACCCTTAAGTTACTCGTAAAAGCAGATCATGATATTATAGATGCGAGAGTAGAGATAACAGAAGAGATCTTGACTCAAATTATGGCTGCGTACGTGCATGCTTCCCCAATATTGAATCCACACTTTCCAGCATTGCCTGAAGAAATACGTTTGGCATTAACTCCAGGTTCTCTTCGTACAATGGCTGCCTTTTTTAATATGAAACCTGAAGAGGCTATAAACAGATTAAAAACTCTCATAGAGCTAGATCAGCTGGAAGCAGACATTCAAGCCCGCATGGGGGATCGCTATGATCCCAGTTTAAGAACTGAGACCATTCGCTGGTACTCTTACTATGAATTTGGAGAACCTTTGAGAGTCAGAGCGTTAGATAAGGTAAGTAGGGTATATGCAAATATGCAAAGAGCTTTGGAGTTGCCTCTTCCTCCCACAGATCTTAATAAACAAATGAGTGTTCTGATGAGGAAACTTGGTTTTCAAATAGATTCCCCACTACATCCTCAACCAACAATAGCACTAGCCCCACAATCCGCACAGAAGACAACTCTAGTCTACTTGCGAGGAGCGAAAGCAGTATTAAAAAATGTGCCTATGTCTGAAGTTGATAGGGCGCGCGCCATGGCACTCTATGCAGAACTCGAAGCAATTATGGCAACTGCACCGACACATGCCCAAGATCAATCAGGCGGCGGTCCTGCGTAATAAAGATATGTGTCCTGCGGACACAAGTTATTAAACTGGATCCCAGATTTTGGCCCCTTTGCTTCCCTTGGCTAAAGCCAAGGGCGCTGCAGGATCCAAAATCTGGGATGGCACGCTTCCTCGGTGCTACGCACCTCCTCGCAATGACGTCTTTTTATTGAATTTTCGTAAAGGCTTATTCAAACAGGTTAAACAATTTTTTTGTTATCTTCTTTATTATCCCTATAACGGGATCTTAATTTTTGCCAATACGCAAGCCGTTTTTGAATTTCACGCTCAAATCCTCTTTCAACGGGATGATAAAAAGTCTTTCGATCTATCTTTTCAGGAAAATAAGATTGGCCTGAAAAACCCTCAGGGGTATCATGGTCGTAGATATACCCTTCTCCATATCCTTCTTGCTTCATCAAACCAGTTGGCGCATTTAAAATATGTTTCGGCGGCATTAAAGAGCCAGACGAACGGGCTTCTTTTAATGCTTTGGGAAAAGCACGATAAAGGGCATTTGATTTCGGAGCCGTTGCCAAATAAATGAGAGACTGTGCAAGAGCTAACTCTCCTTCAGGAGAGCCTAAGCGTTCATAGGCTTCTACGCCTGCTAAGGCTTGCACAAGAGCTTGTGGATCAGCAAGTCCCACATCTTCTGAAGCAAATCGTATCATTCGTCGGCCAATATAAAGAGGATCCTCTCCTCCTTCCAACATACGCGCAAACCAATAAAGTGCCGCATCTGGGTCAGAGCCTCGAAGGGATTTATGAAGAGCACTTATAAGATTATAATGACCCTCTTGTGATTTATCATAAAGAGGGGCTCTTCTTGTCACAAGCTCAGTCAATTTGACCGGATCAAATGGTTCTGCTGGTACTTCTTTTGAAATAACGTCAACAAGGTTTAAAAGAGCACGCCCGTCCCCATCTGCAAGGTCTATGAGCAACTCTCTTGCAGCTTGGGTAAGAGGGAGGGGCTTTCCTAAATAAGTTTCTGCTCGACTTAAAATCTCACTCAAATCTTCAGCTGATAAGCGGTGAAGCGTAAACACCTGACAACGGGACAATAAAGCCCCATTCAGTTCGAAAGAAGGATTTTCCGTTGTCGCTCCAATAAGCGTAATAATTCCCTTTTCCACATAAGGCAGAAAGCTATCTTGTTGAGATCGATTAAAGCGATGAATCTCATCCACAAAAAGAAGTGTCGATTTTTCTTCTCCTTCAAATGTGCTTTGTGCTTTTTCAAAAACTTTTCGGAGATCGGCAACCCCTGAGAATATAGCTGAAAGAGCTACAAACGGTATGTCGCAAGATTTAGCTAATATATAAGAAAGTGTCGTCTTCCCAGAACCAGGAGCCCCCCAAAAAATCATGGAATAAATTTGGCCTTTGTCGAGCATCCGGGTAAGAGGTTTGCCAGAGCCAATAAGATGTCGTTGCCCTACCACTTCTTCTAATTTTTGAGGACGCAATTGTTCAGCAAGGGGAACAGTTTTTTTCGTCACTGCGTTGCCACTTGGAGATCAAGTATCTGGTCTCCACGCCGTAATTTAAAGACCCATGAAGAAGCTGGCTTTTCTAAAATCGCCACTACCTGTTCTTTCGATGTGATTTTCTTGTCATTAACAGACTCAAGAATATCTCCTGGCCTGATTCCTAACTGAGCCGCTGGTTCCTTTGTAACAACATTCGTTACAATAACGCTTCTCTCCATAGGATCCAGCCCAAATTCTAAAGCAAGTGCTGGAGAAATATTTTGAAGGCTTGCGCCGCGGAGAGGATTCTGTCCTTGTATGAGAAGAGCTTCTGAAGTTTTCTCCTCTAAGGGCGCCTTTAAGGTGATAGCTATTTTTTTCTCTTTTCCCTTGCGAACAATCGTAAACTCACTTGTTTTCCCAACGGGCGATATCGCAATTTGATAATCAAGAGCTGCATCATCTTCAATTTTTTTACCATCAAATGCTGCAATAAAATCCCCCGCTTTAATACCCGCTTCATCCGCAGGGCCACCAGGATAAACACTTTTTACAAACGCACCATAAGGGTGAGGAAGTCCCAAAGCATGCGCTATCTTGTTATCCACAGGGATGACTTCAAGTCCCATCCAGGGTCTTAGAACATTTCCACCGCTTTCTGCACTTTTTATGACGGGAATGGCAAGACTGGTTGGAATGGCGAAACTAATTCCCATTGATCCCCCCGTCTTCGAATAAATAGCTGTATTAATGCCCACCAACGTTCCATCGGTTGTCACCAAAGGACCACCCGAGTTCCCTGGATTAATAGCTGCATCAGTTTGAATAAACGATCTATAATCATTAATTCCTTCTTGGCTACGCGCAAGAGCTGAAATAATACCTGTCGTCACTGTTTGCCCTACTCCAAAAGGATTACCAATAGCCAGGACAACGTCACCTACTTCAAGATTTTCTTGAGCGGTTACGGTTAAAAAAGGAAAGTCGCTCTTTCCTTCGATTTTAAGAACGGCAAGATCTGTTTTCTTATCCATAACAATCAGTTTTGCAACATACTCCTGCTTGTTTGATAAAACGACTCGGATAACATCTGCATTTTGAATCACATGATAGTTTGTTAAGATGAGACCATCTTTACTGATTAAAACACCAGACCCAAGAGAACTTTGATCACGGTCCTCTCCTGGATGAAGGTACTCAAAGAATTGTTTGAAGAAGGGGTCCTCCATAAAAGGGGAGTTAACAATCCCGGTCTTTGCGTGGTGAAAAGCGAAAATATTGACAACTGCAGGCGCCACTTTTTTAACTACTGGCGCATAACTGAACATTATTTCCTCACGCTTAAGAGGAACTTGCTTCGCTTCCTCTTTTACTTCAGAAACTTCCGTACAAGAAGAAAGTCCTAAACAAATGCATAAAGAAAAGAGAGAGAAGATAAAGGCACGCATGGACATCCCAAGTTGTATATGTAAATTATTTGATTAAGATTAACATTTTTCAGAAGACGACGAAAGAAAAACCTTATTAGCATTCCATGCATAACATAAAATGGGGATCCATAAAAAAAGGAGGCCGAAGCCTCCTTTTTGAAAAATTCCAAACTTAACGTTTCGAGAACTGGAAGCTGCGACGAGCTTTTTTATGACCATATTTTTTACGCTCTACCACACGTGCATCGCGGGTTAAGAAGCCTTCCTTCTTTAACACAGCACGTAAACCCGGCTCATAATAAGTAAGAGCTTTACTAATACCATGACGCACGGCACCTGCTTGCCCAGAGAGACCTCCACCACAGACAGTGCACGTAACATCATATTGCTCTATACGATTCACCACCGCAAAAGGCTGATTGATCAACATACGAAGTACAGGTCGCGCAAAGTAAATTGCACTATCCCGTCCATTAACAACCACTTTTCCTGTTCCGGGCTTAATCCATACACGTGCGATCGCATCTTTTCTTTTCCCTGTCGCATATGACCGACCGAGCTTGTCAATTTTTGGTTCTGGAAGAGGCTTTTCCATCTCACTTCCAGCTCCATTTAAGCCAACGGCCTTTTCGGAAAAGGCAGACTTTAGTGTATCAAGACTGACTTTCGACATGATCAGTCACTCCTTTTATTTTTAGGGTTCATTGAGGCAACATCCAAAACTTGTGGGTTTTGCGCTTCGTGGGGATGTGTAGGACCCGCATAAATTTTTAGGCCCCCCATTTGTTGGCGGCCAAGTGGCCCACGGGTAATCATACGTTCAACCGCTTTAAAGATCACTCTTTCCGGGTACTTTCCTTCAAGCAGTTGCTGCATGGTTCGTTCTTTAATCCCACCTGGATAACCTGTATGCCAATAAAACTTTTTGTCTTTAAGTTTATTCCCAGTCAGGCGCACTTTATCAGCATTAATGATAATAATGTGATCGCCGCAATCCATATGAGGGGTAAAGGTTGTCTTGTGCTTGCCTCGTAAATATTTTGCAACAATGGACGCCAAACGCCCTAACACAAGATCTGTGGCATCGATAACATACCACTTTTTATCCACCTCACTGGCTTTCATCGAGTAGGTTTTCATATTCCTTTACCTCTATTTTAAGACCAATGATGGCGAATTTTTAACTTTCTATATCCATTCTGTCAAGGGTTTTATTAAGAAAAAAGATGCGGTATTATATTACCGCTTCCTGAACCCAAGCAACAAAGTTACTATTTGCTCGTGTAATTGGAATTTCAAGGATCATAGGCACTTCATACGGATGGAGATCATTAAGAGCCTCTATCAATTCCGACATCTTTTCGGAGGTTGTTTTAAAAAGGACTGATATTTCTTGCTTATCTTGCAATTCTTGATCCCAAAAATAAAGTGATCTTACTTTTCCTAAAATATTGACACAACCAATCATATGCCTTTGTAAAAGCTCTTTCGAAATTGAAATTGCCTCTTCTTCTGTTGCAAAAGTGGTGTAGAGTAGAGAAAGTTGAGACGTCATTCCTTCTTCCTTCCGTGGTCGGAGCGGCGGGATTTGAACCCACGACCCCCACACCCCCAGCGTGGTGCGCTACCAGACTGCGCTACGCTCCGAACGGCTAACTATAGACACTTCCTTGAATTGAAGCAACAAAGATTTTAATAATAAAAAATATACTTATTATTAATAATTTGTTGTTAGTATTAAAATATTACAATAAAAATAAACGATCAACCTTTATTAATGGAGAATTAAAATGAAGACGTTATTATTAGCACTTGCGCTTATTATCAGCGCTTCCGTAACAGCCGAAGCCATGAAAGATAGATCGATGCCATTGGGCGAAGTACACCAGTTTGGAGATTCAAATGTTTTTGAATCAGGACATGGTGTTCGAACGGATACAATCGGTGGAGTTAATGTTTTCACACATGGATTCTAAACCGTATCTCAAAATAGACTCTGAGCTGCTTCCCTAAGAGGCAGCTCATGGTTTTTAATGATTAATTCATTTTCTAAAAGTCTTTTACATATCTTTGAGCAGTTCTTCTCATTTGTGCTTGCAATTATTGTTGTTGCACACTTCAATTCAAAAAATGCAAACCAGGCATGCGATAATCGCGATGGTCTTAAGAGGCTTGTCATACGAGACTATAAAAATAATATGGGTTCAAAATTATAAAAAGAGAGACTCAATGAACACTTCAAGATCTTTAGAAAAAAAGTCACTTTATTTTAAACTCCTTCCTGCAACCGTCATGGGAAACGCTTTAGAGTTTTTTGATTTTACAATCTATGCGATTTTTGCAGCCACCATTGGAAAGATTTTTTTCCCCTTAGAAAACCCCACGGCCTCACTCATTGCAAGTTGGGGGGCATTTTCTGTTGGATTTGTGATGAGACCTCTTGGCGCTCTTGTTTTTGGATATATCGGCGATAAATATGGGCGAAAACTATCACTCAGCACAACTGTCCTTCTAACTGGTTTACCAACGCTAGCGATCGGTCTCTTACCTGGATACGATCAAATTGGCATGCTAGCCCCTCTCATTCTTATCTTATGTCGGTTACTGCAAGGGTTATGTACAGGTGGCGAGTATAATGGAGCTGCTATTTTTGCGCTTGAGCATGTCGGTAAAGTTAAGCCCGGAATGATTGGTGGTATCATTACGTCTTCTTGTGTTATTGGCGCTTTTCTCGCAACGTTTTCTGGTTTTCTCATTTCTCATTATGGCACGGACTGGATGTGGAGATTACCATTCATTCTAGGCGCATTTATTAGTTTCATTGGATTTATAATTCGCTTTTATATGAATGAAACACCTGAATTTGCCGCTTTAAAAGCATCCCCTTTAAAAAAACACCCGAGCTTAAAAAATTTATACGCAACGTATCCTATTAGCTCATTTTTTTCATTTTTAGTTGGGTCGCTAAATGGAGCTCTTTCCTATACCTTGTTTGGATTTCTGAATGTTTATCTCTCAAAATATTTAGGTATAGAGACGGCCGTTGCGTTAACATATAATCTTTTTGGTCTTTCTTTCTTTATGATTTTTTCACCTCTTGCGGGCTATTTCTTAGATCGTGTTGGCGGCGAAAAAGCCATGAGTCTTGCGGGTTTTTCAGTTTTTGCCGGTGCATTTCCTGTTTTCTTCCTTCTTCAAACACTTAGTCCTACCTTAATCCTTCTTGGACAGGCTCTTTTAGGAATCCTTGTTGCAGGTATCGCAGGAGCAGGACACGGATTCATGCAGAAGCTATTTCCGACACAAGCCCGTTATCGCGGCGTTTCTATTAATTTCTGTTTGGGAATGGCCTTTTGTGGGGGAACGGCTCCCATGTTAATGACGTATCTCATTGAATCCTGTCACACAAGTCTTTACACCCCAGCTATTTATTTAATGATACTAGCGGCTTTATTCGTGACATGCATAAACATCTTCAGTAAAAAACACGTAACTGATCAAAGTGTCTTGACTTCACCTGTATAAAATGACTCAATTTAAAGATTACTGGCAAGGAAACAGCCAATGAATGGTGAGGATTTTTTGGAAACAAAAAGCAAGCATCTGGCAAAAGTTTGCGTTGGTCTTAGCAAGTTAGGGATCACCTACTTTAGCTATGGGCTTATTTGTCAAAAAAAAGTCATAATTTCTCGTTTTTCAAATGAAGAATGGGAGAAACATTACAAAGACAAAGGTTACAATAAAAAAGACCCTCTCCTTCTGGGGGTTATTCATTCTAACCTGCCCTTGATTGTTTGGGACGCCTTGCACCCTATTGGACATGAAAAAAAGGTGATGCAGGAAAGAAACGAAATCTGCAAGATCCGATCAGGCATAACTTTCGGCATAAATGGGGATAAAGGCAAACAAATTATTGCGTTCGGATCTCCAGCTTCACCCAAAGAATTTTATTATCTGCTTCAAGAGGAAAAACTCACCCTTGAAATCCATAACAGCATCAAAAGTTTCTATATGGCTGAGCAGCAAGCAATCTCTCATAAGGCTTAAAGTTTGAGGACATCCGATTGTATGTGTTTGTTTTCCTTAAAAAATCGTCATCCCGGGAGCTAGAAACTCTTGCTCTCGTAAGAGCTTAGATTTTCTTGCTACCCGGGACCTAAAGAGGGATTCTTCCTTATCCAAAATTCGAGTTATTTAGAATGGTCTTAATAATTAGATCTTACGATCTCTTCCTTAAAACCAAAATCATTCATGTCTTTAATTTTTGTCGGATAAAGGATTCCATCCAGATGGTCACATTCATGTTGAACAACGCGGGCATGAAAACCATGAGCAACCCTCTTTTCTTGTGTACCTTCTTTGTTAAGAAAATGATATTCAATGGAGTGATATCGCGGTACTCTTCCCATAAGCCCCGGCAAAGACAAACAACTCTCCCATCCTGTCATCATCTCATTTGATAAAGGAGTGATAACTGGGTTAATCATCACGGTCCAAGGCACACCATCAGGATCATATTCAGGGGTCAGTACATAGGAAGGATTATCTGTTGTCGTAAGCACACGAAAGATAACGATACGCAGAGGAACAAGGACTTGGGGCGCCGCTAAACCAGAACAATTCAAATAATTAACGGTTGCTTCCATATCCTTAATAAGTTCTATTACTTTAGAATCAGAAGGATTTTCAACTTCCTTTGAACGCTCTTTCAACAAAGGATGCCCCATCTGTGCGACACGCAGTATTCTTCCAGACATGATCCCTCTTATTTATGAAAGGCTCTGTGCCATATTATCGGCGCAACGGATGCAACTTTGACATTTTCAGTCGTCATAGGTGTGGCCTTTGCGTTTTTATTAATCGCGCTTATATTATAATGAAGAAAATCTTTACCTTTTGACACATATCTAACAGTCGTTTGACCATTTGGAAATTCTACAATACATCGCCTGTCTAAAGCTTTATGAAAAGCGGATTCAGGAAGTTTAACTCCCCCAACATAATCACCTTCTGCATAAAAAGGCAACATTAAGTCGTCTCTAATAATCGTCACGATGGCCTCATCATTTAGGGTTGTAAACGTTGAGAGTTCTTTCGCAATTTTTAAGTTTTTTTCTAATGTTTTTAACGAGTGAGGTGAGTCCAACTCAAACTCTACGGAAATTTCCTCAAGTGGTCGAGGCGAAAACCCTTTACCGGTCATTAACCACTCTTCCGAAGAATAAACACCAACTGATTTTAGTGCCTGCACAATCCTCCTTGCTCCTTTTAAGGTTAGAGGATTTTTCCCACGCTCCCATGCTTCAAGGGTAGCAAGAGGAATATCAAACTTAGCACCAAAAGCTTTTCTTTCAGCGTAACCAGCCATACTTCGAGCAGCCTTAAGACGTTCTGCAATTTTTTTGTCTATTGTCATATAATCGCTTTTATTTATCCCCTATGTTATTAAAAAACCTACTTTTTATATAACTTTTAAAAATACGTAAAAATCATATAAAATTGTTGTGACTCTAATTTTTATGTGTTACCCATATAAAGGTTATTATCACAAATGTCTAAACTTAATTTGAAGAAAATTTATAGCTAACAAACCGAGAGGGGCCCCGTTTTACGATAAGAGATATTAGAACTTCATTTTGGTCATAAGATTAACTTCTAAAATAAAGAAAAGAGGATTTAATGTTTGAAACAATTTCCCCACTAAACCGAACCTTCCACAATGAACTTGTATCTTCTTTCCTTCAAAAAATCACAGAAACCCCCCATCTCGATCAAGCATTTGAAGACTACCATAACGCGACATTTTTTATAGGTAAGGAAAATGTTCATAGTTTTTGTGGTGGCGCACTTCTTCTTAAGAAAAAGCTTTTGCCTTTTCAGAGAAGCGTCGGCTTTCAAAAGACCATTCTTCCTTTTCAAAAAGGAGAGGTATGGGTATGTACGCTCAAACTTCATATCAAGGATGTGAACCTTGATTTCGAGTCCTTTAGCAAGGCATTTTATGATAATCTTTACGAAAAGCTTGTTGGGTTCGGCAATGAAGTTGGAACGGACTTCCTATACATGGTATTAGAACCCGGTGAGTACCTTTGCACAGAAGCCATTGGATTTTGGCCTTACGTTGTTGAAATCAGACCTCAAGAATCAATGGATGGTCTTTTTCATGGTGTTCTGTCTCTCTCAAAAACACTTCCTCATGTAACAACTCGATCCTCGGATGTTTTTTCCCCTCGTGCAAGAAGATTAGCTGCTTAGAGACTTTTCGCTCATTGACTGAATTCTCTGAAGCTATAAGATTAAATCATACGAAGGGGGGAGATTATGAGTGTTTTTGGACAGAAATAAAACGGAAAATCACCTCATAAGCTCGTTGAAAGAGACTCTTTTAGAGAATGGAGGATGTTTAATCTCTGATAAAAACTTATTTCTCACCGTTGACCAATGGCAAGTTCTCAATCATGAAGCCCATAATTTAAACTATAAAAAAAACACAAACCTTCAAGAAACCCCCCACTTGCTTAAAGTTTCAACGATCAAAACCTCAAAGGTTGGAACTATTCTTAATAAAGTAATTTATGATGTCCTCAATTCGGTTCAACTCAGAAGTTTAATATTTGAAATAACAGGGTTGCACCACTTCAACATTGATCAATGCGAGGCCCATCTCTATGAGAAAGGAGATTTTTCATCTTCCCGCTGGAATAGGGATAATTTTAAATCATATCAATACATCATAAGTCTTTTTTTAGAAGGTGCTTATAGAGGAGGCGAGCAAGTGATTTCTCGCCACGGCCAAGAAAAAGTCATATATACACCACAATCAGAGGAAATCTTTATCATTTCTTGTGACTATGATCATGAGGTAAAGCCCATCATCCATGGAAACAGGAATCTTGTTTTGGGTTTTATCCAACCGTTGGCTGAATATTTTTAAGAAAAGCACATTTAAGCATTTTTAACTTGGCCTCAAAAGCTGTATGCGGTATATACCTTATTCAAAGCCGGATTAGCTCAGCTGGTAGAGCAACTGATTTGTAATCAGTAGGTCGTTGGTTCGATTCCGACATCCGGCACCAGGGTTTTCAAGGGCTTTCAAAAGATCGTCTAAAACGTAAATTAATCATTGTCTCCAGATTGTCACCAGAAGAAAAATTTTGGGTCTATAAAGCTCATATCGGTCCAGTAAGTTATCTCCTTCAACAGGAAAATAAAGCTTTACAAAGCAATTGATATGCAGCACGCCTAGGGGGCTAGCCTTATAGGCCTAAATTTATTACATTTAACCTGCTCGCTTGTCTTAGATGCTTCTTATTGGCACAATTAACTTGATTAATGCAATTCTTCCCACACTTTGTTGGAAAAAAGCCTATGTCCCTGGAAAAATTAAATCTTCTTAATTATCCTTTCTTAGAGAAGAACTTTGGTAGTTTTTTTAATTTTTTTTCCTCATTTAAGCATTATTTTAGGAATGTTTTGAAGATTTTCATTAAAAGTAAGTATTTTGATATAAGTAAGGATTGTCTTTTTGTTTTCTTCCTGTGTTTTGCTCCCATAATAGGAGTGTTTGTAAAGGACTACATTAGCGACCACTTCAAAATAGCAAAAGCTCAGCATGCCTTAGAAAAATCCCTTATATCTTACGCAGAAAACCATACCCAACTTTTTTCTCACCTTAAAGATAAAATTCTTACAGAAAAACTTTATGATGAGAGCAAAGACCTCCATCATCTTTTTATAGATCTTGATCAACTTAGAGCTTACTCAATTAGCTCATCCTTGATAACGCTGACGGGTTTACGGTGGATTGGAGCAAACTTAAGAGTCACAGGTCCGTATGGTGATGTTGAGAACTTTAACCCTAAGAACTTTCTGCCTTTTCTACGCTCTTTAGAACAGCTACCAAGTATAGCTCAACTTTCTTATGTAAATAATCAGCTTTACCTAGGAATGGGAATAGGAGAAGAAAAAGACATTAAAGGCTACCTCCTACTGCCCATCTATTTAGAGGATATAAATAGTCAACTGAGTTTTATAAAACCTAGTCTCCTCCAAATTACTTCTAAAATTGAGCTTCCTTCCACGGCTATTACTTTTGATGAACTTATGAAAGAGCCGTTTTCATTTTTTAAAATTCACAAAAATATCTCCTGGTCTCTCTATTTTGCTGAGAATTTTGTTGCTTATGTTATTTTCTTTCTCTTTGCCCTTAGTCTCCTTATTTTAAAGAAGAAGAAAGAAAGTCAGACAGCAAGCAAGCTTGCTCAATCACAAAAGAGAATACTTTCTTTAAATGAAAGCCTTATAGCTCAACAAAAAACCGCTAATTTTATAGTTACGCGCCTTCACGATGGAGTAACAAGTATTCATGAGATTAGTAAATTTCTCTTAGAGACCAAAACCCAATCTCCTTCAAATGTTTTTAGTGAGAAAGAATACGTAAACTTTGTTAAAAAGATTTATGAGACCTCAGTAACTCTTGAAAAGCCAATTATAAAAAAGAAAGCCTATGAACCTGTTGATATCCCAGAAATAATAAATCAATGCTTAAATTTTAATTCTTATAAAATTGATAAGGATTCAATCCAGATAATAAGAGAATATAGCTCAATTAAAACAAGTTTCACATCTGACAAGGAATCCTTCTATCAATTAATGCTGAATTTATTTCATCAAGCCCTTGAGAGAACTCCAGAGACTGGAAGTATTCTCATTGAAATGAAAGAATCTAAAGGAGTTAAAGATTGCTCCTATATATTGACTATTGAAGACAATGGGTATCCCTTTTCTCAAGAAGAACTGACGAGTTTTAAGAAACAAAACCATAGTTTGTTTGAAAGTTACTTTGATCTCGAATGGAAAAATATTCTCCGCCTTGCTCAGGAACTCAAAATTAAAATTTCGTTTGAAAACCTTGCTCCTTTAGGCAACAGAATTACTCTTCATATTTATGAATACAAAATCTCTAAGGAGGAACCCTCTTGTGGAGATAATATTATTAGATTATTCCCTTCTTCATGAAAGCACTTCGTTCCTCCTTTTTCTTAATTTTCTGCTTTATACATCTGCCCTTTTCCGCTGGGTTAAGAGCAGAAAAACTCTGGGGTACTCAATTTCCTTCTCCCAAGCAGGAAGTATGCTTAACAAAGAAGATCTTTAATCTTTCTGAGCCAAATAAATTCTTTGCAGGAAGAGAGGAAGAAATAGATAAGATTATCGAAGCACTTTTTAAAATCAATAAACATATCCTTGTTATTGAAGGAGTTTCGGGGATCGGGAAAACACAACTGGCAAAAAAATATGCTTATTTATTCCTTGATAAGTATGATCTTGTTTGGTGGTTTGATGGTGAAAAAAACATAGGACTTCAAATCGATAAGCTTTTAAAAGAAATTTTTTTAAGAAAAAACCAACCTTATTATCAGCCTTCAACTCCATTAGCTTTAATGAAGAAGCTTGGAGAAGAACTAAGTGCTATGAAGTCAAGCTGGCTTATTATTTTTGATAATATGGAAGATACATCTTTGATTAATGAATGTATTCCTTTTAAAAATAATGATTTTATATCGAAACATGTTATTATAACCTCAAAGAAAATGAATAAAATGCATCCATCAATTATCATTAGTAAATTTAAGCGAGAAGAATCGCTGGATTTTCTTTCGAAATCCCTTGAAACAGGGACAAGAGAAGATTTTGATAAATTGGCTGAAACGTTAGAGGACTTTCCTCTCGCTCTTGCGCAAGCGGCCAGCTATATAAAAATGAATCCCTCTATAAATATTGAGACTTATGTCCAACTATTTAAGGAAAGCTATTCCGAGTTATGGAAATCTGAAGCAAAACTTTTCGAAGGTAAAAAAATGAGCTCGTCCTTAGCTGATAACTATAACAAAACTATATCTACAGCTATAAAAATTAACATAGATTCAATCAGAACTACCTCCCCACTTGCTCATAAGATTTTAACTTTTTGCTCGCTTTTGAATCATCAACATATTCCGTTCGAGGTTCTGGAACGTTGGGCATGCCATACGCAGGGTGCGACTAAGATAGAATTTCATGAAGCCCTTTCAACATTGATTAATTTTTTTCTTTTGGAAGAAGAAAAAAATCAACAAGAAAAGCAAGAATCTAAACTCTTCAATCAGCATGAACTCATTCAATTAATTGACTTAGAAACAATTGATAAAGATTTAAAAGAGCCCCTCTTAAGTGAAGCGGCAGAGTGCATTCTTCAAGAGCTTATCTCCACACCTGAAACCTTGTTTGAGCAATTTAGAGGGAGAGAATACTTCTATAATCACATAGACAAATTATGCAATTTGGCAAAGATGCTCAATTGTAATAGTAAAAGTTTGAAGGAGCTTAAAATCGCTCAGCTATATTTTATTCATTTTTTTCAACGTGATTTTGATCGCTCTAGTAAGTTTATTAAAGTTCTGAAGGATTTAATTGAGAATGATAAAGATTTAGATCCTCTCGCACAATTATGGTTTTATTGTGTGTTTGGTAATGATCAAATATTCGAAAATTTTCTACTAGCTCAGCAGATCTATCAGAATGGTCTTAAATGTTTAGAAAAAACCCAAGAGCTAGAAACACGAAACAGCTATCTTCTTCAATTAAACACGAATTACATCGAATCATTAAGTAATTTTGGGAAAATAAAAGAAGCTATTTCCCTATGTGATAGCCTTGAAGGAACTTTAAAAACAACAAACAACAAATCTGAAAAAATTGCTTTTTTAGGCGTATCGGCTATGACGCGCTTAAAATATGGTCAATATGACCAGACTCTACAGGACATAGATTATTGTCTCGAACTTATCACAAAAGAAAAAGGGGATGAGAAATTTGTTCCGCTTTTGATGCTTGCTAAGGCGCATTGTCTTCTTTATCAAGCACAACCTCAAAAAGCTTATGAAATTGTTGAGAAATACTACCCACACCTTCTTGAAATTTTTACATCTCCTGATTGTATGGTAGTTGTTAAGAGTAGATTCGTAAAAGGAGCATGCCTTGCTTCTTTTGGAAAGCTGGATGAAGCTCAACATATTGTTGAACAGTCTTTAGAATCTTATGAAAAATCTACCGGATTTGAAAACGACTCTCTCAAGGGAATGGGATATCGCATATTAGGAGAAATTTTTGAAGCAAAAGGGAATCTAACAAAAGCCTATGAAAAGTATAACAAAGCAGAGGCTCTTTACGAAAAAATTCTTCAAGGAAAGAACTTAGACGATATAAGTCGCCTCTATACGCGGTTGGCTACCTTAGGGGCAAAGCAAGGTGATGATATAATGGTAAAAAAGTATCTTTCTCTCCATATTGAAAATTTTGGGCTGGCTCATCCACGCACATTTGAAATTAAAAAGTATTTAGATAGCAAAAACCTTTCACTTCCCTAGTTTTAAAGTTGCTTTTGTTTAGAAAATAGCCATTTTGCAAATCGCTCATCAACTTTCTTAGGGTCATTCTGCGAGGAATATGTATAAGTTTCCTTTATAATAAGCCAAGCTTGGTCAAGCGTGAGATTACCTTCCTCTTTTTCTAAATGAGAAAGAAAAGCTTTTACAGATTCAAGAAAAAGCTGGGGGTACTCAAGCTTTGGAGAAGAGCTAAGGTCTTCCTGAGGGGATGAATCCTTTCCTAAAAGCTCTGCAACCGTACACCCAAGGACTTCGGCAATGGCTTGGAGTGTTTCTGCTTTTGGATGTCGTGTTTTTCCAAGGAGGATGTTCCTAACGGCACTAATCTTTAACCCAGCTAGTTTTTCAAGATCGCTTGTTCTTAAGCTCTTTTCTTGCATGAGATGTTTAAGACGTGTTTGCAGAAGAGTTGCCATATAAAATCCCAATCATTTATTGCCCTTACGAAGATACCTTTTCTCTCCAAAAAATGGAATCAAAAAAGCACTTGATGAGTAACTTTACTCATGCTATGACAAAATATGAAAGAAAGTCAAGCAGAATAACTTATTTTGCTTAAACTATCTCTGTACCAACGCCAAAATACAGGGGATTTTAGAGACAAGCAAAATTATTTTTATAAATCCGCACTGAAATTAAATCGTAAGAAGTGAAAGGGAGAAAACCACATGGGAAAACAGTTTCAAAAGATAAGAGAAAACCTCATATTAAGAGCATCAAATTTAACTTTTTTTGATCATCCTATAGGGAGTTTACCCCAAATTTCTCAAAAATTCTCATTCGTTCTCATTCATTCTTATTACTTCTCATATTTTCTCATTTATTCTCATTAATTCTACATAACTACTTGAATTATATTTGTTTTTTTGTAAAAAAGATTTGACAGTTCAATTAAGAGATGTTTCAATACCCATAATTGCTGGTTGGCATCTCTTGGCTCAAGCAGAGGGAGAAAAACTTTATGAAAGAAATACGACTCACTCCTGAGGACTTAGCTGAAAGGTGGAAGGTTCCTACCACAACATTAAGTCAATGGAGATGGAATGGAAAAGGCCCTCAATTTATCAGACTGGGTAAGCACATTGTCTATCGTCTTCAAGATGTTGAGCTTTTTGAAGAGCAGAAACTTCGACGTGATACGACACGTACAGGCTACGTATTGAGTCTTAAGGAAGAAACAAGAATAGAGAGGAGAGGATAATGTTTACAAAATAATAAATGATCCCGCTGCAAGCGGTCAGGGTATTTACACTAAGTAAGCTTATTCTTTACGCAGCAAGCTGCCGGGGAATTAACCCTGAGAGATTAAAGTTTGCTTCAGGCTCTGTCCTTAGAAAAGACAGAGAGTAACCCTGAAAAAAAGCACCTGTGAGTGTTTTTGCCGACCTTCACAGGTGCCCATACATACAAGGCCTAGCAAAGCCTTATGCATGAGAGAGATTACCTTAAAATAATTCAAAAGTATATCTTTCTCGTAAGAGCTCTTTGCTGACCTCAACCAAAAACAGCGTTCTCGCTAAAGCGAGGAAGGTTAACAAGCAAAGGAGCTTTTATGCTTAAGGTTATCGAACCACAAATCTATGAGTTTCATGGGCCCCTTATTGACTCTTTACTGGGTCTCTTAAAAATATATCAAGGTTTTTATCTGTCTCCAGAACAACAAGATAAAGCCACTTTTCTTATCGCTGAAGATGATAAGAGAGGCGTTTATGGAGGAGCTGTTCTTTATACGCAAAAAATATCTCCTTCCCTTGATCTTGCAGTTAATGATACACGCGAAGAGACCTTAGGAAAGATGTTTTCAGCTTTTCAGCCAAAGGTAAAAGCCTACTGGACAGCAAGGGTTTGCCTATGCATCGGACAAGACCCATCGATACCCCACCTTGAAACGATTGAGCTCCACGAGAACTTTTATAAAAACCTTTATAAGGCATTTACCGAGTTTGGTGAACAGAAAGGAGTAGAGTATTTAACCTTTACTTTTCAAGATACTGGCAGTTGCACCGATAACACTCTTAACGCACTTCTTTATAAAAATTGGCCCTATCTTTTAGAAGCAAGACCTTCGGAATCTCCCGATGGATATGTTCATGGGATTTTATCTCTGAAAGGAAACAAATTTAAAGCCCGAAGAAATCCAAGATCGTCCTTATCCTCTTACTCTTCTACAGCGGTAATGCACTCTTACAAAGAAGTTAGTGCCTTAGAAGGGAGGGTAGGATAATGGATCCTGCACGCGCATTCACGACTTATAAACAAGAAGGAGCTTCTTCTTCGAGATCTTCAAAAGCAGCCCATTATTCTGAAACTTGTCCCCCGATCAAGTCGAGGGCAGGCTCTCGGGCAAAAGACCCGAGGGATCAACAGATTTCATTAATCCGAAAAGAACTCGTGGCACTTACAGACAATCATGACAAAGCCATCGTTTTAAATCAGCTTTTATATTGGACAGAACGCGTCAAAGACTTTGAGCTTTGGCTAGAGGAAGAAAAAAATCTTGATCCAAAAAATTCTGCTCTTCCTCAGCATGGATGGATCTATAAAACGGCTAAGGATCTCATAAAAGAAACACTCTTGTGCATTAATAGGACCACCCTACGGCGATATATGACCTTCTTAATTCATAAAGGTTGGGTTGATGAAAGGTTAAATCCTTCTAACAAGTGGGACAAAACCCTCCAATACCGGGTCAATCTTAGGAAAATACAAAATGATTTATCAGCTCTTGGACGCACTCTTCCTGATATTTACGTGAAAGGATTTCTCCTAGAGGAGGAGGTTTCAAACACTGCAGAAGTTTCGAATGCACATTATGAACTTTCGAAGAATCAAAATGAACCCTCGAAGGGCCAAGTTATTCCTTTTGAGAGAAGAAAGAGAGTCTCGGATGAACATAAAACTCAGTCTAAAAACCATAAGGCATCTTTGCAGGAAAGCAAGGAATTGCCGAATGTGCAAAATGCTCCTTCGAATGTGCAAAATGCTCCTTCGAAGGTGCAAAATGACCCTTCGAGAGTG
>JAFECQ010000024.1 GCA_018242065.1 Pseudomonadota bacterium | reverse complement strand
CGTGTTATCTAGGACAGCCCCAATAATTTTATATTAAAGTACAGTGCCGTAGTGTCATTGCGAGGAGAGCCTTAGGCTCAACCTAGTGCCAATAACTTCATGTCCGTAGGCCATGAAGGCACCTTTATTTTTAAAGTTGTATTGCTTCGCAATAAATAACTGCTTTCTGGATTGCTTCCTCGGTGCTACGCACCTCCTCGCAATGACGTCCTTTTGTTGGATTTCCGTCAGTGCTTATCCAAAACAGGCTAAATTAGGCTTTTAACTTCTTTGATTGGTATTATTTACCTTTTTGGATCTTAATCCGATCTCTAATTCTCGCTGCCATAATATCCACAATCTCATGATATTCACTTTTAAAGTGTTCAACCAACTGATCAGCTAAAAAGCTTGCATATTTAAAGCTATCATTTCTAATCGCCAAAAAGGCTTCATCTACATATCTTTGAGCATTTGGCTCTAAATAAAAAACATAACCAGCTTGATTCAATTCAACATCACTATCATCAATCGGCGTATTCTGAATTTCAGTATTTAATCTTTCATAGAGTCCTCTATATTTTAATCGGTTCTCTTCTTTCGTAACCTTTACAGTATCGGTAACTTTGGCAATCCATGCATTTGCAAGACTCCTCATATGAGCCTGGTAAAGATGGTTAGCTGCATTAACCGTATTAACCAAATAATCATACATACTACCAGTGTTTAAGGGTTTACCACCGCTGTAAACGAAGAATTCATTAGCTATACTGTAGTTAATATCTTTTTGTGCTTCTGGAACAAAAGGACCAAATAATTCCAAAAATTTATACTCTCCTAGCTGGTATTTGATCTCAAGTCTACTTTTTATGTCCTCAAATACAGTCCAAGCATCTGCTAACGGAACTTTAGAAGCTTCCCAAGCTGAGTTAGCTGCTTGAACATAGTAATCAAGATCAATATCTCTAGGATTTAGTTTAAAATAGGACTCAAAGTAAGTCGCAGCAAAAATATGGAATTTTTCCTTCTCAATTTCATCAATTTGAGCTTGTGACCAAGCCGCCAAAGCAGCTGTTCTTAACGCATTTTGAGGGTTAAAATCGGTCTTATCACTAATAATTGCCAAACCTGCTTCCAAACGTTCAAGCGCTTCTTCATAATGACCTAGAGCATATGCCAATTCACCTGAGCGGATATATTCATCCTTAAGGCTACGAGGGAGAGGCACAGGTTTGCTCTCTCTATCTAGAGTCGGAGAATTTAGCTCAAGAGACTCATAGATATCTGATTCAGATGGCAAATATTTACGATAAATTTTATAAGCTTCTTCATAACACTCTTTAATTTTATCTCTCTGATGATATCCTAAAACGATAAGAGCATATGCTAGGTTAAAGCGGAGTGTAAGGTGCTTTTCATCGACTGTTCCTTTAGCTTCTTTGATATTTTTTCTTGCTTTTCTTACAGCGGCTTCAGGATCAGTTTCCAAAATTTGGGTAAAAGTTTTATGTCTCAACGCATCTCCTGCGTTTACCTTTGTAGATGGCTCAACCTTTTTCCCCTGAGAAACCAACGAGCTAGGCTCTTCAAATGCGTCAGGAGAAGGAGCCTTCTTCGCACTTGGGCTGATTTTTTTACCAGAAGGAATTGGTGGTAACTTTCTTCTCTGAGAAGTTTCTTTTTTTTCTTCAATAACTTTTGTCGCAGGGGCGCTAGAACTTTTCTCTAAGCCTACTATTTTTTCTTGTTTTTCCTGGAAACGCTTTGCTAAAAGTTTAAGAGAAAAATGTAAAGAATGTTTAGGATCTAATCTTTTCAAAACACTATCCAATTGGTGTTTCTGAGCTGCATATGCGGCAACAAAATCATCTGCGCCTAAAGCTGTATACTTAGAAATTTGAGCTTCAACTTGTTTTAATCTCTCACGAACCGGGCCAAGATTTCCTTTTACTGCGACTTCAATGTCTTCTTCTATTGTAGAGGTAGATCCTTTTTCTGAGTCAATTGCTACGGTTGACTTTGCAGTATCTTTGACTTCGTCATAGGGTTTTCCTGTAACTTTAGCAACAACCCATTTCTTATCCTCAGGATCTACTTCATCCCATTGCGGATATGCATTGCTCGTCATAAGAAAATCCACGATCTCTTCATCAGGACAAGTTTCAGGGAGGTTTTTTCTTAGTGACTTAAAAGCGTCTGGATAATCTTTCTGGCTTAGGAAACTCTCTAAGTCCTGTCTCTTTGCTGCTTTTATAATTTTAGAGACAACCCACGTCTTATTTTCAAGGTCTACTTTATCCCATTCCGGATATGCATTACTCGTCATAAGAAAATCCACAATCTCTTCATCAGGACAGGTTTCCGGGAGATTTTTCCTTAGTGACTTAAAAGCGTCTGGATAATCTTTCTTTCTTAGAAAATCCTTTAAATGACTTTTTTTTGTTGTTAGGTCTTTTTTTGATTTAGAAGGTAGTAACCCCGCAGTTTCTAGTTCATCATCTGCTCGCATGCTTGCGGCAGGGTGACTAAGCAACGATATACCTGATAATAAACACAACAAACTAGAAATACGGAATTTCATAATAATAACTTCAAAATAAATAATATTTATTATACAATATGCGTTAATTTATTTCTACCATAATAAATATATCAAGAGAACAAAGGATCTTGGGAAACCCCAGCAGAATTCACATTATGAGCAGCTTCCAGGTAATTACACCAGGCAACCCTAAGCCTAAGCCTAAGCCTAAGCCTAAGCCTAAGCCTAAGCCTAGCTAAGAGTTACCATGGTATAATTATTTACCACCTTTATCAACTTTCTTTAAACTCAACGTACTGAAATCAACGACTAGCATCTGTATGCCGCCCCTGACTCTTGCTTGTTTAAGTGCCTCTACTGAAGATTCCCTCGTAACGGGAACTGTCACTTGATTCGAATGATCAGAAGCCTCAGTGCTATTAAACTCTTTAGGTTCATCTAAGAGTTTTGGATGAAGAGTCTTTGCCCTCGATGGCAAACGTCGCCCTGCTTTCCCTGTTGCTCTTCCTAACGTTGCATGGGTGAGTCTATTTTTATTGGACGGTGGAGGAAGTATTGATTTATCCTTTTTCCCAGGAACAGGGTCTGGTAAAAATGATTTCGTGGCTTGCTCAAGTTTTTCATCTTTTTCTAGAGTTGATTCCACGGCCTCCTTAACTGCCTCATCTGGTTTTTTTGTCACCTTAAAAACAACCCAACGTTTATCTTCCTCCGCTACTTCCTCCCACCCTTCAAGCTTATTACTTTTCATAAGAAAATCTATAATCTCTGCATCAGAACAAGTTGGAGGAAGATCCTTCCTCAGAGATTTAAAAGCTTTATGATAATCTTGCTTACTTAGAAAATCTTCCAAATCGTCTCTTATTACTTTTCCTATGATCTTAGAAAAAACCCAATGTTTATCTTCCTCCGCTGCTTCCTCCCACCCTTCAAGCTTATTACTCTTCATAAGAAAATCTATAATCTCTGCATCAGGACAAGTTAGAGGAAGAATCTTTCTCAGCGACTTAAAAGCTTGATGATAATCCTGCTTACTTAGAAAGTCTTTCAAATCATCTCTTTTTACTTTTACTCTAGAGTGTACACTCCGAGAAGCTTCTGCTAAATCATCCATCCCTAAAACAGATGTGTTCATAAAAGTAATGCCGGAAAGAAAATATAGCAAACTAGCGACATAAAATTTCATAATAAACTCATAAAAAAACATTCTTTATTTCTACATAGTAGATACACACTTATTTTGCAAGTCCTTTATAGTTTTTTCGGTACCCAGTTCGTCCCTTTTGGGTATTGCATTCAGGTCTGAAACTAACGAAGGACAGGAGGAGACTGAAAGAGTACCTTTATGAATTTGAATCGTGGTATAATTTGGCCTTTCTCTTCAACCATTCCCTGAAAGAGATCTAAAGGACGTACCCAAAGGCCATAATCTTCATAAAGTGCTTGATAGACAACAAGCATCTCTAGGGTTTCAGAATGACGAGAAAGACCGATAACGTGATAAAAATTTCCCCTATAGTGCTGGTACAAACCTAGCCTTAACTCTCTCGTTTCAATCTTCTCCATTAAAATCACCTTTACTTCTGCACATTGTATTCAAGCTTTTAAAGGATCTTTGTCAAGTTTGGCAGAGTTATTTTCTTATTTCCCTAATGAAGGGTTCGTGATTTGTATTTCGAAATCCTAAAAATTACTTGCTTTTAACTGATGTGAAAAAAAGAAAGAATTAATAAAAAGATAAACGCTCTCCTCTTATAATCTCTCAACATTTGCCTTATAATGAAATGTTATATTATTCACATTCAACAAAGATTTATAATTGCTCTACCGACACATATAAGGGCACAACTTGGTCCGGCAGGCGCTTCATATACCGTACAAGTCCCATTGCAGGTAGAACAATTAACAGGAGTTAAACAGGGAGGATTTGCACATGAACCCTCTCCGTCACAATAACTGCAGCTATTCATCATGCATTGTATAAAACAAGCTTTAAACCTTCCTGAATCACCTGGAGAAATTTCCTTTACTTGCTCTCCTTTGTTTTGGTAGTATTCTACTATGAGTTGTTTGATACCCTCGTCAGAATAATAGTCTTTAGCCTTCAAAGAGTTAGAAACAAAAAAAAGACCAAACAATAAGAAAAGTATAAATTTTTTCATATTTCTCGTCCGTGCAAACACATTTTTTATTGTGAATATTAAAATATCACTTTTAAGTGAGACCGTCAATAATTCAGGCCTAGTCACGTACAACTTAAGCCAATACCTATAAGCCCCTAGAGTAAAAGTTCTTATCTTTCTTCAGCTTTAAATTCTATTGTCTTAGTAGGTAAGTATTCTATTAAAAATTTGAATCAGTTTTTTTTGATCATTCTTATCAATAACACTAAAGAACTGATCGTCAATCCCCTCTACGATGGGGATAAGCTTTGACACAAGTTGCTTCCCTTGAGGGGTTAAAGCAACCCATTTTGCGCGTGTATCTTTTGGACTTTCCTCGCGAGTGATATAGCCTTGACCAACAAGCTTTCTAAGAGCTTTAGAGACGGTCATTTTATCAAGCTTTGAAAGGCGAGAGATGGAAATTTGCGTTGAATTTTGCTGATGTTCCTCAAACCATAAAAGTACTGCCATAATAACAAATTGAGCATGAGAAATATTATGAACGTCGAGAGCTTTTTTAATTAATCGTTGCCAAGTGATGGTCGTTTGCCAGAGGAGAAACCCTGGACTGTCTTCTGGGTTGTCAAACCCAAATGCAGAGTCAGGGTACGGCATTCGACCTCGCTAAGGTCACAAGTGCTTCCATGTCTTGAGGAACGGTCTTTGCGACATTCTGAGCGACAAGCTTGACCCAAAGGAATTTAAGAGGGCCGGTTACAATCAACGTATTGGTCAGACGTACCCCTTCTTCTGTTTCTTCTACCGTATGTACATCATACATCTTTGCGCCAAAAAATTTTGTGCGGTCTGTAAATTTCCGTTCTTCTTCTACTTCTGTAAGTTCAATTCTAACGGGTGAGGTGCCTTTCGGTTTTAACATAAAATGATTTCCCACAATAAATGGGCCCTCCATTTTGCAATAGTCTAAGTCTTCATGCCATTGGTCCCATTGATTAACATTTGTCCATAAACGCCAAATGTCCTTCTTTCTTACGTTTATAAAAGTCTTGCTATAGGTTTTTGTCCACATTGCATCTCCTTATCTGTAAACAAGTATATTGTATATAAGTTTACCATGTGGTCAAGAATTTTTGGAGCAGACTTTATAGGAACTACTCTCCTTGATAATTTTGAAAACATGCTTCAATTCGCCAGCCATTAGGGTCAATGATAAAACCACCGTAATAACCCGGGTGATATTCGGGACGAGGGCCAGGAGCGCCATTATCCTTGCAACCAAGTTCAAGACACTTTTCATACCATTGATGCACAGATTCAATATCAGGAGCTACAAACCCTACATGAAAGCCGGCTGCTAAGCCGATGTGTTCGCGTTTCTCTTTTTCCGATAACTGCTTTTTTACCCCAATCCAGAAAGAGGGCTTTCCATTCTTTCCATAACCTGCCACTTGATGGTCTTCATCATCAAAAGTCATTAAACGCTCATAGCCCAGGATAGCCAAGGTTTGGTCATAAAACACGCGACTTTGTTCAAAATTGTTTACGGCAAAAGAGATATGATCAATCATGTTTTTTCCCTTCTAAAAAGTAATATGTTGGAGTAAGGAGTATTCTTACACAGACTTAATTTTTTAAAAAGGTTTTCACTTTTTCTAAATCGATAAAAAATGCTGGTTCTAAAAAATTATTTTGTAAACTCAAGAGGCCAACCTCATAAGTATCTTGCAAAGATTCTACTAATGTTTTTTGCTCTTGTAATTTTTCTCTATGTAAAATTTTCATTTGTTCTATATATCTTTCTCTACGTTCTTCTCGTATATGATTACCATCAATAATAATGTCTTCTGAAGTTGAAAGAGTGAGAGTTTCTTTCCTAAAACGTGTCCTTATTTCGTCCCAGGACCGTGGACGGGCTGCATAAAAATCCCCAAATCCTGTATAAGAGGGGGTTGCTTCATCATTATCTAAACACATGAGCCCGTTATCTCCTCTTAAAGATCCTTGAGGGTGAAGTATTGCATACTCCCTTAGATTGGGGGTATACCCAAATAATCCAACTATTCCAAGTCGATAAAGGGATCCGCTTTTTGTCGATGTAAGGCGAATATATGGGTTCAAATCTTCATGACCATCGAGAACTAATTCTTTTGTAGAACCAAGATTATGTATACCCTTTGAAGGTTCCTGCTCAAATTGTTCACTAAGACGGTCAAAATGTATATCCCCGAGCAATCTCCGAATACATTCCATAAATACAATACGTTGAGCAATCCGGCAATCGAATCGTCCTTTATTCATTAGTAGAGAGTCAAATGCTACCGAAGCAGAGATACCTTTTTTCTTTATAAAATGAACAATAGGCTCCATAAAAGGAGAAAACACTTTCCAATGTTCAGAGGTTGTAGAGTACGCCCCTGCCATCGGATACTCAAAGTTACTAGTATTATTTAAATAGTTGTAAATCTGCACCCCATACAGAGCCACCCATTTATTTAGATCTTCCTGAGTACTTTCTTCAAAATTAAAATTGGGAAAAGGTTTCCTGACTTGAACAGAGAAGGAAGATTTATCTTTTTCCTCCCCTTCATTCATTGCAAAAGTATTAGATAACATACTTACATTTACAAGTAAGAAAAATATAAATTTTTTAGACATAGAATCTCTTGTTAATATTTATGGAAATAATTATTACCTATATATCATATACTCTTTGAGCAAAAGGAAAAATTATTTCCTCCTGGTTCATATAGTACATCATGTACATGATCTTATTTGAGTAAAAATAAACTTGAATCTCAATTTACTCTTTGCAGGGTATAGTCAGTTGTATCAAGGTTTTCTTTTATATCACTGCGCTATGCGTCATCAACGAGACTAATTTCAATTCTTTCCTTTGAGTTTCCTAGGTTTTTTCTTTTTAAAGCGACAAATCCGACTTCAGCTGTGGATTTAACATGGGTTCCTCCACAAGGGACTTCAGCAAAACCCTCAATCTTCCAAAAGCGTCGTTGCGTTTCAACCTCCGAAAAACCAGTTTGAATGACTTCATCCCGTTGGATGATTTGATTGTATTCTTTTAAAATATCATCGAAAAGATCCGAAATATTCGTAGCAGAGACAAAATCAATACGTGCTTTTGTTTCTGCGATATGGGCTCCCATTTTTTCAAGACCAAACTTTCGTGTGACAATTTCAAGGATAAGTTCTGCAGCAAAATGAAGACGCATGAGTCTATATCTCCGCGGCCAATCAATTTCCATGATGATGGCATCACCAGGGCTAAAATTGTGCCCTTCTTCGAGAATATAATAAATTAGATTTCCCTCTATTTCAGAATCTAAGATAGCTTTTCCGTTGAGCGTGGCTTTATCGCTTTCTTGTCCTCCTGAAAAAGAAAAAGCGATCGTTTCTTCAAGTAAGATACGGTTGTTAGCAACGGCAGTAACTCTCGTGCATAAGATGTGTTGATAAGGATCATCCCAAAAAACTTTTTGCATGTAGATTCCAAAGGTATTTAGAGGAGCCAAAATTGTATATGAACATTGCTTTATATTATGATTGACTTACTATATTAGGATCATTGAGAAAGATACAGAAAGATTTTTATCATGAAACCTCTTTTTCCAAGCAAACTAAAAGAAGGGGATGAAATTCGCGTCATTGCCCCTTCCCGCAGTATGGGAATTATATCCAACACCAATAAGGTTTTAGCTATTAAAGCCCTCGAAAGACTTGGTCTAAAAGTCTCCTTCGGAAGGCACGTTAATGAACAGGATATCATGCATTCATCATCCATTGAATCCCGCCTTACTGACTTGCATGAAGCATTTTCAAACCCAAACGTGAAAGCCATCCTCGCTGTTATTGGTGGGTATAACTCAAATCAACTTTTGGACTACATTGACTACAACTTGATAAAACGAAATCCAAAAATTTTTTGTGGGTTTTCAGATATTACCGCATTGGGGAATGCCATTTACCATAAGACTGAACTAATAACTTACTCAGGTTTACATTTTAGTTCCTTTGCGATGCAAAAAGGTTTTGACTATAGCCTTGAGTATTTTAAAAAGATCTTTTTTGAATCAAATGAAATTTCTCTCGTTTCTTCAAAAGAATGGTCCGATGATGCATGGTACTTGGATCAAGAAAAGAGGGTCTTTCATCCAAACCCAGGATATAAAGTTATCCATCCGGGGCATGCAAAAGGTAAGATTGTGGGGGGAAATTTAGGGACACTACGGCTTTTATGTGGAACGCCTTATATGCCTCCCTTAGATGATACTATTTTGTTTCTCGAAGAGGTATCGTCTTCAAGTAGCACGGATGTCTATGAGTTTGATCGAAATCTACAAGCTTTGACCCAAGAGCCTCATTTTGAAAAGGTTCGGGCCATTGTCATTGGGCGTTTTGAAAATAGTTTTGGCATGACGGATGAAAAATTGCACTATATCTTATCCACCAAAGCGGCTTTAAAAAATATTTCCATTGTCGCTGATGCAGACTTTGGACACACTACCCCTATTTATACATTTCCTATTGGCAGTAACTGCTATTTGAATGCAGAAGCGCCGAGGAGTGTAACCCTCGTTATTAGCGAGTCTCGATAAAAGCTACAATATTCTGCCGCAATCCATAGGCTTTCAATTGCTATATAACAGTTGAACATACACTCAGATCCCTTTCTCTTTTTGAATGGCTTTTAAAATTTGAGATGAAGTAGCCGATTTTAATTTATTCGTGATTCCCATGAATTCAGATGTCATGCGCTTTCGCGCGACATAAGCATCTCCAGCTTTAGCCATGAATTCTAGAATACTTTTTTGCTCTGAATCATAATAAATTTTCTTTCCCTCTCGATAATGGCAATAAGCTTCTGGGTGCCATTGAATTCCTATGACGGGCGCTCCTCTTAAAGTTTCAAAAGCTTCAACTGTTTCTTCTTCAGGTTCCATCTGTATCCCTTGGCGAGTCTTTAAAGAAACCTCAGGATCTGCAACAGAGCGCCCAGAGACTTTTAATGAGGCATGCAGCGCTTTAACATAACTTTGTGTTTGTTTGTCCTTGGGAAGAGAAGCTTTAGCCGTATCGTCGGGAGCTAACCAATGCACACTGTTAACCTCTTTTATGGTGTCTTCTTTAGACTTTGGGCTCATGATGGATGATAAAAGAGTCTTGGGCTCCACTTTCACATCATGAACGTGCACATTATAGGTTACAACACCGTCATCATTAAGGCGCAACATGCCACCATTATAATTATGATCTTTAACTTCTTTCGTTCTTCCTCCATAAGCCTCCCATAAACGCCATGATCCAGCACAAACGGCTAAAATTGGGCGACCTTGGAGTCGAGCCTGTCTAATAATGTCTAGTTCAAATTTTTCTCGATCGGCATCTTCTACCCCGCGAGCACGTCCTGGAATAAAGAGTAATCCGGTCTCTTTATCAAGAGCGCTTTTGATGGGAGGGAGGTTTTTTTGAGTTTTTTCATCCTTTGTTCCATAAGGTAAGATCGCTACTTGTTGTTTAGCGTAGACATGTAGCGTGGAACGCATGCCTTCCGGTTTTACAAGATGTGTCTTATGTCGTGTTGATTTCTGCACAGTATAGTGATCGTAAAATGCTCCTTTCCCTTCTCCATCCGAACGGTAAGAAATTTCTATGGGAGCTTCACGCAATGACTCTGGAACAAATTTCTTTTTAGCTTTTTTAGGTGGAGGAGTCACTTTTTTTCGAACGACTTTTAGAGACGCTTTTTTTGTGCTTGTTGTGGGGATCAAATCAGTAATCTTTACGCCACAGAAAAGAGTGTTCTTACTCAAATAAGTATTCAACGGGGTGACAACAGACAAAGCATTACCTTTCGCGTTTAAAAATTCTGAAATTCGAGGAGCTCCAATTTTCAAGGTTGTAGCCATACTCTTCTGTAATACTCCTTTTCCTTTTACTTTTTTCAAAAAGGCTCTGGCTTCTGATGCATCTAAATCTTTAAACTTTACCTTGGGAGAAGCGGTATAGCCTTGACCCTCTTCGTTCAATTTATTTTTGGCCTGCTCTGCATGGCAATACGAGAGGAAAAGATAAGATGAAAGGATGGTTGAGGTACATAAAATTACATTCTTCATAGCTTTTCCTTTTGTTGAAAACCTTATGAAACAAAGAGTGACATAGATTTTGTGAACTCATCTATCCTGGGAATATACCTAAGATAAGTCCCTAGGGGAAACTCCCCCAATAAACCCAGGGTCACCTTGTGAAAACTATTGAAGACTTCTACCTCTCCCCTTGTGGCTAATCTGTAGACACATTTTTT
>JAFECQ010000023.1 GCA_018242065.1 Pseudomonadota bacterium | reverse complement strand
TGTTATCTAGGACAGCCCCTAAAACAATATAAGACTGATAGTGGCTATTATTTAGGTAAGTAGGGTCAATCATTTTTGGCTGCCATTCTTCGAATAAATCTCGAATGCAAGCTTTTTGTACATCTTTTATTTGAATAGGATGGACCAGGGTTTTAAAATCAGGTCCCGTCAAGGCAATGCCATGTTTGTAGAGCAAATACTGGTTGATAATCCACTCATTTCCATAAGGGGCTTCGGGGTAAAAAACTCCTTCTCCTATATAGGGCCGCGGCATTTTAGGAGGGAGTCTGTCTTGGAGCATTTCAAGGGGAATATATGAGCATTCAATACGTTTTGCCCATTTTTCATTATGCTTCTCCACGTTTAGATGCATTTGTTTGAGTGCCTCAAGTTTATCTGGGGTGACTGGTTTTTTTAAGATAGTTAAAAGATCGATATCACTCCTTTCTGTGTTAAAATCCCCGTATGACAAAGAGCCCGTAAGATACACACCCACTAAATTTTTTCCCAAAATAGATACTATTCTTGCCGTTAATGAATCTAATACCTCGTTAACATCTTTGTATTGTGTGTGGTTCATATATCTGTTCTCCAGAAAGCATGTCGTATAAATGTTCTTGTGTGCCTTAGATCTTGGCTTGATCGATAGCAGAGAGTATTGCAATGTCGAACTCAGGAATTGTTGCGTGATCCTCAAAGGTCCAAGCTATGGAAAGAACAGTCCTACAATATGCCCAAGCCTTAATTCTTTGTGCATCAAAAGAAAGCTCTTCAGCAAGTATCTTGAGTCGTCGTTCAACGATGTAAGAAATAGATTGATCTTTGGGGAAACAATCACAAGGATTGTATATCATTGCACCGATTTCAAAGACTGGATCTCCGATGTAACCATGAGGATCAATCGCTTTCCAAGTTGAGCCACTCGAGAGCACATTATCATGATGTAAATCCCCATGAAGAATGACGTCTTGGGTTCGATCGGTCGTTAAGTCGCAAAACCATGATTCTGCTTTTGACAAAATTCTCTCTTCTAAATGATCTTTCAATAAAGACAGGCTTTGCGCAAGTTCAGAGATGTGAATAAATGTGGACTTTTTTTGTTGATGTGATTGTAGGTCTCGAATTGTATGGCAAAGGATCCGTGTTGCTGTTTCATCATTACCTGCCCTTACAAGCGTTTTGAGAGAATCTCCTGGCTCGAGACGTTCCAGCAAAAATGCAGAATGTTCCTCATCATACCAGTAGATCTTTGGAACCCCTTTATTAAAGCATCCAAGCCATTGGACTTCTGTCGCAATGTTTTTATTGATCGGAACCATCTTAAGAATGGCAGTTTCACCCGTTGGTATAATCTCTACCAAGCCAACAAAGTTATAAGTGAGATTTGGCATAACATCGAGAAAACGTAGATTCCATTTTGCAGAAAGTTGGGACAAGCGGGTGGGTAAACCATCTATCCAGGACTGGCCACCTTCCCCATAAAGATCCAAAATGTTCGAAACGAAAGTCGAATTTAAATGCATTTAAGAATTTTCTCTAAAGAGGTCATTCAGAGTAGTCCTATTGAAGGGTAGAAAATTTTTTGCATCATAAAGTCCTTACCCTGGCGAAGGGTAAACTTCGCTTTAGGAAAAATCAAGGTCGCGTTTATGGCTAATCCAATGTATCAATATTCTCATCGAGAATTTGTTGTATAAATGAGAAAACACAATGCAAATGATCATATTTGTCCTATTTGACATCCTCTCTGTTGTATTTGCACCTGTAGTCGCAACGCCTATGTATTGTTCAGCAAATGTTCAAAATTTCCAGCCTATTGCTACAAAAGTTCATGAAGCTATCCGAGAGTCATCCTATCGGAGATGTAAATCCGAATCTTGCAAAAAAAATATTCAGCCTTTTGTAGCGAGCTTGCCACCTTATCCGGTCGTTATTAATCTATGTGATTTAACTTTTGAGAAAATTCCCTATGTTGAGCAGTATCATACGTCTATTTGTTATGAGCTTGCACAAGGGGAGACCCCTGCTTGTGATCAATTATTTGCCCATATAGATCAGCCTCATATTCTAGAACATGAGCTTAACCTTAATTTTAGTAAATCTAAAATCAAAATAAAAGAATTGCACAATTTTGAAGGTCGGACAAAAGAAGAAAATTGGTTGGTGGCTGATTTAAGCCCGGTTCATCTAACGGAGGGCGCTACCCTCAGGTTGCACATCAGCATCTTTGTAACAGAAGATATAGATTTTTTAAAAGAGACCAAGGAAATCTTAACAAAAATGCTCTCTGGTATTGAGATCAAGATAGGGGAGATCTCGTGTCGTATGGGTAAGTATTAAAAAAATTTCGAGGCGACAGTAAAATGCTTCAAGGCCTAATTCCCTATGAATACATCATTAGGCAAGAGGAACCTCAACGGTTAAATTAACCCATCCCATCATAACCTGGGATAAACACCTAATTTCAAGACACTCTCTCAGTGGATCCTTTGGTCGCGATGAAGGTTGTTCGCTCTTTCTGAAGGAGCGTATTTTTTCACAAGCCTTCATACTCAAAATCTCAGTTCCATCTTTTCTTCAACTTCAACAGTATCATCCGTTACCTTTCGTTGAAGTCGGGATGCGGTTTTGAGCTTTCAATTGGTTTATGAGATTATTAGCGTTAGCTCTCACAACTTCAGATAAATCTTGATTTTGGCTTACCTCAACCAATAGTTGATAGGCATCAGGGAAGGTTAAAAGATCATCTCCTATGCGAGTTCGAACTCTCATCATGGCTCTGTAACCATCACTTGCAGCTCTCATGTTTGCAGGTAACATTTTGCTTTGACCTGACCTAAGCAACAATTGATAGGCATCAAGGTCGGTGAGGAGATCCTCTCCTATACGAGATTGAAACCTCATTAGGGCTCTGTAATAATCAGCCCCACTTCTCGTCCATTCAGAAGCATCAGCTCCACTTAATCCAACCAACCGTTGATAGGCCTCATGATCGGAAAGAATCTCTTCTCCTATGCGGTTATCAATTCTCATCCTGGCTCCGCGATAAACAGCCTCGGCCCTCTCGCGTGCAGATAACGCTTGTTTTTGACTTGACACAACCAATAGTTGATAGGCATCAGAGATAGTGAGAAGATCCTCTCCTATGATGCCAGCTTCTCTCAACACGGCTCTATAATAATCAGCTACATCTCTCAGTTTTGCAGATAAAGCTTTGTTTTGACTTGCCCCAACCAGCAGTTGATAGGCATCATGCAAGGTTAAGAGAGCGTCTCCTATGCCTGCGCGGTTTTGAACTCTCATCATGGCTCTGTAATAATCAGCTGCAGCTCTCATGTCTGCAGGTAACGCTTGGCTTTGACTTGACTCAATTAACATTTGGTAGGCACCAGGTAAGGTTAAGAGAGCGTCTCCTATGCGGTTTTGAACTCTCATCACGGCTCTTAAATAATCAGTCACATCTCTAAGAGGATCTTGAACGGACATATTTATCAGTAAGCTATTGAGTAAGCTACTGACATCTATCCTGCTATTTACCTTATCCCATAGACTAAAGTTTTCTATCAGATGAAGGGCATCACATATTTCCAGAGGGGACGCTTCTGTATGAATAACGATTTGGGAGAGCTGTCGTGCGGCAACCTTTTGGCTTAAGTTATGAGAAAGAAGCCAGTCTGCATAAATGGATTTAGCACGATAATTATTATCCAGAGCTAGTTTAAAACTATAGTATTTAGGAAGATTGGGAGCGTACAAAGGGCGTCTTTCGCCCTCACTAAGCTGGCTACGGTCAATAAGGTCTTGCCACATGGGAAGGTGTGGTAAGTGTACTCCTAAGCTTTTACAAGTTAAAGCCAGGTTGAAGCCCTCAGAGGGACTTAAGAATGTGGAGAGTGTATAAATCACGTGGCTTGGTAAAGCAATGACTAAGGCTTTGCCAACATCGAATTCTTCGGGGATTGCACCAGGAGTGTTCATATCTACAGCAACTAAAGAATTGTCTGCGTTGAGATCTTCAGAGGTAGACAGTTTAGTTTTTTTAGAAGGATTTTTATCCTTTAAAGCTTTTCTTTTTGGGGTAAGAGCGGTAGGTACCTTTTCTCCATCTACAGCTCCCTCAGCAAAAGCCACAGGACTAGCAGCGTTGAGATCTTCAGAGGCAGAAAGTTTCGTTCTTTTAGAAGGGTTTTCATCCTCTAAAGCTTTTCTTTTGGGGGTAAGAGCGGTGGGTACATTTTCTCCATCCTCAGCTCCCCCAGCAAAAACCACAGGAGAAAAACAGGACACGCCGATAAAAGCAAGGGCCGTTGTGGTGAACAACGATTTTGAAAAAGGGAAACGTAACACTCTCATAAAAATAACCTCATAATAATTATGGTTTTTATATATAGTATTACACAAAATTGCAATATTTTTTGTAATGGCCATGAAATTAAAAATCTTGATTGATCTATACGTTTACAAGTTATCTGTTGACAAATTGTCCTTTCTAAAATTAACTGACAAGCAATTTAAATAAAAATAAGAAAAAATTTAGAGAGTTTATGGATGTTCAGAACGACGACAAAAATAGTTGCGATGGGTGCTATAAAAATAACATATCTTTTCCACAAGCTGACAACATATACAATCTTATAAATTTAATCGCGATTCCTTCCATTCTCGTTATTCTTGCTGTTGTTTGTTTTTCAAAGAAAATTCCTCGTTTGTTCAAAATTATAATTTCTCTTGCTTTAAGCGTAGGGTTAATCTTCTGCACTTATCTTGTGTTAAAAAAAAATCAAAATCATTCTCCCCCTCACCGTATGGCTTCATATTTTGATGATTTTTTCAAAGACATTGATTCTCGTATATTCTCATCTTTCCCTATGGATAAAGATACTCAAGAGGGAAGAAGGCTGCTTTCTTTAGCATATGCGCGAAAAAAGCAAAATCAACTTGAGCAATCTATTGAATTTATTGAGAAAGCTTTTTCTCTATTTCGTAGAGCACAAGCGGAGAAGGGAGAAGCTTATACATTGTTGCTTCTAGGAGAGGTTAAAAGAAAACAAGACGAGGTTCAACAAGCAAAAAATAGTTACAATCAAGCTTTATCAATCTTTAAAAAAACAAACGATGAAATAGGAGAAGCGCTTGTTTTAAAAGGGTTAGGTAAGATAGAATATCATTTGGGAAACACCCAAAATGCTGTTTCATTATATGAAAAAGCTTTTTCCCTTTTTAAGACACATAATTATAGCTATGGCATAGCTAAAATTCAGAGGGAGATGGGAGACTTAGCTTTTAAACGTGGTCATTATGAGGAAGCGCGTACTTACTATAACGAATCTCTACGGCTCTCTAAAATTCTTGGGAAACAGGACTATATTGCGTATGCTTTAGGCGGCCTCGCTCGTCTTGCAAGTGATTTAGGTCATCAAGACCAAGCTCGACCCCTTTATGAGCATGCTCTTACAATATTCAAAAAAGCCGGAGATTGTCATGGTGAAGCGAAAATTCTACGGGGGATGGGAGAAGTAGAAAGGCGAATGGGGAGATATAGACAAGCTCAATCAAACTTTGAACAATCACTAACCTTATTTAAAAAGCTTAACGAGCAAAGAGCACAGATTGAGGTATTTATTTCTTTGGCACTGCTAGAAGAAGGTCTCAATCATTATTCTCGCGCTCAAGAGCTTTATAAATTTGCTCTTGATATCGCGAAAGCTATGAACGATCGATGGAATGAAGCCCATGTTCTTGCAGGACTTGGTCACATACAAAGAGAGCTTGGTGATTTTTTGCAAGCGGAGACATTCTATGAGCAAGCTGGGTTACTTTTTCAACAAGTTGGGGACGATCTAGGAGCAGGAAACACATGGGTTGGTTTAGGACAATTAGAACTTTTACGAGGGAAGCATGATTGTTCTCGAAGCTATTTTGATAAAGCAATGACATCCTTTAAAAAAATGGGGAGCCCTCGTGGGGAAGCCTATAGTCTTCTTGGATTAGGAAAGCTGGATTATTATATTAATAATTACGACGCCTCACAGAAATCCTATGAGCAAGCCTTAAGGTTATCGAAACAAGAGAGTGATCCTGTGGGAGAAGCTATGGCTTTACTGGGATTAGCCAATATAGAACGTATATTATCCCATATCGACAAGGCCAGTACACTTTATGAACAATCTTTAGATCTATTTAGAAAATTAGGAAAACCCCTTGAAGAGGCAAAGACACTTCTTGGCTGGGGAGAACATCAATATAATCTCGGTCATTATGACAGTGCTGAAAGAATGTACCAAGAAGCCTACTCTATCTTTAAGGATCTGAATAATAAGGGGGGACAGGCCAAAACATTAGCAGGTAAGGCGGATATTTGGAGAATTCAAGGTAATCCTGAACAAGCTGAATTAGGTTATAAGCAGGCTATTCGCCTTTCTCAAGAGATTGGTGACTTCTGGACAGAGGCTTATGCCCTTAGAGGTATGGGAGACCTACGCTTTATTAAGGGAGATTCTAATGAGGCAGAAAAAGCTTATAATGCAGCTCTCAAATTTTTTCAAAAAAGCAATGAACGACTTGGCCAGGCATCTATCTTGAGACGCTTAGGGGAGATGCATCGAATGCGGGATAACTATGATCTTGCTTTTGCGGAATTTGAACAATCGTTGAGTTTATGTCGTAATATTGGAGAGCCGTTAGGTGAAGCAGGGTCACTGTTAGGATTAGGAGATCTTCATCGACTATGGGGGCATCATAAAGAATCTCGCCAATTTTATGAAAAATCATTAGATCTTTTTCGAGCAGCACAAGCTATGCGAGGAGAGGCAAAAGCTTTACGGGGTTTGGGTGATATACAATATGAAACGAGTGAATATGAAAAATCTCGTTCAAACTATGAAAAGGCATTAGTTCTTTCTAAGCAAGTTGGAGATTTGCAAAATGAAGCGAGAATTTTGTGGGGAGTAGGTCGGCTAGAACTAGCTTTAGGTCATTATGGACAAGCTCGCATAAATTTTGATGAAGCATTTTCTTTATTTAGAAAAACGCATTATGTCTGGGGAGAAGCTGATGTGCTACGTGCTTTGGGGGAACTCGAAAGTATAAGCGATCATAATGAACAAGGTCGTATCTTATATAATCGTGCACTGACTCTCTATGAAAAAATAGGCGATAGAGAAGGACAAACCAAAGTTTTACTAGGATTAGCATCACTTGAATATTATCATGATCGCTTCGAACCAGCTCGCGTTCTTCTTAAGAGAGCTCTGCGTCATGCGCAGCACATAAATGACTATTTAGCACAAGCTTTGGCTTTAAGAGGGTTAGGACAAGTTGAAAGTTTGTGTAGCCATTTTGGAGAAGCGCGTAACTATTATAATCAAGCGTTGACTATTTTTAGACAAATTGGATCACTTCAAGGTGAAGCGAAAACCTGGAGAAGTTTAGGACACTTAGAACGGCGGGCAGAACGATACGATCTTTCTAAGAAAGCGTATGAGGAAGCCTTATCTATTGCTCGTAAAATCTCTAATGTGCGTGAGGAAGCAAAAACCTTATTAGGCATTGGTTGCTTGAAATTAATATCAGATAACCCACAAGATGCTCTCCATTTGTTTCAACAGTTAAGAACGACATTCCATACTATGGATGATACGTGGTATGAAGGGCTTGTTTGGAAAAAAATCGGTGATGCTGAGAAATTATGTCTGCATTACCCTGAAGCCTTAGTCGCATATGAGCATGCTCTTGCGCTTTTTCAATATCGTGAAGACAATATAGATGCAGCTGATGTTCTTCGCAAAAAAGGATATCTTGAATATAGTATTGGAAATAAAGAACGCGCTAGCGAAGATTATGAGAAGGCTCTCGCCTTTTATCAGCAAAAAAATGACGAGCGTAGAATTGCGAAGGTGCTTAGAAGGCTAGGAGCCCTTAAACAGAGCACAAATGAATTTGAAGAAGCGAAAGTATTTTATCAAGATGCATTAGCCATTTTTGAGAAGATCGAAGATTATAAAAATCAAGCAAAAACCATAGTGATGCTTGGTAAGCTTGCATTAATACAGAAGTCTCAAAAGAAAGCTTGTACGTACTTTCTCCAAGCTAAAGGTATCTTTAGAGAACTTGGTTTGGATAATAGCCAAGCAGAAGTAGAAAAATTATGTATATGTAACGAGTGAGTGTCATAAAGTTTAAGGCTTCTCAAATAACCAATAAACGTTCTTTCCTTCCGGTAGTGTTTCTTCTGAGCTTGACACGTCATCTTCTAAATCATACGGTAAAGTTACGCTTATTATTTTACCTTTCTGCCATTTATTGCAGATATAACACGTTCCCTTATGTAATCGAATTAATCTTTCAATATTAGGTAGATCTAATAGGCCTTCAAAAGTGTCCTCATCTTTAGCATTTTGAGGAAATTTTTCAGAAATTCGTGTAATATCATCTGCATTAAGACTAAAGCCATTATCTTCAATCTTAATATTTAGAAGTGGATTTCCTGCGGCTGAGACTTTATTGACAGCAGAAACTTTAATAGTCGAATTTTTAGGGCTATAATCTATAGATAAAGCAATCAGCCCGATTATTATTTGCTTGAGGCGATACTCATCTCCGTAAAAAGGAAAAAGTGTGGGATCAAGGGACGTTTTAATACTAATCCCTTTTTTAAGAGCTGCCTCTGTTAAAATATCAATAGCGTTTTCTATTAGGGTGTTAATAGTTATAAAACTAAGGTTTAAAGCGGTTCCCGTAACTGTGTGAATATTCAAAGCTTCTTGATAAATTTTTTCCAAAAACTCAATCTTCCTTTCTTTTGTGACAATAACGCTTGTTTCTTTTCGTAAGTGTTTAATGAGAATGTTACTGTAGGCAAGAATCGAGTCTATAGATTCCTTCATTCCTGAATTTACATGCCGAAGAAATGTTTTTTTAGCCATGTCAGAATTTTGACTCAAGCTAAAAAGCTTTTTTCTTAAAAAATATAATAGGCATAATAAAAAAAGGCCCAATCCGTATAATTCTAAGAGACGTGGAAGAAGGAGTGCCCAAAATTCTTGTTGCACTAAACTCTTATCAAATCCTGTCAGAATTATATAGGGGAAGCCTTTTATTTTTTTATAGTAAGAATATTTAATGTTTTTATAAGAAATAGAGGAATCTAAATATGCGCTCTCTTTTTCAAAGTCATTTTTCTCTGAAAATAGATCTCGATAATAAGAACTTTTAGGATCAATGGCGTTATCTGCGGACTGGAGAATAATTCTCATATTGTTGTCCAGAACGATAAAGCTAATTTCTTTTGAGGCAAGAGCTTGCTGAATTTTTGCATTAAGCTCAGCAATATTAAGTCCAACATTCAGAGTACCTAAGTATTTCTTGCTTTGATTGACAACACCTAATCCTGCAGGAATGGCCCACATGCCGCTCGTGTTTCCAATTGCAGGATGAGATACCTGTAAGGTCCAAGGATGTTTGGGACATTTCCGAGTATATGAATCATCTACTTTTTCGATGGTGTCACGCATGTCACCAATTTGACTATTGAAAACTCTATAGTTATTTGAATCAACCCAGTCAAAAAGAGACCATGGGTAAATATTTTTCATTTTAGAAACAAGTTCACTCGAATTATCAAGGATTTTTTCGATAAACTGCGGGTCCTTTTCACTATATAGGGCTATTTGCTTTCCCACATACGTCATAATCTGATGTGTTTCAGAAAATATATTCTCTAAGATTAATTCAATTCGAGTGGCTTCAACTGTTAATTTGGATTGAATACGAGAATGATAAGAATTATAAGAAAAATAATAGATAAAAACAGAGCAGATCACCTCAAAAACAACTGTAATTACTGTAAAAACATAGAATGTATTGGAAAAAAATATTTTTTTATATCTGTTTTTTTTAGAGATAAAAAAAGGAGTAACGGTTTTCATATAACGTCCGTAATCTATTACGTCTTAAAATTTTTTTCAATTAACCAGTCTGCGAAATGCTTGTCAGGTTTATTTTTTTTGTTTTTTAAGGAATATTCATAGATTTCTTCTGCACAGTCGAGCATCATATCTTTTGATAAAAGAAGTCGCTTTTTCTTAGCTAATGTATTAATTGTTCTTAGGACCTCAACGTATAAGTCGACATTCCATGAGCTTTCGGTTTCTAAAGAAGATTGTTGCTCTTTAGTTTCTGGAACAGTTTCATTTTCGTCTTCACCTTCCATCAGCTCTAAAACGGTACAGTTTAAGGCCTGTGCTATGGCTTGCATAATATGAAGACTAGGCTTTTTGGACTTTCCGTAAAGAATATTTTGAACGGCGCTTTGTTTAAGTCCGGCCTTTTTCTCAAAGGCATGAACAGATATTCCAGCTTCAGATATTTTATCTTTAATTGTTTGGCTTATTTTCCCTACAGTGCTTTTAGTCATTTTCGGGCCCCTGCTTCTGTATATTAGGTACCTATACCATGTGTAATTTTAAAATTCAAGGAAATAATACATATTAGGGAGAATAAATTAAAAAAACGAGCTTTCCAACACAAAGTTTGTTGAGAAATTATAGATTTCAGGTTTCTTTACGCAGCTTAAACTTTTATATAAATGAAAAGGACCTATAAAGGTCCTTTTCAAGCAGTTTAATGATTTGATCCCTTTAATATTGCTTAAGGATATCATAATAACTAGAGAGCTTCATTGTTTTTTCATTAATCAACTCCCGATTTTTTGTCTTACGGAATGATTTTTTACTTTCAGCAATTAGTGCTCCGAGTTGCACTTCAAGTTTCTCAATTTGATATCTTGCATTTTGTATGATCAATACATTTCTTTCTTCATCACTCATTTGCTTAGTAACATAGCTCCTTTGAGAGAGATTTTTAGCGTAATGAAGCTCCACCTTGTCACCGATGATAGGTAGGATTTTATGTGCTCCCTTAAGGACAAATTTAGAAGCTGCATACATAGGATCTACATATGGCGCTGCCACTGGGGCTATAACATTTATGCCTGCAACAACAGGAGCCGCCATATCTAAATAATGCTCTGCTTTCCCAGCGTACTCACCAACTTTACGAGCTAACTTACCTCGTTTCATTAATTTTAGGTTCTTTTTCTCTTCTTTAAGCTCTTGTAGAAAACCTTTAATCCTTTGTCTTCCTTCAGGCTGCGGATCATTTTGACCCAGATAAGATGAATGAACTTGATGTTTCACATGGTTTTTTCCTTCAAGTTCCTTAGAGATATTTCTATCATTAATCTTAGGAGCAGGCACAGCTCCTCCTTTGACAAAGACCATATCAAAATCATTTTCTATAGCATGTGCAGGTGCTTGGAAAGAGGCGGCTATTAGTAAAGCTGCTGTGAAGGCAACTAACTTTACTGATTTATTTTGTTTCATATTTTTATCAAAAACTAACATCGTAATCTCCTTTATTAATCAATAAGAGAGGCTTCTCTTATATCCTTATAGTATTACGTATTTGTACAAAATTAACTCCGTAAAAAATACGACTAAAAAGTATTTCTTGGCAAAATTTCATTTTTGAGCGCCAAAAAATGGTATTTATACAAAATAAAAAGGGGAGATTTTCTTCTGAGAGTGAAGAAATTGAAAGGAAAATCTAGATGTATGGAGATTTGACTTTAGAAAAAATAGAAATAAGTTCTCCTTTTGTATGACAGTCGACCTTATTCTTAATATTATTGATATGTGTTTCAATCGTTCGAGGAGAAAGGCCCATATGTTCTCCTATTTCTTTCATGCTTCGGCCTTGAGCAAAGAGAAGAAGACAATCAGCTTCTCTTCGAGAAAGAAATTTTCCGCTATGTTTGCCATTTAAATAATGTTTGGCGTGGGGAATTTTTTGTAGAAAATTATGAATATCAATTTCCTCTATAATATTCTCTTTTAGAGGGGTAATTTGGGTAGATATAAGTTTTGATGAATCTCTGATATCGTAGAGATGCTCAGCTCTATTCTTAAAATAAAGGATAAAATGTTGAAGAACATTCATATTATTAATATAAAAATTGATAATTTGAGAGTTATCTCGGGTTGTGCCAAAAAACCAGAAATCGCCATAAGTGGAAAATCTTTCATATATCAGCATAAAATTCCATATGTTAAATTCCGAATGCAACATTTTACAATGCTCACTCTGAGGTGTTCCAATTATTGACGCGAAACGTTGCTCATTTATAGGCACATGTTTCATGTTGTAGAGGTCTAGATCGTTATAAAATTCATGTTGAAAATAGCTTTGTGTCCAGTTCTCATTGTTTGCAATTCTGAGAATTTGACCATTTTCAAAAATACGGAGGCATCCAAAATGCGTAATTCCGAAAGCTTTGAATAGGGGTTGACAGACGTCTTCCACAAATAACGCGCAACTTAGATTAAATTGCAAAGAAGATAAATTAAGAGTATCTTTTTTATATACCATTTTTTCACCAATTGTATAAAACACGATAAAACATCTTAATATCTATTTAATAACGAGTGGAAGATGTTGTTGTCTTTTATTAAATCTATTAATTGAGATTTTTTTTGACATTTCACTTTTCTCTTTATGTCTTCGAAATGAGATTCAATCGTACGGAACGAACTATTTGTCAGTCGTGCAATCTCTTTACTTGTTTTTCCTTGTGCGAGAAAAAAGAGATATTCAAATTCCTTCTTCGAAACTGATAAATGATCATTAATTTTATAGGATTTGATATTGAGCAGGTCGAAAAATTGCTTGATTTTCTCTCTTTCTGCATTGGTTTCTTCTAAAAATGGTATATTCGAATAAATTAATTTATCAGCATCCATGCCATTTAAGTCATCATAAAGCTTATCCTTAAAGTATAAGATAAATTTATTTAAAACATTCATTTTATTCATATAAAAATTAATTGCCTCTGTATTCTCTCGAGAAGTTCCAAAAAACCAAAAGTTACTGTATCCCTCGAACTTTTCATAAATGGCTAAGGCATTCCATATATCGAACTCGGTACAAAGTGAGGTAAGATGATCTCCTTTAGGGGCTCCTGTGAGAAGAAGAAAATGAGATTTTTCTTCAGAAAGTGTGTGTATGTTATAAAGAGATCCATCATTATAAAATCCACTCTCAAAATATCGTTGCGTCCATTTTTTATTGTTTGCAACGCGCAGCATCGACCCGTTATTAAAAATTTTAATGTGTCCAAAATGGGTCATCCCAAAATGTTGAAAAAGTGGAGTGCAAATTAGATCGATTTTTTCGGTTATAGATTCATTGAACTTTAGTGCAGAAAAGTTGCTCGTTTCTAACGATTGGTTTGTTTGTAATGACTCCGTTTTCATACCAATTCTTCTCCTGATATTTGGTAACAATACCAAATCATGCGCCGGCCTTCAATAGCGTATTTTTTACTGTAAGTCTCATTTACCACTCTTTGAGGGGACAACTATTTGATAAATTTAGTTTTTTATCAATTTTCACAAAGTTGATAGGGAAGGGAGTTTGATAAATGTCGATACTAAACGTAACATAACCCGAGTTTAGGATAAGCATTATGACAACCTAACAAAAAAAGGCGCTGTATTTTAATATTAAATTATTTTTCTTATCCAAACGCCCTTTGGCTAAAGCACTATTAGAGAACTTAAGTTAATATATGAAAGCTAAAGCTAAGAGTGATGTCACCTTATTGCCAAAGAGAGATTTTTAAATGACGGTTTGGTTTATATAGAGAATGTAGAGTTCCTAGAAGCTTGAGCTTTTTCTGTCCCCGTATTTTTTACGGATTAATTTTTGCAAAAATCTCCTCTAGCTTTAAAGTGGTTTTGTCAACTTGGGTTAAATGTTCAAGAGAGAAAGAGCCTTTGTTAGTGTTTATATTGTTTTATTGCTGTGATAGTCTTTCTGCTCTCATGCCTCCCCAACCAAGTTGGCAAAGCTATCTTCAAAATTTTTAGTTCGCATTAAATTCAAGTTCCTCTTCCTTTGATGACAATTATAATAATTTATATAAGTTTAAAGAGCTTGTTTCAAAAAAAGAAATGAGATCACTTTTATACATTAAACCTGTTTTATTTTTTATAGCATTAATATAACTTTCCACAGTCCTTTGCGAAAGTTCTAATTGATTGCCAATTTCCTTCGACGTTTTACCCGCCGCAAGCATACGCAGACATTGGAGTTGTCTTTTTGTTAAATAAGTCGTTGTATTATTTATATTAACCTCAAATTTTTGAAGCGCTGTTTGCTCTAAAAATGAATTAATTTTGTTACTATAAGAAGCAGAGTCGTCTACATGAGACATGTCTTTTAACGGGGTTGCATTAAAAGTTAAATGTTTAGCTTCTGTATCGAGAAGTAACTTGAGCCGCTGCTTAAAATAAACAATAAAATGATCGAATAGGCTTAGGTTATTAATAAAAAATTCATTTAATCCTATATTGTCTTTTGTCGTAGCGAAAGAGTAGGCGTTAAAGCTAGTCCCCTCAGTTTCATTAATTGTAAGGCCATTCCAGACATTACATTGAGAATAACTAGATAGCAAACGTGTGTTTTCTAGTTTCAATGTATTCCAGAGCGCATAACGATAATTCCGTGATTTTGCAAGTGAGCAAAGACGCACATGCTCTTCATCGTCAAACATCTTATTTTCTAAACTAAATTGAAGCCAGTCGTTGTTAGTGCAGATATAAAAAACCCTCCCATCATTGAGGATCTGGTCGTATTCAAAGTATGTTATGCCAAAATTATCAAATAAAGGTTTGCAAATTTCGAGAATCTGGCTTCGTATCGACAGATTATAATCGATTGTGGGTTTTATGGACGCGTATAAGCTAGAATTCATAGCATGAACGATCTCTTAAAAATTATCCCGCACTTATTCTATAAAGGTTTACAAAATCCATTTTTTCAGCACCTAATTTTTTATAAAATGCATTTCCATCTTCATTCGAAATCAGACACCAAAGCTCTAATCTATTTGCTCCTAGATTTTTTGCGCGATTTTTTAGCTCCTGAATTAAACTCTCTCCAACACCATCTCTTCTGGACTCTGGCTTAACATAAAGATGATCGATATGAATAAGCGAGGAAAGGTGAAATGCTCTATTAATATTGCTGGGTGTGTATGTAAGGAATCCTTTTAGCAGATTGTCTCGCAAATCTTGCGCTACTAAACAAAACCAGTCATGTGTTGTTTTGAATAAGTAGCTAGCCATTCTCTCCTCTGAAAGTTTAAACTTTTCTTCTAGATTTTCATGTCGCACAAGACATAGAAGCATCTGATAAACTTCCTGTAAATCATTTTCTTTTATATCTCTAATAATAAACCTTTTATTTGTGGCATGCATTATAAAACTTTCTTAAAAAATTTTATGACTTATATTTTATGTTATAAAAGGGCGAATTTTTTGAGAAAAAACTGCTAACTAATGCAATAGATAAAACGAAAAACAATATGGATATATTCTCAGCTTTTTGTGTCTTCGTCGTAAAATAAGTGACGATGGCAGGCATGAAAGAAAAAGCTGAAAAAGAAAAATTATAACAGAAAGAAATGCATGTGTTCCTTATATGAAGAGGAAATAGTTGAGATAATAAGCTTAGGCCCGACGTAAAAAGGGCCGCCATATACATTTCATAAAAAGCAAACAACAGAAACAGAGAAGACTTTCCGCCAATTAAATTAATTTGAAAAATCAGAAAGTAAACCATAATGGGAAAGGTTAAAGTTGTTCCTATGAAAAACATTTTAAGGTGGGAGTTTTTGAGTACCTTTCCAAATACAATACAAAAAACTATAAATATTACGAGCCCTATAAAGAAAAACAATCGAATGTCTTGTGAATTCAGAATGTAGTATTCTTCCAGGAGGTGAGGCAGGTAAATAAAGAGCATGGTTCCAGATGCAATTATACTTGTGATCGCAATACCTTTTAATATAGATGAAAAATGAGACGTAAGAATTTCTGAAAAAAATTCTTTTAAAGATCTTCTAGAATGTTTTTGGGAATCAGCCAACAAGCTGAGGTCACGCCTGATATAATAACTTACAAAAGCTAAAAACCCTCCCATGATGAAGGGAATTCTCCATCCCCAATTTAGAACTTGTTCATCTGTGCAACATAAATGTACTAAATAAATTAAAACCGAAGCCATAATAAATCCAAAGTTAGTTGAAGACATTAAATGTCCGATAGAGCTTGGAACACTCTTTTTTGCCTTATATTCACTTAATATTGTGACGGCTCCTGGAATTTCTGAAGCAAAAGAAACGCCCTGTATTATTCTTGCAAAGACTAAAAGAAGAGGAGCAGCTATACCTATTTGACTATAAGAAGGTAGTATTCCAATAAAAAGTGTCGATATTCCCATGAGCAATATTGAGTAAGCAAAAACTTTAACCTGGCTATACCTATCGGCAATTATACCTAATATAGTTCCAGCAAGGGGCCTAACCAAATAACCCAAGGCAAAAACACTGAAAGCTTGAATAAGTTGAAGTCTGCTGTTCGAAGATGGAAAAAATGTTTTACTGATGTGAGTTGCAAGAAGTCCATACAGAACAAAATCGTAATATTCTAAAGCTGAACCTAATATAATAAGAAAAAATTTTTTATCAATTCGCATTGAAAGTCCCTCCCTGTGGATAAGATTATGTTTTACATAATTCAAAAAAAAGCAATCCGTAATTTCTACGGTATTTTCCTAAGGCTATGAAATTAAAGATATTCTTACAGAGAAACTCTCCATATATTTTAGGCAGATTCTTTAAGGTCTTCCGCTACGGAATCTATCCAATAGTCGAGAGGTGTCAGGAGAAATTTATCAATAGCAATACCAGGTCCTCCTATAAAAAGATTTTGCTGAGGACTATATAAGCGAGAAAATTCTTCAATTCCTCTAAGGTTAATTCCCTTGTTTGGTTTTCTAACTGTAATTGTTATGACTAATTCACCTTTACGTACGACGAAATCAACTTCTTTATTTCCTTCCTTCCAGTAAAATACTTCAATTTTAGTTCCAAGGGCTGCATTTATTATATGTGCCCCAATGCTACATTCCAGAAGAGATTTCCATACTGCAGTATCTTTTTGTGCTTTCTTAAATGAAAGATGACTCTGAGCTGTTATAAAGGCTGTATTGAAAACTTGAAGTTTAGGGCTAGATGCCTTTTGACGCAATTTGTCTTTCGAAAATTTTTGCAGCCCCCCAACAAGCCCTACTTCCGAAAGCAACTCAAGATAATGGGCCAGTGTCGAAGCATTCCCGGCATCTTGCAGTTGCCCCAGCATTTTTTGATAGGAAATGATACGTCCTGTACAATGGCATCCTAACTCAAAAACCGTTCTTAAAAGAGCTGGCTTATAAATGCGCGTCATTAACATGATATCACGTGAAACGCTCGTTTCAATGATTGAATCAATGATGTAATGTGCCCATCTTTCCTCATCTTTAATAAGTTGAGCTGCTCCAGGATACCCTCCAAAATAAACAAATTGCTCGAGAGTCCAATCAAAAGCATCCCGACACTCTTCAAATGACCAATGAGAAATAGGAATGACTTCAAAGCGTCCTGATAGACTCTCACCTAATCCAGTTTGAATGAGAAGAGTAGCAGAGCCTAAGAGCATGACTTTTAGATTCACGTTATTGAGAGTATCTTCATCCCAAAGTTTTTTGACGGTTTCAGACCAATGAGGTATTTTTTGAACCTCATCTAAGATGAGTAAGGTGCCTAATGTATTATTGGCCTTTATGTTGATTTGTCGTGCAATTTCCCATTGTTCTTCGATCCAGTCAGAGTTATGGGAAGAAAACCCATCGGTTGAAGCATAATGAGAAGGAAATGCAACGGACTTTCGTACTTGATGAGCGAGAGTTGATTTTCCAACTTGCCGAGGTCCCGCTAAAACTTGCATGAAAAGCCTTGGCCCCTCGATCCTTTTCATCACTTTTTGAAAATGCAGACGATGATACATATTAGCCTCCATGTTTTTTTATTCATAATAATGAACAAATTTGTTCAATTTATCAAACAATTTGTGAGAAGCTTTTTTCAAGTTTCATCAGAAATAAAGTAGAAGATAAAAGGTTCCCACATGAAAAACTAAGGTTAGTTCATTAGAAAACAAGGGGCAGACACATAAAAGTTGAACCAAGAATAGTGAGAGTTTTCCTTTTAAATTGCTCTCAAAAATAGGAGGAGGTATCAATAGTATCTTTAACCATAGTAAAGATAATTAAGAAGCTGGAGGGCAAATAGAAGAGTTGTATGAGTTGCAATAACATTTACATTGATGCAGTTTGCTCGAACAATTATCTAATTTAGTATTCGAAGAATTCTGGCCGTTACAGATGCTTGCGCAAAGTTCTGAAGTTTTCGGTGTACCTCGAGAAAATCCAACCAGAGTATAACATCCCGTGCTATCACATCGGCATGGAACGGGTTGCGCTAACGCACTTTGTATTATTACTGTAAAGGTAAAAATTAGGAATCCAATCAGCTTTTTCATGAAAATCCTCGTGGTTAACTTGTTAAGATCTAATCAAAGAGTTTCCTCCTTAATGATTAAAATAATCTTAATTTAACTGGGATTTGCTAACGAAGATACTATCCTAACAGTCAAGCCTGGTTATTATAAAGTTCGACTTATTATCATCTCATTGCTGGGCATGAAACTCATGAGCCATTCCCTATAAAGACGAAAGTTTTCACTGGTGCCGAAGAGGTGAATCGAACACCCGACCTACTGATTACGAATCAGTTGCTCTACCATCTGAGCTACTTCGGCATTGTTTTGTTTTTTAAAGAAAACGCGCTTGAGATGCAAGGTTATTTCTAGCAAGGTGTTTTCAAGTGAGGCTGAAAAACAACAGGATTTCTTTCTTTTTGCGATTCTTCCCTGCATAGTTAATTGACAGAATCTGATGGTTTCCCTACTCTATTATAGAGTGGCATGAAGCCAATTAAATAATGATATAAAGGGAAAAATTTAATGAAAATTTCTAATTTATTATCTGTTGCTGCAATGACTTTTTTTGCAGGACAGGCTCAAGCAGACATTATTCCAGCAATTGATGAAGGTTCTGCAAGTTGTCACGCCTGGGCGGATCAATTGATATCAAATCCAGTTTATTATAAAGCAGCAAAAGAGCGTTGCGAAAGCTTTGATAGATGTATGGCTGATCACTCTGTCAATCATGCAGAATTGCGTGAATGCGCTTATCGTGTTGAAGCAAAATTTGCTCAGGCTACAGTAGCTTCTTCTGGCGGTGGTAGAGATGATGTTGGGGTAATGGACGCGGCTGTTGAAACTGAAGCTCCTGACTCTGATTATCTTCACCCAGAGCGGGAAAAAGGGTTTGAATTCAGCAAGCAAGGCGATTAATTAATCTTTCTTAGCTTGATTTTTGGATAAGGAAGAATCTGTCTTTAGGTCCCGGGTAGCAAGCCTGCTGTCCCGGGAAAAAGTGAAGTAAATACATTTTTCTGGATTGCTCCCCGCTTCGCTATGCTCGCGGTCGCAATGACGACCAGGGGAAAGCAAGAGAATACTACACAGACGTCATTGCGAGGAGCATTAGCTCCGAAGCAATCCAGTCTTTTTCTGACTCATTTGAGTTTTTTTATTTTTAAGTTCCTTATCCTCTCGTATTTCTTGAATGCCATAGAGTCTCTTGCTTTTTAAACTTCCTCGCCACTTTTCCCCGGACAGCAGTGCTTACTACCCGGGATCTGGTGCTCTTCTGCAAAACTCAAGTTTCCTACAAAAGAAAGCCCCAAGAATTTCTTGGGGCTTTCCTTATAGACTTATTTGTACCTAAGATTAATCTTTTAGCTTTTACTTATGTTCATGCGGGCAAGGGCACTTTTTCTCAATTTGGCGCTTAAGACGTTTTGCTGTAGATGTAAGTTTCCGATTAGCCGTTGATTTTAGAAACGCATCAATTCCACCATTTTTTTCAACTGTACGAAGGCCTGAAGGTGAAACTCTCATGTGGACCCTGCTTCCCAAAGACTCGCTCATAAAAGAAGCTTCTTGAAGATTTGGCGCAAAAGTGCGTCGGGATTTGTTGTTTGCGTGTGAAACATTATTGCCGCTCATCACTTTTTTACCAGTAATGTCACATTCTCGTGCCATGATCTATCTTTCCTTGTTCAAATAAAATTTTCTCAGATTTAAGGGACATTTTGCAAAAGGTCAAGAATCTTATTCAAGAAGCTTAACACCGGATAGATTTTAGAGGCAAGGGAATCTGCTAACTCTCGTCATTGCGAGGAGGTATTGTTGCGTGGATAGTAAGGAATGTGTTGTTACGAACTTAAAAATATTCTAATCCTCGCTTGCTGGAGCAAATTTCGTGGGAAACAGGGACCCATATCGGGAGTGTTTCGTATTCCCATGCTCTCTCGGCCCCTGGAAAAGAAATTGATACTTATTTGAAAATAAGGTCTTTTAATCTTTCTTCCTTGGTAAAAGCGTTAACGAAAAAGCAACTAAAAAACCATAGCGAGGTATTAAAAGGCATCCGTAATTTTGAGAAAACATATGTAGTAAATTAAGAAAGCTCATCGTTTTTCTACTTTAAAGACTGAGCACCTAAGCTTATAGAGAATAAAATTTCAATTTTTTTTATTGAAAAAAAATCATATAATCCCATATAATTTTTAAATTACTTAAAATTTATTTTATGGAGTTGTTCTATGTTTTCTAAGCGGGTTTTTGTGGTAGTATCTATTTTCCTAGTAGCTTGTTCATCCTTTTCTTTTGCTATGAAAGAAGAAAAAGATACGCCTTCTCGACACCCAAGATCAGCAAAAAAAACTCAAGAGCTTAAAAAAGACTGCCTAGCACTTAATGATTACCCTACTCAAACTGCAAAATTAGAAGAATCTTTTACTACCGCTCTTGATCTCTTTGAAGCCTCTTTACGTTATATGGGATTTTTAGATCAACTTATACGCGACGTAAAAGACGAGACAGGTACGTATAAAAAAGAAGAAAAATTCTTAAAATATTTTGGAAGAACAGCAGTTCTTTCAAGAGAAGCTGAAGCTACCGTAGACTCTCAGTTAAATTTGTTTGGCCTGGTTCATGGCAAAATCAGCACAGGACTTAAGTGGTTTTTAAAAAACTTCAAGGATCACCTAAATGAATTGAAGAGCCCCTCTAAAGCGATTGTATGGAAAAAGGAAGTTGACGAAATTATTAACAGCTTAAACTACTACCTGGAGAGTGAAGGAGGATTTAAGAAAGAATTAAAGCGAGCAACAAATCAAGTTGCCAACAGATTAGCTAAATCAAAATTTATGCTACGAAAAGAGACCATTCAAAAGCTCTCTCAACTAACTCGAAAGCAACGAGAAGACCACATTATGGATCTCTACCAAGACCAAATTGAAATTTGGTCAAAAGTGAAGTCTTTATTTGCTCCTTATTCTTCCACGCCGCCCATCATTTTAATTTCCACAGAAGAAGCAGAAGATATAAAAACAGAATCTGCCAAATCGAAAAGAAATAAAAAAAGGCGCGAGGCAAAACGTCTTAAAAAATTAGCCTTATCTAAGAAAGAGGAGCTAGAAGGTTCCAGGCCAGTTGAAGTTTCTGAAGAAACAGAAAAATCAACAAGTACGTTTACTAGCATTGTTGAACAAGATCATAAAAAGGAGGACAGTTCTAGAACAGATTTGCCAGAAAGAAAAGAAGAACTAAAAGAAATCCCATCTATGCCGATCTCACAGAAAGAAGACAAAGAACCTGAAGTTTCTACAGATCTGGTGCCCAAACATATTTTAGAGGCTGTTGAAACTCAAATTTCGAGGATTTTAATCGCTGCGCCACATAAAATCGAACCAAAAAAGGATACTAAAAAAAGCGCAGAGGGATTACGTATAAGTAAAAGAAACTTAAGTGTTTTAGAATCGGTTTTTGTTAAGCCAATATCTGATATTTCTATGGAAGACTTTGATAATATGATTGAAAGTGATGCCGGCTTTCGTGGACGTGTTTATGGAGGAAAGCGTTCTCACCTTTATGAAATTTTTGTTTTGTTGAATAAGGACAACAAACCCAGCCATTTTCTCAGTTTCATAGAATATCAAAAGAAAAGAAAAATGAAAGAAAACGTTATGAAGTATCATTTTTCCTTACATCGCCCTCATATGCGCGGTAAAAATAAACAAAGAAAAACGAGAAGTATGTACCCAGCACTGGTAGAATTTGCGCGTGATCACCTGCAGCGTTTTAACCTTACTCCAGAATTTATTAAAACAAATTAATTGAACTTGTCTATTTGGATTGAGTTATCATCCTCTTGTCAACATACTGTTGATGATCAAGAAGGGATGGCCATCCCTTCTTGATCGAAACGGCGCGTTCGTTCTGAACTGGGATTGTATATATCCGTGATATAAGCTTGAACCGTCGTTTCTTCCGTGTCATCGAACAGTTGATAGAGCTTATACAAAAAAGGAAGAGCTCGATTATCCTAAACAGATTGCTTTAAGCCCTCTAATCCTTAAAATTCCTCTTTAACGGAGTGAGTCACACTCATAAATATGTTAAGGGGACTGTCCTAGATTTTGACTTTACTCCAGATGATAGCCTTGTAATGCAAGCCATTCTCTACCAAAACCAATTTTATCAAAAGCGTCCCGAACATATTGTATGTAACGTGGTCCATACCCATTGCTGCGGAAGAGGCCTAAGACAACTTGAGAGCCATCAGTAAGAGATGCATAGAGGGGTTGATGCGAACGTCCTGTACTTTCCTTGTGATAGCCTCTCCCTTCCAACACATGATTCCAAGCGGCAATTATCTTAGTATCATCTAAAAGCTTGTAACCTTGACGATTAAAAATATTATAAATAGTGTCTACATGTTTATTTCTTGTTCTTCTCTGCAATAAGCTCTCAAGTTCTATTTCTGCAGGAGGGGGGAGCGCCGCTGCAGCAGCAGGTAAGTCTTCAGGCACTTCGGGTAATAACTCTGCGACAGGAGAGGATGGGCTCTTGCGTCCTACTACGGCTGTTGCCCCTGCTGCAGGAGAAGATAAGTCTTCTGATACTTCTACCGCCGTTGCAGTGTCTTCCCTCTTTTTTTTCCTTTTTCTTTCCTTTTTCTTCGCTTTTGCGGAAGGATGCTCTTCTTGTAGCGCTCCATCTAAAAATGAGAATAGAGAAAAATCACGGATTTTCTTGTAAACTTTTGGTTTAACGTAGGAAATCCGCTGTTTGCTAAGAAGCGTCCTGAGATTAATTCCCAAATCAGCAGCATTGCCGAGGAAGTTTCGAGCTTCGCCTCCTGATAAGGCCGCATCGTACCCAATCCACTCCTCACTCTCCTTCGCAAGAAAGGGATGCAGAGAGGTAGACATTCGTATTAACCCGACTAATTTTGGAGAGAGTTTCGTACTTAAAGGTATTGATGGCTCTTTGTCTTTTACATAATATAAAAGAGTACGGGCAATGTTAAGCTTGGTGTTGTATGAACGCATAAATGCAGCTAATCTTGGATCATCCTCAGGTATCCTTACAGATTTTATCCCCTTGAAAAAGGTTTCCTTTTTACCCCTGAGAGTTGCAGTGTAGTCTACCAGATCACAAAATCGATCTTGGAAATAATGCTCTAGCATTTGTTCTGGTGTCGTTGTTTCTTGTAAGACCTTAACCAAAGCGAAAACAAAGTTCTTCGCACTCACCATATTATAGTGGACAGTTTGAATAGTCTCTGCTTCTTCTCGCCGGGTTTCCGGTTTCATATACTCCTGTATAAACTGCTCAAATACGTCCAATTCAAAATCAGCAAGAGCCATAGCGTCACGCAAGAGTGGAAACAAAGGATGCCGTTCTAAACTGTTCTGATCAACATCAGGGTGATTTCTGCTAAGCCAATTCTGGCAACTCATATATTCCGGTTTGTCTTGAAGTTCTGCGAGTATTTCATCGGCTGTTTTTTCTCGTTCCTGGGCAAGACAGAATACAGTCCTTTCTCCGCTCTCCTCAGGACCTCTCCAGTCCTTTCTGTCGCTTGCAGCAAATGCCGAGGAGAGAGACAGAAAAGATAATATTAAAAAGAGCGAATTTGATAACATCATAATAATACCTATTTTAAAATTTGAAAAAATTTTGAGGGAATCGTGAGATTACGCCTGTTATTTTAAGGTCTGCGCAAGAAATAATTTTATTTATTTAAAAAGTCAAGTACTTTTTAAATATTGTATTTCTAAACAAACACATTATAGAATTCTCTCTAAAAGGCTAATTCCTAAATTTGAAAACTCGCTGATCTTCTCAGATACTCAAATAATAAAATAGAGAGGATTATATGCGGCATTCTCAAAGACGTCGTGGACGACCACGAATAAATATTCCTTGTATTGATAAGGGTACGGAAGAGCTTCAACGTAAGCGAAAGAAGTTATTAGAAAATGCGCTCATTCGCGATGTAAGTCTTTCTGAGTCATTTCTTGGACTTTTGTATGCGCACCAGGTTATTCCCAGACCACTTTATGAAGCTGGAAAATTCTTTGGTGAATTAGGCTATCGTTATGAACCATGTCTGGGTCATACTTTCCGAGCTAGAGCGAATGTATTGATTCGAAATAGATATGGGAGCGTTCCAGTTCCAGATTCTTTTGATAAAAAAAGAACAGATACTTGGAGATCGGCTTTACAAATATTAAAATCTGCGGGTACTCAGTCTTACAAAACCGTTATGCAAGTTGTCTTTTATGACCAAGAGCTTTTCTCGACCGATCTTAACCACCTTTCTTTAAGAGAAAAAAAATGGGGCTGTCCTAGATAACACGA
>JAFECQ010000022.1:8866-18641 GCA_018242065.1 Pseudomonadota bacterium | reverse complement strand
ACTAGTTATCTAGGACAGCCCCTAAATAAAAATAAATATGGAGAGAAATATGATAAGTAAAATAATTTTGTATATGCTCAGTATCTTAGGTGTGATTACTTTTCATACGACCAATAGTTTAGCTAATCAGTGCCCTACACCGCAACAAATCAGTGCGCTTCACACAGATCCAGTAATTCATAACGGAGCACACCATACCCTTAAGTTAAACGATGCAGTTAGGTTTGATATAAATGGTCAAACAATGACATTTAAAGTTGTTGACCACACCGTTAAGAAGCATGCAGCGGTGGGGACGTCTGTTCATCCGACTAAAATTTATGTGACTCCTATGTCGGGAAAAGATAAGAATATTTGTGTTGTAGAAATACATAAATTAAACTCTACAATTACAGTAAAATTATTAAATATAAAGTAAAAAATTGTAATATTTTGTGAGAAAAACCCTACATAAAAGCCAAGGAATCCCGAAAGACTCCCTGGTGTATCATTGTTTGTTAGAGTTTTACCTGCCTTCTACATTATAAATCTTAAGCTGCCCATCGGCACATAGAACACTGGCGGTTCTATGAAAGTGTCCAGCATTTAGCTTGCTTGCTAGCCAAGAAAATTCTTCTTGAAATTGTGTTTTACATGAGAAACAAGGTGTTATTTTAGCGCCATTTCGTGTGCCAAAGCATATATCGCCTCCTGTAATAATCCGTTTGTGTGCTTTTTTAAGATTGTGCTCAATCCATTGGAATGACAATTGGTCGCAAATAGTTTTTGTCGTACTCAATCTTAAGTTACAGCTTCCATTATACTTTGCTTCATGAAACAGCGGATTATAACTTCTATTAATTCTTCCATCTTTAGTAAGAACGACAAAAACGTCATCGATCCCTTGATCGGCATTGCTGCGTAAATAGGGAGTTATATTGCACCCCATATTCTCAAAATATGTAAACATACTAACAAGTTTTTGATCGCCTAACCTTATATCGCTCTCTATCACAAATCGGGATAGCTTTTCACCAACTATGCCCTTTGCTTTCGTTTCAGAAACTTTGCGTCTTTCCATTTCTTCTTGAGTTAATCTACGGACATAAGATGGCTTAAATGAAGCGATGTGCGCTGGGTACCTGCGATCAACCTCAATGATTTCGCATTCCATGGCATGGACGTAATTTAGATCAAAAGCAAGGCTTATGATCATAAGTAAAATATAAGAGAGTCTGTTAAACTTACGTGGGAAGGTATTCATGTCGATCTCCTCTATAGTGACTTCCACACGAACTATGATTGGTAAGATCTTCTATTCCTATCCTGGAATGTCCACTAGGGTTACCACCCAAGGGATATGTCTCCATACAAATTAAATGATAAATGGGGAAAATTGGTGGACGAGATCAAAAAGAAAGAGGTAGTATCCTTTTGTCAATGTGACCTTAACTTTAATTGTTTTTATTATGGAAATTTAAAATGCAGGACCTTCAGACTATTGCCCAAACCGCGCTTGCGTGGCCGTTCGAAGAAGCACGTAAAATTTTAGAGCGTCTAGGAGGCAAAAAACCTGCAAAGGGATATGTTTTATTTGAAACAGGTTATGGACCTTCTGGGCTTCCTCATATTGGAACTTTTGGTGAAGTTGTGCGTACGACGATGGTGCGCCAGGCGTTTTCTCTTCTCTCAGATATTCCGACGAAGTTGTTCGCTATTTCAGATGATATGGATGGTCTGAGAAAAATACCGGATAATATTCCTAATTCTGAGCTTATTCGGGAACACTTAGGAAAGCCTTTAACCCGTATTCCAGATCCATTTGGTACGCATCAAAGCTTTGGACACCATAATAATGCGCGTCTACAAGCCTTTTTAGATAGATTTGGTTTTAACTATGAATTTAAAAGCTCTTCAGATTGTTATGCTTCAGGGCAGTTTGATCCAATGCTTCTTGCTGTTCTGGCCCATTATGACGAAATTATCAATGTCATTTTACCAACTTTAGGTGAAGAGCGGCGCGCAACCTATAGTCCATTCCTTCCTGTGTGTGCAGAGACGGGTAGGGTTTTGCAAGTCCCGGTAATTGAGCGAGACGTCAAAGTAGGCACGATTGTCTATAAAAGAGATGATGGAAAATTGATTGAAACTCCTGTTACGGGTGGTCACTGTAAGCTTCAGTGGAAGGTGGACTGGGGAATGCGTTGGGCAGCGTTTGACGTTGATTACGAAATGTCGGGAAAAGATCTGATCGATTCTGTGAAGCTTTCCAGCCAAGTTTGTAAAATTCTGGGCCATAGGCCTCCTGAGGGTTTTAATTATGAACTTTTTCTCGATGCTGATGGGACGAAGATTTCAAAATCAAAAGGCAATGGACTGACGATTGAAGAGTGGCTTCAATATGCTCCTGAAGAAAGCCTTGCATATTTTATGTATCAATCCCCGCGTAAAGCAAAACGTCTTTACTTTGATGTGATCCCGCGTGCTGTAGATGAATATTTAAACTTTCTTGAAAAATTTCCTGAACAATCCTTGGAGCAAAAGTTGAATAATCCCGTCTGGCATGTACACGATGGGCAACCTCCAAGCGAAGAGCTTCCCTTAAGCTTTGGAATTTTGCTGAACTTAGCAAGCGTTACCAATACGGAAGATAAAAAGGTTTTGTGGGGTTTTATTAGCCAGTATGCACCTGGAGCAAAACCTGAAAATATGCCTATGGTTGATCGACTGGTGGAATATGCCATCGCTTATTATAGAGATTTTGTAAAACCTCATAAGCATTACCGGACACCAACGGAAGAAGAGAGAAAAGCGCTTCAAGACTTGGCAACAGTTTTAAAAGGGCTACCTCGAGATGCAGAAATTATCCAGGCAGAAGTTTTTGAAGTTGGGAAGCGACACAATTACACGAACCTTAGGGATTGGTTTAAAGCTCTTTATCAAATTCTTTTAGGGCAAGAGGAAGGGCCACGTATGGGTTCATTCATCGCTCTTTATGGACCAGAAGAAACGGTGGCTTTGATTGAGGAAGCTCTACAAAAGAAGTAACATCAGAAAGAGTTCAAAAAATGAGCTGCCTTTTCGAGCTTTGAAAGTCCATTGTCCAAAAAAACCATGGTTTTTCCTAAGTCAGGACTGTCATCTTCAAGCCATGTCCTGAGTGTGAGGAGATAAAGTCCCAGAAGTCCTTGGAGGCGCAAAAAACCTGGGATGCCTCTTGAGCTTAACCCTGCAGCCTCAAGCATCCAGGTCATAGAGGAATATCCTTGGCAGGTAAGGGAAGGAGCTTCTTGAGGAGAAAAAATCCAGTCTTGCCAAAATCTTTTGAGAATAGGTTTGTAGCGTTGAGCTGCCTCAAAGCGTTCCATAAAAAGATCAAAAAGAGTATCCTTTGGAGAACAATTTTGAGATAGATCGTGATTTTTCAAAACTTGAGTATCCAATTTTTGAAATAAATACACCATTACGTCTGATGGCATTGGAAAATGTTTGTGAAAAACATGCAAAGAAATTCCAGAGACTTCCGAAGCTTTTGCAAACGAGAAAGCTTTCCATCCTTCAGTTTCTATAATCTTTAAACAGGCCTTAAAGGCTTTTTCTTTCATCAGCTTGCTCTTTTGCACGAGTATACGCTGCATCGACAGCTCTTTCTATAAGATTATAAAACTTACCCGTTTCTAAAACCTTAAGAGCAGCTGCTGTTGTTCCTTGAGGACTTGTTACACGTTGACGGTGTTCTTCAGGACGTTGACCAAGAGCAAAGGTTTCATGTGCATAATTTGAGGCTCCCCAAAACGTATTAATGGCAAGAGCCATAGCTGTTTCTTCATGAAAGCCTAAGGATTCTGCAGCCTTAGCAAGCGCTTCCATCATATAGAAAATATACGCTGGTCCTGAACCGGAAATGGCTGTGAGCTTGTCAAGTTCATCATCTGATTGAACCCAAAGGCAAAATCCAAGTTCCTGAAAACACATTTTTACGATGTTCATGTGTTTGGGCTTTAATGTCATGTCTGCCAAAAGGCCAATAACTCCCTTATGAAATTCGACAGGCGTATTTGGCATAACACGAAGAATCGGTCGTGAAGAAGTAAAGATCGTCTCATAAAATGCAAGTGGTCTCCCTGAGGCAATCGAAATAATGAAAGAATCAAAGGTGGTGTAAAGGGGCAGGACTTCATCAAGAATCAAAGGCTTAACAGCAAAGATAATCACATCAGGAGAGTGGGGGAGTTCGTCAGGAGTTGAGAACCACTGAACGCGTTTATCTTTTAGAAAGGGGGCCACATTTTCGCGGTGAGGGTTGATGATCCAGAAAGATGAAAAAGACTCCATTGAATTTGAAAGAGTTAGCCATCCTTTGAGAAGGGCTGAACCCATGTTACCGCAGCCAACAAGGGCAAGCTTGAGCCCCATCAGGCTTCTCCATGAGTGTCCAGCATCGCAGCCATCAATGCTTCTTCAGGTGTTTTACCACCCCACAAGACAAATTGAAGAGCAGGGTAGAGTCGATCACATTCGGTAACGGCAGCACTTAAAATTTCTTCCATTTGCTCAAGTGTTGCACCAGGATTTCCCCGTAAAGTTAAGCTATATCGAAATGCAGGAATCTCATCATCGGGGGCAATTTCAAAATGCCCGAGCCAGATTTTAGGATTCATGTTTGAAAGAAGAATTTCGATTTGTGAGCGCTTGTCTGCAGGGACTTTAATATCAATAAGAGAACTGAACATCAAACATTCCAAGTCTTGCCGCCAAGAAGCAAACAAGCGATAAGTGCACCATCTTCCTTCAATTTCAGCTGCGATCTCGCCATCTCCTGTACGATCGTAATTCCATTCGAATTGAAAAAAAAGTTCTTCTAATAGACTAATTGGAGAAGAATAGGGAAAGTAATTTTCCTCGACTTTAGGCTGCATATTCACGACTCATTCTTTGTTCTCTTTGATGAACATAGCGTTAGTTTTAAAAAATTGCATTAATTATTTGCGTAACACGTTTATCCTGAGCAAATAGTTGCTTGTTCGTGAGAATCTATAGGTGTATAAAATAAAAAAGGGGAGATTTCTATGACATATAAAAACATAATGTATAAGACCATTTTTAGCTTTTTGTTTGTTTTTGCAGTTTTTTTAATAGGTGAAGTGCAAGGTTTAAATCCAATACAGCGGTGTGTTCCACAGGGCATATGTAATTCGTCGTGGTGTTGTAATTATCCAACCGGCCCAATGTGTCCTTCCTGTGTAAGCCAACCTCAGCCATGTACTTGTAATTTTGACAGTTGTCCGGGGGACTGCTGTTCTGATTCGCAAGGAAACCCAACAGGTTGGTGCTATAATGGTTGTTGCAATTCTGATGGTTCTAACTGTGAATCTTGCCCGAGTTCTCGCCCTGAATTAGGACAGCCCCGTTTTCATAAGTTTCCATAATAATGTTCTCTAAATAAAAAGCCCCTGTAAACACAGGGGCTTTGACTGAGCATAATGTTTTTATTGCTCTTACTTTGTCGCAGCAGGTGCAGCTGGAGCTGGAGCTGGAGCTGGAGCGGCTGAAGGAGCGGCCCCCGTGGCAGGTGCAGGTGCGTTAGTAGGAGCAGCTGTTGCTGCTTCAGGTTTTTTTGCAGCTTCAGGTGGCGGTAAAGGTTTGCCATCTTTATCAAAAAGGACGATTTTTACCTTAGCGCGCAAGTCCTTAACAATCGCAACGATTGCTTCTTGGGTCATAAGTGATTTGAGTTCGTTCTTTACTTCCTCAAATTTAGGAGGTTTCGCGTCTCTAACTTCCTCAACTTTTATAATGTGCCAGCCAAAATCCGTTTTGACAGGTTCTTGACTATAAGATCCTGGGGTTAAAGCAAAAGCAGCGTCTGCCAACTCTTGTGGTAACTCGCTTTTCCTAAACCAACCGAGATCTCCACCTTCTTTTGAGGTTTCATCCTTTGATTTATCTTTTGCAAGTTTTTTAAAGTCAGTTCCGTTTTTCAACGCTTTAATAATAGAAGCAGCCGTTTCTTTTGAATCTACAAGAATGTGACGCATATGTACTTCTTTTTCTTGTGGGAAGCTTTTAATAACTTCCGCGTACTTGGCCTGTACTGCTGCATCTGAAATGGTATCTTTAACTTGGCTTAAAAGATAAGCTTGAGCAATAATCCCTTCTGATGCTTTTTGGATGGCTGCTTTGATTTCAGGTTTTTGAGCTTCTCCTGAGGCTTGTGCTGCCTTGTTAATTAAGTAGGTATCAATGGCTTGATTAACGAGGACAGGAAAAAGTTTCTCGTCAGGAGCTGATTGATATTGCTTAGGAAGGCTGGCTTTTGCTTCCATCACTTGTGAATAAGTAAAGTTTTGCCCATCAACTGTGGCGACCACAGGATCAGCTGCAGATGCAGGCGTTGCGGCTGCTAAAAAAGCAACCAAACTAATGGATTTTAAAAGGGATGTTTTCATTTTCTGTCATATCCTTATGATGGCTTTTAAAGAAAAAGCGAGGGCATGCCACCTTAATACACCTCATTTATAAGAAGAGAGTAAATCATAAGGTAGCACAAGACGCAAGAGCTAGTGGTTTGGGAACTTCTTCTAATTTTTTGCAAAATCTTGACAAAAGAATATAAATATAATATATTCTAAATTAGTAATATAGATTATTATATATTAATTTTAAAATGGGAATTGTTATGAAATTTCGTATTGCTAGTTTGTTAGCTTTGTTGTCCAGTATTTCTTTTCTTCATTCTCCTGCTTTAGGTATGGATGACGAATCGTTTTCTTCTTTTGTGTCTTCTAAACCAAGAGAAGTTTTAACAGAAGAAAGAAGAAGCTTAGAAGAATTTTTAAGTTTGCAGGATTATCCAAAAGCTTTTAATTCACTAAGGTCACAACTTGCCACAAGTGTTCCTGATGAAGAAATTGTGAAGCACCTTATCACAAGTAATAAATATACAAAAAGTTGGAGCGCGTTAGACAGAGAAGATCAAATATGGCTTAGTACTAAAATTATAAACGAAGCACGAAAAATAGAATTGGACGATTTTATCAGCAAGCAGGATTATGCGTCTGCATTTAATGCAACAAGGAAAATTGTTAGAGCAGATCTTCCTGATGAAGAGGTTGTCAAATATCTTCTTGAAAGCAATGGATATAGGAAGTGGGCTGAGCTATCTGAACCAAATAAAATTGCGGTTACTAAAAAAATCACCACACAAGCCCAACAATTAGAATTAGATGATTTTATCAGCAAGCAGGACTATGCATCTGCGTTTAATGCAACAAGGAAAAGTGTTAGTGCAGATCTTCCTGATGAAGAGATTGTAAAATTTCTTCTTGCAAGCAATGGATATAAAAAATGGAACAATCTTTCTTTTAATACAAAAGCAAAGGCTTTTTCTGTGATTACAGGAAAGCGATATGATGGTGAAGGACGTTTGGCTCCGAGGATCTCAAGGCTTGATGATGTTTTTACGCCTGGGGAAAACGTTTTTTTTGGGGAACGATTTGCCACACTTAAGTCTAAGCATGCATCTCCTTATGATGAAAGGAGTGAACTCTATTCCATACAAGGAGCATCTTACCCTCGAGTGCCCATGATTCATACCTATCATCATGATCTTCTTCCTGCTCCTTTTGCAGCTGTTTTTTCAGAAGAAGAAGTTTCAGTTCCAGGTTCATTGAAAGGATATCTTGAGCCTGAGCAAGAGACAGCGTTTTTCTTTAATGTTCAAAAAATGGAAACGGGTAGGCCATTATCTTTGCAAGAAATTGATATCATAAGAAGAAGAGAATCAGGAGAGGTTTTTACGAGGCCAGAAGATATAAATATAAGTAATGGAGTGCCAAGATATTACATAGATGCAGAGGGGTATAAACTGTTGCCTCATACGTCTTTTAAGCCTCAGTATGCTATATTTCCTGATGCGCCCGCTATGGGAGCTGAAACAAAAAGAACTCCAGTGGAATGGACAGTCGTGCCGGGAGGAGAAGGCCACGTTATCCCTGAGCAAGGAGAAAAAGACGAGCTTTGGACTGAAAAAGAGATTTCTGTTCATCCAGCCGGATTACCTCTTGTAAATCCAGACACAATTCAAGATAAAAATGAAAAAGAACGTGTCTTAAGAATTATGGAAGAGCAAAGAATCATTCGTGATACGAGTGGTCTTGTGAATATGGATGATATCAATGGCGTCCCTGACTGGCAGAGACTTCCTGCAGAAGCCCAGATTTTATCAGGGGATTCAATGCATTTAAGTGGAATAGTGCCAACACAAAGTGTGGATTTTTATAGTCTTGCAAAAGCACAAGATAAGGCTTTTGTCACCTATCACTGGACATTAACACCGAGAGATTTTGAAAAATTTAATGAAAAATTGGCAAGATCCACAAATTTACGTGAGCTTATTGAAGGACTTAAAACGGAAGCATCTCTTAGTAACATGCTTGGAGAGCTTAAGAAATATGTCGGATATATAGAATAATAGATACTGAAAAGATTTTTATTATTACAAAAAGCCCTCTTTTGAAAGAAGAGGGCTTTTATGTTTTGGGAGCGTCCTCTCTGCAACTTGACATCTGGTGAGTCTCCTTGCTACAGCATCTATAACATTATAATGGAGAAACTCAGTGCGTATTGGTGTTCCAAAAGAAATTAAAAATCATGAATATCGAGTTGGCCTTGTGCCATCGTCTGTTCGTGAGCTGACTCACCACGGTCATCATGTTATCGTAGAAACAAAGGCTGGTATTGGTGTTGGCATCACTGACGAAGATTACAAAGCTGCAGGTGCTTTAATTACTCAAACTGCCGAAGAGGTGTTTGAAGCTTGCGAGTTAATTGTGAAAGTTAAGGAACCTCAGCCTAGTGAGTGCAAAATGCTTCGACCGGAGCAAGTTCTCTTTACCTATCTCCATCTCGCAGCAGATCCTGAGCAAGCGAGAGGTTTAATCGAATCTGAATGTATTGCCATTGCTTATGAGACGGTAACTTCTCCAAGAGGAGGGCTTCCTCTTTTGACACCGAGCAGCGATGTTGCAGGGCGTATGTCTATCCAGGTTGGAGCGCACTGTCTTGAAAAGGAAAAGGGTGGGTCGGGTATCCTTTTAGGAGGTGTGCCAGGCGTTAAGCCTGCAAAAGTTACAATTATTGGAGGAGGGGTTGTGGGAACAAGTGCTGCTCGTATGGCAGTTGGTCTTGGGGCTCATGTCACTCTTATTGAAAAATCGCTTCATCGCTTAGCTGAACTTGACATGTTCTTTGGATCTCAATTGGGGACTCTATCTTCCACATTTGAAACGATAGAACAATGTGTTGTTGACTCAGATCTCGTCATTGGGGCGGTTCTCGTTCCAGGTGCAGCAGCGCCAAAACTTGTTACCGAAACGATGGTTAAAAAAATGCGAAAGGGATCTGTTCTTGTAGATGTGGCGATAGACCATGGGGGATGTTTTGAAACAAGCCGGCCTACAACTTTTACTCATCCCACATACATTGAGCATGGAGTTGTTCACTATTGTGTGACGAATATGCCCGGTGGTGTAGCTCGTACATCCGCCTTTGCTCTTAATAATGCTACTCTTCCTTTTGTATTAGAAATTGCAAGCAAAGGATATCAAAAAGCTCTTCTTGATGACCCCCATTTGATGAATGGACTGAATGTGTATTGTGGTCATATTACGTATGAAGCTGTCGCTCGTGATTTAGGTTATACATATGTTGTTCCTAAACCTCTTCTAGAAGCATAAATGGTTTTAGCAAAGAAGAGAGTGGATGGCGGGAGTGACGGGACTTGAACCCGCGGCCT
>JAFECQ010000022.1:0-8847 GCA_018242065.1 Pseudomonadota bacterium | reverse complement strand
TCTAACCAACTGAGCTACACCCCCAAGGGTGATCTTGAGATACCTTACCCATTGCCTTATTGTCAAGGATAATTCAAAAGCTTGCATAATCTTAGTATTTTTTTCGATGAAGGAGCCAGCCAGCAACCATAACACCTATGCCGACACCTGTTATAATAATTGTTGCCAAAGCATTAATTTGAGGCGTTATCCCAAAACGGATACTTGAAAAAATAACCATAGGAAGGGTGGAAGAACCTGGGCCAGACACAAAGCTAGCGATAACCAAATCGTCTAAGGATAGAGCAAAAGCCAATAGCCATCCAGAAAGTAAGGCAGGAAAAATGAGTGGAAGGGTAATTGCTGTAAAGACCTTTAGAGGGCGAGCTCCTAGATCAAGGGCTGCTTCTTCGAGGGAGCGGTCCATATCAGAAAGGCGTCCTCTGACTAAGATCGTAACATAAGCCATACAAAGAGTGGTATGGGCAATTGTGATTGTCAGTATCCCACGCCCCTTTGGCCACCCTAAGATTTGTTCGAGCCCTACGAAAAGGAGTAATAGAGCAAGTCCTGTAATAACTTCGGGCATTACAAGCGGCGCTGTTGCAATAATTCCAAAAAAATTTCGTCCCCGAAATCGTCCAAGACGTACGAGAGCCAGAGCAGCTAAAGTTCCTAAAATAACAGCGAGCGTTGCGGCACATGCTGCGATTTGAAGGCTTATCAATGCTGATTTTATTAAAACTTGGTCGTGTAAGAGGGACCCATACCACTTGGTTGAAAATCCTTGCCACATTGTTATCTGACGAGAAGAATTAAATGAAAAAATAATAAGCGTCAGAATAGGAAAGTATAAAAAACAATACCCAAGTGTCATAAAAGCTTTTAAAGAAGGAGAAAGTTTATTCTGCATCCAAAAACCTCATTTGTCGTTCTTGAAGCTGCTGAAAAATTATGATGGGAATAATAAGAAAAATAAGCATTAATACAGCCAAAGCTGATGCTACAGGCCAGTCTCGATTTGTAAAAAACTCATTCCAAAGAACCTTTCCAATCATGAGTGTTTGCGAGCCACCAAGAAGTTCAGGAATAACGAATTCTCCAACCGCTGGAATAAATACAAGCATAGAGCCAGCAATGACACCTGGTAACGAGAGGGGCCAAATCACACGGCGAAAGGCTTGAAAGGGTCGAGCCCCTAAATCATAAGCAGCTTCAACGAGAGAGTGATCAATTTTCTCGAGAGAGGCATAAAGCGGTAAGATCATGAAAGGAAGGTAACAATAAATAATACCTAAGATTGTTGCAAAGGTTGTATCTAAAAGAGGTAAGGGTGTTGTAATGAGTCCTAATTTAATAAGGGCTAAGTTGAAGAATCCATGGGGACTTAAAATGCCAATCCAGGCATAGACGCGCAATAGAAAAGATGTCCAGAAAGGCAAGACAATGAGCATGAGTAAGATTGTGCGTAAAGGAGAAGGAACTTTTGCAATCCCATAAGCTATAGGATAGCCAATACAAAGGCAGCCAATTGTACCTAAAAGGGCAATTAAAAGAGAATCAAGGTAAGTGAGGAGATATAAAGCATCGGTTCCAATGAAACTGTAGTTGGTGAAATTTAAATGAATAAGCAAGACGCCGCTATCCACCCATTCTAGAAGAGGACCATAAGGAGGTAAGCCAAGTTTTAGGTCAGAAAAACTGATTTTTAAAACAATAAGAAAGGGAATAAGAAAGAAAAAAAGAAGCCATCCATAAGGGGGGATGACCGCCCAAATTGGCGAAGTTATAAAATAACGTATTTTTTTCCAAATTTGATTCATGCTGTAAGAATGATGCTATTTTCTGCACGCCAAAACAGATAAACTTCGTCATCCCACGTAACGGGTCTTTCTGCAAGGCGGACAAGATTAGGTTGGGTCGCGAGTATGATTTTACCTCCTTCAAGCTCTACGTGATAAATGGAAACGTCTCCTAAGTACCCCACATCTTTTACAATCCCTTTTGTGGTGTTTCTCTTTTGCTCAGGTGGCGTTGTTGCAATCATGATTTTTTCAGGGCGAATGGCTACTTTAACTTGAGCCCCGAGGGGGGCGTCAGCGGAATGACTTACATAAAGCTCACACCCTGCTTCTTCAGATTCCACAAGAATGTGATCCCTTTCATCCTCCACAATGCGTCCTTCGAATTTGTTAATAGATCCGATAAAATCTGCGACATACTCGGAGTGCGGGTATTCATAAATTTCGTTCGGGGTTCCGATTTGGCGCATACGACCATGATCCATGATTCCTAGGCGAGAAGACATCGTCATGGCTTCTTCTTGGTCATGTGTGACAAGAATAAAAGTAATTCCTACCTCTTCTTGAATGTTGACAAGCTCAAATTGAGTTTGTTCTCTCAGTCTTTTATCAAGTGCCGCTAAAGGTTCATCGAGAAGCAAAAGTTTTGGTCTTTTAACTAAACTTCGTGCAAGAGCAACACGCTGACGTTGCCCACCAGAAAGTTGATGAGGTCGGCGGGAGCCAAATTTTTCCATCTGTACAAGTTTCAAAGCATCTTTAACACGTTCTTGAATCTCTCCTTTAAAGATACGTTCTTGTTTGAGCCCAAAAGCAACATTTTGCTCAACTGTCATATGAGGGAAAAGGGCATAGGATTGAAACATCATGTTAACAGGGCGGTCATAGGCAGGTCGATGGGTTACGTCGACGCCATCGATATAAATTTTTCCTTTACTCGGCATTTCAAAACCAGCCAGCATGCGCAAAAGAGTTGATTTTCCACAGCCAGAAGGGCCTAAAAGAGAAAAAAATTCTCCTTGAAAAATCGATAGGGTTACATCGTCAACAGCAACCGTTCCACGAAAATCTTTTGAAACGCCTTCTAAGTGAATATAAGGCTTTTCTTTTGGATCTTGCCAAGGTTGTAACTCAATATGTTGTTTTTTTTGCGCCATTCATTTCCTGCCTTAGCGTCCAATCTTAACACGCGTCCATTCGCGTAAACGCAAACGCTCATACCGCGGTGATTGGGTCTTGTCTATATATAATTTATCCATGATTTGCTTGGATGGATAAATTAATGGATCTTCTCTAATGCGTTTTTCTAGGAAAGGAGATGAAGCTGGGACACTATTAGCAATAGCGATCGCGTTGGTAATCTTTGCAATAATGTCTGAACGAAGGATAAAATTAATGAAAATATGAGCTGCTTCTGCATTTGGTGCATCGCGAGGGATAGCTAAAGCATCAACCCACAAAGCAGCTCCTTCTTCTGGAATAACATATTCAATTTCGATTCCTGATTCTGCACCTAAATCACGTGCAAGTAAAAGATCTCCTGAGAATCCTTGTGCTAGACAATAGTTACCTGAAGCAAGGTCTTCTGTGGCAGGGACTGGTTGAAATTTTTTAATAAAAGGGCGGATTTGAGTAAGAGCTTCTGTTGCTTTTTTTAAATCCTCAGTGCTTCCTGAATTGGGATCTAATTTCAAATAACTGAGAGTGGCTGGGAATACATCAATCGGAGAATCAATAAGCATGACACCGCAATCTGCAAATTGAGCAACTACCTCGGGATTAAAAAGCATAGCAAGGCTTTTAAACGGAGCATCCGGGTTTCTTTCGAGAATTTTCTTTTTATTATATGCAAAGCCATTCGTTCCCCAGATAAAGGGAAGGGCAAACTGGTTATGCGGATCGGCTTCTTCCATGCGATGTAAGAGAACAGGGTCGATATCTTTCTTATTGGGAATAAGAGAGATTTTTAAGGGTTGATAAACGTGGGCTTCGACTTGACGCACTAGATACGGCCAGACCGTAACCATAACAACATCATAACCGGAATGACCCGTGAATAGTTTAGTTTCCATGACTTCAGCACTATCGTATACATCAAGGTTAACTTTTATCCCTGTTTCGGTTTCAAATTGTTGTATTATTTCGGGTGTAAAGACATAGGCCCACGCATAGATATTTACAGTTTGAAGAGGGGTAGCTTGTGCTTGGAAGCTAAGGAAAAAAAAGGAGATGAGACCAATGCGTTTGGCAAGGAGAAGAGGCTGTAAAAATGATAATTTCTGAACTAATTTTCTTGCGCACATTTTCATTTCTTCTGTCGTTATATCTAATGCGTTCCCGTTTCGGGAAGAAGAGTTGTAAAATTTGTAGGCTGAAGAAAGCCAACGGTTTTATTCTTATGTGTGAGAATGGAAAGACGAGGTTCCAATTTTTCATAGATGTCTTCGTCTAAGCACCCCAAGGACCTTAGGATAGCAAGAAAAGCAATTTCAGCGGCTTTAATGTTTCCATCATCAATTTTTAAAGCAATCCCTAGCCCCAGGGAAGGAATGATTCCAACTTGAACACCTCCTGCGCCACCTTTGCAGATAACGTGCCCCTGAGTAAGTTTGATAACTTTTGTGTCGAAAGCATCCGTACCTGCAATCAACTCTGGATAAGCTTCAACAGCCGCTAGAATACGTTGAATGGCTTTTTGACGTGGGTAATGAAGATGAGAGGGGTCAGACAAACGAGCCATTGCAAGAGCAATGTTATAAAGTGGAACTGCAAAGGCAGGGATACCGCACCCATCTGTTCCATGAGGAGTATGAGAGATATCTATACTCATCATTTCACTTAAAACTTGTTCTATTCGCTTTTGGGCGGGATGTTCTTTCAAAAGATATCCTTCAGGATGTTCATTGCGATGCAGAACGGTTGTTAAAATACCTAAATGCTTTCCTGAACATTGGTTATGCAAAACAGAAGGATTTTCATAAACAGAAGGAACCTTTTTGCTCGACAGCATATAAAGAGGACGGTGGATACCGCACTCCAGAATTCTTTCATCTTTTCCCAGTTTTTTCAGCCATCCTTCTAAAAGGTGAACGTGCATTTCTTCTCCTAAATGAGAGGCACATGAAAGAGCAATTTCTTCTGGTGTTAAATGAAAGGCGTCTGCAGCCCCACTTTCAATAAGAGGGATTGCTTGAATTAATTTAAGGGAAGATCTTCCGAACACAGGAGCCTGAATGTCTCCCCAGCTGCGAATGATATGACCCAATGAGTCAACAATTGCAGCTCTTCCTCTGTGATGGGACTCAGGAAGGCGCCCACGGGTTGCTTCAACCATAACAGGATTTACCACTGATCTTCTCCAAACTTATTCTCAATAAGATCTTTTAAAGAAGAAACGGCTTTCGCTGCATCAGCGCCTTCTCCTTCAATGATAATAACGGCCCCTTGTCCGGCTCCCAACATTAAAAGTCCCATGATTGATTGAGCAGGAACACGCATGTTTTGATAACATACAAATGTGTCGGCCTGAAACGATTCTGCAAGTTTCACGACTTGCGCAGAGGCTCGAGCATGAAGGCCTTTCCGGTTTTGAATGACAACTTCTTGCTTAATGACTTTCAGCATAAGGCTCCTTTAAAACGTGAGAAGCTACGTGGATGTATTTGCGTCCTGCTTCTTGCGCTAAAAGGACAGCTTCATGGAGTGCATTAGATTTTCTTGCGCTCGCAAGTTTAATAAGAAGGGGAAGATTCATTCCTGCGACGATCTCTACATTTCTTCCTTCTAATAATGAATGTGCTAAATTTGACGGTGTGCCCCCAAACATATCTGTCAAAATGACAACACCTTGTCCGTCATCAACCTTATTGACCGCATCCAAGATTTCTTTTCGCTTTGCTTCGATGTCATCATTAGGAAATAGACTTATGGTTTCTATCTTCTCTTGCAGACCAACGATGTGTTCAAGGGTTTTTGCAAACTCTTGGGCCAAATGACCGTGGCTAACAAGAACAATCCCTATCATTTTATTTAACTCTTTTTCAAATCGCGATGTTTTAACTTTACCTGTTTTTTTGTCTCTTGTAACCACTCTTTAAGCAATCTTGCTATAAAAACAGATCTATGTTGTCCCCCCGTGCATCCAATGGCGAGCGTTAAATAACCTCGCCCTTCATCTTCAAACCGCGAAAGAGAAAGGGAAAGAATAGATTTTAAAGATTTGATAAAGGAAGGAAAGACTTTATCTTGTTTAATGTAAGCTTCTATTTCTGGGTCTTCGCCGGATAAGGCGCGTAGGTTTTCCTTATGGAATGGATTTTTTAAAAGACGAGCATCAAAAACCATGTCTGCTTCACGCGGTAAACCGTAGCGAAAAGAAAAGGAAGTAATGAAAATACTTAAATTAGGGGCTTTTTTAGGTAAGAAAGATCGTCGGAGCTGTCCTCTCAAGTCAGAGGGTAAAAGAATGCTTGTATCAACTATAAAAGTGGCGTGCTTACGGAGCGGGGAAATTAAATGACGTTCAAGACGGATTCCATCGATAACGCGACGATCATGGGCTAGAGGATGAAGTCTTCGGGTTTCATTATAACGACGTGCAAGGACATCATCGTCACAATCAAAAAAGAGGAGGTGGGTATTTAAATTTGAATGCTTTGTAAGCTTTTCCAGCTCTTGTAAAAATTGATTTGATGAAAAGTCTCTTGTTCTAACATCTATGGATATTGCTAGAGGTTGAGAGATTTGGTGACGCGCAAGCGCAATTGGCTCCAAAAAGGAAAGAGGCAAGTTATCTATTGTTTCATAACCCATATCTTCTAGAACTTTTAAAGCAAAAGAACGTCCTGAACCTGACATGCCAGTGATAAGAAGAACAGATTTCTTTGAAGAATTACTTAACATTAGATTCGACTGTTATTTTAAAAAAAGGAAAATTTCATACATGATTTATAAAATCATATCTGCTCGCTTACGGATTGTTTCAGAAACTTGAAGGCCAATTTTTTGAGCAGTAGTAAGATTTATATAAAATACAAGAGCTTGAGGGTTTTGAATGGGAATTTCATTTATGGGTACGCCTTTAAGGATTTTGTTCACTATTTCAGCTAATGTGAAGCCAGAGATTCGCCAGTCAACACCGTAAGCCGCTACTGCTCCGCGTCGAACAATGTCGACATCACTTCCGAAGATTGGAATTTTATAATGGGTACCCGTTTTAAGGATGGTCTCTAAAGCAGAAATGACTGTGTTATCGGTCGGAAGAAGAATTGCGTCTACTTTTTCTACAAGTGTTTTTGTGGCTGCAGATACCTCACTGCTTTTAGAAACAGTGGCCTCTACGATTTCGATTCCTTCTTTTTTCGCGACGGCTTTAAGCTCTTCTGCTTGTTTTTGTGAATTTGCTTCTCCAGAATTAAAGATAATTCCAATAGCTTTTACATGAGGAACAAATAACTTCACAAGTTTGATTTGCTTTTGAGCGGGCACAAAATCTGTAAGGCCTGTAATATTTTTATGGTTTGTTAATTTAGCAGCTGCAGGATCGGTAACAGCGCCAAAGACTATAGGGATCGTACTCGTTGCTTTTGCAACTGCTTGTGTCATAGGTGTTGAGAGCGTTACAATAACATTTGGATTAAGGCTCGTGAGTTTTTGCCCAATTTGCACAGCAGTTGTGGGATTTCCTTGTGCATTTTCATAGGTCCATTTTAAATTTTGCCCTTCTATAAAACCTTTTTCTGTAAGCCCTTGTTTTAAACTATCACGAAGCGTATCAAGAGCCTGATGTTCTACAATTTGGCCTATCGCAATATGGAATTGTTCAACAGCATAGGCTTGAGACAAGCAACTTAAGATCCCCACTAAAATAAAACTAAAAAATAAACGCATCTTAACGGTCCTCCTGAGGATGTTTAGCAAGAGTGCAGGTGATTTTTAACTTTTCAGCAGTCCGAGGATTAATGGACACTTTAAGATCTTCCGGTTTTTCGACGGGCATATCACCTGGATTTTTCCCTTTTAAAACTTCGATCACCATTTTGCCCACTTGTTGGCCGATTTTACGTTGATCGTATGCGTATGCAGCAAGAGCTCCTCGATCGACGGAATCTGGATCGCTTGCAAAAAGGGGTTTGTGAGCATCTTCGCAAGCTTTTATAAGAGCTTCGAGCCCCGAAACAACAGTATTATCATTTCCGATAAAAATAGCATCCGCATCTCTTAAGACACTATGAGCTGCAGCTTTGACATCAGATGATTTAGGTGCTGCGGCGGTTATAATTTTAACGTTTTTTTCTCGAGCGATAACCTCAAGTTGTTCAAGAAAAGCAACATTATTAGCTTCTCCAGGGTTATAAACAACACCGAGTGTTTTAAGGCGAGGTAAGCACATGAGAATAAAGCTTAATTGCTGTTCAACGGGAGGAATATCCGCAACGCCTGAAACGTTACCACCGGGATGATCAAGAGAGGTTACAATCTTTGCGCTTAAAGGGTCGCTAATTGCAGCGAAAACAATGGGTGTCTTTTTAACCTGCTGAACAACGGCTTGAGCAGATGGCGTTGTAATAGGAATGATGACATCTAAAGGCAAGCTAGAAAACTTTTGAGCAATCTGTGCTGCTGTTGTGGGATTTCCTTGAGCATTTTCAAAGATGATCCTGAGATCTTTTCCCTCTACATATCCTTCTTTAGCCAAAGTTTCTAAAATTCCTTCTCGAATAGCATTCAAGGAAGGGTGATCGACGATTTGGGTAATTCCAATTGTTTTGTCAGCATAAAGGTTCGGTGAATGAATAAGGCTAAGAAATACAGCTGTTATTTTAAAATAATTTTTGAATTTTTGTAAGCGTGTCATGATTTTCTCTCATTGGTAAAAGTTGATGGATATATACAGAATTATAATAATTCCACCAACGCCAGTAAGGAGATGCAGAATAAGAAGTATATGTGTTATTAATCATGGCGATCTCCTTTCTTGTCCAATGACCGTTAGAAATCTTAAGGAGAAAGAATGGTACAAGTCAAGAGGTTAAAAGAGGAATTGTATAGGTTCATATGAAATGAG
>JAFECQ010000021.1 GCA_018242065.1 Pseudomonadota bacterium | reverse complement strand
ATATGAAGGAATCATATAATCAGGAAGAAATGTTCCTAGATTCTTCTTTAGATCTTCTTGGTGACTTTCAATATTTTCCTTCCCTAGCATAGAAAAAGAAAATCCCGAAGGCGAGGTAAATGTAGAGACAATATCAAAGGAAGCAACTTGTGCCACATTAGGAACAATATAAGCAACTAGCTTTTTGTCCCCAGATTCATCTTCTCTAGCAATCACAAGCGCTTGGGTAATATTTCCTTGAGCCTTGAGAAAAGACTCAATTTCTCCTAGTTCAATGCGAAACCCCCTTACTTTGACCTGCTCATCCCCACGGCCCATAAATTCAATATCACCACTTGGAAGAAAACGGCCAATGTCTCCTGTACGATATAAACGTAAATTTATATTGCTTTGTTCTACTTCCACATAAAAAGGATTTGGAATAAATTTTTCTGCTGTTAGTTCAGGTTGATTTAAATATCCTTGAGCGAGCCCTGGACCTCCAATGAAAATTTCTCCCCTAACCCCTATAGGCGTAGGGTTTAAATTCTCATCTAGAATGTAGACTCGTGTATTTAACCGAGGCTTTCCAATCGTAATAAATTCTTTTCCCTTTTTAAAAATAGGATCGTAGACTTTATCGACTGTCGCCCAAACCGTATTTTCGGTCGGACCGTATTCATTATAAAGAGCAACCTGAGGTAAACTTTCTATATGTTTTAAAACAAGATCTTTTGGACACTCTTCCCCCCCTAAAAAAACCACCTCTAAATGCTCAAGTTCTGAAAATTCCTTAGCCTGTAACAATAAATTATAAACAGAAGGAACGAATGTAACATGGGTTATTTTATTTTTTCTTATGTAGTTTATGAGATCTGCTGGGCGTTGGTTTATATCTTCTTCCGGAAGAAACAAACATCCTTCTCGAAGAAGACTCCAAAATATAAGCCCCGTTGTAATATCAAAACTAATGGAAGAAAAAATGGGTATATTTAAAGGAACGCCATGATAATAATCTGCTCGTGCCCATGTAGAGGTAATCAAGCATCTCTGAGTTACTGAAACCCCTTTTGGTTTACCTGTTGATCCTGATGTATAGATAATGTAAGCAAGATCATCAGGAGACGAGTGGTGGTTAAGATTAGTCCTTGGTAAGTTTTTTATATGCACCCATTCTTCATCTAGACAAATAGGGTGTGCCCACGTTGCAGGAAGCTTGTCAATTGTTCTTATATCTGTAAGAATAATGGGAATACCAGATTCTTCTATCATAAATTGAAGACGTTCTCTAGGATATGTGGGATCAAGAGGGACATAGGCTGCACCTACTTTTAGTATTCCTAATATCCCAATGATCATCTCGAAAGATCTCTCAACAGCAATCCCAACAAATGTTGCTCTCCCTACCCCCCGCTCTCTTAGATAATGGGCTAATTGGTTAGAACGTGTATTTAATTCTTCATAGGTGAGAGATTGATTGTCTTTAATAAGAGCGACAGCATGAGGCATTTTAAACGCTTGTTCCTCAAATACCTGAGCAACCGATTTATCATATGGATAGAGAGTATCTGTCTGATTCCATGTTGTCACAATTTCTACAGATTGCTGCGGAGTGAGTATACTGTACTCTTTAATATGAGGAAGGCAGCTAATATCTTTGTTTTTAAGTAATTGATCGAGCACCTCAATAAACAAGCGCTTGTAACATTCTATAAACTCATTCACTAATTTATCATTTAATAAACTTGCTTTGTATCTTACCCTAAAATTAATTCTATCCTTGTGTATTTCTTGCTCAAAAAACAGCTCGCTTGATAAATCTATCTCTGTATTTTCATTTTTATAGGCTTCAATATTATTAAATTGAAATTTTTTATCTTTTAAATTTGTTTTACTACAAGGAAGATCTAATATATTTTTATGCGATGCTGATATAATTTCAGGTATAGGGAAATAACTATAATTTATAGAATCCCCTTGTAATGATTGAATAAAGTCTTGGGTCCTCTTAATTAACTCTAAAACATTCTTGACGCGACTAAAGTCATAGGGAATAACATTAACATTGATTTGTGAACCATAAATAAAATTTGTTCCTTCTTTGATGGCAATGGGATAATTGATACAAAATTTATCTTGTCCTGTATATCGATGAAGTAATAAGGCATATATAACTTGACTATAAAAATAGGGAGATATTTTATATTTTTTACTTAATTTTTCTAATTTTAATAATATCTCTTTTGGAACCTCATATCTTATTTGTCCTATACCACTCAATTCTCTTAAGGATAACTCTAAATTTTTTTGTAAATCTTTAAGCAATGAAGTAGAGCCACATTTTAAAAAACTTAATTCTAAGGGCGCCATCTCTGCCAATTTTTCTTTCCAGAACTGTATGCTCTTTTCTTTATTAAGAGTGGCATATCTCAATAACTGTTGAGATAAGTCAGATATGGAGACCAGCTGATCTTCTAGACTTATAGTGTTCCTATGATGTTCATCATTATAATAATGTGATAACTCATCAATAAAATAATCAAAAGACAAACCATCAATAATAATGTGATGAAAAACAACAATAAATCTAAATTTATCTTTTTCCAATTCTATTAAAGCAAACCTATAAAGGGGGCCATTCTCTAAATCAAACGGTTTAGATATATATGAAAAATTTTTTTTGTCTGTAAGTTTACCTTTAAAGTATTCTAAGTCGTGTATTTTATTATTTGGTTTCCAATATAGATTTTCTTTTTTTTCTTCTACGTGGCTGTTTAATATAATATATTCACTGATAAGTCTTTTAATTGCGTTATTTAATCTTTGTCTATCTATTTTGCCTTCAAACTGTTGATCAAACACAATATTGTAATCATATCGCTCTTGATCTAACTTCCACTCGACATAAAACAATTTTGAATAGGGAGATAATATTATGCTATATAAACTACACGGTAATTCCTTTTCATATTCCATATAAATCTCTTGAAAATTGATCCTGTTGACAAAAATTATTTTTAATTTTTTCCTTTAACATGTGTTTTTGCATAGTCTTCAGGGTTCCGTCAAGCTGTTTAGTGGTTGAGACGCTACCCCCAAGAAGAGAGAAAAAATTATCATTTTGCAAATTCCTGGGCCATAAATTTTAAATATTTCTTTTGCTCTCATTGGGCAACCAAAGTACTGTTTAGCTGGGAATATATCTCATATTAGGGATACTCATCCACCTTAAGATTTAAGATTTCTGTAGTAATGGTATGAGTTGTACAGCACCATTTTTTTCTAACCGCTTAAGAGATAAAAATAAAATTCCACCTGTAAGGGCTGCTACTGGAATGATCCCAATGGCATATTTATAAGAAGTAGCATCATAAATTCGTTGTCCTTCTGATATTCCACCGGTCCAAAAGATATCCATAAGAACGCCAATCAGTGTGTGAAAGAAAATACCTCCCGCCATGTTGATACAGTTTAAAAACGCAATGGTCACATTCCTCATTTCAGAAGGAACAATAGAAGCGCCCATTGAGAAAATCAATACTTGGTAGCAGCATAGAATTCCTACAACGAGCATCATGATAAAGAGAGCCATATAGCTTAAAGTCCCCTCAGAAAGGAGCATAATGGCAAAAAGAATCGCCATTGAAATACCACAAAGAGCTGTGACTTGGAAGGATGCTTTAAACTTTTCAGAAAAGTAAGCTAATATAGGTCCTCCTATAATCATTCCTGTAAAAATAGAGGAGGTGATGAATGAAGCGTCTGTTTTTGTAAATGGATAAATTTCCATTAAATAAGGAATGCCCCAAACGTCTGCAAATCCTTCTAAAGGACCTACCATTAAAAGATTACCTAGTGCTATAAGGAAAAGGATAGGCATGGAAAAAAGGGACTGGAAGTTCTTACAGAAAGAAGGAGTTTCTTGGAAAGAAGAAAGCTTATAAGGCTTAATGATAAGAAAAATAAGCCCAGCAAATATTAACCCCCCTATCCCAAGCATAAGAAATACCTTCTCCCATCCATAGAAAGAGATAAGACTACCAAGAGGTTTTCCAGCATATACTGCTCCCAACAAACCAACTGTATTTGTAAGAGCAAACATTCTGGCATAGGTGGGGAGGGGAAACCATAATGAAATAACTTTAAATGTTCCTAGAAATCCGGCAGCTGATCCAACTCCCATAAAAAAACGTGCAAAAAGAACAACGTACCAGTCCGTTGCCCAATAAAATAGCAATACCGAGACTGAGCAAAGACAGCAACACAGGGAAACAATTAATCGAGGACCAAATCGATCAAGCAAAAGTGCAAGCGGAATTTGTACCCCTGCATATCCATAATAATACATAGAAGAGAGCAACCCAAATTCAGTCGCATCAATTTGAAATTTCTGCATGAGTTCAGAGACACACAGCCCTGGAAACACACGTATAATAAATTGATAGGCAAAAAATAAGGCTGTAAAAGCCCACATAATCCAAGGACGCATGACGCATAGCTTCTCTATCTTTATGATTATAAGTTGATTCTATGAGAAAAGGAGATACTCTTTCAAGACTAATTGAAAATCTATAGGATTTCCCATATAAGGAGAGACGGAAAAACGGTAAGATCTCCTCTCTAAGAAAGACAGGAGGATAAATGGCAAGTGCCTATAGTTACGACCTGAGAAAGAAGATGATAAATTCAGTTGATGCCGGATAATTCATTGTTGAGATCAGCAAAACTTACCAAGTAAGACGAGCCACTTTGTACCGTTGGATCAAAAATCGCAAGAAAGAAGGAAGCATATACCCTAAAACTTATTGGCAAAAAGGATATGACCATAAAATTCAAGATTTTAAAGCTTTTAAAAAGTTTATAGAAAAAAACCCTAAACGTACCCTTGCTGAAATGGCTGAAGCATGCTACCTACTGAAAAAAGAGAAATTCAGGTATAGTCTTATATAAAAAGCTCCTTCCAGCTAAACTTTCTGTATAATATGCTTCTCAAAATGCTTTGACTTAATTCACCCTATGGGATAAAATTTTCCAGCTAAAAATACTCTTATTAAGGAAAGATTTTTATATTTTTTGGAAGCATTATCCTTTTTATTTTGGAAAATAAATGGCATCTAAAGGGAGGCTACCATGCAAATTCATACGATTCTCCTTATAATTACTTCTCTTTTATTTGCGAGTTTTAGTGAACGCGGGTTAGCGATGCAAGATGACTTGCATACTCCTCATTCTCTGAGTGTAAAAAAACTCCCTGAGATTCCTATAGAAATTCAGACGCATATTTTTTCCTTTCTTGACCAGAAAAGCCTTTTAAGAACAGGAGTGATATCTAAAAGTTGGCGAAAGGCCGCAGAAGTAGTTTGGGAAAATAAAGTTCTGGACTTATCAACAAAGCACTTAAATGAGGTGGATTACAACGCACTTGCTCATGGTATATTCTCTTCTCTTATTTTAAACCATGTAAAAATGGAAGATATCTGTATTTTTGCTCTCTCCTCAAAGCTAAAGCATTTGGATCTGCGCCGTTGCTACAGAGGGGATGAGGGTGCGAAAGCACTTGCCTCTGTTAATTTATCAGCTTTGATATCGTTATCTTTTGGAGAGACCTGTATATCAGATGAAGGAATAAAGGCACTTGTCTCTGGTAATTCTTCTACTCTCACGTCCTTGTGTTTGTTCGCTAATCGCATAGGAGTTGAGGGAGCAAAGGCAATAGCCTCAGCTAATCTCTCCTCTCTCACATACCTGAATTTAAGCGGCTCTATGACTTATGGTCCTTGCATAGGAGATGAAGGGGCAGAGGCACTTGCCTCTGGTAACCTCTTTGCTCTCAAAAACTTGAACTTGCGTTATAATGGTATAAGCGCTAAAGGAGCGAAAGGGCTTGCTTTAGGCAATCTCTCTGCGCTCACAGAGTTAAATTTGAGCCGCAACAATATAGGAGATGAAGGGGCAAAGGCACTTGCCTCAGGCAATCTCTCTGCTCTTAAATCGCTGTTTTTGCGTGAAAGTGCTATAGGGAAGAGAGGCGCGAAAGACCTTGCTTTAGGCAACCTCTCTGCTCTCACATTACTAAATTTATATGGAAACAGTATAGGAGATGAAGGGGCAAAGGAACTTGCCTCAGGCAATCTTTCTACCCTTACAGCGCTAAATTTGGGTGGAAATAATATAGGAGATGAAGGGAAAAAAGAACTTACCTCAGGAAATCTTTCCGCTCTTACATTATTAACTTTAACATTAGACGGTTACTGGGAATCGCCATGGCCTCCTAAGGGGTATTAAATGCTTATGCGAAAAATGACTGAGAATTAAGCTTAGGCAATGATATCCTTTGATTCTATCGCATGTGTGGGGTAAGGATATGGAAGACGAGGAGGTTGAGTGAACTTTGGACGGATTACGTCATTAGAGCTGTGAAATTATTGAAAGCAGATTGAGGAGCCGCTTACCCAATGATTTGACCTTTTGAATCAGGCTTATGTTTTCAATTCCAGAAAACCAGAAAGCGTCTCTTTTGCCGAATAGAAATTCTTAAATCCTAACATGGTTTATACGCGTTTCTTGATAAATCAATGGTCTTGTTCTACAATCTTGTTGAGATATTTTATTTGTCGAATCTCGATCTTAATATATACTCATTCCTATATTTCTGTTTGCTCATATGAGGGATTGTTTTTATATTTCTAGCTGTTTATACTCCCCTACAAACTAAGAAGGTCTTTCTTTATGCATCCACACTCTCTAAGTAGCATAGATCATATAGAACTATATGTTTTTAATGCTTTTCAAGCTGCAAATTTTTATAGAATAGCTTTTGGTTTTGATGTCGTTGCTTACGCAGGTCCTGAAACTGGATTGAAAGATAAAATTTCATATTTGCTTCGGCAAGGTTCTATTAATTTGATTATTAGTTCCTCGATTAAAAAGGATTCTTCGATCTTGAAGCATGTAATAGACCATGATGAAAGTATTAAAGATATTGCATTTAAAGTAAATAATGCATCTAGAATCTATGAAGAAGTGATGAAAAAGGGAGCAAAATCTCTCTTAGAGCCTACTATAATAGATGATGGTAAAACGAGAATAATGAAGGCTACAATTGCAACATTTGGGAATACAGTCCATTCATTTATAGAAAGACAAAACTCTAGTTCCTATGAATTACCATTTTACTCCTTCTTAAACTATTCTCCAAACACACAACTAGTTGGTTTAGAATCTGTGGATCATATCGCAATTGCTATTGACACAGGAAACATTGAAAGATGGGTAAATTTTTACCAAGAAACGTTAGGGTTTGTTACTTCCTCTTCTGAAGATATTTATACCGGCGCCAGTGGAATGAAATCAGTGGTTGTTACTGACATTTCTAAAACCATCAAATTTGTTTTAGTTGAAGGGGTTTCAGGGGAGAAAAAATCCCAAATTGAAAACTTTGTCTCTCATCATGGCTGTCCTGGCGTCCAGCATCTAGCTTTTTCTTCAAAAAATATTATCAATACAGCGGCTCTTCTACAAAAGCAGGGAATAAAATTTCTCGAAATTCCTGAATCATATTATGATGGTATTCCTCCTACTTTGAAAGCAATGCTCCAAGATAAATTAGATGCTATCCAACGGTCAAGCATACTTGTAGATTTAGAAGAGAATGGATATTTAATGCAAATGTTCACTCGGCCTCTCCAAAATCGCCCAACTTTTTTTATTGAAATCATACAAAGAGAAAATTCAACGGGCTTTGGAAGTAATAATATTAGAGCCCTTTATGAAGCTGTTGAAAAGGACCAAAGGAGGGCAAAGGTTTAATGGTTAATGATTTTCTTCCTCCTTGGGTCAAAAAACTACAAAAATCAGGCATGCAGAAAGCCTTGAGTACAACGTCTAAATCAGATATAATATCATTTTGTTTGGGTAGGCCAGATAATAGTCTTTTAATATTGCCAAAACTTAACACAGTATGTAAAAATCTTTTCTCTTGTGAAAACTTACAATATTCTCCTCCTTCTCTGGAGTTAAAAACCTATATTGTCGCACTGATGAAGAAAAAACAGGTATCTTGTACTCCTGAAGAAGTCTTTTTAACGACAGGAGCTCAACAAGCCATGACTCTCTTGACGAGACTGTTTACTAATAAAGGAGATAATATCCTTGTTGACCAACTCACTTATCCTGGATATATTCAAGCCGCTCGAGCGATTCATATAGAGCCTGTTCCTATTCCTGTTTGCTTTCAAACAGGACTTCAGATAGAAAAACTAATGCATATTTTAGAGCACAATAAGAGGCCTAGCTTGATATATACAATGTCTGAGGGCCATAACCCTTTAGGAGTTAGTTTGAGCAAAAATCAGCGTACCCAGCTCGTAAAATTGGCAGAGCACTATAAAGTTCCTATTATAGAAGATGATGCCTATGGGTTTTTAAATTATGATCCAGTTGAGCCCCCTCTTAAATCGTATTGGAAAGAAGGGGTTTTTTATATTGGTTCTTTTTCTAAAATTCTTGCTCCTTCTTTGAGGGTAGGTTGGATTATTACCTCAGAAGAAATTATAGAAAAATTAGAAATACTGAAAGAAAGTCTTGATATCAACACGAGCACACTAAGCCAAAAGCTTGTAAATTCCTTTTTTATGAAAAATTACTTAAACCAGCATATCGTAAAACTCGGAGAAGAATATAAAAATAAAAGAGATCTCATGGTTAAATATTTAAAAAAATATATCCCTGAGATGGAAATCTCTCTTCCAAAAAGTGGATTCTTTATATGGGGAAAGCTCCCTGCTTCAATCAATACGAACAGGCTCTTTACATTGGCTCTTGAAGAAGAACAAGTCTCTTTTCTTCCTGGAAGTGCATTTTTAATTGGAGAGAGAGAAGATGTACAAAATTGTTTGCGTCTTAGTTTTGCATTTTGCCCAAGAGACCTTATAGAAAGTGGAATTCAAAGGCTTGCAAGAGCTATCTGTACCTATAAATGGAAAAATGAAGAGCAGTATGCTCGTGCTATTTAATTAACCAGCGTCCAAGTTACTTTCTGTGGAACCAATAAGAAACACGCTTTTGTTTAATGAACTCAATAGTCTTTTCAGCAGCCGTTTTATAGGCCAACTCTGCTATTTCACACTTCATAGCGAAAGCCTTTATATATTTTTGAGACACTTAACTAAAGGTAGATAATGTGTAAGATGCCTTAAAAAGTAAGAGGCATCATGAGCTGCAAACATTGCAAGTCACAGGTGATTGTGAAAGCAGCAAAAGACGCGAGGCTATCAACGTTTCAAATGTAAAGACTGCCGCGTCATTTTACAAATACCCCCTTAAGAGGAAAGCTAGCAGCCATGAAAGCCTTAGCTGTTGTATTATATAGTCTTTGCATTCCAGCTATGGATGATTGCTAAGCTCTTAAGAGTTAGCAATGTGGCTGTTTATAAATGGATTAAAGCTGAAGCTTCTTGTCTCCTGAACCAAATACTCAATCTGCAAAAGGAATCATCCAAATTGATGAACTCTGGCATTTTGTAAATGGGAAAAAAACAAGATTTGGATCTGGAGAGCCTCTGATCCTATTGCAAGGAGAACTTTGGCCTGGGAAATGGGTAGCCGTGGCGACGCCTGTTGCAAGAGGCTCTTACGTAAATTTGGGATTCAAGGTCATACTTTTCTTACGGATGATTGGCCTGGGTTTGTTCGTTTGATTCCTGATGACTAGCCCTTTACAGGTCCTCGCAGGGTCCATCTTTCCCTATTGCTTTTCCACTCCCTTTCGGACTCCGCTATCCTTAAGCCTTACCTCGATACTATTTCATCTATCTTTAGTTAAGTATCTCAAACGTTCATTCCTAATCCAATAGTTTTACCTCAACTGCATATTCTGGCGCAAAGTTGCTGTTGATTCCAATCCGAAGTTGCCGACATTTACGATCAAAATTGTTGCTCGTTACGATGAAAATGGGCGGTCATTACGATCATAGTTGTCATTCATTAAAAGACGTTCGCGACGGAGCCAACACACATCTCCCCTTCTTGCCTACTTAATAACTTAGATAGGGGGGAGGTGAGTAATTTGTATCTCTTTATTCTTTTTTTAACAATTAATATTGGAATTATCTATAACAACCGAGAAAAGAATTATTCCATGGTACTCACGATAACCCTACAAAGGGTTTTAATAGTTAACTAGAAGTATGTCCTCTTAAGGGCACTTATGGCATATAGAGAAATAAGTCCTTCAACGAAGGGTAAGTCATCTTTCCATTAAGTGGCTGCTCATTCTGACATCTGTTTATCCATGAGTTCGCGTAGGCTTCGAGGTCTCATATCAACCCAAACCTCTTTAATATGGTTTAAGCACTCCTCCTTTGTGCCAGTTTTTTCTACCTCCCTCCATCCCGGGGGAATAGCTTTTGAAGTAGGCCATATAGAATATTGATCTTCTAAATTGATAACAACTCTCCATGCTTCGCAGTGTTCAAACATAAGGTCTCCTTTATAGATGAGGTCATCGCTATTTATGCATATTCGCAAATAAGTTTCAATGCACTTATGTATAAAAAAGCAATGTGAGTAAGAATGGCTGTATTTGAAAGCTGTCAATGAAGCCGTACTCTAAGACGAGCAAAACGATTATAAAGACAATTTTTAAGGATATAAATATGTTTTGCACTTTTGATCACTTACTGAATTCTGCTAATTCCAATTGAAATAAAGAGGGCGTAAGAAAGGCCCATCAACGAATATAGCACTAGCATACCCCGAAACAAGGTCAAAACAATAAGGATATTGTAATATATCTTTTGAGGGAGTACGCATTGATTTTTTTTTAAAATCGTAGATTTCTGTAGATGTTTCCTGTTTTCTCATTTCTAACCAACCCTTCCCTAATGCCTTTAAAGAAGCTTCTTTGCATGCCCAAGATTTAAAAAAATAATCTACTTGTTCCTGACAATTAAGGGTGTTCCAATGTGCTAGTTCGGAAAGAGAAAATATGTTTATTGCCATATTTTCTAGTTCGAGATTATTATCGATATATTCCAAATCAATACCTACTTCAAAGTTCAGTGTCACAGCATACAAAACGTAGTTTCCTGAGTGTGTAACATTAAATTTCACTGAATAGTTGTGGGGTAAGCATGGTTTACCCCAAAAACCATATACAATTTCAATATTTCGAGGTAATACTTTTAGATAGTTAGCCAAAAGACATCGCAAAATACCTCGTGCAATTGTATATTGCTTCTTATCCTTAAAAAATCTAAAATTATTAGCTCTCTCATGTTCATCCCTTGAAAGAACAGATGAATAATAATTCATATCTTTTTCACTATCTAATAAAGACGCTGACCAGATATGAACTTCACCTGGCTGAATTTTAATATGCTGGTGTTGCTCCATCTTAACGTTAAGACTCATTAGGTAATATACTATGCAATTCTATCGTCTCTCATGTGGTTACTAGGCGTTGTTTTAATATTGCTCTTTTATCAAGATTTATTGGGTAGGGTCAATTAGGTGGCGGAAAAAATTCAGGGCCACGGAACATAAGGTTCTCGCACCATCAGTTGCTCTGGGAGAAAATATACCGTTCATCACTATTGTCTGGTTATAAATCAAATAAATATGGTCTTGACCCCGGAAATAGGACCGGGGAAATGAGAAAATTCTCAATATAATAAGATACAAGAGAAGGAGAATTTTTAGATGAAGAAGAAGCAATTTAGTGAAGAGCAAATAACCCTAGCCTTGCATCAAGCAGAGAGAACCAGTGTTGAAGATGTAACGCGCCATCTAGGCGTATCCCAAGCTACATTTTATAGGTGGAAAGCTAAATACGGAGGGCTATTACCTTCAGAAGTTAAAAGATTAAAGCTCTTAGAGGAGGAGAACAACAAACTGAAGCAACTTGTAGCAGAGCTAAGCTTAGACAAGAAGATGTTACAAGATATTGTATCAAAAAAAGAATAAAGCCTGCTGCTCAGCGCACCATTGTTAAGGAGATGGAGAATATCTATGGGGCTAGCGTAAGACGTATTTGTCGTATCTTTAGATTTCATAGGTCCCTGTATTACTATAAACCCCATAGAGACCAGCAGGCCTTATTAAGACAGAAGATAAGAGATATAGCTCACAGCCGTGTTCATTACGGATACAGGCGGATCCATGTAGCTTTGCAACGAGAAGGATGGGAGATTAATCACAAACGAGTTTATCGCCTTTACTGTGAGGAAACTCTGCAGATGCGTAAGAAGAAACCTAAAAGGCATGTCCAGGCTAAGGTTAGAGAGGATGCCATAGAAATAAAGGCCAAAAATGACTGCTGGTCAATGGACTTTGTTGCCGACCAGCTTTTTACAGGAGAGAAGCTGAGGACCTTAACAATTTTAGATATCTTTACCCGCCAAAGCCCACAAATAGGGGTAGGGTTTTGCTATAAGAGCATGGACGTGGTAAAGAGCTTAGAAGAGGCCGTAAAGCTCTATGGTAAGCCTAAGGCTATACGAGTGGACCATGGGCCAGAATTTATAGCCAAGGCACTTGATCTGTGGGCTTATAGCCATGGTGTCATTCTGGATTTCACAAGGCCTGGGAAACCTACAGACAATGCTTATATAGAAAGCTTTAACAGCCGCTTCAGGCAGGAATGTTTAAATCAGCACTGGTTCTTAAGCTTGGAGGATGCTAAGCTCAAGATTGAAGCTTGGAGGCGAGAATATAACTCTCAGAGACCTCATAGTGCTCTAGGAAATCTAACACCTGAGGAATTTGCTGGCTTCCAAGAAAAAATCGCTCTTCTAAAAGAGGGGTAAAAAGTTGAATTTTCTCACTGCCACTGGTCCTACATAGGGGGCAGGCCCAAAATAGTCGAATTTTCTCACTGCCTATGGTCCTACATATGGGGCAAGCCCAATACCTCTGTCTACCCACATAATAAAATCCTGGGTATTTTATTCAAAAGAATTGGGTAGTTCCAATTTTTTGATTTTTTGTAGCTTAATGCAGCATCAGACAAATTATGTTTTTACCTCCTCCTACCGCGGGAGGCTGGCTTTTGAGAAATGTTGGTATCTTGGTCACAATGAGTATGATCTTCTTGAACGTCAGAAATCATGGATGTTCTTGATAACTTTTCAGTTTCTGAATACTTTGGAATCTGTGCCTTCCCATAAATCCGGTTGTAAAACTCGTCTCCCAACATTTTTCGCTTAAGCTCTTCTGAAATTTCCTTTTCAGATTTAGGACTTATCCTTGGAGCATTAATCTTTTGATAAAACTCCTCACCCAATATCTTCCGTTTCAGCTCTTCTGAGATAGGCTGATGTCCTTGCATTTTTCGTTGCAAGGAAAGGTTTTTTTCTGATCCTGAGGGAATAGGTAATAGAGGTGGCTCTCTTTTTGCTGGATAAGCAATAGAATAAGTTTCCTCATGATGTGTATTTTCTTTCACAGTACCCTCCTTAAAAGCCGCCTTTATTTTTTGCCAGAAGGTTTGCTTTTCTTTGTTTTTGTCTAATTTTGCTTGTAAATCTGGGTAATTCTCATAGGCTTGCTTTTGAGCTTTTGTTGTTATTGCCTTTTCAATGATTTCTTTGACTTTTTGAGAACCTTCTCTTTTGAGTACGTCATTAAAGTCTTCATGAAGTTTGTTAGGTTTGATGACAGTAACAGAGAATCCTTTTTCCTTAAGGGCAATAATAGATTTCTCAAGACTTTGAGTGGCAGGGGAATCAACTGCATCATGATCCGCACAGATGACAATTCGAGTATGAGAACTTTCCGGAACAAGACGCTTAATATTGGAAAGACCAAGGCTGGCTTTGATTGTTCCTTTAAGTCCTGCTGATTTTAAGCTTAAAGCTGTCTCTACGCCTTCAGCGATAAAGAGAAGATTTAGGTTCCCCGTCTGTTCTCCGCCTACGCGGGGACGAGGATAAGTCTTATCTTCTTGAAGAGTAACAGCTGATCCTTTAAGGATTCCATAAGATTTCTTAGGAGTTTCAATGTTTGCTTTAGAGGCCGTTTGAGGGTCAAGGAAGGTCAACTGTATGGCTGTAATATTTCCCTCTGGAGATCGAGCTGCTGCCATCAAGCAAGGGTAGTTATTGCCATAATGCTTGTCTCGGAACTGAGGGAGGTATTTGAGATCATGAGAAAGATCCCCCTCTATTTTTCTATGGTCTCTTAGGTAGCGTTCAGCTAGTGTTCCTTGGATAGGTTTGCCTCTATTCCAAAGAGCTTGTGCTTTTTCAATTCTCTTTTGGTCATTCTTTTCTAAAGCTTCTTTCTCAACTTTTTGAGGGACCGTAGGCATGAATATTCTAGCTTGAGGTATGCCAGCTTGTGATAACCCTGCCCAAGAGGCTCCATAATCTACGGCCTCTTTAAAGGAAAGCCCTTTGAGTTTGGTGAGCATGTGAATGGGGCCTCCTGACAGCTCACTGTTTTTGTGGTCTATCCAAGCGCCTGTCTTAAGGTTTACGGCAATATGACCTTTTTTCCCGTAGCGACGTTCTGTAGCTGAAGAAACAGAATGATTGTAGTGAGCTCCTATGGAGGAAAAAATATCATCCGCAAAGGCAGACATGTTTTGTTTGAGTGCGCTCTCGACAGTCCTCGCATCAAAAAATTGACGTTGTTTTTGGAGCCCTGAGATCTTTTGAGAAGGTACTGATGTCTCTTGAGAATGAGGAAATTTGTCTTTCTGCTGTAAGAATGCTTTGGCATTAAGACCCTCATTAATGCCTTTTTGGTTGAGCTTCTCTTTGGAGTATGCATTTTTAAATGTGAAAGAATTCTGAGATATCGGCAGTTCTTGAGATTTTAAATTATGTTGAGAAGGATTTTTCTGTTGACGTAATTCCTCAGCGCGGACTTCTTCACGAATGCCTTCTGGGATGATTCTAATTTCTTTCTCCCGGGTAATTCCAAGAAAATGATCAGCAACCTGCCAGAAAGCCTTTTTAGATACTGTTCCCATAGCATCAAGCTCACCTGCAATGCGCTCAAATATCTTTGTAATCAGGTGATCTTCTGTTTGCATAAGTTTATTGAGGGACTCTGCATCAAGATAGTCGGCTGCAGAGAGCTTTTCTCCAGATTTCGAGAGAGCTTGGGGAAGTTTCTCTTCTCTCCAAAAATCAAGAGAACTTCCAAAGACTTTTACCCATTCTCGGTGACGGGTCATAGCTACATAGGCTAAATTTTGAGTCATTTCAAAAGATGCAAGCACATAAACCCTATCAAACGTGGTTCCTTGGGATTTATGGATGGTCATGGCCCAACCATGATCAAAGTAAGGGTTGAGATTAGGAGCAAAGGAAATTTCCTTTCCCTCATCTAGCCTTACATGAACTTTTTGGTCATTCAGGTCTATAATTGTTCCTGTTGTTCCATTTTTAACTCCTAGGCCATAAGTGTTACGGGTAAAGACAATTCGATCTCCTTTTGAGAAGCTTTTTTCCTCTTTAAGAGTAGCCCTTCTTCCAAAGTCATCCTCTACTTGTTTCTTTGTTTTATAGGTAAACTCTTGCCTTGAGAGATGCCCTGATTTCTTTAACATGGCCCGAGCTAATCGATTCAAATCGTTAACATCCCTGTTACTGTAGGCCAGCATGACTGACTCCTTTGAAAGGGTGACTTTTTCTATTTCTCCATGGCCTTGCGCCTGAGAGCTTGCCTCCGAGAAAGTTGGAGGATAAGCCTTAAAGGCAGAATGCCAAGATTGAAGGAGTTCCTCCTTAGCTGTCTTCCGAACATCAATGCTTTGCTCTCGGAGCGTTAGGTTTGATTTTAGATTCCTTGGTTTCTCAACACCTATGAGATGATCAAGTTTACAGTTCTTGAGGATACCTTTGGCGTCTTCATGTTGAAGGGCTTTTTCCTGTTTCTTATTCACAAAAAGCATCGCCATTTTAAAGGGATCAAGAAATCGTGTCTCAAGAATTGAGCGGCAACCTTCAGAATTCTGAAGGATGTGTTCAGCAGCACTTTTTTCTTTTTCCCTCCATTCAAGGTATCTCCCAAAATCTTGGTGTTCTTTTATGAGGGGATAGATATAGGAAAGTTGAGGATGGTCCTTCTTAACATCTTTCGCCATGTCTCGGTAAATGAGGGAAGACACGCGATGAGAGATTTCATATAAATTCACAAGGCTCTCATAATCTCTCTTAGTTAAGACCTCTTTGAGAAAGGGAAGCTTTTCTTCAATAATATGAATATAACCCTTTTCTGCATATTGCTTTATAGCTTCCTCTGTCTTTTGTTTTCCAAAAAGAACTGTCGCTTCTTTTTGCCAGTCTTCTTTTTGACGAACAACGGTATTGAGTTCAGATTTACCAAGCCTTTCTGTGACAAGCCTAAAAGCAGGGCCTGCTTCTACAGGTTGAAGCTGAGCTCCATCACCCACCATAATCAGCTTAACGCCAAGCTGCTTAACAGCACTCAAAAGCTTCTCAAATCGCTCCACATCCACCATACCAGCTTCATCCAGGATAAGAACGCTTCTGGGATTATAGCGGCTCCGACCTCCTTCAAAGGCCCTCAGAAACTTATGCAGAGTCGTTGAGGGGATACCATTTGCTTCAAGAGCACTCGATTCTAGATTTTGAGCCGCTTTTCCTGTAGGAGCAAGTCCATAAACAGAATGCCCTTCAGCTTTCCATATTTCCTGACACACACCTAAGGCTGTTGTCTTTCCAGCACCCGCAATCCCAACCACACATTTTAATTGGCCCTCATCTACCAAATGGTGGATTGCTTTTACTTGATCTTGAGAAAGGCCTCCATGAACTTTTAAGTCTTCGTTGGCCTTTGTTATTGCTCTCTCAACATATCGTGAATCTACCACATGACTTTTAGCTTTTCCCAGCTCTTCTGCTGTTTCAATAAGAGACCTTTCGGTCTTTAACATAGTGCGGGTGGTATAAATGGCTTGGTCTTGAATATTTCCTGAAAGATCGCGCACATTTTCAAGACGTAGCAGAATTAATTCTTTCGAATTCTTAAGCTTGGCTTCCAGCCTTTGGAAAAGATGTGCATCATCTACATACTGATGAAGTTTCTTTTGAATATCTGCCCACATAAATGTGGCATGATGTTTAGTTACAATTTCAAAGATAATCTCAGGTTTTCGTATAATGCGGTAAAGATTTCTAAGTTGAACATCATGGAACTCTTTAGCTTTATCTGTAAACAGAACGGTTTTATCTGAACCGATTGACCTTTTCGTTCTCTTTTCCTGCTCCGAAATTCCCCTTCCTCGCTTAGGCTGGGGTTCCATTTCAATCCCTCGCTCTTTATGAGACCGGTGATCAATTTGGATATCATATCCATGAAGCTTAAGATAAAAATTTGAATAGTTAGCCCATTGTTCTCGGAGCTCTAAAAGATAAGTTTTTTTATTCCATTCGGTTTCTTTTTTGGAACTCAGACCTTTTTCTTCTAGCCTTCTTGTTGTAACAACAACATGGCAATGAGGTTTTTCTTCTCCAGTTTCCTCATCTACATCAAAATGAAAGTTCAGTTTGGCCATCATCCCATGGCCGCAAATTTGATCTTCTACAAACTCTCGTGCCAGAGCTATGTTCTGCTCTTCTGTGAGTTCTCGGTGAAGGGCAAATTCAAATTCTCTCCAGACTTGGGCATCTTTTCTTTTTTCCGCAGCTTCTACAATATCTACAAGGGCTTGCACTCCTTTTTGACGATCCTTGCTCATCAACTCTTGAATCTCTCTGGCCCATAAAGGAGCATCTTTGGGAAGGAGAAGTTCTACATGCTGAACAGCTTTATCTCCATAGTTGAATGTCTGGCCTGTTTGTTTATCATAGAGCTCACATCCTGCACGATAAGCGATGGCACTAACCGTATTCCGGCTGGTTCTGGAAATAACTTTCGCACTGAAGTGGTAAATCGCCATGAGCTTTTCCTTCACATGCCGTCTAAGACGCATGCGTCAAAGTGCTGTTGTCGAAGACAACATATAAGCGCGCATGGTAAGCTTTTAAAAAAGCCAACCATGACAGGTTTATCGATCTCATTTGATCGAGTTTGTTCTCGTTTGTTCTCCATTTTTCTCAGTAATTATATGTAATGATTTCAAATAATTATGTTGAAAAATAATAACAAATCGGATATATTAAGTCATCAGAAAAAAACAAGGAGGTTTTAACTCATGACTGATAGACTTACTCACCTTGATGAAAAGATTCTTCATCTCAAAAAGAAAAGAGAAAAAGCTCAGGCCCAACAAGCTCTTTCCTTTATGAAGGAAACACAAAAGATTTTTAAAGAAGAGTTCTCTGCTGGTTTAGCTTTAACAGTCCTAACAGAAAGCTGGGGAAGCGCCCCTGAAACGAAAAAGGAAAGTTGGAAAAAAAGATCACAGGCCTTTCCCAGTTCTTCTCTTCAAAGGGATGGAAAAAAAGATCAACCAATTCAGCCAACAGCTCACCAGAGCTGAGCGAAATAAGTACAGGATCATGAATACACTAGAACTTGCTTCCTATGGCTTTAGACGCGCAAGAACTCGCTCTCTTGTGCAGTTGGGAGGCTTAATAGCCAAATCAGGATTGCTTGAAACATTTCAACTGACTTTAGGAGAGGATTTTCAACGAGACCCAAAGACAAGAGATCAAATTGCGGCACTTTTTAAAGGTTTCTTGGTCCTCAATGAAATAGCCCAATCTGAAGACGTTTCTTTGCGCCTCTGGACGGCTCAAGGTCTTGAAGCTCTTGCTAAACAAAACATGAAAAATTAAAAAAAATAAAGGGGCAAGAAAAAATGAATCCAAAAAGCTCTACTTATAATGAAAGAAAACAGGGATTCCCCTTTCTTCAAAACAAAATCTCTCTCAAATTGGAAGATAAGATTCTCATAGGCATTGCCGGATTCTTTCTCATTTTTATTATTGCCTTTGCTATCTTTGCAAATACAATTTTTAAATCTTTTGAAACTCACAAAAAATCACCTGTCCAGGAGGCTTTAACCCAAAGAGAAAAAACTGCAAATGATATGAATAAAGTATTTGAGGACCCATTTAGGACATTTGAGGAGGGCTTCCACCATTTAGGGGAGGTTTTTGAAGAAGATGCAAGGAGAGGTCATGAATCTTTTCAAAAGGCCATCGATAATTTCCACGAACGTTTTGAAAAATCTAAGAAGAATTTCAAACATGAGGCATTATGACATTAGGACATAAAATTACTCTTCTGCTTTCATTTATGGGCGTTGTAACAATTATCGTATTCTTTTGGTTTGCCAGTCAAATGTTTCGCCATGTAAATAATTTTCAATCATCCATGGCTAAGGACGAATTGGCGCTTAAAGCAGCTAGTAAGCACTCTCTAAAAAAACTCGAAGAAAAGGCAGGACAAATGGGTACAGAGATGAGTGATCATTTTAATAAGATGGAAGCAGAGCTCCAAAGAATGAGTAAAGAAGAAGAGATTTTTAACGAGGGTTTCTTGCAACGCCAAAGTCAACACTTTGATGAGGTTGATAATTTCTTATGCTATAAGAGAAAAAGAGCTCCTTAAAAGTATTTTCCAATTTTCAGGAATATCCCCTAGAGTCTCACCATAAAAGAGGCTTTAAAATCGAACTGGATGATGATACTTTTTCCTTATACAAGATAAAAAATCATGAAGGTAGGGAGTCTATGGCTTATTTACAAAAATTATCTAGTGCGCTTATATTTTCTCTTGTTTTTAGTTCATATTCCTACTCTTACATTTTTATTGATGTCGATGAATGTGCTCTTCCTTCTGGGAGAGGAATGCGCATTGCAGCCTTTGATACTGAGGCCCAAAAATTTCAGCATGTGTGCTATCATACCTCTCCAAATCCCCAACAAGAAGGATGGCTGGTGCAAGATGAATGGGGGATTTTGTATGGTCATTCAGGGAATGTTTCTTTGCCTGATAAGTTTGATTTGACAAATTTTATTATTAGGACAAGAGGGAGTTTTCTTAACAATAAAATAAGACCTTCTACCACTGTGGATGGAAAATATCTCTTAAGGCACACATTATGGGGTGTAACGAAAACCCAAAAACCAGCTGGGAGACTTTATAGCAAACTTCAAGGATTTTCTGCGACTCCAAAAGGTAGTTTGCAAGTTATTATAAATGGGATTGTTGGGACAGAAGAACAGATACCAGGGAATAAAGATGTGCGTGGAAAGGAGAAAGGAAGATTAGGTGAATTAGCAACTGAATTGACGTTTCTAAGTTTTGGTTATTTTAAGCTACCTTCTCAAAATGGCAGCAATCATGGCCTAGATGGGGTATATGTGGATAATATTGGTAAGCCTTTGCATGTGTTTCTCACTGAATCTAAATACCGTAATGAAAGCAAGACAGCTGAAGCCTATATGGATGATGAGCTTAATGAAGAAGAGATTTGTAGAAAAACAGAAATTGCTCATCCAGAAACTCAAAGCACAATAAAGAGTTTCCTTGAACATAAGCCCTTTGGAATACATAAACTTATTCATCGTATGAAAGGGGGAGCGTCTCAAATTTGCGTCCGAGCATTTGATCAAAGATCGTATAGAGGGCTTCGATTAAAAAATCCTACTTCCCTTCTCTCTGAAGAAGATACCATGGCAGTTCTAGAAGATATGCTAAATAGAATGAGAATTACACTCCAAAATCCTCATGAGGTAAGTGGGGAGCATAGAACTTTAGAAGGCAGGGCTAAAATTAAGATTAATCATTTTCTAGATGAGGATTCAAGGGAACTCCTAGAGTATGAATTCAGAGCCCTTTCTCCTAAGGAAATTAAGGCAATTAAGGGTAAACTGAAAGAAGTTCCGGAAGATAGACGTCAAATGGTGTTTGATGTTACCTTTAGAAGCATTCTTGGACATGCAGGAAATTCTTCTCATATTTTAGAGCATGAAATATTAAGTACAATAGGATCAATATCTCAGTCTCTTGCTGCTCTTCCTATTGAGCAATTTTCTCATGTTTACCCCGTAGCCGATATAATTTTTGGTTCGGACTATTTTGATGTGGACTCAGATCACTTTGAACTCGAAGATCGTTTGAGTCTTTGCCATAGTTTTCTCAATTCAACGCATAGCCATCTAGTTGATACAGAAAACAGAGGAGATCTGCTCTATGTATATCACATGATTTATGATAACCTCCGAGCAATGGGAATTGAGCCAGAAGAAACGCAAGCTCCTGTTTACTTAGCAAGTTTTGTACAAGCCTTTAGGAACTTGGATGATAATGATTTAAAGAGCTTATGCCATACAATTGCAGACATTTATGATAGTGAGGGATACTCTGAGTTAAAAGGAAGCCATGGTTGTGAGGATTGGGAATTATTAGCTCAACAGCTTCGCGAGTTAAATGCGGAACAGAGAAAAACACTCTCTAACTTTTTAAGCTGGTTACCAAAAACATTTAATTTCGGTCCTGCAGATGCAGTTGAAGTTTTTAAAAAGGAAAGTTGGTTAGAAAAAATGAATAGATTGGAAAGTTTTGAGGATGTTGGTACATTAGTGGAACAGGCATTTCAAATCCATGATGATCAAGACAACCAATTAGAGTCTCTGGAGCTAATTATTACCTGTCTTATCGATAAGGTACCTCATAATACCATTATGAAGAGGATAAGAGAAATCTAGAGACATGCCTTCAAAAGACTATGAACAACCTCAAGAAAGGAGATTGTTAATTTTTCTTCCAGGTAAACTTTAAGTTTTTCAGCAATCGAAGAAAGAATGCCACAAAATTTATCCTTTGATTATCACCTTTAACTGAGTTTAGAATTAAATAAGAAACTTATGCATAGAGCTTTATTAAGGGAGGGTGTGTAAGAAGATATGAGAATAAAAACCTTTATTGCGTGTTGTACCGCCTGGATCTTTTTCTTTGAGTTATTGCCAATAGAATTGTTTGCCATTGGAGATTGGGCTTCGGAGTACGATTTTTCTGATACGACTGAAGAGTGGAACAAGCAGCTTCGAACTCGAGTAACTCCCATAAAATTCGATGAAGCTCCTGACTTTCTTCAAGCCTGCCAACCCTTAAAAGACAGTAAGATTGGGCTAGAAGTTAAGCACCCGCTTGTGGGCCTATTGCACTTCAGAACTGTGGCTAGAAGAATTGGACTAGCTCCCCTTAAAGCTCATTATGATGAAAGAGAAATTGCATTTCTAAAGAGAGAAATGTTTGGTTTTGCTGCAGCCTTGCAGATGAAAATGAATGCCTTTAAGTGGATTCCTCATGATTTGCGAGATGTATCTCTCGAGGATGTTAAACAAGAAGAAGGGAGACTAAATGATGAAACGAGCAGTCTAAGTACGAAAAGGCTCTCTCTAAAAAAAATATTATACTCAAGAATCCCTTGGAGGCAATTAGAAGGAGTAGGAAAATTTGCATCTAAGCTTGGTGAAAACAGATACATTTCTGATGAAAGAACCGTCTTCAGCCAAGTTCTTCCTGATTTAATTAAAGAATTCCGAAGTCTTACTCATGAACTTGGAAACCTTATCGATTTTTATCATGATGAAATGATTGGTGAAATAAAATGGGCTACCCCCCCTGAATCAGCACAATTTCTTGCAGTTTCTACCCTCGGATCATTTGTAAGAGATATGGACAGCTTACAAAGAATAGAGGAGGTCCTCACTCCATTTTTTTCTACAAGCGTAAAAAAGAATAGTTTTAAATATAGGTATGCCTTGTTGCGCATTTTAAATGTTATAGGAGAATGTAGTGTTACTATATCTCCTGTCATGAAGTTACGCACAGTTACTAATGATTCTTGGGACGCCTTCAAAAAGGTTAGAAACGCTTTTCATGATGCTCAAGCTCAAGAACAACTTCATCAAATTCTTCTAGATCTAAATGAGGATTTATGGGTTAATTCTATGCTACATGATTTTACCCTCCTTCTTCCACAGATTAGCCAGGGAAGAAGTTGCTTCGATTGGGATTGGGCACGTATTTCACATTTTTATAATAATGAGCCTCAAGTTTATCAGCCCGTACGTTTAGAAAGCATTCTCAATCTCCATAGAAGAATCAGCGGATATCTGACACTTCCTGAAGAACGAGAATTAACAACATCAACAAGGCAGTCTTTCGCATCGACCGCCAAAGCTTTATCCTTCATAAAGAAAACACTTCTTGAAGATGAATCAGTCAACTTTGAAGATAGAAAATCTTTTATGGACAATTTAGATCAGCTTAAGGTTTCAAAGAGTGAAAGAAAAAGCAAATTAGAAGAGCCCTATAAAAAGAGATGTGCTGCCCAAAAAGAAGACCAAGATTCAAAACTTTCTGGAAAGGACCAAGTAAAAGTTCGAGATGTGCTAGATGCTGTAGAAAAAAAGCAAGAAGAATTAGAAAGAATCGCCCAAAATATTCATAGTTATGAGCAATGGAATAACCTCGAAAAGAAATTAAAGGAGATTGGACTGACGACTGTAGAAGATCTGACAGTATGGGAAAAATATCATAAGCTTACGAAATTACGACGTCCCAACCAAGAAAAGAAATCGTATACAACAGAACAGAAAGTCGCGATGCTATGTGGACGGATTAATGATGTCCTTAAGAAATTAAACTCCCTCTTTTCAGATTATAAAAAAGTATCTCCTACCGAACGAATTGACACTTTTTTAAAGGATTCTATCACATCTTTAGCTGGACAATATATTATAGGTTGTTTCCGGCAAGATGCTCAAAATTTATGGGATGTTTTAACAAGCGCTGCGTCAGGTCAAAGAAATATATTTTCAAGAGCTGCTGCTACTTTGGATCAATATATACTGCGAGCAAAAGAAATCCTGCATAATCATGATGTTACTGAAATATCAACTTTGACGAGAATGGGAGAGGACATCGTTGTTGTTTTTAGAGATATTCCTTTGCTTTTAGGAGATTTATTTGGCATAGATTTTGTTTTGAAAAATGCAACGATCAACATGTCTTTAAAGACAGGTCATGCGTTTAAGCTCCCTGTAGTAGATGCAAGAAGATTGATTCCTAAGAAAAAACGTACTGAAAAAAATCGTGGAGTTAAGAAAAATGATTATCCAACCCTAACACAAGATGAAAGATTTGGAGCTCAACTATGGTTAGAAACATCAAAAAATAAAAATTTTCCCTTAAAAGAATTTTATGACAACTTGACATTGTCTCCATCCCTGAATCCACGCTATATTCTTTATACTCCTCCTCAAAAAAGAGAAGACCTTTTTTCTATCCTTTCTGACCTCACTTCAAAAAAAGTAAAATTCCCAAAACCATCGCAGAAGCCTTCTCACCATGAAGTGGAGATTATTTCCGAGCATGTTGGCATTTTAAACACGGCAGAAATAGGTTTTGAAGAAATCAGCATACCAGAAGATAACGACTGTGCCTTACACTGTCTCGGTCTTTCAAGGAAAGAAGCAGCGAAATTACTACTAGACAATTCATCAGACCAAGAGATTAGAGATCTTGTTGGTGATGAAATTTTTGAGGCGTTTATAGAGGGTGGAATTCCCAAAAAAATGCAAGATGAAGCTTATCGTGAACTTCATGATCGTTATTTACATGCAGAAGGCAATTTAGATGAGGCTGTAAGAGAAGCAAACAATCAAGTGGGAGTATCAGGAAAAACAGCCCATGAGTTATTGGACCTATACTCTGCAGAAGACTATCCCATTTTAGTTTTATTAAAGGAAAAATTGCAGGAATGCGTGTCTATTAATCAAGAAGTTCTCGCATATGCTCATCAAAAAGAGACTTTTGAAAAATTCGTCAGATTTTACGTAGGGCAGTCCGGGCAATGGCTCTCTTATATTCGCGGATTAGGGCATGACACAAGAACAACAAGCTTAGATGCAATTGCAAAGCTTAAAGGAATTTCATTAACGATTTGGGTTAAAGATCCAAAAACTCAACACTTGTATGTCGTGCATTCTTTTGATGGAGGGATAACAAAAAAGGTTAATATGCTCCATACGCATGGAATGACACACTTTAATCTTTTAAGGGATAAATAGACCAAATCAATATTGGACATCAGTTAATTTTAAGATATCTTAAAATAAACAAAAAATTATTCTGACATGTTGTAGAATAAGTAAAAGCAAGAATGAGGGATTTATGTACCTTTTAAAAAAATCACTTTTAATTTCAAGCTGTTTGTTTTTAGGAATCTCTCCTACATGGGGAATGGATGAAGATCATCCTGATAAGACAAACCTCCGTCCCTTAACTCCATCATCTGAAACTCAAGCCTCTAGAAAGCTCCCTCTATCGACTCTCAAAACAGCTGTCGATTACGACGTGGAAGACAGAGAGCAATACAGACTTTGGCAGGAAAGATACAAGCACGCTCAACCCTTGATACCTGATGTTGAGACTCTCCCCCAAGACTTTGAAAAAGGGCTCGCAACCTTAAAAGGAAATGAAAAACCTTTGGCTCATCGAGGAGAAATTTACGGCAAGGGATCTTTTCATAAAAAAGTTGTGACTTCTTCAACGCGGGAAGATGTAGCCTATGTAGGTCCAACGCATATGAACTATCTTCAGCGAGATGAGAATTTATTTCCTATCTATGAAGCTTTTGCGGTTCCTCAAGAAAAAGATCCCCAAATAGACGAGGGAGCTTATGGGCGACATCACCAGCCAAAGTTCATAGAAGTTTATTCCCTCACAGAGAAAAAGATGAAGGTGGATAAAAAAAGAGACAAACGAAAACTTAGCCCTGACGATACAGATATCGTGTTTGATCCAGGTCATGGGATAGATCATGCGATAACAATTACACATAATGGATCCAACTCAACCGCAGATGTCAGAAACTATACACCACAAAATGCGCGTTACAATCGCTTTATCCGAAATCCTTTAGTGCAATATGCTGAAGAAAAAAAGTACTCTTACAAAGAGCTCGCCATTTATGGGGAGAAACCTCTTTCTATTACACGCAAAAAAGGAAAAACTGAACTTCAGCAGCCTATCCCTGAGGGGTTTATTTTTTGCTTATTTGACCGCGATACAGGAAATATTGGAGAAGCCTTTTACTTTCCTAATTTTTATCCCTACACGGATAATGTTGAAGCTCTTGCACCCAGCAAAGCCCCTTGGGAATTTTTTGCAAACAAATACAAAATTAAGAATGAAGTGGCAGAAACGATTTGGGGACACAATACAGTTGACACTCCCCAAGAGCGACGCCGGGCTCAGAAACTATCTGAGCACGTTGGATACCGTTCCTTAAGCGGAAGGTTTGAGGTTGTTCCTGAAGGAATATGGCCTTCTTCAGCAAGGAATGCTCTTGTTCGAACTGTTGCCGCTTATCGGATGGAAAGAGCTGCTGAATATGATGCCACAACAGAAAATATGCTTCAAATTGCTCAACTCTTTAATGATCCTAAATTTGTGTATATGGAATTTGAGGGGCATCTTTATGTTCCACACCTTGCAAGATACTGGGTGGAAAGAGCACTTAAAGAAGTTGAAAGAAAGGGATATCCAGCAGAAGACGTCTTCTTCTTTACAAACTATGCTCCTCAGATCCCAATTAAGCCTCAAGAAATGGATGCTCTCATAAGCTTTTTTGAACAGAAATTAACACAAGCCCCGAATGCCGAGCATATGGCTCAACTTCTTCTCTATTTTGACGAACAGAAAAATGAAGGCAAATATAAAGAATGGAGTGATCAGCTGAGTCTTGTAGTGAAAAATGGTAGAGCCCCACAATCAGCTGTCATCAATGATGAGCTGCGTGACCACTTAATAGAAACCTTAGCCGATACAGATGTTCTAAACATTGCTTTAGATTTTGAAATTACCCAAAATAATGTAGGTGATGTTATAGAAGGCTTTAAACAACGGGCTATACGTGAGAAGAAACTTTACTACCAAGGTTTAGTTTTTCTTGAGCTCCCTCATATATCTCCTCAGGCTCTTAAGGCCCTTTTTAACTCCTTTGAAAATGGGGTAGATGATCTTTTCGTTGATGTTAGAGGAACGACTGTGAAGTTGCCTTCTTATGATAGGAAAAAGGTTCAAACGTATGCACGCAAACATTACCCTCAAACACACATTAGAATTTTTAATTAAAAAACAGGGAAATTAAAAAGAAGTTTCAACAGATTGCTGGCAAGGATAGAGGTTTTAGTAAATCTATCAAATACATAACAATACGGGAATTATGAAAAGTATAACAAGGTTTATTTTCTATATACTATTTTATATTTTTATCACTTCTTTTTCTGCATTTGCAGATATCCAAGATGAAATCAGAAATTATCTACGTAATTGGCATGTTCGCATCGGCAATAAAGCTGAAATCGCACGACAGCTTGGAGTAAGCAAGGGTTGCTTAGATCCTTTTATCAAGGAGAATTCAACAACGCATTCACCTACAATTGTCAACAATTTTCGAGACAGATTTCCATTACAATATCAAAACCTTATGGAGGCTATTAAAAGCACAACTCCTGTTCTGTCGTCACTTACTACTGTTGTTCCCATGCTTCCTGTGAAAGTCGCACCTGAAAAGCCAAGAAAACTCCTTTTTTCTTTTCAGCTTCCTGAACATATCTCGTTCGTTGTAGCTCATCCTTTATCAGGCCCTATTGCTGTAACACCTCTTTCTTTAACTCATGCGCATGTTCAGGCTGGAGTTCAAGCGTTTCACGAGTTGCCTCCTCTTTTTCTTCCCCGTCTTTCTTTAGCAGCTACCTACGTTATAGATTTAAATGGTCACCTTATTCTTAGGACGATTGGCCCTTCCTCAACCCCCTTTGAGATAAGAGTTTTTGGTCCTGATTCTCACGGTCGCTTCGGATGGATAACAAGGGGAAAAGATCCACTAGAGTGTTTTGCCTATGCCATAAAATCAGATGAACCCCGGCTTGGACTTCCCGTAGAATATGAGGAAGAATCTGGGGCTGATGGTAGCCATTTACTTGATAGATTCCATACTCCGTACCCTAAGTCCCCCTTTAATTCAAACAAAGATCCTGTAAATTTCGTTGCTGAAGAGCCTATTCTCAATCGAGATATGCGTAAAAGTTTAACACAAGACATGGGATATAGTGCTTATCGTCAACTTTATATTCGAGATAAGGATGCTCCTGTGTTATCTCAGAGGCAACGACTTGAATTCCATAAGGCGAAAAACAGATGGTCTACATTTGAGGATGGAGAGATTACCGTTGCTCCCACAAGTTCAATCTTTTTAGGTCTACGACAGAACTTTTCAGGACCTTCACCATCTTATGAAGGACGGGTTTATTACTTACCTGAAAATAACCTTACTCCTGGACGCTCACTCTATGAGCACTGTTATCGCGAAGCACAAAAACAAAATAAAAATGTGAAATATAAATCCCACGTGGTGCCACAATTCGAAGTCCAGAATGCCGATTATCTTTTTACTCCCCTTATTTTTGATGAAAGACAAACTTTAGCTGAAAGAGAAATCGAATTTTATAGAGTATTTTACACAGGTATAAATTTGTTTCCTTTTGCCTCTTTTAATGAAACTCTGGCTTTTTTAAATGATTTAGGTCTTCCTTTTTCATGGAATGGAGTACGGGGATATACAAAGGAACAAATACAAAGGCTGACACATCAAATCCATACAGCTGCTCTTACAGGAAACACACCAAAAGTAGACGAAGATCTTAAACCAAGGCAACCCCATTGGAATAATTTTAGACTTCCTTCGAGAGCTGATTCCGGAAGATTAGAATGGGAGGATGCTGAGGATAGATTGATTCCTAGTTTTCCAAAGATACTTACAGCTCATGATATCGTTAAATTTAAGAAATATGTAAGTGCATTCCTTTTAGAGCAAGCTATTAAGAGCCCCCTTGCAACACCTAAGTCGCGATTACGTCTTGCTGAAAATTGTCTTAAGGAAAATGATTTCGAAAAAGCGGGGGAGTTATTGCAACTTGCTTTTCAGCAAATTGATAGGGAGGGGACTCTTAATGAAGGATTAGAGCTTTTAAGACTTTATGCTGAGTTTCTCTCCAAAACAGGTCAGGGAGACCAATTGGATGAGCACTCCTCTGTGATTTCAACACGAGCCCTTATTGAACGTAAAAGAGGACACGCACCATTAGAAGAGCTTATCAAAGTTAAAAACTTTAATCAAAAAATGGCAGGCACATTATTGCCTCTGGAGGATAAGCTGGGAGAAGTTAAAAAAATTACGAGTGATAATTGTCAGACTATCAAGAATAAAAATATACTTCCTGAAGGAGTAACCCAATTAAAAGAGATACTCTCTGTTGTTCCATCAATTGAAGAATTTTCTCTTGAAGATAGCGTACTCTCTACAAGAGATTATTGGGTAACGGTAGCATGGACAGAAGATGATTCCATAGAAGATCACGTTTCACCACACGAGTATTTTTGGACATATGCTACACCCTTCCGTGGAATTATGGATGTTCTTAAGAAACACCAAGCGTCCTTGAAGAAGTTAAACCTTCGAAACTTAGCTTTTGGGCTTTATATAGAAGATGAAAAACGCATCAATTGTTGGTTTGATACCGCAAATATTCTTAGGACTCTTTCTTCTATTCACTTGCCAGAAGTTGAAGAGCTTCACATAACTGGTATTTTAAAAAGTTCAGATGAAGACTCTATCCAACTTTTTGAAAATTTGCCCCATCAATTTCCAAAACTCCAAAAAGTTTATTTGTCTTTGGACACACAGGCAGAAGAACATGAGTTAGCCCCAGATATTCTCCCAAAAGTAGCAAAAGTCTTTAGAGGAATCAGAGATGATGAAATTGTAAAATAGAAAAGTTAGCTATAAGACAATTTATTCTTTTCGTTCAAGCTCATCAACCCACTCATTTATAAGATTAAAATTAGCATCATTGATTCTAATGCCGCCATTTCCCTCTAGTTTAGAGCCCGTTGTATGAATCGCAATGCACTGTGGCTCACCTTTTTCGGTCATAACCCAAACGCCAGCTCCACTCTGCCCGCCTGAAGTATCGATTTTATAGTAAATCTTATGACCCTTGACTGAAACAATAGGCCCACTCATAGTGTACATGTCATAAGTGGGCCTTCTAAGTAATGTATCCATAAACCCTTTTTGCCCGGGGTATCCTGTAATGTTGACTGTTATGCTTTTCAGTGTTTCACTATCGGCAACTCCTAAAGAAGCCCAGCCAGCTTGCTTTCCAATGCCTTCTTCGAGCTTTATAACGGCAAAATCATAGGCTTCTTCCTCATCGTTTTCTATATACACAGGATGAGCCTTAAAATGTTTCCCGAAAGAGCGCCAAGCATATCTTCCATCGCGTCTTAATCCGGTAGTAAAAGAAATCTCAACAGGAGGCTCAAGTTGCCCCTTCTTATTTTTAGCATACAAACAATGAGCCGCTGTCATTAAACAGCTTTCACTAATTAATGTTCCAGTTCCTCTATGAATAAATCCTTCTGCAAAAACACACTCTAAATACCCATGAGTGCTCCAAGGAAAAAGATGTGGATCAATTACATGCTTTCTTTTATCAAACAGAGAATCAAGAAGGTCAAAACTTTTACCAAAAGGACTGCTTGTTATAACGTGTTTGTCTTTTTCCTGATTTCTAAAATTTTCTTTATCAGAAAAAGTTACTTTTTTTTAAAATCAACATCCACAGTGTGATCGCTTTCCTTTTTGATATGTGGAGGAGATACTTTAGAAAATTGTTTCTTTGGAGAAATAGGAATAAATATTTCATGCTCCACATCTAAAAATTCAACTTTTGTGGGCAGAGGCACGTAAGAAAACTGAGGAGATTGATCTTGTGGCTTAAAAGCTTTTGTTGCTTTTTGCGTTGAAAAAGCTTTCCTTGTAGCTGGTGTATGAATCAAACGTTTGTGCATAAGAACTATCCTCGATAAATTATAAAGCTCGTCTACCCGAGCCATTCTTGAAGCACCTGGGCCTGCATGAGCAGCAACAGATATAGATATGGCAAGAAGGCTTGCTGATACGAAAAATTTCATTTCTCTCTCCTTAAGTTTAAAGTTTTCCTTGATATAATTATAATAGATGATGCCTCACATTATTTCAATCTATTTTTTCATCTATTTTTTCAACGCAACCTATTGCATACAAATTATATGTTTGTCGGCCATCAAAAGAATTGATCCAGAGGGAGTTAACTTAATTCAGCCACTTGGACAGGTGAGAGTCGATTTAATCTCTCCTCAAAGAGAAGTTTTTGTTCAAGACCACCTTCGAGAATTTTCTTCAGGGATTGATAGGTTGAGTTTTCAAAAAGGATCGCTCTTTTACAAGCGGCTTCCAATCGGACAGGGATGTTAGTCTCAGCGAGCCTTACAACAGCTTGAGCAGTTAAGCTTAAGTTCGGCTTAGCTAGAAATTAAGCAAGGAAAGCATGAGCAGAGTCCCCTATCCATTTTGCTTCTTCCAAATACTCAAGAATGCCTTTCTCTAAGAAATATCGAACCCCTTTAGGATAATCTTGTCTATCTGTAATCCATTGTCTTTTGCGACTCTCACGAATATGGGTTTTAATATGCGCCTGCTCAAAGAAAACTTCAACTATACGTATAGTGACTCTGATCCAAATGGTTTTTTCTACATAAGCATGGGAACATGAATAAAATGACCTTCGAATATAATATGCTGATCTTTGTGAATGAGGGCACTTTGCCAGGTAGGGCATTCAAATTCCCCCTCAGGAAGGATTAGTATACGAATTTTTTTTCCATTAACGAGACGATCTGCCACAAAATCATAGTTCTAAACATGATTCTCCCAACAAGAACAAAGGCAAACACAAGATCCGTTTTCATATTCAGGTAAAGCCTTCGTCTCTTAAAGTGCTTTTTTGGAATCTTAAGGACTGCTTCGTCGCACAGGGGTTCTTTGCGTTTATGATTTCTTCTCTTTTGAGAAGAGCATGGATGCGGGGATAATCATACCACCCCATATTGGCTCGCTAAGAGAATATGGTTTGTCTTCAAGAGCCTCATTTTTTTCTCTTGGGCTGCGATCTAAGCTCCGAACGATTGGTCCCCAATGCCTTGCAGATACGACGTTGGGAGATTATCAGTTTTTGCTCAGCTCTTATTGGGCAGCTTTTCTGTCGTTCCGTGCTTAGAGTTTTTCTGAGCCGCTTCCTTTAAGATAAGCTTATCCAAGGTCAGATCAGCAATAGTTCTTTTAAGCTGCATATTCTCTCGTTTCAACTCTTTCAAGCATCTTGCTTGGTCGACCTTATTCGTCCATAAGTTCTTCACCACTGTAATAGGTGGTATCCGAAATTTCTAGCTCCTATCAAATCTCTCTGATGCTTTTCCCTTGAGCCAGCATTACATCGCACTGCCTCAACACCTCTATAATCTGTTCTGCTTCATACTGCTTCTTCATCAATGGCTTCTTCCTTAAAGTTTTTTCATAGTAACTTAATTCCGCATCAATTATAGGAGGAAAGGTCAATTAGCCTTGACTGCCAAATAGAAATGGGATCTTGGAAAATTATCTTTATCTTTGTATCTTTTATATTAAGAATTTTTTCATTTACCCGGTCCTATTTTTAGGATCAGAACCACCTTCTTGAGGCTTTTTGGAAAAGTTCTCTTCTAACTTCGTCTCTCCTTAGACGAACTTCCGCGTCATATAAAGCCTTTTTGCTTATAGCAGCGTCCAACTTGTAGCTCATTTCATAATCTATCCTACCATCTAAAAATCTAACGTGACCAGCTCCACAAACATACTGATCTGTTCGAATATGTACACCAAAACGTCCATAGGTAAAATTTATATGAGCTTCTGGAGTCCTCAGATCGGCAGTTAAGTCTTTAGTCTCTTTATGTTTTTCTTCTTCATTAACTTCATCTATACCTAAGCAACTTGTAAAAAAAGCACAAAGAAAACTACGCCAACCTCCAGACTTTTGTTGGATTAAGTCTCCTTCTGTCACAGTCCTTTTTTTCTTTTTCAATACCTTTGGATTGTATTGAGCTTCATCTCTCAGAGACATTTCGTTATCTAAAGCAAAAGATGAAGTTGGGAAAAAAACAAGCATTAGAATCATAATTTTTTTTATCATGAGCTTAACTTTTCCTAGGTTAGGAACCAACACATATGTAAAGTCTTCTCTTATACAATATATTATTTTAGAATAATTATGCTCGCCTTGTCCAGCCCTTAATCTAAAAAAGCTGCTAATTTAATTTTGGACCAATTATAGAATGAAAGGTCATATCCCTGGAAAACTGGACGAAAACTTGCTTGATGTAAGTAAACTCTATCCTTTAAAGACCGCTGCATAAAAGGCATTAGGCTAATTTTTTGGATTTTTGGAGCACTCCATGCTCTAATATGGCCTAAGGTTGTTCGTTTTTATTCCCAATTCATGCCTTTTCCCCTAGGTTTTGTGTTATTTAGGCGCAATACGCCTGTCTATAAGCCTTTAAGAGGTTGAAGGAAATGGCTTTGACGGTCATTTGAGCCTCTACTTTTATTTCCGTTAGGTAAGAAGCTCTCATAAACCGAAACCGTCTTTTTAAAGTTCCAAAACATTGTTCAATACGATACCGAACTTGAGAAACCAAACGGTTGAATTTCTTTGGGTGGTCGCTCAGCTCATATCCGCGGCTCGCTTTATACATAAGCCCATTTTTTATTTTTTGCCCTCGCAAATGTTGCCGGTTGGCCTGGCTTGCATATCCCTTGTCTCCATAAAGACGTTTGATCTTAGGCATCCCTTTAATTACCTCTTCCATGGACCTGACTTCAGAGGCATTGGCGGGTTTGACACGAATATGATCAATGTAGCCTTCTTTGCCATCAACAACGGCAAAACCCTTATACCCAAAATAGCTTTTCTTGCCTTTCTTTAGCCATCGCGCATCCGGATCTACAGACTGCTGCGCTTCAGGAAGAACGGTTACATTAATTATCTCCCTGTCTTCCTCTTCCTTTCTATCTTCTACAACCGCTTCTAAAGTCTTACGAGGACGTGCTGCAGATTCAATGATGGTCGCATCCAGAATAGCACCATGGCTGGCTGTAACCTTTAGACCTTTATCTTCTAAAGAGATATTGATGGATCTCAAGATCTTTTCCCACAGATGTCTGGCTGTTAAGAGATTGCGAAAGCGACAAAGGGTAGTGGCATCAGGAACTTCTTGGTCAAATCCTGTAAAAAGCATGAAATCTAAACGAACGCGTAAAGCTTCTTCTAGACCCACATCAGACAGGCTGTGCCAAGCCTGAAGAATCAAAGCTTTTAAAAGTTTCAAAGGATCATAACCTGTTGGCCCATATGCTGAGCGTCCTAAGCTCCCCATTTCTTTGACAACTTGGTTCCATTCTATGAGTTCCCTTAGTTTTAAGAGGGGACTGTCTTTGATTCGAACCTGCACCTCGCTTACTAAAAATGACATCTTTTAATCCTTTTGATTTGCTTATTTTTACAGAAAAAATATAACAAATATACAGTGTCTTTGGGAGGAAAATTAAGTGATTTTAAGAGGACTTATGCAGCGGTCTTCTTTATTGGATAAAGCCATTCTTGCCATTGGCAAGCTTGATGCTATGTCGGATTTTATCCCTGATATAAATTTGTTTATATACTTGTATGTTAGAAAGGAAGCTCTTCTTTCTTCTCAGATTGAAGGAACTCAATCTTCTCTTGCTGACATTTTTTTGCATGAAAGTCACCTTTCTCCTTCTGTTCCTATTGAGGACGTAGAAGAAGTTACCAATTATGTACTTGCCATTAATTATGCCTTAAAAAGAGTACGAAAAGATCAATTTCCAATTTCTTTAAGACTTATTAAGGAAATTCATCAAGTTCTTCTCAAAGGCGCCAGAGGACAGGAGAAAAATCCAGGAGAATTCAGAAAATCTCAAAACTGGATAGGAGGCACAAAACCAGGAAATGCAGTTTTTGTTCCTCCCCCTCCTGAGCAAGTAATGGATTTAATGGGAGATTTGGAAAAATTTATCCATGATAAATCCCCTCATATTCCTTCCCTTGTGAAAATTGCTATGTTTCATGTGCAATTTGAAAGTATACATCCTTTTTTAGATGGGAATGGGAGGCTTGGGAGGCTTCTTATAACACTCCTTTTGTGTGAGTGGGGGTATTTGAGGCATCCTATTTTGTATTTAAGCTACTACCTTAAACTTAACAGGCAAAAATATTATGAGCTTCTCCAAAAAGTTAGAATGGAAGGACTTTGGGAAGAATGGACACGATTTTTCTTGGAAGCAATAATTGTATCCGCAGAAGAAGGGACGCATGCAACAAAGCGCCTTCTTCAAGCCTTGGAAAAAAGCGAACAACAAATTCAATTATTAGGGAAGGGGTCAGCTTCAGCCCTCAAAGTTTTTGACTTTATGAAACGCCATCCTATAACAACAATTCCAATACTGAGTCGATCTCTGGATTTATCTCCGCATACTGTTTTAAAGGCTTTAGAGGGTATGAAAGAAATGAGTATCATTCATGAAATCACAGGTAAAAAGAGAGGGAAAGTGTATACATTTCATACATATCTTGATATTCTCGAAGAAGGAAGCCAAGCTCTATAAGAGGGGTGGTTGGTTTACATTAAAGAAATCTCATTTTTCTGCTAAGAAAGTTCTTTCCCTATATAATCTGCTATGCGTTCTTTGAGAGAGAATTTTTTATGTTCGATTGAGCTTTTCGCAGAGCAGCTTCTTGAATAAGGATTCCCTGACGTTCATAGCGTTTGCGCGAGTGGCTGAACTTTACAACAATGGCCAACTTCTCGCTATACCTTTTAGTCCGCCGAGTCAGCATTGGATCTCCACTGGGGAGGAAAACCAGATCTCCTAATTCAGCACATTCTAAACATAAGGGCTGCTCTCCTTCCATAAATAACAAATACCCTTTCATAAGATCTTTCTTACAGTGAGAACACTGTGAGTCCTTTACAATGACATATACAATGAGGTCTGGAGACTGATTGAATGTCTCTTTAAGTCGCTCTTGTTTTCTTTCTGAAAGGAGGGGTGAGATATAATGTGTTCTGTAAGCCAATTCAATCTGGGGGTGTCCGCTTTTACTGAATTGTAAAGGTCTTTTCGGGCCTTTTGTTTTAGCTAAGTAAACTGTTTCACTTGGCTTTAAGTCTTTTTGATCAGCCCATTTCCGAAAGCACTTCATTGCGTGACTTATTTTATGTAAATTAGCTGGAATTACTTTTTCTAAATAGGGAATTTTACCATTTTTCCAATCTTGAACATGAATTGGCTGAAGGTATCCCATCCCTATAAGAACATCAATAGAACTAACATAGTGTTGACGAAACAGAGCTTCCTCTGCAGCACGGATAACTTTCCCTTCAATTTCTTTTAAATTAGCCATTTAAAAGTGTCTCTTAAATTTAATTTTAACAGTGTATGTAAAGTTTTACGTTGCATCGATTTTTATGATTTATCTTATCATTAATGTCAGTATAATAAACCCCAGTCATTGACTATTCACTCAATAGGATTTTCAGACAACTTACAGTTTTAAAAAACCACATGAACCTATAAAAATACTGAATTCTGATCATCAATTAAAGTGCCTTACATCATATTTCTTTTTAATCCTCGAAAAAGTGGGATATGAGCTTTTCTTTTGCCTAAGGTATAATTGTCATAGATAGTCACTCTTAATCTGCTACTGTAAGAAAAGAATTAGATGGTATAAATCTAAATATGAATGCCTAAAAGTCTGTTTTTAGGATCCTTTTCTTGTTTTTTGTTCTTCTAAATTTTCTTCTTCCACAAAGAGTGCGATGGGATTAAGGGGGGAGAATGGTTGAAATAGCATGCTTATAAATAAGCTGATGCTGGCCATGTTTTAACAGCAGCACAGAGAAGTCATCAAACCATGTAATAATACCCTCAAGTTTAACCCCATTTATCAAAAAAATGGATACAGGTATTTTTTCTTTTCGAAGTTTATTTAAAAAAATATGCTGGAGAATATTTTTTTGTTCTGATAAAGCCATAAAGTACCATTGTTTAAATATTGATCAAAAATAATTTAATTTGATATTTTTTTTTGTTATTTTCATTTCGTGTTTTTAATCTTTTTTTAAAGGTAAATTGAAAAAAATTACACATAAAATTAGCGTAAATGCTTGGATTTTTAAAAGTTAATTCTTAAAAAATTACACTTTTTCAACCTTCTCATCTACGAAGAAAAATAATGAGAGCAGGACCACCTCTTCCTTACTAAGGCCGAGATGGTCTTTGTATAACCTCTCTTCAGCTTAAGACTTCTGAATGGGGATCTTATAAACATCAGGTTTCATTTCTTTAGGTTTTGGAACTGATACTTTGAGAACACCCTCCTTGAAAGAAGCTTTAATATCATCTTGTTCTGGCTCATAGGGAAGCTTTAACGAGCGAGAAAACGATCCATATTGTCTTTCTGTTATATAATATGTTTCACCTTCTTTTTTTTCTTCAGATTTTTTCTCCCCTGAGATAGTCAAAATGCCTTTTGAGAGTGAAAGATTGATATCTCCTTCTGCAACTCCTGGCAATTCGGCCGTTATTTCAATTGAGTTCTCATTTTCTTTTGTTTCAAATTGTGGCCTTAAGCCTTCAATTGAAGAACTCACTTCAAATAAACGATCAATCTCTTGTCTCAAGAAATTAAAAGGATCTGATATAAGGGTGGTCCGTTGATAAGGGATGATTTTTTGTTGAACGTTACTCATTTGATTTCTCCTATGGTATTGTTTAGTTAGGTTCTTACCCTTTCTATGATATAGGCTCTCTTCTTTAAGTCTGCTAGGTGCGTTGCAAAAAATGTTTTACAAGGAGAATGCTTAGTGTTTCATATTATATGGAGAAAACTTCAAAGGAGATTAGAGATACTCCTCCGCCTTTCTAAGGGGCATTGTGTTTTTTTCCGGCGGAGTCTGAGTCGCGCCTCGTCCTCTATTACGTAGCTTAACTAAGCTCATCGGGTACCCTTAGAGGACCTCCCAAAATCTGAGAACCTAAAATGTTCCTAGGTTTTAAATCCACGTTCACAATGAACATGCCGCTTTGATAATGAAGGGATGGACATCCCTTCATTATCATCAACGAGGAGAACGCCAACTCAATTCAAGTAAACACGGACTCATAAATGGAACAAATTAGGGATATCCAATGTGTATCTAAGAGAGCATTAAGAAATGTCACCAGCATGATAAAAATAAGTTATACACTACACTATGAAAGATAAAAAGAACCCTCAAGCCATTATGTGGTTTCGCAATGATTTAAGACTTTGTGATAACCCTGCTCTCGTTCAAGCTGCAGAATTCCCTATCATTCCTCTTTTTATCTGGGATAAGGGGGATCCTTATAAGCCTGGAGGCGCTTCTCAATGTGGCTTGATAAGAGCTTAATGTCTTTGCAGAAATCACTAAATGCATATGAACTCAAGCTCATCCTACGCCGGGGGAATCCTTTAGAAATTCTCGAAGAAATAATCAAGTTCCACAATGTATCTGTACTGTCAAAGCTTTAATGCTTCCCTTCTTGCTGAGTCGTCAAAACGCAAGCTGGAACTCCTTATGAAATTTTTACACCTTACTGGAAAAGGTTAAAAGCTTTAGGAAGATTTTCCCTACCTTTGGCTATTCCCAAAAATCTTGAAAGGTATGACGATTCAATCTCTTCTGATGATTTAAAAAGCTGGAACCTCTCCTCTTCATCCCAATTGGGCCTATGGTTTAGAAGAAGAATGGACTCCTGGTGAAGAAGGGGCGAAAAAGAAATTATCTTTTTTTCTTGAAAATCTTCTTCAAAGCTATCAAAAGGACAGAGATTTTCCGAAAGAGAGGACCTCAAAGTTATCCCCCCATCTTCATTGGGGAGAAATTAGTCCACGATAAATTTGGCACTCTACCTTAAGCAGCACTTTAGGAGAACTCAATCACAGCAGTTGGGCCTTTTTAAATGAAGTGGCTTGGCGTGAATTTTCTTACTATTTACTTTATTATTTTCCTGAACTCCCTCATAAAGTTTTACGTAAGCAATTTAATCATTTTCCTTGGATCCAGGATAAAACTGCTCTCTATAAATGGCAGAAAGGCTTGACAGGGTACCCTCTAGTCGATGCAGGTATGCGCCAACTTTGGCATACAGGATGGATGCACAATCGGGTTAGGATGGTTACCGCCTCCTTCCTCGTAAAAAACTTGCTGATCCCCTGGCAAGAAGGAGCCACATGGTTTTGGAATACTTTGGTGGATGCTGATCTCGCCAATAATTCTGTAAGCTGGCAATGGGTCACAGGTTGTGGAGTAGATGCTGCTCCCTATTTCCGTATTTTTAATCCTGTAATGCAAGGGAAAAAATTTGATTCTCAAGGAAAATATGTGCGCCACTGGATCCCTGAATTAAGCCTTCTTCCCGATCAATATATTCATAACCCATGGGAAGCTCCAGCAGGTGTTCTTGAATCAGCAGGAGTTAGATTAGGCGATACTTACCCTTTTCCGCTCGTTGATCACACAAGCTCGCCTTCGGGCACTCGAAACTTTTGAATTTGCAAAATCTCTCGTAGCAGAATGATCAAGCAAAGGTTTTTTCATCATGGGCTGAACTTCCAAGCCGTCAAAAAATTTGTCATCTGAAATAGTCTTTGGCAATTGATTTTTCTCATTAAACTCTCACATTTAGCCCAAAATGTATGCCTTACGTGTGTTTTTCAGAGCTTTAAGTTAAGGGGCCACTATTTTACAATTATTTGAAGTAGAATCTTTAACTTTAGTAGAAGGCTTTTCTGGCTCCTTGGCATGTCTTTTGCACCATTCCAAGTAATCATCAATCGCCGCTTGAAATCCTTGTTTGACCTCTTTTATTGATTTTCCTTGGAAAGTGACTAAAGTATCTATGTTGACCACTTTTCCAAGAAATAAGCTTGACCTTTCATCAAATTCAAATAAACCAACATATCCTTTATATTCAATCATAATTCCGATCCATTTATTCCATTCACCCTGACATGCTAAGAGATGGCCAAGAAGGAGGGCTATATTCCTTGCAGACACAAGTATTTCTAGGAAATATTTCCCTTCAGAGCTTTTCCAGGCTTAAATTTAGGATGTTTCATTGCTGGAATTTTAATTTTTTTCCCTGTTCTAGGATTATGCCCTTCTCTTGCAGAACGATGTAAAATACTGAATATCCCAAATCCCGAAAGTCTTATGGTTTTTTCTGCCTTAAGTCCCTCTTGAATAACCTGAATCATACTCTCAAGCACTTGCCCAGAGTTTGCCTTTGAAAGGCCTGAAAGCTCTGCTACCAAGTCTACAAGGCCTCGTTTGTTTATGAATTTTTTATCTGTTTTTCCCTTCATAAAATAGTGTTTCCTTTTGTGTATTAATTTTTTATAGGATTAATATACCATAACTTTCTTAGTTATGACAAACCTTAGAAAGAGTTGAGTCAAGAGCATCTAAGCCTTAAACAGATAGAGATATTCCTCAGCATTGAGCTCAAGCGGATTCCCTAAGCTTCTCCGAAGCTTCATCCATCCAAAATTCTAGGGGAGTCAAAAGAAATTCTTCAACTGAAACACCCCCTTCTCCCACAAAGAGGTTGTTGTGAGAGGTATAGGCATAAGAGAATTCCTCGACCCCTCTAAAGCTTGGCTTCTTTTTATCATCTCCAATCGTAACTGTTATGATTCTCTCGTCTTTACATAGAACAAAATCAATCTCATTGCTCCCTTCCTTCCAATAAAAAACATCAATCTTAGTTCCAAGGGCTGAATTTAATATATGAGCTCCTACACTAGACTTCACGAGATGACTCCACGCTTTCTCATTTTGCCGCATTGTTTTAAAGGAAAGATGACCTAAAGCTGTCGTTAGAGCGGTGTTAAAAACTTGCAGCTTTGGATTAGAAGCTTTTTGACGTACCTTATCTGTGGAAAATTTTTGCACCCCTCCCACAAGCCCTACTTCTGAAAGTAATTCAAGGTAATGCGCTAATACAGAAATATTCCCAGCATCTTGGAGCTGGCCTAGCATTGTTTGATAAGAGAGAATGCGCCCTGTGCAATGGCATCCCAACTCAAAAACAGCTCTCAAAAGAGCAGGCTTATAGATACGCGTCATTAACATGATGTCACGAGAAATGCTTGTTTCGATGATGGCATCAATGATGTAATGAGACCACCTTTCTTCATCTTTAATGAGTTGAGCTGCCCCAGGATAGCCTCCAAAGTAAACATATTGATCAAAAGTCCAATCAAAGGCCTCGCGACACTCTCCAAATGACCAATGAGAAATGGGTATAACTTCAAATCTTCCCGCTAGACTCTCTCCTAATCCAGTCTGAATAAGAAGGGTCCCGGATCCTAAAAGCATCACTTTTAAATTCACTTCATTAACAGTATCTTCATCCCAAAGCTTTTTTACAATTTCAGCCCAGCGGGGAATTTTTTGAATCTCATCTAAAATAAGCAAAGTCCCTAAGTCATTGGGGGCTTTCTTTGTAAGTTGCCGCGCCATTTCCCATTGTTGTTCAATCCATTTACAGTCATGTGAATCTGCCCCATCAGTAGAAGCATAATGAGAAGGTAAAGAAATGGCTTTTCTTACTTGATGCGCAAGGGTTGATTTCCCCACCTGGCGAGGGCCCGCTAAAACTTGCATAAAGAATCTTGGGCCTTCTATTCTTTTTATAACTTTTTTAAAATGTGGACGTTGGTACACACTCTCTCCCTATTTTTTTCAGAATAATGAATGAGCTTTTTTAATTTATCAAGTAGCCTTTAAGGCAAGTCTTTAAAACAGGTATTTTCTAGCCATTACAACAAAATTTAGAGAAAGAAATTGCCTCATTGTTTGTTTTTTCAGAGTAGAAATAAATTAAAAAAAACTTGCAAACAGGGGGAGGGAAGTGCGAAACGTAAAAAATAACGCTACAAAAAGGAAAAAATCATAGCCCTTTAAGAAGATTCTGTCTTAAGTCCCCATAACACCTTACTGAGTCTAGCCCTATCTTAAAGCCTCTTTATTAATATATTAAAAAAGTTCTTGAACATTTGAGTTAAGTATGCAGTCTAGCATTATAAGGTTGTCGTTAATAAGGAGTTTTTTTATGTTAGAAAACAATGAATCTATGAGTATGATCCCATTTGTTGCTGAGATCGTTACTGCTTATGTTTCTAACCACGAACTGGGAAGGGAAGAGCTTCCTGATTTTATTCAACTTGTTCACAGAAGCCTCTGTAACCTTTCTTCAGGTCAGTCATTTAAGTTGAGTTCTCCCTCAGCTCCTGCTGTTCCTATTGAGGAGTCTATCAAACCAGACTACATCATTTGCCTCGAAGATGGAATTAAATTGAAGATGTTAAAGCGCCACTTAAAAACCTCTTATAACATGACTCCAGACCAATATCGGGAACGTTGGGGATTGCCCAACAATTATCCCATGGTGGCACCCAATTACACAAAACAACGCCAAAGTATTGCCAAAAATATTGGCCTTGGCACCCACAAGAAAAGTCAGAAAAAAACGGCAGCCTAAACTTAGATGTTATTTAAATAGGACAAATTTAACGGGCTATACGATAGTTAAAATTCATAAAAGGATAAGAATTTATTCTCTCCTTCTATTCAAATGAGAAAGGATAATAAAAATCATTGAACTGAAGTTACTGAAGTTCATTGTGGGGGTGACCACACGATCTTTTTGCTTTCCCTGTTATTTTAATTGGAATGCTTTAGCAGCCCCCTCCTGCTACTTTAAAAAATACTAACAACCCTAATCAACTTAATCAATAGAATTTTTCATAACATTTCCCGCTTGATTCTTTTTTATTGGAAGGAGCTAAAACTCCTTCCATAGGTTGCTATGATTGAACCTGAATTTTATAGATGTTAGACTTCAATTCCTTAGGCCTTGGAATAACTACTTTTAAGACCCTATTCTTAAAAGAAGCTGAGATATCTTTCTCTTCAGGTTCATAAGGAAGCTTTAAAGAACGAGAAAAGGCTCCATATCTTCTTTCTATTATATGGTATGTTTCTCCATTCTTTGTCTCTTCTGACTTCTTCTCACCTGAGATTGTCAAAATCCCATCTGAGAGAGAAATATCTATGTCTCCTTCAGACACACCAGGTAATTCAGCTGTTACTTCAAGGCCATTTTTATTTTCCTTAGTTTCAAATTCAGGTATGCACCCCTGAACAGATGTACTAACCTCAAATAGCCGATCAATCTCTTGCCGTAAGGCATGAAAAGGGTCCATGATAAAATTTCTACATTGAAAAGGTAATATGCTATTCATGCTTCTTCCTCCTATTATTTTATTAAGCTTAAGACCTTAGCCTATCTTTGAAAGAGTTATTTTTTTGTGAGATTACAATGCAACCAAATTTTTCGGCAGATAAGCCTAAATTTTTTCAAACACATAATATTCTGTTAATTGTTTTTATGCTCCAGAGGAATTATGAATGTGAATGATAAAGATTAAAATTTTAAATTCTTATACTTATAAATAAGAGCTTATACCATTTTATATTAGCTTCAGAGGCGCAGACTAAAGAAGAGAAGAAAAAGGAAGCCATCAGCGATTCCTTTTTCCTTTCCATGATTCGCCTGATAATCTTGAGATGAACTTTGCTATCACTATTTCAGCCGAGCTTACAAGATCATATTTAAGATGTAAACTTTCTGAGAGTAAGAGAGTTATATCTGCTTGAAATACAGGATCCTCTAACTTTTCAATAAGATTAGCTTCAAACTCTGCTCTTGAAATTGTTTGTTGGTCATGAGATATATACCTTTGAAAAGACTCAATAACTTTATCAAAATCTAAGTTAGGAAAAGAGGCTATAACAATAGATAAGTCAAACAGGTCTCTCCCCTTTTTTCGTTGATAGAGTGCACGTAGTTTAGTTCCTAAAAGCTCCTCTAAACAAAATGTTTTTATGGCTGCTTTGCCAGAGAACCATGAATTTTCAACTGCATATTCAACCTCCATAAGCTCAAAATGACTAAAATGCTCGCGTGTATTAATTTCTATTTTAACACGCATGGATCGTTCGAACAAACCTTCTGGATTAAAGCGATAATACAAAACAACTCGGCCAGGTTTAATCTTCCAAGTAGGTCTACCCAACCAGCTATCTAACTTTCTTCGTATTGCCTGCAAACATGGACCTATAGGACCTGCTTCAATTTGGACCAGATCAATATCCTCACTGTAGCGAGCAGGAGGTTTGACAAAGAGTTTATGAAGCGCGGTTCCACCACGAAAAATTATCTTTTCCTTTAAGACAGGGTCTGAATATAACTCAACAAGAATACGAGATAAAATCAGATCCTGCTCTACTTGCTCTGTCATAATCCAAGGGCTATTTTCACGCCACTCAATAATATTAGCGATGGGTATCATAATATATCAGGTTCCAAGTGTTCATTTATATATAAATTCCAGTTTTTGTCTTTATTCTCTAGATTCCAATTTTTATCAGGTCTCAAAGGATAATACCTAGGAGGAGAGTTATGGATGTATTTCAAAAGATACTTTATTTTATTCCTAAAGCCGACATACTCTAAGATATATCCTGTTCTTTGTATGCAAGCCTGAGGGAAGTCTATTGCAACTTTAGAAAGCTTCTTTGGATCAATTTTTTCTCCGAGCTCAGCTAAAACTGTACTAACATGGTTGATATGACCACTTTGTTTTAAGTACTTTATCAAATCAAAAGCTGTTACCTCTGGACTTGACACACAAATATAACCTGTTGGTGTATTCATTTTAGCAACAGCAGTGTCTTTAAAATCTTTTTTAAAATAAAACACAATACTTGCTCTTCCAATTTTTATAGGACGCAGAAGTTTGTTAGTTATAACCTGATAAATTTGTGGCTGCTGGTGAGCAGCTCCGTGAAGTGATGCCGCTGTTAATAGGCCTACATAATATTTTGCATTATATTCCTTCATTAAATGGTCAATGAACCATTCAGGAGGAGGAGCTCCAATGTTTCTATACTCAGTCGGAACAATCAGGTAGAATCCTTTTTTAAGACGAATGAGTCTCTTTTTCTTAACTAATCTTTTAATGCTGCTCCTCAATGCGTCATCGGTAACACCAAGGTGTTGTTTTATAGAATCTTTAGAAAAAAAATAACTACCCCTTGCTTGAAAAGAATCTATAAAATTAGAAAGATGATGTTGTTCTCCATTCATATTACTAATGTGTCATAAAATGACACATTATGCAAACGAAATGTTCTCTATTTTTGAAAGAGCCTAAAAACCAGGAGAAGAATTTTTATCTCTTAATCTTATTCCCTTTTTCATGTATGCCCTTTTCACAATGTTTCCTCCTCTTTCCATTCTCAAAAGGCTTCTATGGAAGCTCATGGCGGGCATAGGGGTGTATTGTGGCATTTACTTCCGTAGCTCTTGATTGAGATCATTCTCCTGTTCCCATTCTTCATGAATCTCCATAAGATCTCGTAAATCTGATCGAGCAATTTCAAGCTCGTACCAGGCCTGTCCAATAAGTTTATTAACTTTTTTGATTTGAAAAATTAAAATTTGAGAAGTATGCTCAAGTTGTGCTAGTTTTTCCTCAGTCATTATGATTCCTTCGAAGTTAAAGTGAATAGTGGGCCATGGCAAATGTGCTGGAAAGTGTCTAAAGGGCTGCGCTTTACACGCTCTCCATTTTAAGAATACTCAGAGATATTAAAAACGAGTTCATCCTCAAATCTTCTAGAAAATTGAGGGCCTTATCACAAATGGACCTAACTATACGGATTAAAAAGAATTTAGTCATGAAGAGTCTCCTGTAATCGCGGTTTGTGATCATCAATTTCCCATAACAATGCATGAGAGTGCATTTTTAAAAGTGTATAATTGACGATAAATTCCTTTATCCATACACAGTGCTCGTTACTTTGAGTGATAAGATTCTTTATATCTGCATTTTGGGATAGATGCTTTTCAATCGCTTCACGGCAGAGACTATCAACAGCTTTCAAGCTCATATAGGGGCATGTTCTTTTATCTAAAAAGCCATTTATAAATTCCTTAATGAGGTAATAATTTTTCATTGAATTAGCGTTCATGTTCTAGTTTCCTTTCTATCTAAGTAGATAGCTTAGTATATTGCTTTAGCAATATACTAGTCAATAACAATTTTCAATTGTCGTTGCACCTAAAGGAAATCAAGGCTATTGTTAGCAATATTGCTTAAACAATTAGACGAAAGATTAATCCATGCCTAAAAAAGACCTACATAACATAGAGTCTATTAAAAAAGCGGCAGATATATGTGGCTCCTTGTCAAAGCTTGCAATAGCTGTTGGGGCAAATTATACAAGTGCTTTTAAATGGGCGCATGGGAAAGCTGTCCCTAGCCCTCTCAATTGCATGAGAATTGAGAAGGCAACAAGAGGACAGGTAAAAAAAGAAGAGATCCGTCCTGATTTTGATTGGAAAAGATTTAAGTTAATTTAGAACTCAAGAAAACTAGAGAACGACCCTCTATATAAATAGAAAAGTACTTAGTATTTGTTTAAACAGAAAGTTAACTAAATCAATCAATTTGTATTTTTAACTCTCTTTTATTGTTAATTTGTTAACCTTTCTTCCAAACAACTCCGCCGCTTGTCTTAATGGTTCGTCAGCTAAATGCGCGTATCTCTGTGTAGTTGAAGCTTGGGTATGACCGAGCAACCTTCCAACGACACTAAGGCTAAGGCCGCTTGAAACTAGGTGGGATGCATGTGTGTGACGCAAATCATGAATACGAACATTATCTAGGTTTGCTTCCTTAAGAATTCTTTTCCAGAAAGTTTTGACCTCTTGCAAAGGTTGTCCATCTACCTTCCCGGGGAAAAGATATGGGGAATCTTGAGTAATAAGTTTTTTGATAGTTTGTAACACTTCAAGTGCTTCATCAGAGAGAGGAAGATGCTCCTTCTTCTTTTGCTTTGTCAAATGTGCAGGTTTTGTCCAAACTCCTTTGTCAAAATCAAACTGATCCCAAGTAGCCTGCAAAACCTCATTTTTACGTGCACCTGTTAAGATAAGAAATTTAAAAACATAAGAGGTCAGATGCTTTGGATAGTCCTCAAGAGTACACCAAAGCCTTTGTAATTCTTCATCATTTAACCATCGGTCCCGCTTTTCTTCCGGATATCTCTCAATTCCAAGGACAGGATTATCGCTCCTCCAGCCCCAAGAAATTGCCAGAGAAAACATTTTTGAAAGAAGAGCTAAAATTCTATTGGCCCGATAGGGAGTACCCTTAAGCTTAAGATGTAAGCTTTGGATCTCATATAACGTCATATGGGCTACACGCCTTTCTCCAAAGGAAGTTAAAATAAATTGGTTCATCATGGCCCTATCTTCTTTTTGGCTCTTTGTACGTTTACGGTCGGCATGTCTTTCAAAATATTGAACTGCTAATTCCTTCATGCGAGGTAGAGTTCCTTCGGTTTTTTTCTGTTCCATAGGGTCTTCACCATGAGCAAGCTGACCTAAGTATTTTTTTGCTAATACTCTCGCTTCTTCCGTTGTAATTTGCCCGTGAACCCCTATTTTAAGTCTTTTCTTAATCCGATCAGCATTTCTGTATTGAATGCAATAAGTGCGTCTTCCGCTAGGAAGAATAACGATACCAAAACCTTTGAGTTCTGCATCCCAATACTTTAAAGTATTCTGAGGATCTGGCACGATATTTTCTACAAATCGTTTTGTAATTCTAGGCATGATCTGTTCTCCCATGATATTATATGAACGTAAGAACTTAAATAGCATGCTGGGAAGAGGTTGTCACGATAGCAGCAAAAGAATTGTCACCAGGTTGTCACCAATAGGAGGAGAATTAATGAGATTTAACGAGAAAAAATGAGAATCTTTGAGAACTATGAATCGACTAAAAAACAAGAAAAACAGTGAAAGAATGAAGAAACAAAAGGAAATTTAAAATAAGACATTGCCTGATTTGTAATCAGTAGGTCGCGAGTTCGAATCTTGCATCCGGCACCAGAGCCCTTTATTAGTCTTGACACCCATAAGCGTAAAAACTCTGACAAAACGTATTTTGGCAGCAGGTAGAAAGTTCATTCCCACCCTCAATAAGATTGGCACAATTACCGAAAACATTGCTACAAAAATAGGGAAGCGGATGTTGCTCTTCTTTATATGTATAATGGCAAAGATCAAGAGCAGCATCACAGATATCTTTGCAATTACTAGAATCACAAGACCCAGAGCACGTACTCCCCCCAAAATCACATGCACTTTCGTGACCCTGGCATCCAGCATTGCAAAGACTCACACAATTTGTAATTAAAGTATTACATGTTACATTTCCATCTGCAAAAATGGGAGATATATCAAGGTAAGCCCACCCCAGGGCGAAGGTTACGAGGGCGATGATCTGGAATATTTTTTTAGCCATGATTTTTTTCTTTCTGTATTTATTTTTACGGTGCGTTTTTTGTTATTATTTTTCTTATGAGGATAGAAGCCTCATTCCATCTTGGTCAAGATAAGATCATTCTAAAAGCCCATGGAAAAATTTGAGATAATGACTTCTGTATGTCACCCTCGCGGGCAATGTATCCGGGGAAAAATTATAAAAGCTTCGTCCTCAACTATGTTGTAAAGAAAGTTGATGACGATTTTTTGAGGGAAAAAGCACACACAGCCGGAATGACTGTGGTGATGGCAACTACTGTTAAAACTTAGCAAGAGACATCTGGACAGAAAGAATGGAATTTTTCATTCCTTTTTTGTGAGGTTTTTCAATTTAAATCCTAGCTTTTTAAAAGTTAGGGGTTAGCCAGTTTTAAAATTTATTTAAATCTCTAGGGAAAACTCCCCTGGGTGTCCTTCCTAGTGGTATTTACAGGATAGCTTGTTCAGATGACTCTTAATACGGTAAGCAAAAAAGTATTGGAAAATATTTTTGTTATTATAATACAAGGAGGCTTTATGAAGAAGACGTGGTCAAAAAAAATAATTCAATTCGTTTCTTTCTCATCTCTCATGAGTTATTCCATCACGAACTCTTATGGAATGTGCTGTTGCACAGATTACTCTGACGATGAAGAAATGGCAAGCTCGGGAACACATTACTCTCCATTCCGTATGCAAAGAGAGATCTCTGGAGAAGATCAAGATAAACTTGAAACACGCGCCATAAAACTGAGTACAAAACAGTCTTTGGCCACGACCTATGGGGCTATTAATCCAAAAATCTTCAGCGATGGAAGCAAGGTGACAGACTGCAAGCCTGGACCAAAGGAATTGAGGATGTTCACTGGTGCTAAAATAGGGCGAGATGATAGAGTCCGTGTCACCGATACAACTGAAGTTCTTTGGCGCGTACATGGCCACCTTGAGATGCTCTTTCCTAATGGGAAGAAATACATAGGAAGTGGAACAATGGTAAATCATAGACACGTCCTTACAGCAGGCCATTGTCTTTACAGCATAGATCTAGGAGGGTGGGCGACCGCCATAACGTTTAGTCCTGCTCTAAATGAAACTTATTACCCCATCATACCTGCAAAAGTAACTCACTTATTGACCGTGAAAGGATGGACAGATGAAACAGATTCTCGTTATGACATGGGAATGTTGATTCTTGACCGAGACTTAGGCGAAGAAACGGGATGGTATGGCATAAGCTCAGATACGGATAAATTTCTAAAAAGCTTGTCAATCAATGTTACTGGCTATCCGGGGGATGAAGGAAAGGATGGTAGACAGATGTGGACAATGCCTGGCTCTATCAAAAAACTTGATTCAGATCAATTTACATACACTTTAGATACCACAGGAGGACAGAGCGGAAGTGGCGTATGGTCTCATTTGTCTCATCCCGAAGGGAATTATTGTGTTGGAATTCACACAACAGGAGGGGAATATTATAACACAGCCACAAGAATCTCTAGCTCAAAATTTGATCGTTTTGTCTCATGGATAAATACAGATTGGAAATGATAGTCCTCAACAAAAGATACCAAGGTTTAAATAGACTTATGCAACAATAATAAATGCTAAGGAGGTATTTATGAATGTTCTTAAAAAATCGTTTTTAGTGTCTACCGCTTTGCTTTGGGGAGCGTATGGAGTGTGGGCAATGGGAGATAATGATGGAATAGGACATGCTCCCCCGAAGCTCAAAGACGATGTGCCTAACGAATATGAGCGCAGTAATAGTTTTAAATCTTATGCAGTTGAAACGAGGGATTTTGAAGCTTTTAAAACCCAATGTGATGAAAGATTAGAAGAACGCGTTATGGTTTTTGGGGCAAATAGTTGCAATGGCTTTTATAAAGATAATATTTTTAAGGTTGATCTTATCGATAATCCTGATTTATTTATGAATACTGATATTGACCCGTTACCTGAGAAATATATTGGCCAATTTGATGTGGTTGTTTTTGAGTGTATCTGCAGTTCGGAAACCTCCTGCAAGAACTATGAACGAGCGAAAGCATTCCCAAATGTTAAAAAACTTTTAAAACCTAATGGCCTTTTCTTAGTTTGGACTGATGATTCTGATGATGTAACAAATCAACGGGACGCACTGGAAGGTTATGGTTTTTCATTTAAAGAGCGTATAAAGCGCCACAAAATTTCCATATTGGGGAAGATTGATGAAGATCCTCCTCGGTCGTGCTGTGATAATATCTATTTAGAGCCTAATGGTGATGAAATAAAATATACTGTTATGACACCTGGCGAGAGAGATATTGAAGGTACCCTCACTTGCAAACCAAACTTAGCGGCACTTTTCTCAAGAGATTCAGATTATCCTCATAAACGGTCAATAGAAACTGAAATAGTAAATGAGCTAATTGAAAAAGGTCACATCAGTCGACTTTCTCATTACAAAGATTATCTAGGTGGACGTTGTGTTTCAAATTACTGTGACTTACTTGTAACGGAAAGTCGTTAGACCTTATCTTGTGTGCGTTAAAATTAAAAATGTAACTACTCAGTCCTATTGCTCAGACATGTCATCTTCGTATTAGGAACTATTTGTTTTTCAAAGAAAAACATTATGGGTTACTTATTACGAGGATCTATTAAAGAGTGGATCCTTAACATAGGGATAAGTAGTGACAAAAAAAACAGATGACTCGAACTATGGATAAGGAAGTTTTTTACCTCTTCCCTTGTGGGAGAGGTCACCGCATAGCGGCGGGTGATGGGAAACTGAACGAAGATTTCAATTTGACATTTCTTTTGTTATAGCTCTATAGCGTGATTCCTGCGAATGCACATTCGTGTCTGGAGAAAACAGTAGGCAAGAACTCTATTTTACCTTTAAAAACAAAACCTTACAACGCAGTCGTCATCCCGGAATTTAGAAAAGCTTGCGATAGCTTAGCTTTTCTTAATATCCGGGACCCAGGGCAGTGCTTGAGTAAAAGAATTCCTGGGTCCCGGGTACTAAGAAACTCATATGCTCATTACACTCGCATTAAGTTTCTACGTCCCGGGATGACGGATTTTTCGGAAATAATAAGATGAAAATTTCACCGCGTTTAATCTTTTTTAAGTAAATATGTGTTAGATTAGAATTTATAGAACTAACAAATACAAAAAATATAAAAACGAAACAGGATATAATATTTATTAAATTATATCTAATTTTAATATGTTGAATAGATCACAAGGGAGAACGATCATGAAAATGTTACTTTTATCCACAGCACTTTTAGCAGTAGTTGCCATTAGCACAGGAAACGTCAGTGCCCGTCATGATGTAAACACCCATAATGGGACTCAATCCATTGATTCAGTTGCCTTTCGTCCTGAATCAGCCGTTCAAGGGTATATCGGGGGAGGGAAGAAAGTGATCATTGATGGATTTGGACGTGAGACTGTCGTGGGGTGCAGCCCTTACGGAAACCCAACTTGCTAAAATAAGTTTTTCGACTATACCTTCATTGAAGCGAGAAAACGGCAAAGTCTCTTTAAAGACTGTCATCAGAACCACTATGATCTGCATGTGACTCTGAGCTCACAGAAATCAGAAGAGGAGCTTCTGAACTGCCATGAACTTCTACAAGGCTACTTTCACCTGAAAGTAAAGCGTTTGCTCTTATCATTACGTCTGGTCTCATGGTTTCGTAAGCTTGTTTATAACGACGTACTAACCGAATAAGCTTGTTTCGCTTATAATGTGCCGTTGCATGTTTATAAGAAAGAAGACTTTCTGAACCCGTTACAATGCCGCCATAGGATTCATTAAAAGCCATGGTATTATTAAACGCATCAGCCACACAAAAGAATAGAAGGGTTGCGATTTGTATCGCAACAGGCCATCCCATAGTTGCTGCAATTCCAACAAAGGCGTAGGGCAGTGTATTCCAACCTCCTTGGGCAAAGGTATATGTTTTACCAACCATACGAGCACCGCTCCAAACACGGCTCTGGCTCGCATCGCTCTCGGGATCATCGCCGTGTAAAAGTTGGTAAACACCTTGTTCTACGGCCTCAACTTCCACTTTTCCTTGGAAAAGATTCGCAATTCCCCCTCCAAAAATTCCAGATAAAATATCATTGGCAATTTCATTTGCCCCTAAACTCTTTAAAAGTCCATGGATAATAGCGTAAAAGACAAGGGTTCTTCCTACTGTCGCAACACCAGGAATTCCCCATCCCAGAGCTTTTGCAAGTTTGCGCTTCCAGCTTTTTTCAATTTCTCCTGGAATCTCGCATGTTTCATGAATCTTTCTCAATGCTTTCAACGTTCGTAAAGCATCCGCCCCCTTAAGGGCTGATTCCGGCATATCAATACCGTTTTTCTTAATATCAAAACCATTTACAAGAACATGTTCATAAAAATCATGGATATTATCATTAGGTGTCGTTCTAAAAAGTCGAATTAAATCTTCAAAACGGTTTAATTCTTGTTGACGTAAAGCACGAGTGGGAGAAAGAATCATTCCTTCTTCGAAAGCGCGACGCACACGTCGGGTATTAATGAATTCATCCACTTTTTCTATCATCGCACGGGCACTGGAAAACAAAGCATCCAGGAAGAGAGTTGGGGCTAAACAGCCAAAAAAAGTATAAAAAGATGATTTTTGTTGCGGAAACTTATCAGCAAGTTGACTTTCGATTTGCCATAGGTAGTACACAGGAAGGAAAGCGGCCATACTTGCACCCGTATATACAAGAACAAGTGTGCCCTTTCGAAGATCTATTTCCCATTTCCAACACTTTTTCTTTAGTCCAGGAATCGAAAATTCCTCCATAGAAGGACCCGCTAAATCACCAATAATCATTACATTACGAGAAAGTGCATCTGTTCCAAGAGATACTCCTGTATGAATATCAAAAAGATATGCTAAAGTTAAACTACCCCACTCCATTTCATAGTGAAACTGACTTCCCAATCCTTGTAACCCGGCAAACAAAATTGCTGGCATAGCATTTGCAACACCTATACCAATCAGTGTTCCCCCAACACCCCCGAGAATGATCTGCTTCCACGTAAATTTACCATCATTAATACGATCTTTAGCATATTGGAGAAAAGCTATAACTTTTCGATCATCAGGATCGCCGGGATCAAGAGCCCTTACTTTTTGCACAAGAGCTTGGCGTTCTAATAAATCGCTTCCTTCTTCAACATCATCTAATCGACCCGTGACATCTCTTAGAGCTCTTACCTCAGTGAAAAGCTCTTCCCGATCGAATACACGAGAACCACGTTTAGATCCTGTTCGGCCTCTATCTTCTTCCATAGGTTCTGAGTCTTGAATAGACCCATGGCTAAGTCGCAAACGACTGCCTCGTCCTTTAGGCAACAGCGCATCTCTTTCTGTCGGTTCTGCAGGTATAGAGGCAGCAGGGCGAACTGGGGTTGTAGCCACGCGCTGAAGCTCAAGAGTCGGGAAGCGGAGCATTGAGCCTGTAACAATAACACTTTCAGGTGACGAAGAAGACTCCTCAACAGCATGGAGAGCCACAACAGCAGACGGACCCATACGATCCTCCACACTTAAAAGATCTGTTGCGTGAGGAACGACCGTTAAGAGAGATGGAATCGGATCTTTTTTCCCGAGAACAGAAGGTGGAGGAGCAGAATGGTCAGCTATAACGGAAGGAGGCGCCACAGCAGCAAGAGGAATCTTACTGCCATGCGGAACGCCAGAAGGACTTTCAGGAGACTCGCTTGTTAACAGAGGTGAAACAGATTCTTCTGAACTATCACGCCTTTTATCAACGATAGGACTTCTGGGTGATTCAGTCGATGGATCGCTGTCATCAGAGAGAAAAGGAAGGGAGCGAAGCGTATCAAACACAGGTGAGTGAGCAGCCTTCATTAAAGGTTTATCTTGCTTTTCCGGGGAGGATGAGCTGTCACCCGAATGGGTGTCTGTCCCATCGATAAGAGGAGGCGTCTGTGAGAGTGCCTCTTCATCATCAGACTCTCGTATTTTTTTGTTGGGTTGGGGCTTTTGAGCCGCGATGGGGAGAGGCGCTACTTCACCAATTTCATCTTGCATTGCTTTTGCAAGGTCAGGATAAATCAAGGCAACAATCAATAGAAAGCTGATGGTTTTTCTAAGCAAATGTTTCGATGAGGCAAAATTTAAAAACGAAATAACATATTTCAGATGGGCTCTCATCATTTAGCCCCCCGCTTGTATGGGCACATGGTTTTGAACATACACACCTTATGTTTTGTTTGCTGCTGTCTCATCATTACGAAATCAACTCGATTATTTAACAAATACAATTTTTCTTCAACAAAAATTTCATTTTTACATTTACCATTCCCTTTTGAACAATGTCAAATTGAAATCTTCGTTCAGTTTCCCATCACCTGACATTATGCGCCGACCTCTCACACAAGGTGAGAGGTAAAAGTCCTCACAGAATGACAGGCCCGGATTAAATTACATAATGAAGATATCTTATTAAGAACAAACACACAAAAGTAACATATAAGATAAAAAAAAGATGGCCCATAAAAATAAGAATGCCATCCTTTTCTGTAATCCCAAGGCTAAAGATAATAAGCAGCACACCAAAAATAAAGTTACTGAAAGGGATTGGAAGCATTAATAAAATGGCCAAACAAAAAATGACAATACCATTTATTCTTTCCATGGCACTATACGTCATCCATGCCCATCGTGGCTTCGATAACTTTTCTAATCTTACAAGGTAAGGCACAATAACTAAGATAACTTTAGAAACTTTTGCACGGGAGATGGTTTTTTGGGCGATAATCTTGGGTAACCAAAGGGATTTTCTTGCAAACACCATCTCTAAAGCAAAAATGGCAATCGGTACGCTAAAAATAACAGAGAACCCCGGCACAATTGAAAGGGGCAAAGCGCTCGGTAAAGAAAAAAACAAAATACCGATACCAAATGCCCGCTCACCCAAAGCCTGTAAAATATACTGATAAGACAAGCTCTCGTCTAAACTTTCGTCTTGGGTAATCTCCAGCAGAATCTCAGAAGAACGTCTTGATGGCTTTTTAAATGTTTTAATCAACATGTCTTTTTTCTTCTTTGATTTTTTTGATTAAAACCTTATCAATTCTTTTACCGTCTAAATCAACAATCTCAAATTTAAAACTATTCCAGTAAATACTTTCACCAACATTCGGAATACGTTTGAAGTGCACCAGGAGAAAACCCGCAAGGGTATTAAAGTCATCTTCTTCAAACGTCAAAATAATTTTCCTCTTAAGAAGCTCTTCAATATCATCTATCGGGGTTAATCCATCACATAACCATGAACCATCTTCACGCTGAACAACTTTATAAGAATTTTCTGCTTGAGATTCCGGCACCTCTCCCACAAGTGTTTCAAAGAGATCAACGAGAGTCACCATTCCTTGCATCACCCCATATTCATCCACAACAACAGCCATATGAATCTTACGGGCCTTAAAATGTTCTAACAAATCAGGACCTAGAGTATCCTCCACAACATAAGGCGCTTCCTTAACTAATGATTTCAAATCAAAAGGTTGTCCTTTCATTTGCTGTGTGAGAATATCTTTAACATCAACAATTCCTATAGGATTATCCATATTGGTTTCAAACACAGGATAATAGCGATGAGGGTTGGAAAGAATTTTATTTTTACTTTCACTAAGATCGTCATTTAAATTAAGAGCTACCGTTTTGATGCGTGGCGTCATTATTATGCTCGCATCTCGCTCCCCAAATTTTAAAACACGCTGAAAGATATGATGCTTAAATGCATCGATTGCTCCTTCTTCAAAGCCGCGTTCAAGGAGGCTATGAATTTCTTCCTCAGTCACACAAGAATCTTTGATTTCTTTTTGACTAAATAATTTTAATAAAATGTTTGTCGAAAAATTTAAAATAATGACGAAAGGGTGTGTTAATTTAGATAAAAAGTATATTAAAGGGGCGCATAAGCTTGCAATTTTTTCAGGTTTTGAAAGCGCAATTCTCTTTGGAATCAACTCCCCAATTACAAGAGAAACATATGTTACGAACATGACAATCAAGCTAAAAGCTATTAACTCACCATAACCATAAACCCACTGTATCTCATTAAGCCATAATCCTAGCGGCTCAGCAAACCGTTGCCCGCTGAATGCTCCAGAAATAATTCCAATTATCGTAATACCAATTTGAACTGTAGAGAGAAATTCACCTGGTTTATCCATCAGACGGATGGCAACTTTAGCTCCTTGATTTGTTTTCGCCAGACGGTTCATTTTATGACGATTAGAGGATACGATTGCAAATTCCGTCATTGCTAAAATACCATTCGCAATAATTAATAAAAAAATGATCGCCAGATCAAAAAAATACAAATTAAGGGCCTCTTGTGTTATGTTTTTTATAAATTCTACAAGAGAGCCCTTTATAGTGCAAGGAGCAGACGCGAAAAAGAAGCCAACTCTTTAGCTTTTTCTTGGCCTAAGTACCGTGTTTCACTTTTTTTAAACATCTCCTATTTTAATTTGTTATGTTTTTGTAGGGTATACACAAGATAAGTACTAGACATAATTTAAGGATTTCTTTATAAGCTTGCCTATTAAAAGGAGATTTCAGTATGAAAAAAGAGATACATCCAGATTATCATGATATTACCGTCATCATGACGGATGGAACTGAGTTTAAAACGCGTTCGACATGGGGGAAAGCCGGAGACACGCTACGGCTTGATATCGATCCTAAATCACATCCTGCATGGACAGGTGTGCATCGTCTTTTAGATTCGGGCGGACAGCTCGCGAAATTCCAAGGTCGATTCAAAGATCTCGGTTTATAGCTTATAGAAAATGTAAAAAGTCATGAAGCGCAGAATTTTTAGAGAGTATGATATTCGAGGCATCGTGGGGGAAGATTTTACCCTATCTGATGTAAGGCAACTTGGAAAAGCTATTGCAACCCATACGCTCGAAACCGTTGGGCCCAAAATCGTTTTTGGGCGCGATGGGCGCCTCAGCTCTCCTTCTCTTTCTGCCGCTTTTCAAGAAGGTCTTATTTCTTGCGGTGCAACGGCTATCGATTTGGGCCTTGTGCCAACGCCCTTATTGTATTATGCCGCTCATCATTTAAAAAGCGACGCTGCCGTCATGATTACGGGTTCACACAATCCTCCTTCTTACAATGGGTTTAAAATGATGGTGGGGGGGAAACCATTTTGCGGACAAGATCTTCAACATCTTTATGAAATTATCGCGTCAGAATCTTTTAAAGAAAGAGATGGCGGTATTCTGGAAAACGTCGATTGGTCAACGTCTTATCTTGAATTCTTACTCGATGATTTTAAAAAGAATTACACCTCATCCTCTTTAAAGATCGCATGGGATGCTGCCAATGGCGCTGCAGGTAATATTATATCTCGCCTTGTAAAGGTTTTACCAGGAACGCATTATCTCATAAACGAACAAATTGATGGCAATTTTCCTTCTCACCATCCTGATCCAACAGAACCCAAAAACATGAAGCAACTTTATGAACTTGTTCAAAAAGAAAAGTGTGATTTTGGAATTGGTTTTGATGGAGACGGGGACCGGATCGGCGTTATTGATCCTAAAGGACGTCTCGTATGGGGAGATCAGCTGTTAAATATTTTTGCTGAAGAAGTTCTTAAAACACATCCTAATTCCTATATTTTAGCAGATGTAAAATCAAGCCCACATCTCTTTAAATCAATTGCCCAATGGGGTGGCAAACCTCTTTTGTGCAAGACAGGACACTCTCAGATAAAAATTAAAATGAAGGAATTGTCCTCACCCCTGGCCGGAGAGATGAGTGGTCACATCATGTTTGCGGATCGCGCCTTTGGGTTTGATGATGCCCTCTATGCAGCTATTCGATTGATTGGCATCTTTTCAAATGCCTCTTTCTCGTTTGAAAGTTGGCTAGATCAGCAGCCCCAAAGTTTTAAGACAAAAGAAATTCATGTCCCATCGGACCATAAGTTCGAGCATGTAGAAGAGTTAAAAACGCTTTTGAGAAAAGAAAAAGAATTTTCAGATATTGATGGCATCCGCTTTGAAGAAGAAAAAGGTTGGTGGCTCATACGGGCGTCAAATACCCAAGAGATTATTGTTGTTAGGATCGAAGCTTATACACAAGCTCATTTTAATACGCTTATTACCCAAGTCGAAAATTATTTCGATAAAATTGGGCTAAACATAAATATAAAAATGGCTATCGCAGAGTAAGAAATACTAGTTCCTACTAAAATTCTTCTCTTGAGTTTTGGTTAA
>JAFECQ010000020.1 GCA_018242065.1 Pseudomonadota bacterium | reverse complement strand
TTATCTAGGACAGCCCCTAGATTTTTTTTTGAGTTGAATAGGATTATCACCTAATAAACAGCGAAATTAAAGAAAGTCTATAAAGGCGTTCTCTTTGGGCTGAATAAAAATTATTACAGCATAAGTTGCTAGATAATAAAGCTTATTTGATGCTCATTTTTAACTCTTTTTTTATTTTTTAAAATGTGAGATTCTTTTGTGGGCGTAAATTTCTTTAAGGGGGGGAGAAAATGAAAAGCCAAGTTCTCAGCCTTTTTTTTCTTTCTTGTCTTTGGTTAACTTTTGTTTATGCAGAGGAATTACCTGACGTTTCCTTACGTTTTCATGCACAATGGGACGTAGGGGAGCGTGGACGAGAACGATTGATCGAAAAATACGGTGTTTCTCGTGTTCGTTTTGATCCAAGCGGTCAAGCTATCCCAAGCGGGCTTTCTCCCGAACAATTGCCGCGCTGGATGCGACTCTATGAACTTTGTATGCGAGATGGGTGCTATTATTGTGATGCGAATGAAGGGAGTTGTGAATCTGGAACATGTGGGCCTAGAAATGCCTCCTGTAAGCCTTACTTGGGTCCTGACGGGTTTCCAAAATGTGGCATCCAATGTGCGGATTATGCTTTTACATCAACTCTAATTTAGCCCTGTCTTTCATAAAGAAAAGAGCAATTGCTGCAATAAGAGAAGCGATCCCTAAGTAAAGCGCAGGGGCTGCATTATTTCCCGTAAAATGGATAAGTGCTGTTGCAATGATAGGAGCGCTTCCTCCAAAGATGGCCATACTTAAACTATGAGAAATCGATAACCCAGAATAACGTACTGAGACAGGAAAAAGTTCAACTAAAGTTGCTGGAATGGGCGCAAAGAAAGCTCCCATAATAAAAGAGAGGGAAACTTGAGCAAAAAGAGCGGATACGAGTCCTCCCTCAAGAGCTGTGAAAAGAGGATAGGCAAAAAAAGTAAAAGCAAGCGCGCTTGGAATTAATACTGCTTTTCGACCGATTCGATCAGAAAACCATCCCGAAATAGGAATGACAATGCCCATTCCGATCATGCTAAGAGTTGTCATCATGAGACTTGTAACCATATCAACATTAAGGAGGGCTGTGAGAAAATTATTGATGAAGGTAACAATTAGGTAAAAACCAATCGAAAGTGTAAGCTCGATGGTGACAACATAAAGTATTGTATTAAGATGAAATTTAAAGAGTTCAACGATTGGCGTCGAATGTTCTTTGTGACGTTCTTTTGCCTCGACAAACTGTTCGGGCTCTTGAACGGTGCGACGCATGATTGTTCCTATAAAGCCCCCAGCAACGCTCAAAAGAAAGGGAATACGCCATCCCCAATTCAAAAGATCTTCTTGAGAAAGAAAATAACATGTTGATGTTGCGACAGCGGACCCTACTAAAATTCCTAAAAGAAGACTAAAAACAACCCAACTCCCATAAAGGCCGCGGTTTCCTGTTTGTGCGTGTTCCACAACGAAAATCATTGATCCCGTAAATTCGCCTCCCATTGAAAGGCCTTGAGCTAAGCGAATAAAGGTTAAGAGTAAAGGAGCGAGCCAACCAATTTGATCATAAGTGGGAAGAAGGCCTATGAGTGTTGTTGGAACAGCCATGAGGTATATCGACCAAAGAAGTGCACTTTTCCTTCCAATTTTGTCGCCTATATGACCAAAAATAACACCCCCCAGTGGCCTCATGATAAACCCAGCAGCAAAAATACCAAATGTGGCCATAAGTGAGGCAAATGTACTGAATTTAGGGAAAAAAAGTTGTCCAATAGTTGTTGCAAAATACCCATAAAGGGCAAAGTCATACCACTCTAATGCGTTGCCGATCATACATGACAGAATCACACGACGTATGTAATTCCCTTTTTGAGGAATACTTAAAGACCCAAAGGTAAGTGTTTCAACTGTCACTCATTAACTCCAAACGAAAAAATGATACTTTACATAAATGAGACTCCATCTAAATGATAGAGGACATGTTTTACAAGCAAAACATGATAACTAATTAAATTATATAGGAAAAAAGTTATTTTCAAATTTGTTTTCCGGTTTGTTCAATCTCAAAAAAGCGGAAAATCATAGGTTTTCTTTTCCATCAAAGTTTGTATACTGAGAAAACCTTTAATATAAAGTCCATTAATCTTAACCGTGGAGAAAAGCTATGCATCGACACCATTATCATCATGAGAATTTTCAAAAATTTATATTTATTAAACGTAATAAAATGAGGACACTAAAATGTATTTACTTAAAAACCTGATTCAAATTCTTAAACTTTCTTTTTGTATTTTTTTAATTTCGGCGACTGCCACCCAAAGTACTCCCACGAAAATTTCAATCCTTCAAAATATTGAACACCCTGCTTTAAATGCAACCCGAGAGGGGTTTATCAATGAGCTCCACAAATTAGGGTATAAGGAGGGTGAAAACCTGATACTTGATTATCAATCAGCGCAGGGAAATGCCACCTTAGCAGCGCAAATCGCGCAGAAATTTTCACATGATTCGGATCTTATTGTGGCGATTGGCACGAAAGCAGCTCAAGCAGCTATGACGGCAACAAAAGAATCAAAAATCCCTGTGGTCTTTAGTTCCGTTACCGATCCACTAGCCGCAAAACTTGTGACAAATCTAAAAGCACCAACTGGACACGTTACCGGCATTTCAAACTTTGTTGCGCCAGAGCCGCAATTCAAGTTTTTTAAAAAATGTCTCCCGAGTTTAAAACGCCTTGGAATCGTTTATGATCCTGGAGAGCCAAATTCAATTGCTCTTAATGCAATGATGGAGAAAGCTGCAAAAGAGTATGGTTTGCAGTTGGTTTTCAGCGCGGCTACAAAAACGAGCGATGTGCTTTCAGCGAGTCAAAGTCTTTGTGGCAAAGTAGATGCCGTTTTTGTTAATAATGACAACACAGCCCTTGCGGCCTTCAAGAGTGTTGTGAAAGCTGCAAAAGATTGTAAAATCCCAGCTTTTGTCAGTGATGTTGATATGATGGATCAGGGAGCCTTCGCCGCTTTAGGGCCTAATCAATTTGATTTGGGACGCCAAACTGCACATCTGGTGGATACAATTTTAAAAAATCCAGAGAAGTCATTGCCTTCTGTTGAATTTCCAGAGAAGACAGAAGAATATGTGGAGACGATGTAAGCCAAGAATTCCTCGATCAAATTAAATGAGACTACTCTTAATGAATTAACCTCTTGCACCACACTGGGTGTGAATTTAGAGTAAGCCTTAAGAGTAGTCATAAATTTGCTCTCTTTAAAATGAAGAAAACAAAAATAAAATAAAAGAGGAGTGGGATGGCAAACGGAGGAGCTAAAATTTTTTTAAGTGTTGCGACTTCCGGAGGAACCTCTTTTACACTCAATGATTTTTATGGGGTAGAGCGGCTTTCAGATCTTTTTGAATATAATTTGATTATGACTGCTCAAGATCGAGATATTTCGTTCGATAGCCTTATGGGACAGTCAGCTACCGTATCCATAACTGTGGGGTCTCTTGTAAGAACATATAATGGAATTATTGGTAGATTTGAACAAGATGGAACTCCATTTAAGCCTTTAGATATGTGGAGCGTTTATAGAGCAACCCTTTATCCAAAATTATGGCTTTTAACTTTCTCCGGTCAATGTCGTATCTTTCAGAATCAGTCGGCTTTAGACATTATCACATCTATTTTGAGTGATAACCAAATCACTATTTCCAATCAAGTTACAACAGCAGGGAGTCAACAACGCGAGTTTTGTGTTCAGTATAATGAAACAGACTTTAACTTCATTTCACGGTTGATGGAAGAGGAAGGAATTTTTTACTTCTTTCAGCAAGACAATGGGAGCCATACCCTTGTGTTAGCAGATTCTCCGGAAGGAAATCCAGTTTGCCCTAATGCTTCCTCTGCCAGCTTTCATGATGTGGGGCCGCATGAACCATTTATGATGACAGTAAGCTCGTGCTTTATCAAACAGCGTACTGTGCCTCATAGTAATACGTTAAAAAGTTATAACTATCTGACACCTCAGACTAAATTGAAGGCTCTTGCTACCGGGACGGACGATGCGGGGGGAGGAGAGATTACAACTTATGACGAAATTTATGATGAACAGAGTCGTGGCGATCAACTTGTCAAAATTAAGCTACAATCAGAAGAAGCACCCCAAAAAATGGTGGGGGGCGTTTCTCTGGTTCCTTTCTTTTTGGCAGGGTATAAATTTACATTAGAAAACCATCCTCGCTCAGATGCAAACATATCTTATGTACTTTATGAAGTTATTCATGAAGCACGAATTATCGAGGGAGAGGAAGGGCCTATTTATAAAAATAGCTATCAGGCTTTCTCTGCAACAACACCTTTTAAACCTGCTCAAAAAACCCCTAAGCCTCATATTTTTGGAACCCAGACCGCAAAAGTAACCGGTAAAGAGGGAGAAGAAATTTTTACGGAGGAATATGGCCGTATTAAAGTTAAGTTTCATTGGGACCCTTCTGAGAAAGAAGATGACACAACTTCATGTTGGATTAGAGTTGCAACCTTATGGTCTGGGCAGAAATGGGGTACTTTATTTACGCCACGAATTGGGCAAGAAGTCGTTGTATCATTTATAGATGGAGATCCAGACAAACCTTTGGTCATAGGATCTGTCTATAATGGCGAGAACAAACCACCCTATTTACCGGATGAACCTACAAAATCAACCATTAAAAGTCGTACTAGTAAGAGTGAAGAGGGTGAGACACCGGGTTTTAACGAATTCCGCTTCGAAGATAAGAAGAATTCTGAAGAGATTTATATCCATGCTCAAAAGGACTTCAAAATTGATGTTCAGAATAATCAAGATATAACGATTGTAGGTGGCAATCGCACAATTAAACTTGAAGCGCAATCTGAAGAAGGTGAAGAGCGCGATAATACGCAAAGTAATGATAGTTTAACATTAAATAACGGAAATAAGTCTTTAACAATTGTTCAAGGAGATTACACGATCGAACTCCAACAAGGAAGCATTACAGTAACGTGTAGTAGTGGGAATGTAACTTATAAAGTACAAGGAAATGTTTCATTTTTATGTTCGGGTAATTTTGATGTGAATGCAAGTGGGGCGATTTCTCTTTCGGCCGGGGGAGATGTTTCAGCTCAAGCTGGAGGAATGATGACATTAACAGCGAGTTCTGATATTTCGGCACAAGCACTTGGTGCGATGACATTAACAGCTGCTGGGGATGTCTCAGCCCAAGCAGCAGGAGCGATGACCTTATCAACCGTAGGTGATATCTCTGCCCAAGCGGCAGGAGCAGTGACCGTAACAGGGGGTGCAACGACTGCGATTACGGGAGCAACAGTTGAGATAACGGGTGGGATAATTTTATTAGATGGAATATAATAATGGATGACGATACGGAAAAAGATATTATAGAGGCCGAAGGAACTCACGAGGAGCTTCTCGAAGAAAAAGAAGCGGCATTTTCAGGGAACAAACGTTTTTTTGGTCAAAAAATTGAAGGAAAGCTCCATGGTATTATGGAGCATTACGATGAGGATAAAAATCTTGTTGCTCATTTGCCTTTTGAAGCAGGACAACTTCATGGCGAAACACGTCGATATGATTCTTCTCAACAGCTAAAGGAAACCATGCGGTATCAAAATGGAATACCTCATGGCTTAGCTGAGTTTTATAAAAATGGTCGGACACGCATGCATACGACCTACGTTCAGGGGAAGTTGCATGGGGAGACTATCTTTTATAACGAGGGAGGAACCATTCGCGCACGTATTCAATATAGGGATGGACAGAAGAATGGCGCGGCAATTTCCTATGATTCTCTTGGGCATGTGAAAAGAATCCTTCATTATCAGAACGGCGTATTACAAGGACCTTCCATAGATTATTACCCGAGTGGAGCGATTCTTGAATCTGGAAATTATATCGATGGATTGAAAGAGGGTGAATTCCGTTCTTATTATGAGAACGGTGCGGTGCATCGTAGACTTGTTTTTGATAGAGGACGTCTCATTCGGAAACCCGAAATTTATGATACTCAAGGAAATTTAACGTCGACAGGGATCTACTAATGGCACTTGCAGTTGTTGGAATGACGTCTATGCTTCAATGCCTTTTTGGTCTTGTACCTACACCTTTAATAGTTTTGCCCGATCGAACGGTTTCAGTTAATGGATCTTTGGTAGGAAACATTACAGATTGTATTCCATTCCTTAATATTGAGCCTTTTGGAGAATGCACTTCTCTTGCAAACCCTGAAGTTCTCATTGCAACAGCCGCAGCAGGCGGCGTTTTGACGCCCATGCCTTGCGTTCCTATAACGCCTGACCCTTGGATTTCTGAAGCATTGGGTGCTGAAGTCAACGGGGCGCCTGTTTTAGATCAGATGTCCACTCTGATGTGCATATGGGCTGGCCTCATCCATGTAGATGAGCCAGGGAATATTGTCTTAACGGTATCTTAAGGAGGCTATGCTGTGGCCTCTCTAACTCTTACAGAAATACAAGAAGCACAGACACAGCTCAAAGGCATTGTGATTGAAACACCAATGATCTACTCTCCTTCCCTTTCAAGAATCTTTGAGGCACAAATTTTTTTAAAGTTGGAAACCTTCCAGGAAACAGGGTCTTTTAAAGAGCGAGGGGCTTATACTAAGCTTAAAAGCCTTTCCTCGGAAGTTCTCAAGCGTGGGATAATTGCTCTATCTGCAGGGAATCATGCTCAAGCTGTGGCTTTCCATGCCCAAAAATTACATATCCCAACGACAATTGTTATGCCACTTTTTACCCCTCCTACGAAAGTTGGAAATACGGAAAGATGGGGAGCTCGTATTGTTCTAGCCGGGCGAAATCTCGATGAAGCTTATAAAATAGCACAAGAGATCGCGCTTAAAGATCATCTTACCTTTATTCATCCCTATGATGATCCATATGTAATTGCAGGCCAAGGGACCGTTGGTATTGAGATGCTTGAAGCATGTCCAGAGCTGGATATTATTGTCGTTGCTATTGGGGGTGGTGGCCTTTGTGCAGGACTCGTTATTGCTGCAAAGTCCATCAAACCAAGTCTTAAAGTTTATGGAGTTCAGGTTGATGGATATGCTTCCATGTCTCATATTCTTTATGGAACAAGCGAGAGAAGCTCTGGTAATGCAACCCTAGCTGATGGGATTGCTGTTAAAACACCAGGTAATCTTACAAGAGCAATTCTCAAGGATTTCTTAGACGGTATCATTGTTGTTACAGAAGAAGAAATAGAACATGCTGTCCATTTATTTGCTTGTAAGCAAAATATAATTGTTGAAGGTGCTGGAGCTGCAGGTCTTTCGGCGCTTTTAAATTCTCCCTCTCTTTTCAAAGGGAAAAAAGTAGGGATTGTTGTAAGTGGTGGGAATATTGATGCGCGAATCGTCTCTGCAATTATGCTTCGTGGTCAGATTCATGAAGGGCGTCTTAACTTATTGCGCATTAAGATCACAGATGTTCCGGGTGTCTTAGAGCAGATCTCAGGGATTATTGCCAAACATCAAGGTAATATCGTTGAAGTTAAACACGAAAGACTTATTTATGAAATTCCAATCCGAATGGCTGAGCTTGATATTATGGTCGAAACTCGAGGGATAGATCACATTCATCTTATCATTGAAAACTTAAAAGCTTCAGGTTTTGATGTGAGTATACTTACGACAAATTCGGATAAAATCTAAAGCGTAAATGCAAAATCATTGACGAGCATCCCAGGTGTAGAGACACCCCCCAAACTTCGTTCTCCATAAGATGAAATGTCTGGAATAAGCTCATTACGCTCTCCGAGTTCTTCAAGACCTTCTCCCCAAAAATGATAGAGCGTTTCATCAAATCTCATGTCTTCGATGGGGCTAATGATTTTTCCGTTTTCGACCCAAAAGCACCCGTATCTCGTCATTCCAGTAATACGGCCATGTTGAAGGTCGCTCCAATTGAGGTAATGGAGATTTGAGATATAAAGCCCCGTGCCGATTCTTTGAAGAATTGCGTCTTCCTTTAATGTACCAGGGTTGACTTTTGGAGATCGAAGTCCTTCTGACATAGAGGCTTCATTTGACTTGAGCTTATACTCTTGTGCGGTTCGCTTACTAATTAAAGGAGAGATTAATTTTCCTTTCTCAATAAGAGGAATAGCTAAAGGAGATACATCTCCAAATTCATTAAATCTGGGAAGTAATCCTTGAGAAAAATCTTCTTCGAGAGAAAAGAGAGAAGATAAAGAAGCCGTATCATCATAAAGTCTTTTAAGTGAAGAATTTCCCTGCATAAGAGCGCTGCCGCTAATACCCGACCAGGAAAGTATTTTTACAAATTCTGCCATAGCTGCCGGTGCAAAGTAGACTCTGTACTTTCCAGGAGTAAGCTTACATGGCGTTGTTTCAAGAAGAGAGAGTTGATGTTTCGCCTGTTGAAAAGAAGATACATATAAAGAGTCTTGCCAATTGCTTCCAGCATAGATTGCTTTGATAGCTTTTTGTGAAGGAGTATAAAGTGAATAATCAAAATAAAAATTCTCGGTTGAAAACCAATGGAATTGACCTTTTGAATTCATGGTTGAGCGTATAATAGTACCTGAAGCATATAAACCAGTGAGATCAACGGAGTGTGCGGGATTGAGGAGGATATCGGCCAATTTTGCTCTGTCAGGAAGATGTCCATTATAATCTTCTTCGCTGCTTTCACCTGATTCAGGAAATACCAAGTAAGGATCTTCGGGTAAGTTTTCACATTCTTTACGACAGTGCTTTAAAATGCCAAGAGAACGACTTAAGTCTTCTTTTAAATCTCCGGAAATAGAAAAAGTATTTTCCGTGCGACGATGACCTGAGATGAAACCCATTGTTAAGTAGTTTTGACTCACGTCAGAAACTTGCTTTACTTTAGCTTGATTTACACGAAGGAATAAAGAGGACTCTCCAGCATAGGACAATGTCATGTGCTCATCTGATGTGAGCCCTTGAAAGAGCGCTTCGCTTAAAGCTTTCAACTCTTGTTTTTGCTTTTGTTTCTTATCGTTCTTCATGAACTTCCTCCAAACACATCAATATTCTCAAATAAACAGGTCGGGACAGCATGCCCGACACGAATCGCTTGATTTGGCTCGCCTTTACCGCAATAAGGAGAACCTAAAATTTCAAAAGTAGATATATCTCCTACTTTTTTTAAATTTTTCCAAAAAGTAGAAGTTGTTCCTCGATAATTTGGGTTCCTAAGCGTTTTTGTTAACTTTCCATCTTCGATAAGTTTGGCGTATTCACACCCAAACTGGAATTTGCGGCGGTAATCGTCAATTGACCACGATGAATTTGTCATCATATAGACCCCACGCTCAACGTTGGCTATCATATCATTGAAAGATGTTTCTCCAGGCTCAAGGTTAACGTTTGCCATACGGTCAATAGGTGGTCTGTTCCAAGAACTGGCGCGTGTTGAAGCTACCCCTGGAACGCCGGCGCGCTCTTGACTGTCTATACCACCCAGCCCTCGCAAGAGCTTACCTTCTTTAATAAGGTACTGACGTGTCGCTGCAAGCCCCGTATCATCAAAGGCATAAGAGGCATATTCCCCAAGAACAGTTGGGTCAAAAGTAACGTTGAGGAGGGGTGATCCGTATTGCAAATGGCCAAAATCGGAGAGTTGAACAAAACTCCATCCGGCATAATTCCGCTCATCTCCTAAAATACGATCAAGTTCTAAAGGATGACCAATGGATTCATGTACTTGAAGATAGAGTTGATCTGGTGCCAAAACAAGATCAAAGGATCCTGATGGACACGGCTCAGCGTTAAGTAACTCTAAAGCTTCACGACCGATTCTCTCCGCTTCTTGTATGAGTGGCATCTTCTCTAAAAGTTCTAACCCACCTTGCTGCGAAGGTATACCTGTGCTTCGTGTTTGTATTTCTGTCCCATCTTGAGCGGTTGCCATAAGCTGAGAGGCGACAGATCTGATCTGCTGTTGAATATTCGAACCCGCACTGCTGACGAGCATTATATCTTGCTCAACTAATATGGCGTGAGCCATACAATTAACGATTTTATCGGATACTTTCATTTTTTCTGTCGCATCGACTAGAATGCGGATGATATCGCCCCCATTGACGTTTTCGAAGGGGGTTTTTGTAGATGAATAATATTGTCCGATAGCTTTCGGTCGATGGTTACTTGTATAGGGGTATATACCCCAAGAACTCATGCATTTTGCTAAGTGTACAGCTTTGTCACATGCTTCTTGTAGACTTTGTTCACTTAAATTATCTGTTCCACAATAAGCGAATTGGCCATCGACTAAGACTTCAACCATAAGACCATGATCGACAGTTGTGGTATTTTGTTCAAACTTGCCATTGCGTGCTTTGCAATATTTAATGGTTTCTTTGACTTCGCGCACTCCAATCCAATCAGCTTGGTGGCGCAGGGTATTTAAACGTTGGGTTAAATTTCTTGACATACATTGCTCCACAAAAAATTAAAATTTTATTTTACTTTACAGATCATCGACGGTTCATCAGGAATAGATTGAATGGTTAAATATTGCCCTCTTTGACGAACAAGAGGTAGATCATTTGGATTGACAATAACGTCAATTACTCTACCTAAAATGATATCGTGATCTCCTCCATCATAAACCGCCGCTTTTTCACAGATGACGTTTCCTAAAGCCTCTGAAATCAGCAGACATTCTGTGGTGGTGTGGTAATGTGTGTGAAATGAATCCCAATTGAGAGGCATGCGTTGAGCAAAACCATCGGAAAGATGAGATTGATTCGCTTTTAAAATATTCACAGCAAAATAAGGAGATACTTCAAAAACAGGCTGGGTTTTAGAATGTTTTGAAAGACAAAATAAAACTTGAGGGGGACTCAGAGAAACAGAAGTAAAGGAACTCACTGTAATACCAACAGTTTTTCCACAATGTACGGGTACAGTAACCACTGTAACACCTGTGGGAAAAAGGCCAAGGGCTTTGCGAAATTGTTCTTCAGTAATATTCATGTCATTGTTTTAGTGGAAAAGGTGAGAATTGGAAACAAATAAATGACTTGCTTCTCGCTTTTCCTTTTGTTTCTCTGTTGACGCTTGTTGCAGAGAAGGGCATCTTTCTAGAAGACTAATTTACTGAAAGCATTTGTTATGACAGATTCTATTTCCCAGAAACTTTCTGAGCATCAGCTTCAAACAATGGCGAATGCCATTCGCGCTTTGAGTATGGATGCGGTCGAAAGGGCAAAATCAGGACATCCCGGAATGCCAATGGGGATGGCAGATGTTGCAACGATTTTATTCACAAAATTTTTAAAGTTTGATGCCGAATCTCCCTATTGGCCAGATCGAGATCGTTTTGTTTTGTCAGCAGGTCATGGCTCTATGCTTTTGTATTCTCTTTTATATTTGACAGGGTACAAAGACATGACCATTGAGGAAATTAAGAATTTTCGTCAATGGGGTAGTCGAACCCCGGGTCATCCTGAATATGGTTATGCAGCAGGCATTGAGACGACAACAGGTCCCTTAGGACAAGGTTTGGGGAACGCGGTTGGAATGGCTTTGGCTGAAAAAATGATGAGTGCCCAGTTTGGCAAAGATCTTGTCGATCATAAGATTTATGCAATTGCGGGAGATGGGTGTCTGATGGAAGGCATATCTCAGGAAGCCATTTCACTTGCTGGACATTTATGTTTGAACAATCTTATCGTTCTTTTTGATGATAATCATATTTCGATTGATGGTTCGACAGATTTATCTGTCTCAGACGATCAACTCAAGCGATTTCAAGCTTCTCATTGGGATGTTATGGCGATTGATGGCCATAATTTTATGGAAATTGAGATTGCTCTTACTAAAGCCCAAGTGGCAACAAAACCTGTGTTAATTGCGTGTAAAACCCAGATTGCAAAAGGAGCACCTCATAAAGGCGGGACATCATCTGCTCATGGATCACCTTTAGGTGCTGAAGAAATTCAAGCGACGCGCGAGAGTATTCATTGGTCATCTCCACCTTTTGAAATTCCAGAAAATATTTTATCTGCTTGGAGGAGAGCCGGAGAACGTGGTCGACGTCTTTATCAAAATTGGAAAGAAAAGCTTAATACAAACCCTAAGAAATCTGAATTTGAAAGGCGAATGCGAGGAGAACTCCCTTCTGGATGGCAAGTGCCTGTTCAGGATTTAATGAAAAAATTTGTATCAGAGAAGACAAGTGTTGCAACTCGTCAGTCATCTCAGATGGTATTAGATGCTCTTTCTCCACAGATTCCAGAGCTTGTGGGAGGGTCGGCAGATCTGACTGGATCTAATAACACCAAAGCGAAAGATATGATCGCCATTGAATCAGGAAATTATAACGGTCGTTATATTCACTATGGTGTTCGAGAACATGGTATGGCGGCTGCTATGAGTGGAATCGCACTTCATGGAGGTTTTATTCCCTATGGAGGAACTTTTTTAACATTCACAGATTATTGTAGACCATCTATTCGTTTGGCTGCTTTGATGGAAATTCGAGTCATTTATGTGATGACCCATGATTCGATTGGTCTTGGTGAGGATGGACCAACGCATCAACCTATTGAACATTTAGCTGCATTAAGAGCAATTCCTAATCTTCAAGTTTTCCGCCCTTGTGATGCCGTTGAAGTTGCAGAATGTTGGATACTTGCACTTGAATCGAAAAAAACACCTTCAATTTTGGCCTTAACCCGACAAAAGCTGAATCTCTTGCGGAAAGATTCTTCTCAAAATTTATCAGCGAAGGGAGCCTATATTTTGAAGGAAGCAGCGGGGCCTAGGAAAGTCACTTTGTTGGCAACAGGTTCGGAGGTTGAAATCGCCCTCGAAGCTCAAGGAATTTTAGAAGGAAAAAATATTCAGGCAGCTGTTGTTTCAATGCCTTGTTGGGAACTCTTTGAAAAGAAAGATCAAGCTTATCGAGATCACGTTTTGGGTAAGAATACTCTCCGCATTGCTATTGAAGCAGGTAGCTCTATGGGATGGGATAAGTTTCTTGGAGAAAAAGACATTATGGTAGGGTTAAATCATTTTGGAGCATCTGCTCCTTATGAAACTCTTTATCAGGAGTTTGGTCTTACAGCCGATCATATCGTGAAAATTGTGGAAGGAAACCAATCATGACATATAAAGTTGCTATTAATGGATTTGGCAGAATTGGCCGTCTCATCTTAAGAGCTATTCTTGAAAATCGTCGTTCTGACCTTGAGGTTGTAGCGATAAATGATTTAGGGTCCATTGCGGATAATGCTCATCTATTTAAATATGATTCGGTCCATGGGCCCTTTCCAGGAACAGTTGAAGTATTAGATGAGGGGCTTAAAATTAATGGCAAGCATATTAAGGTTCTTGCCATTTCCGACCCTGCAGCCTTACCGTGGAAAGAACTTGATATTGATGTTGCGATGGAGTGTTCGGGGCGTTTTACAAAGAGAGAAGACGCAGCAAAACACCTTGCTGCCGGGGCAAGAAAGGTTCTTGTTTCTGCTCCTGCAGAAGGCGCTGATGTAACGATTGTTTGGGGTGTGAATCATAAGGATCTTAAAGCTGAGCATAAAGTTGTCTCGAATGCTTCCTGTACAACAAATTGCCTTGCTCCTGTGGCATATGTTTTAAACAAAATTGTAGGGATAGAACATGGCTTTATGACAACTATCCATTCCTATACGGGTGATCAAAAGCTTGTCGATACTCTTCATAAAGATCTTCGTCGGGCACGAGCAGCAGCAATGTCCCTGATTCCCGCTTCAACGGGTGCGGCAAAAGCCGTTGGCTTGGTTTTACCTGAGCTAAAAGGAAAATTGGATGGAACTGCTATTCGTGTTCCAACTCCCAATGTATCTCTTATTGATCTCAAGTTTGTGGCAAAGCGTTCAACCAGCAAAGATGAGATTAATAAAGCAATTGCAGAGGCTGCAGAAGGAGAATTGCAGGGCATTCTCGTTGTTAATGACGCGCCGCTCGTTTCCGTTGATTTTAATCATCATTCTGCAAGTTCTATTTTTGATTTAACAGAAACGCATGTGGTGGATGGGAAGTTTTGTCGCATATTATCTTGGTACGACAACGAATGGGGATTCTCAAATCGTATGGCAGATACGGCCGTTGCGATGGCGAAGCTATAAGAGATTTTCAATTTTAGTGATCATAATGACTCCACATCCTTAAGATCTTAACTTTTTTTTCATTTTCAAGAACTTCATAAATGAGACGATGTTGGATATTAATGCGCCTAGAACAAAATCCTCTTAAATCGCCTACTAATTTTTCATAAGGTGGGGGATTGTGGTAAGGATTTTCTTGTAAAATATTCAAAAGCGTTTGAGTTTTTTCCTTAAGGCCCGCTTGTTTGAGTTTAAGGGCATCTTTTTGAGCTTGTTTTGTAAAAACAAGAATGTACATCACCACTCCAGCTTCTCAGAACATTCTTCTATGAGTTCTTGGCGACCTTCTAGCAGAGACTCTCTCATTCCAGGTATGGAGAGAAGGTAGAGCGTTTCTTGAATAGATTTAAAATCTTCTTCTCCAATCATAATAACCTTGTTTCGGCGCCCAGTAATGCAAACAGGCTCGTGAGAATTCGCAACGGAGTCAATCAATTTATAGAAGTTTTGCCGTGCTTGGCTGGCTGTACAAACATTCATAACATATCTCCTTATTCAATAATCGTACTGTTTATCGTACGTTTTGTCAATTCTAACCTTTCTTATTCCCCTTTAAATTGTTTCTCTGAACTGAGAAAGAAGCACTTTTTCATTCGCTTTTACGTCTTGTAAATGACGCTCTTTCACATGCCCATAGCCGCGAATATGTTCTGGGAGTGATGCGAGAGAGACCGCAATGTCATAATTTTCAGGCTTAAGGTTTTCTAAGAGATAGGCAATCTGTGATTCATAGTCTGTAATCAAGGCGCGCTCTTTCTTACGCTCTTTTGTGTATCCAAAAAAATCAAGTTTTGTGCCTCGGAGACTTTTTAATCGGGCGAGAAGGCGAAAACCATACATCATCCAGGGACCATAGACTGCTTTTTTGAGTTGGCCTGAAAAAGGATCTCGTTTTGCAAATAAGGGTGGAGCTAGATAAAAATTTAGTTTTACGGGGCCCTCAAATTGAGAGCGTAATTCTCGCATGAAAGTTCCATCTGTATATAGACGCGCAACTTCATATTCATCTTTGATTGCAAGCAATTTCGCATAATATTTAGCGACACATATAGAAAGTGTTTCTCGATTGAGTTTCTCATCAGCCTTCCGCACACGTTTGATAAGTTCTTCATAACGATTTGCGTAAGCCACGTTTTGATAACTTGTTAAAAAAGTTTTGCGATGCGAGACGATATCATCAAAAGTTGTTGGAAGTTGAAATAGCTTTTCTTCGATCTTAAATCCTGCGGCATTTTTTACGGCTTTTAAGTCAATTGCGGCATATCGCCCCCAACGAAAAGCTTGAATATTAAAGGAAACGTCAATGTTATTAAGCTCAATGGCTCTTTCGATCGCTTCGTGTGAAATGGGGATAAGCCCTTTTTGATACGCATAACCAACCATAAACATATTGGTTGCAATGGCATCTCCTAAAAGACCCGTTGCAATACGATTTGCATCAATAAAATCCACGCATTCTTTTCCGGCTGCGTTAAGGATGTTCTTTTTGAGCGTCTCATGGTGAAAATTATAATCCGCATTGTGGATAAAATGTCCTGTAATCGATTGGTCTTCGTTTACGAGAACAATTGTTTTTCCTTTTTTAATCTTATTGAGAGCATCAGGGCTTCCAGAAACAACAATATCACACCCAAAAATAAGGTCTGCCTCGCCCATATAAACGCGCGTTGCATGAATGTCTTTCGGCTTTCGTGCAATTCGAATATGTGAAACAACTGCTCCTCCCTTTTGAGCCAATCCTGTCATGTCAACGATAGAGCACCCTTTGTCCTCAAGATAAGCAGCCTCACCTAAAATAGCACCGACAGTAACGACACCCGTACCTCCGATACCTGTCAGGAAAATACGATAGGGCTTTTCTAAAGACGGAAGGTCAGGATCAGGAAAATCTTTCATCAAATTTTCTTCTGTTGCGGAAGGTGAGGATTTTTTGAGCTTCCCTCCATGAACACTGACAAAACTAGGACAAAAACCATTCACGCAAGAATAGTCTTTATTGCAGCTAGACTGATCAATCTTTCGTTTTCGCCCAAAAGCCGTTTCAATGGGCTGTACAGAAAGACAATTGGACTTGATACTACAATCCCCGCAGCCTTCACACACGCGCTCATTAATGAAAATGCGCTTGTCTGGATCTTCCATCAAGCCACGTTTGCGCCTTCTTCTTTTTTCAGCAGCACATGTTTGATCGTAGATAAGGATAGATGTGCCGGGCCAGCTCTTAATATCAGCTTGAACCTGATCTAACTGATCTCGATGGAAAATTTCAACCCCTGGGGCGAAACCAAAATTAACAGGATATTTATGAGGATCATCGGTAAGAACAACAATTTTTCTCACACCTTCTGCGTAAACTTGTTGTGAGATCATGGCGACGTCAAGGGGGCCATCAACGGACTGTCCTCCCGTCATAGCGACCGCATCATTATAGAGAATTTTGTATGTAATATTAACTTTTGCTGCAATGGCTGCGCGTATGGCAAGGATTCCTGAGTGATAATAGGTCCCATCTCCAATGTTTGCAAAAACATGGTTTTCATCCGTAAAAGGAGCTTGCCCAATCCAAGGAACCCCTTCGCCTCCCATTTGAGTAAAGGTTGCTGTATCGCTTGCAATCCAGGTGGCCATATAATGACAACCAATTCCAGCTACCGCACGACTCCCTTCGGGAAGATGGGTCGTTGATGTGTTATGGGGGCAACCGGAGCAATAGTAAGGAAGGCGGACAAGTTCAGGCTCTCGCTTCAATTGTTGTTTGAACAATAGGTCGAGTCTTTCCATCCCTTCCTTAACTTTTGCTGACTTTGTAAAACGAAGCAGTCTCTGAGCAATAACATGAGCAATTTCAGGAACTTGAAGTTCAAAATAGTCAGGCAAAAGGGCTTTCCCTTCTTCATCTTTCTTACCGACAACACGTGGTCTATGAGAGAGTAATTGGCTCAGAATATCTTTGACTTGAGTCTCAATAACGGGCCGTTTCTCTTCAACAACTAAAATTTCTTCTAAACCGTTTGCAAACTCGAGCAAGCTAAGAGGTTCAAGTGGCCAACTCATACCTACTTTATAGAGCGTGATTCCAAGTTCGGCTGCTTCTGTTTCCTTGAGGTTCAGGTCTTCAAGCGCTTGACGAACATCATGAAAAGTTTTGCCGCATGTCACGATACCTAGGCGTGGTTTAGGTCCTCGAAGCGTTACTTTATCGAGTTGGTTAGCTCGGACAAATGCTCTTGCTGCATCAAGTTTATAAAGGCGAAGCCTTCGCTCTTGATCGAGAGGAGCATCTGGCCAACGAATATTCACCCCGCCCTCAGGCATGAGGAAATCTTTGGGGAGAAGAATATTCGCTCTCTTAGGTGAAACGGTTACAGAGGCAGATGTATCGACTGTATCTGCAATTACTTTAAAGGCCACCCAACACCCTGAATAGCGAGAGAGAGCCCATCCATAAAGGCCTAAATCTAAGATATCTTGAACATTAGATGGTACTAAAACTGGGATAGAGGCATCCATAAAGGCATATTCGCTTTGGTGAGGAAGTGTTGATGATTTACAAGCATGATCATCGCCAGCAAGGGCTAGAACACCTCCGAAGGGTGAGGTTCCAGCCGCATTCGCGTGTTTAAAGGCATCCCCGCATCGATCGACACCTGGCCCCTTTCCATACCACATGGAAAAAACGCCTTGGACACGTGCGCCTTTGAAAAGAGGCAGTTGCTGGCTACCCCAAACAGCAGTTGCGCCTAAATCTTCATTAATACCGGGCGTGAATGTAATCTGATTGGCATCTAGAAATTTTTGGGCTTTCCAGAGGGTTTGATCCAATCCCCCGAGAGGAGAGCCTCGATATCCTGAAATAAAACCAGCTGTATTTAACCCTTGTGCTAAATCTCTTTGTCGTTGCATGAGTGGCAGGCGAGCAAGTGCTTGTACGCCTGTAATAAAAATTTGGCCTTCTTCCAGGGAATATTTATGATCTAAATCAGCTTGTCTGAGGGCCATGTTGTTTTCTTTCTTACTTTTATTGTTATGAAATCATCTTACTTTTTTTTAAGTTAATAGAGAATTGTAAAATTTTAGTTACGTTTGAAGAATGGGATAAACATTTTGTATAAAATATAAAAATAACCTCTTTAAATGTCTTTAAATAAGGCCTATATTTAAGATGTCAGGGAAACTTGACTATAGTGATAAACGTCCTACGGAATAGGCGTTACGGACCCGGGGGCGGAACCCGGCACCTCCACCAGAAAGTTATGGGGGTGAATTAGGATCGACGTGCGTAGTAAAGGTTAGATTTTCACTCGGCATGGTACCACCGATATCGGGCTAAACATATAAATGCAAAAGATTTTAATGCATTTGGTCATACGCCTGCAAACTTGTTTGCAGCTAATGGGGTAAAAGTAGCCGCTATGGCCGCTTAATCTTGTTGATGATCGCGGTTGGAGGGGCACCGGGCAACAGAAGCCCCTCATTAATTTTAACCAGATGGGGAAGACCGGTGGACGGATTTAATTACGAAGAAATGGTACAAGAAGGCTTAAGGAGCGTTGTTCGCGAAGCTTTGCGTGCTACATCTTTAGAGGGTCTCCCAGGATCCCATCATTTTTATATAGCATTTAAAACAGATTATCCAGGTGTTCAGCTTGCAGAATACCTCAAAGAACGCCATCCTGAAGAAATGACCATCGTCATTCAGCACCAATATTGGGGTTTAGAAGTTGATGATTATGGTTTTTACATTACGTTGAGTTTTAGTGATTCTCAGGAACGTATTTATGTTCCTTTCCATGCTCTGCTAAGTTTTATGGATCCTTATGCAAAATTTGGTCTTCAATTCACACCGCCTCCTTTTGTGGAAAAGGAAATCACCATTCTAGATACTTCAAAGTCGGGAAGTACAGATAATGTCGTTACGTTGGATAAATTCCGGAAGAAGTAAAAAGAGTATCTCGAGCTTTTAAGTGTCTAAGGAGGGGTGCACTTCTTCTGGATTTTCAAGACTCAACATTTCAGTTTGATTATTGTAGTCAAAGAGCTCTGCATACCGGCCCCAGTTAATGATGATCGATAAGTTTTTTTGAGCGTCCTCTGAAGACATAAGATTTTCGAGCTCTTTTACAAACTTCTCCTTAGGGATATGTTTTTTGGGGTTGTCTTGAAGCACATGATAAATGTGTTTTGCAAGGGGAACGTGGCGCATTAAGTGATAGGCAAAAACTTTTTTACTTTCGAGTATATCTGCTTTGCAGAAGACTTTTCCGGAGTTCGTCAATTCAATATCTCCTTGAGAAATTTGAGCAAATCCCAAAAGTTCAAGCGTTTCAATAAGGGGGATTGAATCTTTAGCTGAAAGATTTTCTGATTCTGCTATAGCAAAAATATCTGCTTTTCCATGATAGGGTGGTTCAGAGAGCGCTTCCATCAATCCTTGAAGCTTATGGATGGAAATTTCTGGAAGACGGTAGTTCATGCCAATCACAATTTTTGTCTTTTCTCCCTTCTTAAGATCAGCAGGATGTTCGGTGGTTGACAGAAGAGCGGTATAAACTTGATCAACAAGATCTTGGAAATGGTGACTTGTCTCATCTCGAGGATACATAAGAGACACATCAATTTCTTGAACAATTCGTCCGGGATCGTGATTAAGTATAATAAGGCGAGTGGCGAGTTCTACCGCCTCAATAACATTATGAGAGACCATTACAATGGCTTTAGTAGGAATGCGCTTTTCAATCCATAATTCCATGAGGTCATTCCGAATGTTCTCGGCAGTGAGAATATCTAAGGCAGAAAAAGGTTCATCCAAGAGCAAAACATCGGGATTGACCACAAGTGCACGGGCAAATCCAACACGCTGGCGCATACCACCCGATAATTCTTTAGGATAAGCAGATTCATATCCATCCAGACCAATCAAATCAATAGCTTCCAAAGCTTGTCTACGTCGTTGATGAACTGTAAGGCCTAAGGCTTCAAGACCAAGTTCCACATTTTCCAAAACGTTCAGCCAAGGGAAAAGAGCGTGTGATTGAAAGACCATGGCAATTCTTGGTGTTGTGCGCGTAAACTGATTCCCCTGATACAGAACCTCTCCTTCATTAGGCTCAATAAGCCCAGCAATGATTCGAAGCAGTGTCGATTTACCACAGCCAGATTTACCCAGAATGGCAACGAATTCACCCTCTTTAACCGCAAAGTTTATATGATCAAGAATAAGGGTTCGTTTTTGAGGATCGCCATACCATTTAGAGATATTATTGAGGTTTAATAGATCTTTTCCCATATTCTCCTCCCTCTAATCTAAACGATAACGTGTTGTAGCGTAGAGATAAAGAGGATGCCAGAAAGTTCGATTTAAAATTAAAACGAAAAATGAAAGGATAATCACACCTAATAAAATACGAGGCCTATCTCCCGCAGCTGTCGCTTCCGCAATGTAGGCACCCACGCCGTTCGCCTTAAGAGTTTTATTTCCCCACGTTACGTATTCAGCAACGATACTGGCGTTCCAAGATCCTCCAGCAGCTGTGATAAGTCCTGTTACGTAAGCTGGTGCAATGCCAGGTAAATAGAGTTTTTTCCATTGAAGCCAGCCTTTAACATGAAAGTTTTTCGAAAGTTCTCGAAAGTCATAGGGAATCGTTGAAGCCCCTCCTATCACGTTGAATAAGATATACCATTGGGTTCCTAAGATCATGAGGGGACTCAACCAGATATCAGGATTAAGTTGAAATTTGATGATACCCAGAACTGCAATAGGGAAGAAAAGATTTGCTGGGAAAGCTGCCATAAATTGAACCCAAGGTTGTAAACGTTTTGTAAGAGAAGGGTTTAGTCCAATCATCACACCAATTGGAACCCAAATAAGAGAAGCAAGCGAGCATAAAACAACAACTCGTATGAGCGTGATAAAGGCTAGGAAAGTGACATGTTGAATTTCCTCTAAGGAAATTTTAGAAAATATAGAGAAATAGGCCTGGATGCCATAAAATATAAAAATCAAAGAGAACGCGCAAAAGAAAAAGAGAATCATACTTTTATTGATAAGTTTATAGGTATTGTTTCTGTCTTTTTGTAGCTCAAAAATTCGAAGACTAATAAATTGAGAAACTGTATCTAGAACATTTAAAAAACTGTGACAGATGCGTTTAAAAATTGCGAAAATTTTTGCTCGTCTGACCATCGTTAAAACCCATGAGGAAGGGAGTTGCTCTTGTGCCGTGAGTTCAGCCTTAAACTTATCGCTCCATGCAAGAAGGGGTCTGAAAAGAAGCTGATCATATAAAAAGATAACAATGAACATGGTTAAAATGGCATAGAAAATGGCTTGAAGAGATTCTTCTTTGGCCGCTAAAGCAATGTAAGATCCAAGCCCTGGTAGAAGAATACTATCCCCTGAGACCATGATAGCTTCAGAAGCTACCACAAAAAACCAACCACTAGAAACAGACATCATGGTGTTCCACAAAAGCTGAGGCACAGCATAGGGGACTTCAAGTCGCCAATAACGCCGCCAAGGAGAGAGTTTGTAGAGGTTTGCCACTTCAGTTAATTCTTTTGGGGTACTTATAAATGATTGATAAAGGCTAAAAGTCATATTCCAGGCTTGAGAGGTAAAAATAGCAAAAATAGATGCGCATTCAACGCCTAAAAGGCTTCCCGGGAAAAGGGAGATAAATCCTGTCACTGTGATCGATAGGAACCCTAAAATCGGAACGGATTGGAGGATATCTAACAATGAAATTAAAAAAAATTCCCCTTTTTTAGTTTTGGCTGCAATGGTTGCATACACAAAACTAAAAGATAGAGATAAAATAAGGGCATAAATCATTCTTAAAACAGTTTGTAATGCATAATAGGGAAGATTAAGTGGGTTGAGTGAAAGGGGAGGTCCTTCAGTAATCGTATAGGGAACTACCATCTGTCGACTACCCCAAACAGTAAGTGTAATGGTTGTTATGACAACAAAGAGCGCGAGCCCATCCCATATTGAGTGGCGTAAGCGTAAAAAGGGGAGGTTATAAATAGCTTTTAATGAATGAATCGGATTCCCCGCTTGTTTTTGTTTCTAAAAAACTATATCACAATATAAACAAATAAAACATGACTGGGGCTAAGAGGCTTAAAATCATTTTTGGTCACCAAGGCGTGCAATTAACATAAAAAGTAATAGAGATGCTTCACTTGCGACTTCTTTCCTTTATGGTTCTTTGGAGCTTTTTGCTTGTTGGTTGTACCGTGGGACCAGATTTTGAATCTCCAAAAGCACCGCAAGTAGATTCTTATACAGAATCAGAGCTTCCAGAAGAAACGGTGGGGGCAAAAGGTCCAGGTGGAGAAATTCAACATTTTATTGAAGGAAAAGATATTCCTGGTTGTTGGTGGCATCTCTTCCACTCAAGCTCTCTTAATAAATTGATTGAAATAGCGCTTAAAAACAATGCTAATCTGCAGATTGCTGAGGCAGCTTTCCGTCAAGCAGAAGCAAATTTACAAGTATCCGTTTCCTCTCTTTACCCTTTCATCAACGTTCAGGCTCTACCTGAAAGACAGCGCTTTAACCCCGCTGTTTTTGATGTGCAAACGCCACCTGTTACCTTTAATCTTTATAATATAACCACCAACGTGTCTTATACATTAGATTTATTTGGGTCAATCCGACGTCAAATTGAAACGTCAGAAGCACAACTCGAGTTCCAAAGATTTCAGGCCGAAGCAACATATTTAACCCTTACTACAAATGTTGTGACATCTGCCATCACGGAGGCGTCGCTTCGCGCTCAAATTCATGCAACGGAAGAGATCATCAAGGCTCAAGAAAAAATTCTCGAGATTACAAAAAAGAAATTTATTTTAGGAGGCGTATCTCGCCTAGACGTTTTAGCTCAAGAAACCCAGCTTTCTCAAACGCGTGCGAGTCTCCCAGTGTTACAAAATAATTTGGCAAAAATTCGCAATGCTATTGCTGTTCTTATAGGGGGCTTCCCAAGCGAAAGTGACATACCAGCTTTTAGTTTAGCCGACTTATGTCTTCCAACCGAGCTTCCTGTGAGCATCCCCTCTGCTCTTGTTCAGCAACGTCCTGATATTAAAGCAGCGGAAGCGCTTCTTCATGCAGCCACAGCTCAAGTCGGTTTAGCGACAGCCAACTTACTTCCTCAAGTGACTTTAACGGGCGCCTATGGTTGGACCTCTGATCAATTAAAGACCCTTTTTGAGCATAGGTCAGTTGTTTGGAATATTATTGGAAATATCTTACAACCCGTTTTTCAAGGAGGGGCTCTTCTGGCAAAACGAAGGGGGGCTTATGCTGCGTTAGAACAAGCTGCTGGGCAGTATCGACAAACTGTCCTTCAAGCCTTTCAAAATGTAGCAGATACTTTAAAAGCACTTGAACTCGATGCATATCAATTGCAAATTCAGACCGACGCGGAGGAGGCCGCCTTCAATACCTTAACGCTGAGCCAAACTCAATATAAGGTAGGAGCAGTAAATTATTTATATTTATTAGATGCGGAAAGACAATATCAGCAAGCCCTTATTGGGCGAATTCAAGCGCAAGCAGCGCGGTATGCTGATACGGCTGCTCTTTTCCAGGCTTTGGGTGGCGGATGGTGGAATCGCTCACCGGTAGTCTGTAATGGGCAGAAAAAAGAGGAGTGATTATGTCAAGGCGCATGGTCATTATGTTGGTTCTTGCAGGACTTTTTTTTGGAAGTATCTTTGCTTACAAAGCCTTTCAAGGCTATATGATGAAAAAATATATGAGTAGCCATGCGATGCCTCCTACAACTGTTTCCGCCTCAAGAGCTACAGCTTTATCTTGGCAACCAAAACTTGTAGCCACTGGCAATATAAGGGCTGTAAACGGTGTCGATGTAACAACAGAAATTGCAGGGCTTATTAAAGAAATTAAATTTACGCCAGGGCAAATTATCAATACGAACGATCTGCTTCTTGAATTAAATGCGGATACGGAAATCGCGCAGCTCACGGCATTAGAAGCTCAAGCAGAGCTTGCACAAATCACCTATGATCGGGATAAGGAACAATTTGCCGTGCAGGGTGTTAGTCAGGCTACTCTTGATATAGATTGGTCAAATCTTAAAACGTTAAAAGCTCAAGTTGAGCAGCAAAAAGCTCTTATTGCGAAGAAAATGATTCGTGCTCCCTTTAAGGGAAGGCTTGGCATTTCACGGGTTAACCTGGGCCAATATTTAAATTCTGGAGATAAAATCGTAACGTTGCAATCTTTAGATCCTATATATGTAGATTTTTACCTTCCGCAACAGAATCTTCCTCAAGTTCACAAAGGTCAATCGATTGTCTTGGTAATAGACACTTATCCAAATCTTATTTTTCAGGGTAAAATTACTTCTATAAATCCCAAAATTGATTCTGAAACAAGAAATGTGGAAGTTGAAGCGACGCTCTCCAACCCAGCCGAGAAATTATTTCCTGGAATGTTTGGTATTGTTGAGGTTCAAACGGGATCTCCTCAAGACTTCATAACTGTTCCTCAAACAGCGATCAGCTATAATGCTTTTGGCGACTTGGTCTATATCTTAAAAGCAAAAGAAAAAGATTCAAAGGGGAATACAGTTTATATCGCCAATCAAAAATTTATTACTGTGGGTGAAACCCGTGGGGATCAGGTACAAATTCTTAAAGGTCTCGAGAAAGGCGATTTGGTTGTTACAGCAGGTCAGCTAAAACTCAAAAATGAGAGTCTTGCTGTCATTGATAATACGATTTTGCCAAGCAATAATCCTACTTCCAATCCTCAAAATGAATAAGCCCGGATTATTTTTATGAAATTTACGGATTTATATATTCATCGTCCTGTTCTTGCGACTGTCGTAAGTCTTATGATTTTGGTCTTAGGTGTGCGCTCTTTAGATATTTTGCCAGTCCGTCAGTTTCCTTTCACGCAGAATGCAGTTGTGACGGTGACAACCGTTTATACAGGTGCTGCTCCAGAGCTTGTTGCAGGCTTTATTACGACGCCTCTTGAACAGTCCATTGCGCAAGCGAATGGCATTGATTACATGACGTCTATTAGCAATCAAGGGGTTAGCATTATTCAGGCAACGCTCAGGCTGAATTATGATTCGGAAAGGGCCCTGACTGACATTAACACAAAAGTTAATGCGGTTTTAAATCAGCTCCCGAAAGAAGCGCAGCTACCTATCATAACGGTAGCAGTGGGGGACGTACTCGATTCCATGTATATCGGATTCTACAGTGATGTGCTGCCGAGCAATAAAATTACAGACTATCTGATACGCGTCGTGCAACCGAAATTGCAAGCTGTTCCCAATGTGCAATTGGCTGAAATTCTGGGAGGAAGACAATTTGCGATGCGTGCGTGGCTTGATCCTCTTAAAATGTCAGCCCTTGGTGTAACAGCTTTAGATGTTTCTAACGCACTTACCTCGAACAACTTTATTTCTGCCGTTGGTCGAACGGATGGTGAAATGGTAACTGTTAATTTGACGTCCACGACGGGAGTTGAATCTGTTCAGGGATTTCGAAATTTAATTGTAAAGGCCAATAACGGCGCTATTGTGCGATTAAAGGACGTTTCTACTGTTTCTTTAGGAGCAGAAAACTATGATACAGTTGTTAAGTTTGATGGAAAGGACGCCGTTTATATTGGAATAAAGGTTGCTCCAGCGGCAAACTTGTTAACAGTTATTGAAAATATCCACGCTATTTTCCCCGGTATCCAGGCGGACTTTCCGCAAGGTTTAAATGGGAAAATTGTGTATGATGCAACTGAATACGTTAATGCAGCAATTCATGAAGTCGAAAGATCTTTAGGCGAAGCTGTAATCATTGTCATTCTAGTTATTTTTGTATTTCTTGCGTCACTTCGAACCGTTGCTATTCCTATTATTGCCATTCCTCTTTCTTTGATAGGGACATTTTTTGTGATGTTTCTTCTCGGGTATTCCATTAATTTGTTAACTCTCCTTGCTCTCGTCCTTTCCATTGGTCTTGTTGTTGATGATGCGATCATTGTTGTTGAAAATATCTACCGTCATATTGAAAATGGTATGAAACCGCTCGAGGCTTCTCTTCTTGGGGCGCGTGAGCTTGCGAATCCCATTATCGCTATTTCAGTGGTTTTAGTTGCTGTGTACATTCCCATTGGTTTTATGGGAGGGCTGACAGGAGCTCTTTTTTCAGAGTTCGCCTTTACCTTAGCGGGGGCGGTTGCTATCTCAGCGATCATTGCTCTGACGCTTTCACCCATGATGTGCTCAAAACTATTGAAAAAGACAAGTCAGGGTCGTTTTTCAGCTTTTGTTGATCAAAAATTTTCAAAACTTGAACAAAGTTACGAAAATGCGCTGCATCACTCCCTCAATTATCTTCCCGTAACAGGCGTTTTTTCTGTAATCGTTTTAGGGAGTATATATTTCTTGTATAGTGGTTCAAAGTCCGAACTTGCACCGCAGGAAGATCAAGGGATCATCATCTCGCAATTAACCGCCTCACCGAATGCTTCTTTACGGCAAACTCAGCTTTATTCTCAGAAAGTTTTTGACATTTTCTCAAATTTTCCTGAAACGGACCATACCTTTCAACTTGATGGGCTTAATGGTCTTAACATTAGTTTAGGTGGAATGGTCTTAAAACCATGGGATAAGCGACAGCAGACGACAATTCAATTACAACCAATAGTACAAGGTGAGCTATCGCAAGTTTCAGGGGGGAAAATAGCTGCTTTTCAGCCCTCTTCCTTACCTGGTGCGGGAAGTGGGTTACCCATGCAGTTTGTGATTCAAACAACCGAATCTTATGACCTACTCAATGAGGTTGCTCAGGCTATCATAGGTAAGGCTTACGAAAGTGGTTTATTTGCTTATCTTGATTCAGATCTCAAAATTGATAAAGTTCAAACAACGCTTGAGCTTGATCGAGACAAGGCTGCCCTTATGGGACTTGATATGAAAGCCTTGGGGGGGATTCTTCAGTCAGCTTTAAGTCAAGGTTATGTCAATTTTTTTAATTACTTTGATCGATCTTATAAAGTTATTCCTCAGGTTGAAAGACGTGACCGTATTAATGATCACCAACCTCTAAACTATTACATTAAAACTGCTGATGGGACATCGGTTCCTCTATCAACCGTTACAAAGCTCAAACGAAAAGTTGTTCCAGAATCCCTAAATCACTTTCAGCAGCTAAAATCTGCCACCATTTCAGGTATTCCTGGAGCTGGAATAACTTTGGGTGAAGCACTGGGCGTAATGAAGGAAATTGCAAAAGGTCACTTGCCGCAAGGTTACTCAATTGATTATGCGGGAGAATCGAGGCAGTATGAACAGGAAGGAAATTCACTTATTGTCACTTTCTTTTTTGCGCTTATCATCATATTTCTCGCTTTAGCAGCTCTTTTTGAAAGCTTTCGTGATCCCCTCATCGTTTTGATTAGTGTTCCCATGTCCATATGTGGAGCTATGATTTTTATTAGCTTGGGTGTTGGCGGGGCGAGCCTGAATATATATACGGAGATAGCTCTCGTGACCTTGATTGGCCTGATTACAAAGCATGGAATACTTATCGTTCAGTTTGCAAATGACTTGCAAAAGGAGGGGAATGAGAAAAGAATTGCTATCGAAAAAGCAGCAGCTATTCGCCTGCGCCCTATTCTTATGACAACAGCAGCGATGGTGTTGGGAGTCTTACCTCTGATTCGCGCGTCAGGAGCAGGGGCAGTGAGTCGCTATAATATTGGGCTTGTGATTTCTTCAGGCATTTCAATAGGAACAGTTTTTACCTTATTTGTGGTTCCGGCGATGTACATGCTTTTCGCCGATAAGATTAATAAAAAAGACTGATCAAAACCTTCATTTTAAAATATCAAAAAAATTGAATCAAAATTCATCTTGATGTTCAAAAATTTTAAAGGTATCATTCATCATATCTGATAAAATTTTCTCATGAGAAGGAAAAAATATGATAATACACCCTAAAGCTAGGTCGCTTATTTCAAAACTTTCTCTTCCAAACCCTATTCAAAAGTACTTTTCTAATCTCGATTGGGAAATTGATTTGAGTAATAATACAAACCCTTACGGGGGAAATTTTTCTGAGTATCCAGATGTTAAACAAAATGAACTTAAAAAGCTTTACTTAGACACAATTCTTTCAATTAATCCTCCTCCTGTTAACGACATAACTCTAGGGATTGGGAATATTTTATTTACGGCGGGGTCTATGGAGGGAATTGATCTCATCTTAAGAACCTTTTCTGAGCCTAAGGAAGATCTTGTTTGTGTGACATCTCCTAGCTTTTCTGCCTATACACATTGGGCTCTTATTCATGGAATTCGTTTACAAACAATGCCTCTTTTAGGAGATAATCTTGCTTATCTTGATATAGAAACAATTCTTAGAATAAATCCAAAAATGATGTTTATTTGCAATCCTAATAATCCTACAGGGACAAAAATCGCACCCAATACGATTGAAACGTTGTGCCATTCGATGAATGGTTTTGTTGTTGTTGATGAAGCTTATATCGAATTTTCAGATGATTCATCATCACTTTTTTGCTTAAATAAATATAAAAATTTGATTATTCTTCGTACATTTTCGAAAGCATGGGGTTTAGCAGGTATAAGATGCGGAGCAATTTTAGCAGATACCTCAGTTATTAATACGTTAAGGTATGTGCAGCTTCCATTTTCTATTAGCACTCCTTCTCAAACAAGCGTTATCGCAAGGCTCGAGGACCCAAAAAGTACTTTAGAATCATGGGAAAAAATTAAAAAAAGTAGGACAGGGCTTATCGAAGAACTTTTAACGTTTAAAGGAGTGTCGACAGTTTTTGTGAGTGAGACGAATTTTATTATGGTTATTCTTAAGAATTTTCCACAGACCATGCGATTATTAAGTCAGCAAAAAATTCATGTACTTGACTGCTCATCAAGTTTGCCAAATGCAATTCGAGTTTCCATAGGAACAGAAAGTCAAAATCAAAGATTCCTAGAGGTTATTCGATTTGCTTCCCTTGCTTAAAAGGCATCGAAAAAATGCTTTGATAAAAAAACTTCAAATGATCTTCGATTAAAGTTTAATTTTTAAGAGCAGAGGTTCGAGCTTTAGCTTCGTCATACCCATAAGCAGTATGCCAATCCTTTTGGAATGTTTTATAGACTGCATCTATTTGAGGTTTGTTTCTTGTAACTATGCCAAGTTCTCTATTTCGAGATAGGGATTCGGGCCATAAATTACATGAACCAATGTACATTTGTCCGTCTGTCTCAGGGTCAATAAGAATGACTTTCGCGTGAATGTAGAGCTCCTTTTTAGGGTGGAAACGAAACCCTCCACCAGAAGCTGTAATAATCGTTTGATTGAGTCGATTGTTGTCGATACCCCCAAAAGGCTCAGGAGACATGAGAACTTCTACCCTTTTTCCTTCTTTTGCAAGCATTGACAATACCTTTCCAATCTCAGGATCAGAAAGATCTTGTTGGTAAATATAAACAGACTGCTTTGCAGATTTTAAAAGATCCGTAATGAACTTGCGTTGTTCTTTGGGGCCTAGAATAATATTTGTTTGACTCCATAAGTTCAGAACATCTTCATCATTTTTAAAACTGTTACCTGTAAAATCATTTTCAAAGATTCTGGAAAGAGCTGTTACCTGTTTTTCATCTTCAATTGTAAGCCCAAAGTTGCGTGCTTGTTTAAAATTAAAATCATCATAATTGAAGGTTTGAATCACAGCAAAATCATGATCTATGACTATAAATTTATAGTGCGTGAGTGTGTATTGGTGATCAATCAGAAAATGAGGGATAATTCCATGTGCTTTTAATTTTTCTGATGTTTCTTCATTGATTTTGTTTTCAAAGGGCGATGGATATAAATGAGGTTTATGAAAAATAATCCTGACGTTAACACCCTTCTCTTTTGCCTTTATAAGGGCATCGATAATTTGCGGATCATCAAGATGATAAAGTGTTAAGTCGATGGACTTTTTAGCTGAATTTATGGCAACCAGTATAGGAGTGCTTCCCATCTCTGGTAAAAGAATGACTTTATCTTTAGGCCAATCAGACGGAAGGGCTTCCAGAATCGCTTCGGATAATATGCCGCTTAGAAAAATAAATATAAAAACTCTAATAATTTTTATCATATAAATCTCTTTAAAAAGTTAGACTTTATCTTCTTTAGTGTTCTCTTTTCCACTTAATATTGCATCCTGTACTTGGTTTTTGATTTTGTGGGACCGATTCACCTTTTAAGATGCAATCTAATGCTGTTTTAAGATCTTTCCCTGTTATAGGAGTATGATTGTTGGGGCGAGAGTCGTCAAATCGACCCCGATAAACACAAGCAAGATTTCGATCATACACGAAAAAGTCAGGGGTGCATTCTGCGCCATAAGCACGTGCAACTTCTTGGGTATCATCATAAAGGTAAGGGAAGGGAAATTTTAAGTCTTCTGCTATTTTTTTCATATTGTGAGGGGAATCTTCAGAATAAGTTTCTGCATCATTTGAATTGATGGCAATAAAGCTAATACCTTCCGGAATATATTGATGAGCAACATTGAGAATTTCTGGCCAGATGTGTTTTACAAAAGGGCAATGGTTGCATAAAAACATAATCACCGTTGCTCTATCGGACCTCAATTGATTGAGAGTGAGATTTTTTCCTGAAAGAGTATCTCTTAGGCTAAAAGAAGGAGCTTTTGTTCCTAAGGGTATCATGCGCGAAGGCGTTACAGTCATTAAAGCCACCCAATTTGGTTAATTTTAAAATGAATTATATATCAAATTGGGTGGAGTGCCGAGAAAAATTATATTAGTTTCTTTATAAGCTTTAAGCTTAGAGAATCTATGACCTTATCCAAAGATTACCATTGAACCAGCGGTAGTGGCTGGGGTCTGCTTTGGCACGTGCTTGAGCACTAGCACGGTCTTTTTCTGTTCTACAGGGAGCACCAGGAGCCCATCCTTGATCGTACATACTGAGAGGAGGAGGAGTCGTAGAACGGATACCTGAGCTTTCAACTTCGGGCATTGCATTGAGAAAAGTTGTTTCAAGAATGGCAGCAAGAAAAAAAGCGAACCCAAAAATTTTTTTATTCATATTTATCACCTTTTAATAATTAATTAACAAGGTGTGCACAATAGGAATAAAATATTAATAAGTCAAAATATTTTATTTTAATTAATTTTGATTAAAATTTTAAATATTATATCCACAATAAACTATTGTGTTAAACAACCTTCTTGAGTGCATCTTCAAAAGAAAGCTCAAGCTTTTCTCCGGTGCGGCGATTCTTGACTTCGCATTGTCCTGAGGAAACGCTTCGTGGTCCAATGATGATCTGCCAGGGAAGGCCAATGAGATCCATGTCAGCAAATTTTGCACCAGTTCCCATGTCGCGATCATCATAAAGAACATCAACGCCTGCTTGTAAAAGCTTGCCATAAAGATCATCACAGAGCTTGTTACAGGCTTCGTCCTTTATTTTAAGGTTGAGAAGGCCAACTTTAAAAGGAGCCACACTTTCGGGCCACTTAATGCCATCTTCATCGTGGTGCGCTTCAATAATAGCACCAACCAGACGAGAAATCCCGATACCATAAGATCCCATCTCGACTGGGACTTGTTTGCCATCAGGTCCCATGACAAAGGCTCCTAGCGGGACAGAATATTTAGTTCCAAAATAGAACACATGTCCCACTTCTATTCCGCGCGCTGTTTTTAATTTTTCCTTTGGAACAGGGCAATTTTTTGGATCATGGAGTTCATCTGAGGCTGCGTAAAGTGTCTGCAAACGATCGAGAGTAAGTGTATTAACATCCAAGCTCTCATAGTCAACGTCATAGAAAATTTCGCTTTCTCCCGTTTCTGCCAGTATTTGAAACTCATGGCTCAAGTTGCCACCAATTGCTCCTGATGATGCCCGAACGGGAATTGCGGTAAGATCCATGCGCGCAAAAGTTTTTACATAAGCTTCTAGCATCGCTTGATAAGATGCTTTTGCTCCTTCTATCGAGAGATCAAAAGAATAATTGTCCTTCATTAAAAATTCACGACCACGCATGATACCAAAACGAGGGCGTATTTCATCCCGGAATTTCCATTGGATATTGTAAAAACGCTTAGGAAGGTCTCGATAACTTTTGATGAAGCGAGCGAAAATATCTGTGATTACTTCTTCTGCAGTGGGACCGTAGAGCATTTCTCTCTCATGACGATCTATAATGCGGAGCATCTCTTTTCCATAATCATGGTAACGCCCGCTTTTTTCCCAAAGTTCAGCAGGCTGGATTGTTGGCATGAGAACTTCAAGACTACCAGCGCGATCTTGCTCTTCCCGAACAATTTGGGAAATATTTCTAAGGACCTTTAATCCCAAAGGGAGCCAAGTGTAAATACCAGAGGTAACTTGAGAAATCATTCCAGAGCGTAACATTAAACGATGAGATGCTATTTGAGCTTCTTGAGGAGTTTCTCTGAGTGTTGGGTAGAAAAAAACTGAGGAACGCATCGTATCATATCTCCTTAAAGTCTAAATTCTTCCCCTAAATAAACACGGCGAACAGCTGCATCCGCGACAATTTCATCAGGAAGGCCTTCTTTAAGAACGAGACCGTCATTAATGATATAAGCCCGATCAACAATACCGAGCGTATCTCGCACATTATGATCTGTAATTAAAACGCCAATATTCTTATCTTTTAAATGGGCAATAAGATCTCGAATTTCGGAAACAGCAATGGGATCAATACCCGCCAAGGGTTCATCTAACAACATAAAATGAGGGTTACTTGCAAGAGCTCGTGCAATTTCAGTTCGTCTTCTTTCTCCTCCAGAAAGGGAAAGAGCGGGAGAGTGACGTATATGCTTGATCGTAAATTCGTCAAGAAGCATTTCAAGACGTTCTTCACGTACATCATAATCGGGTTCTACAATTTCTAAGATGGCTTTAATATTATTTTCAACTGAAAGACCACGAAAAATAGATGTTTCTTGAGGCAAGTAGCCAATTCCTAAACGTGCTCTGCGATACATAGGAAGAGCTGTAATATTAAAACCATCCAAAAAAACAGATCCAGAGTCGGCTTTAATTAATCCTGTAATAATAGAAAAACAAGTTGTTTTCCCAGCACCATTTGGTCCCAACAGACCGACAACTTCACCACGTTTTACATGTAAATTCACGCCCGCAACAACAACGCGTCGTGCATATGATTTACGCAAATTTTCAGTTCTAAGTCCTTCTTTTGAAGATGTATCGTTTTCTGAAAATTCCATTAGATTACTAACTTTATTCACTTTGAGAAGAGGCGTCTGATTTCGTTTTAGCAGAAATCGGAAAGATCTGTCCATCTTTACTGTTATCAGCAATCGACGTTTCTGATTTTTTCTCACCTTCTTTCATTTTTTTAGCATCTTTCGGGAGAATAATCCCAGAAATACGCTTTTTAGGCCCTTCTTGAGAAACGTGAGGAGGATGGGTAAACATTTCTGCGACATTTGTATTTAAATTGTGACGCGCATATCCCCCTTCAATAACGTTCTCACCTTGAGTAACTTTAACATTATTAAAGACTTCGACGATATGGGATTTTGCCGTATAAATCCCGCGATCTCCCGTGACAACCCCTTTGGGCCCAGAAGCGAGCATATTTCCTTCGGCTTCTACCCGATCAATTGCTAACTTTTCATTATCCTTTTCACTTTTGTCACTTTTCTCAGGAGTATTTGAAGAAGATTTAAAATAAGCAACGAGAGTGTCAGCTTGCACAAGTTCTTCCTTTTCAGGAAAGACTGCAACCGCATTTCCTCTTGCAATGCCTTTGTTTTCTGTATGCCAATATTCAATGGAGTCTCTTGCTGTAATTGTTTCTTTTGGCGTTAAAATTTTTAAATTCCCCCCTGTCATCAAAACACGATCTAATTTTATGTCATAATGAGCATGATCACCAAAGGCTTGCTCGGTTGGTGTTTCCATGCGGACATGGCCATCTGCTGTCATCGAGGTAATTTCACGCTCACGTCCTTCGGTAAAATAAAGAGTTAAGACATCTCCATAAACGGTGTTTGTGGCTTTTTGCGCTTTTGCATTTCCTGTAGCTACACATTTATTAGCCATTTCATCACAGACGACCGATTCATCTGCTTCAATGATAATAGGAGACTCATCTTTGCTATTATTAAGCTGGTCTAGAATTTGTGCATGACAAAAAGATGCACGAACAAACAAAAAAATAGAAAAATAAAAAAACTTATTGCGCATGAGAGTCCTTAGGTTTCTTAAGTTTAGCTTGTTTAATCTCAACTCTGGAAGGACCTTTTAAGAGAATGACTTTTTTCCCTTCTGCAAGTGTTTCGATTTTAAAACCATTTTTCCCCATGATCTTGCCAGTAGGCCCCTCACCTTCAATATATGTATCGCCTTCGATGATCTTGTCATCCACAGTAATGCGTGCTTTTTCCGTTTGAACAAGGTAGCCATCTGTACTTGTGAGAACAACTTTACCCTCTAAGTTTAAGACTTTTGCCTGGCTATCATAATGTCCTTCTGCAGCTTTTAGATTAAAAGTCTCCCCCTCAATCACTGTTAATGAACCTGTGGGGCTAATGAGATTGGAGAGATCGTCGGTCTGTTGTTTTGCCCACTGTGCATCAACTTGAAAGGGCTGCCCCTTTTTATCGGTTGATAAATAACGAGGACGCATCATTCTATTCTCTTTAATTTCAGGATGAGAAGTGTCAATTGCAACAAACCCTTCTTTGCTGAGGGATAAAAGATAAGGCCATGCAATAGCAAAACCAACAGATAAAATAATTCCCAAAGGAAGAAAAAATTTCATCAGGCTTACATAACGTGAGTAGCTTTTGGGAAGAGAGAGTGACATTAAGCAAGCCCCTCTCTTAAGCAATCATGAAGTCGCATAAGACCTACGAGTTGATTTGTGTTTTCTTCTAATACGAATAAATTTGTAATTGATTGACGATTCATGAACCCTAAGGCTTCGACTGCAAAGGCAGATGAAAAAATAGTTTTGGGAGACGAAGTCATGATACTCATGACCTTTTGACTTAAAAGGTGAGGACTCATATGGCGGCGCAAGTCTCCATCGGTAATGACTCCGATCAGGATTTTATTGTCATCTAAAACGCCTATACATCCAAAGCCCTTTTCTGTCATAACAACAAGAGCTTCGCTCATCAATGTATCTTTTGAAACAAGCGGGAGTTCTTCATAGGGGCGCATAATATCACAGACGTGCAAAAGTTTGCGTCCTAAACGACCACCTGGATGTAGCTTTTTAAAGTCTTTCTCCGAAAAACCTTTGCGCTTTAAAAGGGTAACGGCGAGAGCATCCCCCAAAGCCACCATAAGAGTAGTTGAGGTCGTGGGGGCAAGCCCCATTGGGCAAGCCTCAGAAATAGGGGGAAGCAAAAGGGTGTAACGCGCGGCTTTTGAAAGAAGACTATTAGTTTTGCATGTAATAGCAATAATAGGGATATCAAAACGCTTTGCGTAGTTGATCATGTCGGATAGCTCAGCCGTTTCTCCAGAAAGAGAAAGTATAATCAGGATATCTTCTTGAGTGATCATACCAAGATCGCCATGGCTGGCTTCACTTGGATGTATAAAAAAAGCAGGAGTTCCTGTTGAAGAAAATGTCGAAGCGATTTTATTTGCGATATGTCCGCTTTTTCCAATACCTGAAAGAATAACACGTCCAGCTGATTGCATTAAAAGATCGATGGCTCTTTCAAAAGAGTTATCCAAATTTTGAGCTAAATGGAGGAGTGCTTCCGCTTCAAGGTTTAAAACACGACGCGCTTCTGAAAGATCATCTTGGGGAAAAAGAGGTTTTAAAACAGCTTGCTGCATCAAGTATGACATCCTTAAAATATTAATATATTCTTTACTTATACTTTAATGTTGAAAAATATCAACCTCATTCCAACCTTGAATATCAAGCTCACAACGTGCTGGAATAAATTCAAAACAAGCTTTTGCTATAGATTCACGTCCTTCTCGTTTTAAAAGTTCTTGTAATGTAGCTTTTAAACGGTGGAGATAAAGAACATCCGTGGCAGCATATTCCATTTGTTTTTCGGTTAGATGCTCTGAGCCCCAATCGGATGTTTGTTCTTGTTTTGAAATTTCCACATTCAAAAGCTGTTTACAGAGATCTTTTAAACCGTGCTTGTCGGTGAAAGTTCGAGATAGTCTTGAAGCAATTTTTGTGCAGAAAAGAGGTGTTGCGTCTACTTTTAAGTAATACTTTAGAATAGCATAATCAAAACGAGCAAAATGAAAAACTTTCTCAAGGTTTTTATCATTCAAGAGAGCTTGTAAATTAGGGGATTCATAAGAAGCTCCAAGAGGAAAATGCACAAGGTGGCATTCACCATCTCCCGAAGAAAGTTGTACAAGCGTTAAGCGATCACGTGGGATGTAAAGCCCCATGGCTTCCGTATCTATAGCAACAGAATGGCTAAACTTCAGATTTGAAGGAATATCCCCGCGATGATAATGAATTTTCATATGTTGCTTTCAATTAGTTTGATATAAGGGAAGTATACCTTGAATTGGTGCCCAGGAGAAGACTCGAACTTCCACAAGCTTTCGCTTACTAGAACCTGAATCTAGCGCGTCTACCAATTCCGCCACCTGGGCTTTCCTATTCTCGTTAAAGAGATTTGTAGGAAAAGTCAACAATGATCAAGGATTAAACTTATTCTAACAGATATTTACTGATAATTTCTCTCTTCACAGCATGCTCTGCATCCAGTAATGTTTACCACATGTATTGTGTTACATTAATCATCAGTGGAAGTATCGCTGCCTATAAAAGCCTTGAGCTTATCCGCCTGTTGCGTAATGAGAGGATTAAAGTCCGCGTGATTTTAACAGCGGGAGGTGCTCAATTTATAACACCTCTCTCTTGCGCAGCTCTTTCAGAAGAACCCGTTTATACGGATTTATTTTCTCTGACAGAAGAATCAGAAATGGGGCACATTCGCTTAGCGCGAGAAGCTCATCTGGTGGCAGTTGCCCCTGCAAGCGCCGATTTTATTGCGAAAGCAGCACATGGGTTGGCAGATGATTTAGCTTCTACAATTCTGTTGGCGGCAAAGGCACCTCTTTTAATGGCTCCCGCAATGAATGTTGAGATGTGGAATCATTCCGCAACTCAAGCAAATGTTAAAATATTAAAAGACAGAGGTGTTGAGTTTATAGGACCAGATGAAGGGGTTCTTGCGTGTGGAGAGATGGGCTTAGGAAAAATGATTGAGCCTTTAGATCTTTGTACTTTTATTTTGGAAAAACTCTCCCTTAAGCAATCTCTCAAAAACATCCGCGCTCTTGTAACAGCGGGTCCTACTCAAGAACCCATTGATTCAGTAAGATATCTTTCAAATGCATCTTCAGGTAAGCAAGGATATGCAATTGCTCAAGCACTTGTTGAAAGAGGGGCTAAGGTGATCTTAATTTCAGGCCCTACATCAGTACCTTTTCCAAAAGGCGTATCAACAATTAGTGTTAAAACGGCTGAAGAAATGAGAGAGGCAACAGAAGCTCATCTGCCTGTAGATGTTGCTATCTGCACAGCAGCCGTAGCTGATTGGCGACCTGAAAATAGTGCACTTCAAAAAATTAAAAAGAAAATGAATATTTCTTCTCTTTCATTAAAACCAAACCCAGACATTCTTGCTAATTTAGCAGCACATAAAATGAGGCCTCGGCTTTTAATCGGTTTTGCAGCTGAAACAGATAACCTTATTGAAAATGCAAGGGACAAACTGTTTAAGTGTGATTGGGTTGTTGCAAATGATGTCAGTCAAGGTATCTTTGGATGTGATGATACGCAGGTTTCTTTCGTAACTCGTGAAAAAGTTGAGACTTGGCCGTCTTGTTCAAAAAAAGAGGTGGCTTCGAAACTTATTGGTTATATTGAAGGAGTATTAAAATGATTTCCGTTGATATTATAAAATTGCCGCATGGAAAGAATTTACCCCTTCCTGCTTATGCTACTTCTCGAAGTGCTGGGATGGATTTAATCGCAGCTATTGAAAAACCCATCCTTTTAAATCCTCTTGAGCGTCAACTCATCCCCACAGGGATTTCTCTTGCCGTTCCAGAGGGATTTGAGGGTCAAATTCGCCCACGTTCAGGTCTTGCGTTCAAACATGGTATAACAGTTTTAAATTCACCTGGGACGATTGATGCTGATTACCGAGGAGAAATAAAAGTTCTTTTAATCAATCTGGGAAATGAGAGCTTCACTCTCGAGAGAGGTCTTCGGATCGCTCAATTTATTTTAGCTCCTGTCTCGATGCTTAGCTGGAGAGAAGTTGATCAACATATTGAGTTGATCCATAATGATCGAGAAGGTGGATTCGGCTCAACGGGACTTAAGCATTACATATGAAAATTTTTATTTATATTTCTCTGTCTTGCCTTTGGATATCTCCTGTTTATGGAGCTGACAAAAACCCTTTGCCGCGGTTTGCTTCTTTAAGATCAAATGAGGTCAATGCAAGAGTAGGGCCAGGTCCTGGTTACCCTATCGAATGGGTTTATTTAAAAGCTGGATTACCTGTTGAAGTTCTCGTCGAATTTGATACGTGGCGAAAAATTCGTGATGTTGATGGTGCTGAAGGGTGGGTTCATCAAAGCATGCTTTGCTCGAAAAGACATGTCATTGTTAGAGGTGACGAAACTCTCATGTATCAAGACGCGGATGCGCAAAGCCAGCCTCTTATTCGGATTGGACATGGCGTTGTGGGGGATTTGATAAAATGTCAAGAAAAGTGGTGTCAAGTTCGGATTCAAAATTTTAAGGGATGGATGTCCCGTGTTTCATTGTGGGGTGTCTATTCAGAAGAAAATCTAAAGTAATCAAGAAAGGTGTGAGTGTATCGATGAGCTTTTATGAATGGCTATAAGCAATATTCTCTTTAATACATGCGTAGTCGTTAGTTGACACCAACTCACATTTTAGATAATGAGTACCTATTCATTTAACAGGCATAATCTAAAATAAATGCTCTTTAATTCGTACGAGTTTCTTTTCATTTTTATGCCCGTTGTTGCTTTTGGGTTCTTTCTGATAAGTAAGTATACTTGTAAAGGTGCGGCTGTATGGTTAGCTTTAGCATCCTTGTTCTTTTATAGTTTTTGGAGCATTAAAGCCTTACCTTTGCTGCTTTCATCAGTCGTTATCAACTATCTTTTCGGGAAATATTTAAGCTCCTCAATTCATACGAATTTCAGTGATGAAGTTTTTAGAAAATGGTTGTTATTTGGCGCTGTATCAGCAAATTTATTATTGTTGGGCTATTTTAAGTATGTGAATTTTTTTATTGATAATTTTAACTTTATCGTAGGGGCGGTCTCATTAAATAAAATCCAAAATCTTGAAGTTGTTTTGCCCATCGGGATATCATTTTTTACTTTTACTCAAATTGCTTTTCTTGTTGATTGTTGGCAAGGAAAGGTTAAGGAAAGAAAATTCACGCACTATTTGTTGTTTGTAACTTACTTTCCTCATTTAATTGCAGGGCCTGTTTTGCATCACAGTCAAATGATGCCCCAATTTGTTAAGAAAGAGTCCTATCAAATTAACTATAATAATATAGCGCTGGGCATTATAATTTGTATTATTGGATTGGCAAAAAAAGTTTTAATTGCTGATGCCTTAGCAGAATACGCAGATCTTGTCTTTAAAAATGCTTCGGAAGGAGCCGCTCCTAACTTTTTTTCAGCTTGGTATGGTACCCTAGCATACACTTTTCAGATTTATTTTGATTTTTCAGCGTACTCAGATATGGCAATCGGGTTTTCTCTTTTTTTTAATATTCATTTGCCTCATAATTTTAACTCTCCCTATAGAGCAACGAGCATGATTGATTTTTGGCGCCGTTGGCACATCTCTCTTTCGAATTTTCTCAGAGATTATGTTTATATTCCTTTAGGAGGGCGTCGAGCGGGGAAAGCCCGGCGATATACTAATATTTTTATCACGATGTTATTAGGTGGGTTATGGCATGGTAATACGTGGACATTCGTTCTTTGGGGAATGCTGCATAGCTTTTTTTTGATCGTAAATCATATATGGCGTGAGCTTGGATTTGATCGCATTCTGGAAAGCAAAATGTGGACTTTTATTTCTTGGGGATTAACCTTTGTTTGTATATGTTTCTCATGGGTTTTATTTAAATCAGAGAGCCTTACTACGGCAATGATAATGTATAAGAGTCTTGTTAATTTTAAAGAAATATTTGTTGATATTAATATATGGGCCTATACAAAATTACTCTATCAAAATGCCACATCTTGGATGTTTTTGTCAGCCGGAATGCTTTTTTTTCTCATGCTACCTCCAACCCATCTTTTCAATGAGAAATTTAAGGAAAACACGGTTGCTTATAAATTATTTGAGTCAAGGTATGTTCTATCTTTTGGTATACTTCTGATGATTTCTGTATTTACATTATCTATTTTTAACTTTGGTAAACATAGTCCATTTTTATATTTTCAGTTTTAGTCGAGGTTTTTTATGAAGAGACAAAAATTTTTCGTAAAAACTTTTCTCATTTTTTATTTTATGCTCGCTATTGTCGCATTCTTTTTTTTAGCGTTAGCTGATTTTAATGGAGATTTAACCAGGCTAGGAAAACTTAGTGAATATGCATTTGGGTGGAAGAAGAAAAAACCGAAAATTGATCCTAATCTTTTAAAATCATCCTCTTTTAAAGATAGTGATATTGTTGTTGTTGGAGACAGTTTTTCAGAAAAATTTATTTGGCAAACACGATTAACAAAAAATAATTATAAGGTAAAAACTATAGACTGGGAGGAATTAGATCAGAAGCTTTGTACAGATTTTGAAGAACTATTAATCAGTCACAATTTTAGAGGGAAGTTAATAATTATTGAAACTGTCCAACGCATGGCAGAGATTAGAGCGTCAGCATCACTTTCTTGCGATTCTAGTAAAACACTTTTAGATTATGAAAGTACTATGAATCCTCCGTTAATTTCACTTCCAAAGTTTGGGCTTAATTTTAAAGAAAAAATAATAACAGGTATCGAGACATTTTTTAATACGATAAAAGCCGTTTCTAATCCCCATGCGGACTCCATCTTTATTGAAAAAGATGGCGGCCATCGGGTAGCTTTGAAACCTCTTAAAAAAGGGTGTAAATGGTTTAGTAACCGTTATTGTGAAATTGGAGTTTTTCTTGATAATGATCTAGATTTTCCATCTCTTACCAATAACACAATAGACAAAATAAAAAAAATAAATGCGTCTTTCCATCAATTTAAAATAGTTTGGCTAGTGGTTCCTGATAAATCATCAATCTATACGGAAAGAGAAGAATTAGAGTTTTGGAAAGAACTTGAAAAAAATAACTTAGGTCCGGATTTATTTAGCTCTTTTATTAAGGAGCGAGATAAAATTGTAGATTTATATTTACCAAATGACACGCACCTTTCTTCAGCCGGTTCTCTTTTTATGGGGGAGCTGGCTAAACAATGGATTGAAACTCACTAAGCCAAGTTTTGGAAACCATTTACACTAGAATTTTAACAATAATCCATTTAAGATCAGGATATCCATTTTAAAGGATAGGTAAAATGAAATATGCATGGGTGTTAGTAACGTTTCTCTTTTTGGGAGCTGCAAAGGCGCAAGTAATAACCGTAGCAGATATTAAAGTATCTGTTACGGCGGAGTCTCTTGCAGTGGCTCGTGAGCAAGCGCTTGATCAAGCGCATGAACTTGCTTTTCATAAGCTCTTAAGTGAAAACTTCCCTGAAAAATTAGGAGCTCTTCCTTCTCATGATCAAATAATGAATTTGGTCACAAATTTTTCAATTGATCGAGAAAAGACAACGACTAAGACGTATACAGCTTCTCTTACGTTTCAATTCGATGCTCCTCATGTGCAAAGTTGGCTTCAACACCAAGGTAATATTCCTGCAAAAAATCCTTTGACATCTCAGAATACGAGCAACGAGAGTACTTTAAAGTTGAGAGCGACTTATACAACACTTGCACAATGGCGACATATTAAAAAGACGCTTGAGGGTTGTAAGGATATTCAAAAACTAGTTGTCCAGAACTTTTCTTCTCAAAATGCGACTTTAGCAGTTACCTGTAATCAAGATATTGAAAAAGTGAAACAATATCTTTCTACGAATGGATTAGTTTTATCTCCTCATGAGGGGGGATGGGTTATTTCCCCCAAGGATTGAATGTACTAGGAACGTTTATGAGATTTTTATGACAAATGCTATGAATCTTCCAAATATTATTAGTCTTGCTCGTTTATTGAGTGTACCCTTGATTATTTCTCTTATTCTTTCCCATCAATTAAAAGCGGCTTTCCTTTTTTTTGCACTTGCGGGGTTGTCGGATGCATTAGATGGGTTTTTAGCACGTATTTTTAAGTTACGTACAACTTTAGGGGCATATCTAGATCCTATCGCGGATAAGGCGCTCTTAATGGGTGTTTACGCTGCTTTAGGGCAAACAGGACTTGTTGAACTTTGGGTGGTTGTTCTTGTCATATTTAGAGATCTCCTAATTATTGGTGGCATTCTTCTTTTGTTTCTTTTTAAAAGTAGCGTTGAAATGAAGCCACTTCTGATTAGTAAAATAAATACTGTTATGCAACTTTCATACGCTCTTATGGTTTTGAGCCAGGGAGGGGCTTTTTTAGGAATTCCAGATCTAAATTTATATTGTGGGTATCTTATCGCACTAATAACCGTGCTTTCTGGTGTAAGTTATGTTAAAATTGGGTTCAATTATTTCAATAAAGTGGATACAACAATTCTGTGATTAAAAATCGACAAGGATGGCTTTGGGTTGGCGTTGGCTTAACTTTTTTGGGGAGCCTTTACCTTCTCCAAGGAATTCTCATGCCTTTCCTAACAGGCTTGTTGGTCGCTTATGCTATGAATCCTGCGGTTAAACGCTTAGAAAAATTGGGATTTTCTCGAACGCTCGGAACGATCGTGATGGTCTTTAGTTTTTTTCTTGTAATTGGTCTTTTGCTTTTCATCGCGATTCCTTTTATACAAGCTGAACTCTTACGCCTTGCCACACGTGTTCCTCAATATGGTCAGCGTATTATGATCGCTCTGAAACCATTGCTAGACGATGCTTATCTTTACATCCAGCCTCGCGATATTGAACGTCTTCGTGAGCTTGCAAGTAATTATCTGGCAGATGTTATTACATGGGGAATCAAACTCATTGCGGGGATTTTAACGAGCGGACTGGCGCTTGCAAACCTTCTTTCCCTTATCGTGATTACTCCCGTTGTTACTTTTTATCTGTTGAGAGATTGGGGTAAGATTATAGCAACTCTCGATGGGTGGCTTCCTCGCCCTTATGAACCTACTTTAAAGCGTCTTTTCATTGAGATGAATACGACGATTGGTGGATTTGCAAGAGGCCAATCGCTCGTGTGCCTTTCAGTTGGACTTTATTATTGCATAACCTTGACGCTCATCAATCTTGATTTTAGCTTCGTAGTCGGGAGTGTGATTGGCGTGATTGCTTTTATCCCCTACGTAGGGGCTCTTGTTGGATTTATGTTAAGTATTGGGATTGCTTTGGCTCAATTTTCAGATTGGTATTCGATTGGTATTGTAGCGGGAATTTTTGTGATTGGACAAACATTAGAGGCTTATCTTCTTATTCCTTATTTTGTGGGTGATCGAATTGGACTTCATCCGGTTTGGGTCCTCTTTGCTCTTTTGGCGGGAGGGGTTCTTTATGGATTTATCGGAATTTTATTTGCCTTGCCTATTGCGGCAGCTTTGGGAGTTCTTGTAAAATATTTTCTTGGCCTCTATCTTAAAAGCCCTTATTATTTAGGATCCATTTCTTCTACCAAGCATAAATCTCGTGAAACAGCTCATTCTTCCTCTTAATTTTCCGCCCGTTTTCGATGAGAAAGAGTTTGTCGTTGGAAGTACGAATGAAGAAGCCTATAACTGGCTCTTACGTTGGCCAGATTGGCCTCACCCTTGTCTTTCTATTTATGGTGAAAAAGGATGTGGAAAAACCCATCTTTCTCGTATCTGGCAAGTCAGAACCCAAGCGACTTACCTTGAGAGTAGGGATTTTAATACAGTACCTCTTGAGAGTCTTATTGAAGGGTCCAATTTATTTATTCTCGATGATGCACATCTTATTGAGAAAGAAGAAGCTTTGTTTCATTTTTATAATCATATCATCGCTTCTAAAGGAAACTTGTTGATTCTTTCTCGTATACCACCAGCTCGTTGGGAAAAAAAGTTACCTGATTTACGTTCTCGTTTAAAGACAATCCCGGCTATAAAAATTCATTCTCCGGATGAAAAGCTTCTTGTTCCAGTGATTCAAAAGCTTTTTAATGATGCGCATCTTAAAGTGGAAGAAGAAGTGACTCACTTCCTGGTCAAACATATGGAACGTTCATTTGAAAGTGCTCGATTCTGGGTTGAAGCGTTGAATTCTTCTGCCCTTATCAACAAACGGCGTATCACGATTCCTTTGGTAAGGGAGATTCTGCTGACACAAGATTTGGCTGAAAAACATCTATAATTTCTCCAGACCACCACTCTAAATCTTTCCAATGATCAAAAGGAAACTGAAAACCAACAAGAGTAGCAGGAGTTACACCTTCCACAAGAACTTCTGGAAAGATTTTTGTAAGTTTTAAAGCTGTAAAGGCTATGCCTGGGTTATGGCCGATGTAGAGGACTTTTTGCCATTCATTTGAAATACGTTGAAGATGTTTTAGAATAAGTTCGTCTGAACTATTATAAAAGTTTTCTGACGTTTCAATTGCTTCTGTTCCAAGAAAAGGACGAAGAGGCTCTAACGTTTCGACTGTTCTTAAGGCAGCTGAGCACATTATATAATCAAAATTTAATTTTTTAGATTGGATGTATGTTGCGACAGCTTTTGCTTCAAGGTGACCCCGCGCATCCAAAGGACGGTCAAAGTCGGCAAAGCTTGTGCCATGAGGCTCGGCATGTGCATGACGAAGAAGATAGAGTATTTTCATTTTATAATTCTATCAAAAAAAACTACGAAGGACAAACGCAGTTTTGTGACCAAAGAAGGAGGGAAAGCGCAATTCCCCACATAATACATCCAATACAAAAATCTAAAATTTTCCATGCAAGTGGCTTTTGAAAAAGTGGGCCTAGATAAGCTGCTCCATACCCAAGTCCAAAGAACCAGATAAATGAAGCCAGCATAGCGCCTAAAGCAAAAAAAAGACGTTCAACCTTAGGAAACTGTGCGCCAATACTTCCCAAAAGAATAACTGTATCCAAATATACATGAGGGTTTAAAAGACTTAAGGCTAACGCTGTTCCAAGAGACATTTTTAAGCTAAGTCGTCCAGGTTTCAAATCAAGCTTAAGAGACTCAGATTTAAAAACAGATTGAAAAGATCTAAAACCATAATAGCCTAAAAAGGCTGCACCTCCCCAACGTGCGATGGTTAAAAGGAGAGCATTTGAGGTTAAGATAACGCCGAAACCACCAACTCCCACGCTGATAAGAAAAGCATCAATAAGCGCACAGGTCAGAGCTGTGATGAATACATGATTTTTTAAAATTCCTTGCTTCAATACAAAAGCATTTTGGGCACCTATAGCAATAATTAAGCCTGCTCCTGTTCCACATCCTTCAATAAATGGGGCTAAACAAAAACTGTTCATGATGCTTTTACCTTTATTAAGTTAGAGTAAGGTTTTTCAAGTTAATCAAAGCTTTTTTCGCTCTTCGGTAATTTTATTTATACAGTAAAAAAATTTCTCTTGCCAAAACCATTTTTTGCTCACATATTCAAACCGCCCCACATAGGGGTGATTTATTTATGGAGAAAATACTATGAAGTCATTTGCTTATACACTCGTTGTTCTTTTTGGTGCTTTGACAGTTGCTCAAGCAGCTCCACAAGCTTCTAAAGACCAACCAGCAGAAGTTGTTGCTGCGGAAGTAGTTGAAGAAGTTCCTGCTGAACCAACAAAATAAGCGATTTAACGTATTCGTTAAACGTTTTAAGAAAGAGGGAGTGCGATGCATTCCCTCTTTTTCTTGACCACCAAAGCGAACTCGTGTAATTCCTCATTTATGGTGTTTGCGAATTCAAAAAATCTCGTCATTTCTTTTTTCCGTAGCCGGCTTTGTGAGCTTTTTGGCGTTTTTTTTGTCTTGTTTTCTTTGGCTTTGTTTCCTTCTCTTGTGAGTTATACTTCAACAGATCCTTCATGGAATCTTGCGGCTGAGAGTAACATTCAAAATTTATTAGGATCCTTTGGAGCGGTTATAAGTGATCTTTTTTTGCAGTTTTTCGGCATTTTGAGTTATCTCTTAGCTTTTTTTACGCTTTGTATGGGACTTTTCCTTTTTACGCATCCCAAGGGAACAATTCTTTTGTTACGTAACATTTTATTTCTGTGTGGGTTTTTGCTGCTTCTCTCTGGTGTTTCTTTTTGGGAAAATGGAGGAGCTTTAGGGTATCTCTTACTAAAGAGCCTCAGTGATATTCCTCTCTCTCCGCTAAACCTTTCGCTTGTTTTATTAATTTTGAGCGTACCTTTTCTGTTTCTTGCGTTGGGGTTTAAACCTTCTTATATTATTAAATTCTTTTCTTTCATTGAGAGAAGACCTTCAAAGCTGAAAGAAATGGGACGGTCACCACATTCACTTCATACTGCAGAAGAACGTAAAGACATCAAGGAAGTTCCAAAAGATAAATCATTGCGGTTAATGGACTATGTAAGAGTATCCTCCCAGCCTCAGCGAGAAGCCTCCAAATCTGTTCCTGCTCCTAATCCAAAGCCCATTTTTGGGGATGAACCTTATCAACTTCCTCCTCTTGAGCTGTTATATCTTCCTAAAAATTTTACGCAAAAACTTGATATTGATGATGAAGTTTTAAGAGAGAATGCTGAAGCTCTGGAGTCAGTGTTGAATGATTATGGCATTCGTGGAGAAATTGTGGGTGTCAAACCTGGGCCAGTTGTAACGCTTTATGAACTTGAGCCAGCTCCAGGTGTAAAATCCTCGCGTGTTGTTGCGTTGGCAGATGATATTGCGCGTTCAATGAGCGCAGTTTCAGCACGTGTAGCTGTGGTTCCCGGGAAAAATGTGATCGGCATAGAGCTACCAAATAAAACGCGAGAGACTGTTCATTTAAGAGATTTACTTTCTTGTGAGGACTATGAAAAGTCTAAAGCACATTTAAGTCTTATTTTAGGGAAAGATATCAGTGGAGCTCCCATCATTGCTGATTTAGCGCGAATGCCGCACTTGCTTGTTGCTGGAACAACGGGTTCAGGAAAATCTGTTGCAGTTAATGCGATGATCCTATCTTTAATTTATCGCCTCCCTCCAGAGCGGTGTAAGTTTATCATGATTGACCCCAAAATGCTTGAACTTTCCATTTATGATGGAATTCCTCACCTTTTGGCACCAGTTGTGACAGAACCGAAAAAGGCCGTTGTGGCGCTTCGATGGGTTGTTAGAGAGATGGAAGGTCGGTATCAAGCGATGTCCAAGCTTTCAGTACGAAATATTGAAGGGTATAATCAACGGGTTCTTGAAGCAAAGTCTCGAGGAGAAACGATCTCGCGCCGCATTCAGACAGGATTTGATCCTGAAACGGGAAAGCCCGTTTTTGAGGAGCAGCCTCTTCCTATGGAACCACTTCCATTTATTGTGGTTGTTGTGGATGAAATGGCTGATTTAATGTTGGTAGCCGGTAAAGAAATAGAAGCTGCTGTTCAACGTCTCGCTCAAATGGCACGTGCTGCGGGAATTCATCTTATTATGGCAACACAGCGTCCTTCCGTTGATGTTATTACAGGAACGATTAAAGCGAATTTTCCAACACGTATCAGCTTTCAGGTGAGCTCAAAAATAGATAGTCGGACTATTTTGAATGAGCAAGGTGCGGAACAGCTTCTTGGCCAAGGTGATATGCTTTATATGGCTTCTGGAGGGCGTATTGCACGCGTTCATGGTCCATATGTAGGAGATGCAGATGTTGAAAAAGTTGTTCAGTTTTTGAAATCTCAAAGTGAGCCTTCTTATGTAGAAGATATCACCGTAGATCCTTCGGCACCAGAACTTGATTTTGAAGGTGGAGAAGGTGGGGAGGAAGATGCACTTTATCAACAGGCACTTGCACTCATTTATCGTGAAGGCAAAGCATCTACAAGTTTTATCCAACGTCATTTGAAAATTGGGTATAATCGAGCAGCTCGCTTGATTGAACAAATGGAAGAAGAAGGTATTGTTAGCTCCCCCAATCATGTGGGCAAAAGAGAAGTACTTGGACGAGGAGCTCAGGAGAATTGAAGAGATGATGAAAAAAGCAATTTATTTTCTTATGACCCTAGGGTTTATTTCCTTGAAAGGCACGGCTCTTCCTGAGGTGCGGCGTTTTGAGAATTATTTAAATAATCTTAAAACGCTTTCAGGAGATTTTACTCAAATAAATAGTAAGGGGCAAACTGTTACGGGGACAATTCAAATCGCACGGCCTGGGAAGATGCGCCTAACGTATAACCCTCCTTCAAGCCTCCTTATTGTTGCTGATGGGAAATGGCTCATCACGAAAGATAGAGAAGCGGATCAAGTTGACTATGTATCTCTTGAGAATACTCCCGCTGCTTTTATCCTACGGCCTCATGTTCGTTTCAGTGGAGATGTTGAAATTACAAACATCGTTCCAAAAAATGGCAACATGACAGAAATTTCACTTATTCGTAAAGAAGAGCCCGATGCGGGTTATATTACGCTTGTCTTTCAAGATAATCCTGTTGCTCTTAAAGAGTGGAGTATTGTGGATGGTCAAGGTGTTGAAACGCGTGTGATACTCTCGAGCATAAAATCAAACATTGCTCTGCCTGCGCAGCTCTTTGTGATTGAAAGTCCAAATTTGATTCAGCAAATTTTTTAAAATTATTCACTTGTTATGTGAGTAGAAAAATGCTGATATGATTCAGCAAGACACATATAATATATGCTTGCCTTCCTTAAAAATAAAAAATTCAAGGAGAGGGGATGGCAAAATTTTCAACACAAGGAGCTGTTTGTTCGCTTTCTAAGACGCTTACTTCAACCCTTTTACAAAAGGGAATTGTTTCAGAAGATCAAATTGATGTAGCTCTAAAAGAACAGCGTTTACAAGGATTATCCTTAGAAGAATGCATGATAAACTTGGGCTTTGTGAGTGCATCTGTGCTTGCTGAGGTTCTCTCAGAAACAACTGGTTATTCAAGAATCTGCCTTAAGCAAGTTTTGCTTGACCCTCTTCTGGCTTCACTTGTTCCTTCTGAAATTGCAAAACAGTTTTGCTTACTTCCTCTTTCTTTTGAAGAGGGTATTCTTAGAATTGCCATTTCAGATGTTTATAATTTGCCTGCTCTTGACTGCCTACACCAAAAAATACCCTCTGTGCGACAGATTGTTCCTATTATTGCCCTTGAGGAAGATATTCTTGAAGCTATTGATGGGCTTTATGGTTACGACCTTTCGATTCCAGGCTTGTTGAAAGAGATAGAAACGTCTCAGTCTCGATCCTTTACAAAGGATGATTATACAAATCCAACAGTTCGGCTTGTAAATGCCATACTGATAGACGCCGTTAAGTCAAATGCATCAGATATCCATTTTGAACCTGAGGGAGCTTTTATGCGCCTTCGTTACCGAATTGACGGAATTTTATCTCAAATATGTACACTCCATTCGACATATTGGCCCGCCATATGTGTTCGCCTTAAAGTTATGTCAGAGATGAATATCGCAGAGTCCCGTCGTCCTCAAAATGGGAGGATGACATTCTATGTTGGATCGCGAGAGATAGATCTTCGGATGGCGTCTCACCCAACCATTCATGGGGAAAATATTGTAGTGAGAATTTTAGATAAGACGCGCTCTCTCCTGGGGCTTGATGAACTTGGTTATTCCCAGGAAATCATCGATCACATTAAAACTGCACTTAAGCGACCTGAAGGAATTTTTATTATCACTGGACCAACAGGATGCGGAAAAACAACTTCTCTTTACTCAATGCTCAGTTACATGAACGCGCCTCAGATTAATATCATGACGTTGGAAGAACCTGTTGAATATCAACTTCCTCTTATTCGTCAATCTGACATTAAAGAACAAGGAGGAATGGGATTTGTAGAGGGAGTGCGATCAATTTTACGCCAAGATCCTGACATTATTCTTATTGGCGAGGTTCGCGATCCCGGGACAGCACAGATTGCTCTAAGAGCGTCAATGACAGGACATCAGGTGTTCTCAACGCTTCATACAAACGACGCCTTGGGATCTCTCTATCGCTTTGTTGATTTCGGTGTGACTCAGCCTATGCTGGCGGGTAATTTAATGGCTATTGTTGCTCAACGTCTGGTTAGAAGACTGTGTGCCATCTGTAAAATTGAAAAAAAAATGACTGCTTATGAATCTATCCTTCTGGGCCTTAAAAGGGCCCAAAACCTATTTGTGGCAAAAGGGTGTGAGGCATGTCGCGGCACAGGTTATAATGGTCGTCTCGCCATTGCCGAAATTTTGGTATTCGATTCTGAACTTGACGAGTTGCTTGTGACAACTGCTTCAAGAACAGTTCTTAAAACATTTGCTCAAAAGAAAGGATACGTACCTCTTGCACAAGATGCACGGACCCGTGTTTTAAAAGGAGACTCAAGCCTTGAAGAAATTTTGAGAATGGTTGATTTAAGAGAGGGGGGGTAATGTTGTATCGATATAAAGGAATAGGAAAGGAGGGGGCTCTTTGTAAAGGAGTTATTGAAGCGTCATCCTTTTCTGACCTTAAGAGCCAGCTTAAAGACTCGGACATTTCACTCATTACCTATTCAATAGATATTTCATCTTTCTTCTTACGCAAAGTTAAGACTCACGTTTTAATGGACCTTTGCCTTCACTTAGAACAGTTTGAAAACGCAGGAGTTTCACTTAAAGAAAGTCTGGAAGAGTTATACCAAATTCAGCCTAAATCACCTTTCAAAGCAGCTCTTGGTGAAATGATTAAAGATGTGAAAGGGGGGGTTATATTCTCAAACGCTTTATCGAAGCATCCGACTATCTTTGATGAGGTTTTTATAGGGCTCATTGCTTCCGGTGAAAAAACAGGCAAACTTTCGTTTGCATATCAACAGATTTTTCAACATTTAAAATGGGTAGATGAGCTTCAAGCACAAGTGAGAAAATCCCTTCGCTATCCATTGATAATGAGTGTCGTATTTTGTGCTGCCGTTTTTATTTTGATGACAATTTTAGTTCCTGAACTTGTACGGTTTATCCAAATGTCAACTGCAACTATCCCTATCTCAACACGATTTCTCGTGTTTTGTGCAAGCGTTTTCTCAAATTATCTCCCTTGTCTATGTACAATATTTAGTTTTCCCATTCTCTTTTTAATGATTTTTTTTAGATGTCATGCGCGTGGAGATATTTGGAAACATTGGTTTTTGGATAGGCTGCCTTGGATCGGATCCTTGCGAAGAATGATATGTCTTGTACGTTTCTGTCATGTGTTTGCAGTTATGTTTGGAAGTGGTATTGGTATTCTTCAAGCTCTCCAAACGGCACAAAAATCACTTAAACAAGGTCAAATTTATAGTGCGCTTGAAAATATAGAAGTACTCATAAGAGATGGGGTTTCTCTCTCCGCAGCTTTTCACAAAGTAGGCATATTCCCGTCTCTTGTTGTGCGAATGGTAAAAGTTGGAGAGCAAACCAGCTCTTTGCAAACTACCCTTTTACATGTGAAGACTCACTTTGATACAATGCTCAAGCGTAAAGTGGATCATTTAATTGGATTGCTAGAACCATCCATGATCCTCAGTATCGGGCTTATAATGGCTTGGATTGTTTATGCTATTTTTTTACCGTTGTATGACACTCTTTCTGTTTTAGATTTCTGAAGATATGAAAGAGAAATTTCTTTTATATCTGACAGATAAGCATGCCCTCCTCTACAGAGGAGTTGATGAAAAACTTGGTCTTCTAAAGAGTGATTTTGACACATCGCATCAAGAGATTCTTAAAGCTCTTATCCAATCTCCAACAACCCCAATTTCTCTTTTAGTAGATCGAGGACATCAAGATATTCAGGAAGAAAAAGTGCCGGTTCTATTGCCTTGGGATCGGTTTCGTTTTCTTTCTCATAAAAAAGCTCAATGGACTATGGATGGAGGGTTGGCTGGATTCCAGTTCTTGAAACAAGAGAAGGAGAGGTTTTTTAGATGGATTCATCTCTCTCAAGATGATCCTTTGAATACTTGGGTTGCATGGATAAAATCTTTATCAAATCCATTTGGTGGAATTTTTTTTGTTCCTCTTGAAATAGGAAAATTTCTCAGATATCACTTTCCATCCACCAAAAAGTTTCAAATGTTTCTTTATCCAGTTTCTTTCCAAGAAAACCGGCATGCGATTTTTAAAGGTGATAGACTTTTGTTATCTCGAGCATTGCAAGGGGAAGAAGATTTAAGAACATCTCTTCATTATCTGAGTCGTTCATTCCCAGACATTCATGAAGATTTGCACGTTATTAGCCTGCTTACAAAAAAGTCAAAATTTCTCTCAAAAGCTACAACATTAAGTGAGTTTGGAAATTTCATTCGGTTTCTTGCTGAACAAAGAACTCCAGCCATTTTATTGCGATCAAATATTTCTCAAAGGGTTCTTTGGTTGCGTATAAGTGTAGGTGTTTTTCTTTTAATCGTTCTATCGTTGACGGTAATTAGGGTTTATCAAGGCATTAATTATAAAAATAGGTCCTCGGCTTTTTTATACACATTGAATGAGATGAAAATTCGCTCCCGTGATCTTAAGCATTTGCTCAAAGACGTTGATGTTAAGAGTTTTCAAAGGGCTTTGGAACAGTATAATTATCTAAAATCTCTTCAAATGAATCCGCTGGAAACGCTTGATAAACTCTCTTCTCTTATAAAGAAGCACCATCTTTATCTTGAGAGCATCAGATGGATCTATGAAAAAAAACCTGAAATCATCCTTAGTTTTTTTATGAACCATGAACCTGTTTCTGGCTTATCGATGCAAATTGACCTCTTTATTTCCTCTTGCGAGGAATTATTCCCGGATAGCCATGTTTTTGTTCTAGAAGCGCCTTACAATAGTGGGCCTCAGCAAGTTTTCAATCGCCTCTCATTACAATCCCTCCCAAGGGCTCAAGTGAGGATAGCTTTCAAATGAAAAGAGAGAGAGTACTGTGGGGATTTTCAGGAAGTTTAGTTTTATTTTTTCTGTTGATAGGAAACCATTATCATCAAACACATAAAATTATTTTTGATAAATATTATGCCGAATATATTGCCTTGAAAAGTAGTGAAGAAGCAATGAAAAGAGATTTACTGTTTCTAAAACAACATGAAAAAGAATGGAATCTCCTTGAAGAAAAAGGTTGGTTTAAACCTAAAAGCAGACTAGTTACAGGAGAATGTATAGAGGGATTGAGTAAGTCTTTACATAAAGTTGATTATGTATTTGAACCAGAAGTCATCAAAAACTTAGGAGAGAAATATAGCTTTAGCACAACACAAGTTGTTATTGAAGTTGAAGGATTGTTTGATACTGATATTTATAATTTTGTTGAAATGTTATTTGAAAAATTCAGCGGCATTTTAAAAGTTCGTGAACTCACATTGATGAGAAAGCAGAATTTCTCAGACAACTCTCTTATTGACTATCCCGATGTCGTCTTGGGAAAAATTGTTTTGGAATGGTTCTCTATGAGAAAAGAAGATGATGAAAAATAATATTCTTGTCTCCCTTTTTGTATTCTTAGGGATGAATTCTATCTTGGCTCATCCCTCTCTTTTTTCTCGAGAAGGACAAATTTCCTCTCTTAATACAACGGAAGAATTGAACCAACGGGATGAAGATATCTTCATCTCAGGACTTATCTATTTTGATCAGGAGCATTGGTGCTTGTGGGTTAATGCTAAAATGATGACGCCTGAGGCTGAGCGTAAAATTGGAAATTATTATCTTGAAAGCGTGACACCTCATTATGCGGAATTTTCATATACTTCTTCGCAGTTGGCTGAGAAAAAGTTCCTTAGGATTCGCCCACAGCAAGCCCCTATTATTGGGGAGAAAAAGATTGTTGATGAAATGAAAAATTAGTGTACCCTTTAAATGAGAAGAAACTTATATAAATAGAATTAATGTCTTTCTTTGAAATTACAAAAAAAATTATATTTCCATCCACAAACATAAAGCTATTCCTTGTTTTTTTGATTGTACTACTTCTGCTTGTGGGCGACGTTACTGTTGAGTTAACAGGTGGAACGGCGTACGCTTATCTTCATATTCTTTATATCCCGATCATTTTAGCAGGATTAACCTTTTCAGTGCCTGGAGGAATCATCACAGGGATCTTGGCTGGATTTCTGATGAGTCCTTATGCGCCAACCTTTATTGCATATGAACTTGTGCAGCCTTTTGCTTCTTGGTTTTTGCGTCTCTCTATGTTCACTCTTGTTGGGGCTATGGCAGGTGCGGGTGCATCTCTCTTTAAAGCATATATAAGTGAACTTGAATTAAAACAAATAACTGATCCTTTAACAGGCTTACCCAATATGCTGGGTTTGGCACAATTTTTTACACAGCTTAGCCATAATAAGGAAAAAGCCTTTATCGTAGTTGTTATCGAGTTGCCTCATATGCAAGAGGTTAATGAAGCTTTTGGTGAAGAGGGGGGAGACGCCTTAATCAAACAAATCGGGGAAAAACTAAAAATAGCTGTTAATGGTGATGCCATTTTAGGACGGCTTCAAACAAATCGTTTTGTCATTCTTATTTCAGACGAAAAGAAAGTTGAGAGCATCTTACAAAGATGTGAAGCTGAAGGAGAAACGACCTATCATGTTAATACAATTCCGCTTTTTGTTGATATGCGCTTTGGAATTTCACGTTATCCAACAGATGACAAAGATTTGAACAACCTTACGCGTAAGGCCTTAATTGCTGTCAGTACAATTCACAATCGTACTCAACGTATAAGTTATTACGATAAGAATACCCTTGGCGTTTCTGAGCGTAACCTATTGATTTTGCACCAATTAAAAGCAGCTCTTGAGCAAAAATCCCTTGTTCTAGAATATCAGCCTAAAGAATATCTCCAAACTGGAAAAGTGATGGGCTTTGAGGCACTTGTCCGTTGGTTTGATCCTCTCTTAGGCGCAATAAATCCCATGGAGTTTGTACCTTTAATTGAAGAGACGCTTCTCATTAATCCTTTTACGCATTGGGTTTTAGAAACAGCGATGGATCAACTTTATCAATGGCAGAAACAAGGAATTTTGGTTGCCATAAGCATAAATTTTTCTGTCAAAAACCTTAAAGATCAATCATTACTTGAAAAACTAGGAGTACTTTTAGAATCGTTAAAGATTCCACCTCATTTTCTTGAGATAGAAGTAACGGAAACATCGATTGCTTCAAGTGTTTCTGAGATTGCCAGCGTTCTTAAAAAAGTACGTGAAATGGGGGTTAGGCTTTCTATTGATGATTTTGGAACGGGACAAGCTTCTCAACAATATCTCTTTGAGCTTCCTATAAATGCTATAAAAATTGATAAAGTTTTTGTTCAATCCATAGCTCATAATCCAGCAGCAGCCTCTATCGTCAAGAACGCGATTTCACTTGCTCATGAGCTGAAGCTTGAGGTTATTGCAGAGGGTGTTGAAACGCGCAATCAATACGACCTTTTAACGCGGTGGGGATGTGACGCTGTACAAGGCTACCTTATTAGTAAATCTATGCCAGAAGAGGCCGCAACTAATTGGTTAAACGAAAGGCTAAAAGCAGGTTCGTTACGCTGACCATTTAAGCCGCTGTCATTGTTTCTTCATTCGATGCTGAGGATATCATTCCTAGGGCGGCAAGATAAAGATCCAAAAGCTCCTCTTGCTCAAGGCGTTCTTGGGTCTCCATTTTTCGGATTTTAAGAACTTGACGAATGATTTTGATGTCGAAACCCGTTCCTTTAGCTTCTCCAAAAACTTCCCGTATTTGTTCGCCAATAGCAGTCTTTTCTTCTTCAAGACGTTCAATCCGCTCGATAAACGACCTAAGTTGAGCTGATGATACTCCTCCGATATTACTCATAAAATTCTCCTTCATAAAAAATGTACTTTCATTTATAAATCGGGTTTTTAGTTTCTGGCAATTAGGGATTTACGAACCACTGAAAAGAAACGATAATCTCTTAAGAATATGGAGTTAACCTCATGCGTCGACATCGCTGCGCAAAAATAACCGCCACTTTAGGTCCCTCAAGTTCAACGGCTGAAAGAATCGAAGAGCTTTTTGCTGCAGGGGTAGATGTTTTCCGTTTAAATTTTTCTCATGGTAGCCATAAAGATCATCAAGAGCGTCATCGCATTATTCGGGACCTTGAAAAAAAAGTGGGAAGGCCTATTGGGATTTTGATGGATCTGCAAGGACCGAAACTGCGTATTGGCACATTCAGCACGGAAGATATTATATTAAAAGAAGGACAAACTTTCTTTTTAGATCAAAGTCCAGCACCGGGTGATCAGACGCGTGTTTTTTTGCCTCATCCCGAAATTTTTGCAAGTATAAAAAGAGGAGCCTCCCTTCTATTGGATGATGGTAAAATTCGCCTGAACGTTACAGGTGTAGAATCAGACAGAATTGAAACACGTGTTATGATAGGTGGTCCTCTTTCTGATCGAAAAGGGCTGAATGTTCCAACAGTTGCCTTACCTATTTCAGCAATGACGCCTAAAGATCGTGAAGATCTTGCTTTTGGCTTAAAACTCGGCGTTGATTGGGTGGCTCTCTCCTTTGTGCAGTCTCCTCAAGATGTGCTTGAAGCGAGAGAATTAATTGGAAAACAAGCAGGGATTATCTCAAAGTTAGAAAAACCGCAAGCAATTGAACATTTAGAAGAAATTGTTCAGTTGTCTGATGCTATTATGGTTGCGCGTGGTGATTTGGGCGTTGAAATGGCGCCTGAGGAAGTTCCGAGCATTCAAAAGCGCATTATTCGAAGCTGCCGTAAGGCAGGAAGGCCCGTTGTTGTTGCAACTCAAATGCTAGATTCTATGGTAAAATCTCCAACGCCTACACGTGCAGAAGCTTCCGACGTAGCGACAGCGGTGTATGATGGTGCGGATGCAGTTATGCTTTCTGCTGAATCAGCATCAGGAGACTTTCCAATTGAATCAGTGACTATAATGGAACGTATTATCACTCACGTAGAGCGGGATCTTTTTTATCGTAAGATGCAAGAGGCAAGTCTTCCGGAGCCAGAATCAACGACATCTGATGCCATTACAGCAGCAGCACGGCAAGTTGCTCATACTATTCAAGCAGCAGCCATTGTTACATTTACAACGACGGGAAGAACGACATTTCGAGCCGCAAGAGAACGACCGGAAGTGCCTATCCTTGCTATTACGCCTGAACTATCAACGGCTCGAAGACTGGCCATTGTGTGGGGTGTTCACTCGGTTGTAAGTCCCGATGTTAAAAGTTTTTCGGAAGCAGTAAAGAATGCTTGTCGCTTGGCAGAGCAAGAAGAATTCGCTCAGAAAAATGAAAACATTGTTGTAACAGCAGGTGTTCCTTTCCGTGTTTCAGGATCTACAAATATTCTGCGCATTGCTACCATAGGGGCTCACCAATAAAAATGAAGGAAGACTCTCTTTCAGGCCGCATAAAGCGTTACACGAATGTGACAACTGCTGTGAGTGGTCTTATGGCACGCCTTGTCGGTGATCGTTATCTTGGTTTTTCTATTGATACTCCCCAACATGCTGAAAGCTTAAAGGAAACTTTAGGGCATCTCAAAGGACCCCTCATGAAAATCGCGCAAATTCTTGCGACAGTTCCAGATATGTTGCCCCGTGAATATGCGACGGCATTCCTCGAACTACAGTCAAATGCACCGCCAATGGGGTGGCCTTTTGTTAAAAGGCGGATGCAAGCTGAACTTGGAAAAGATTGGCGGAATTACTTTCTTGAATTTGAACCAAATGCCTCTGCTGCCGCTTCTTTAGGTCAAGTTCACAAAGCAATGAGTCAAGAAGGTCGCCTTCTTGCCTGTAAACTGCAATATCCAGAAATGGGATCTGCTGTGGAAGCTGATCTAAAGCAGCTGAAATTTGTTTTGAAGTCTTTTGAAGTCTATAGTGGAACACTTGATACAGAAAATCTGCAAGTTGAAATTGGGGATCGTTTACGTGAAGAGTTGGACTATCTTCTCGAAGCAAAACATATGCGGATTTTTTCTGAAATACTGAGCGTTTTTCCTTTTGCTGAAGTTCCTCAAGTTATAGATGAGATCACAACAAATCGTCTTTTAAGCATGAGTTGGCTTGAAGGAGAGAAACTCTTAACCCTGATTGATGCTCCACAAGAACTTCGCAACGAGGTTTCCAGCTCCCTCTTTAAAGTTTGGTACTATCCTCTCTATCACTACGGTATTTTGCATGGAGACCCTCATCTTGGAAACTATTCTTGGAATACTGAAGGAAAACTAAACCTTCTCGACTTTGGGTGTATTCGTATTTTCAAACCCTCACTTGTCCAAGGAGTTCTAGATCTTTATAAAGCTCTCGAAAAAGGCGACGAAGAACTCGCAGTGCATGCTTATCGAACATGGGGTTTTAAAAATATGACGAAGGAGCTCATAGAGATCTTAAATCTTTGGGCTCGCTTTTTATATGAGCCACTTTTAGATGATCGAGTACGCCCCATCGATGAAGCGTATTCAGGTGATCGAGGGCGAAAAGTGGCCGGAGCTGTATTTGAAGCTCTCAAACGTCAAGGAGGAGTTAAGCCTCCTCGAGAATTTGTTTTTATGGATCGGGCAGCGGTGGGCCTTGGATCCGTTTTTATGCACTTAAAAGCTCAACTTAATTGGCATGAACTTTTTGAAGAGCTCACCCAGAATTTTTCTGCTATAGCGCTTGAAACGTGTCAAGCTCAGGTTCTGGGAAAATTGATGTAATCATTAACGCTTGTGATCTGAATGGTTAGGCCATGAGAATATCTTTACGTCTGATAGGTCGACCTCTTTCTGAGATTGCCATAAATTATAATGCTGCTGCAGATTTAACCAGCTTTCAGCTGTTGTATTAAATGCTTTTGCTAGTTTTAAAGCCATTTCTGAACTGATCCCCACGCGACTATTAAATAATAGCTGACAAAGTTTTACGTGTAACATGTAATCCTTTAGCAGCCTCTGATACAGTTAAATGAAGTGGTTCAAGATAAAGCTCCTTTAAAATTTCTCCTGGATGAGGAGGATTGTGCATTATCTTTGTCATAAACATCTCTTAATGATAATCGATGTAATCCACATCACTTAACACCGGACAAATTTTCTAAAACAAGGGAAAATAATGGTTCCCGTCATTGCGGGGAGCTTTGCTCCGAAACAATACAGGGGCACAAGCTCAGTGCTTTCTTTGGATTGCCGCGCCTCCTATGAAGGCTCGCAATGACGTCAAAAAATCTGTCCAGTGGTAAGAATCACACATTAGTTAGCAACAGACTTAACGCTTCTTATTCCTCTCGATAGGTTTTTTCCATTCGTTCGTGAAGTTCTTGCGCTTCAAGGCATAAGGTTGCAATGGGACGTGCATCTAAGCGCGCGATTCCAATTGGAACGCCTGTTTCTTCACAAAAGCCATAGGTTCCATTGTCCAATCGTTCCAGAGCCTGGTTAATTTTCATAATCAGTTTCCTCTCTCGGTCACGCGTTCTAAGCTCTAAAGAGCGATCGGTTTCCGTTGAAGCACGGTCATTAATATCCGGCTCATTGAGAGATTCTTCTTGCATGTGATGAAGGGTTTCTACGGACTCCTTTTGAAGTTCCTCGCGCCATTTTAACAATTTTTGCCGAAAATACTCAAGTTGTTGAGAACTCATGTAGGGCTCATTTTCACTTGGCGTGTAATTTAATGGTAGGCTCATGATCTCTCCCTTTTCACAATATCTAAAGCGGCCATATCATGACCGATCTTAAAAACCTCTGCAATCTTAAAGTTTATATCCATGATGCAAAGCTACAATCCCGCCTGTATAGGTTTCATAACTTGCTTTTTCAAAGCCAACTTTCTTCATTAAAACTAACAACTCTTTCTTTGTGAGAAAGGTCCGAATACTCTCACTTAGATATTGATAGGCTTCTCGATCATGGGCAACCCATTCTCCCATTTTTGGAATGATGTGAAAAGCATAAAAATCATAGAGTTTTTCAAGAGAGGAGTTAACTTGAGAAAATTCGAGACAAGAAAATTTTCCTCCTGGTTTTAAAAGACGATAAGCTTCTTGAAGAGCCTTTTCACGATAGGTGACATTCCGCAAGCCAAAAGCGATTGTATATACATCAACCGAATTACCATCAAGAGGTAGATCTTCTGCATTTGAACAAAGCCAGGATAGGTGGGGATGGCGCATTTTTCCCTTCTCAATCATAGCGGGATTAATATCGGAAACGATGATTTGAGCTGGACATTTAAATCGATTCAGTCGTGTAAAAATGGCTTGAGCAATATCTCCCGTTCCGCCAGCAACGTCCAAGTAAACTCCATTGTGATGTATAGGCAAGCTTTCTACAAACTTTCTTTTCCATAGACGATGAAGGCCCAAACTCATGAGGTCGTTCATCATATCATAATGGGAGGCCACGCGCTCGAAAACGTCTGTTACTTTTCCTGTTTTTTCTTGTGCAGAGACTCTTTCAAACCCGAAATCAAAATCTTTTGTTGAAAACTTTTTCTCTTTAGGCACGTTATGGACCTTTCTAAAATTGTTTATATTGATCCTATCTTGAAGTGATGTAGAATGCACAAGAAATAAAAAAATATGAGCATCAGGGCATGGATGATTCCATGAATGGTTTTAGCCAGCGAGAAAAGAATTTTGAAGTAAAGTATCTTCATGATGAAGAACTTGAATTTCGTGTGCTTGTTAAGCGGAATCACCTTTTTGGTCTATGGGTGGCAACGCTGCTGGAGTATACGGACCAACAAACTCAGATTTACATTGAAGAAATTATTGTCGTTGAAATTCAAAAAAAACATGAAGATGATGTTCTTCACAAAGTTCTTAGGGATTTGGAAGCGGCTAAAGTTGAAATGACTGAACATCGATTACGAAAGGAATTGGCGAGATGTTGGGAAGAGGCTCGTAAAATCATCATGAACAAGGAAAAAGTATAAGCTATGCAAAGAGAACAAGCTGAAACGATAGCTCTTCAAGCTCTATCTTTCTTGGCGAAAGATGATGAGCTCTTGGGTCAATTTTTGACAAAAACAGGCCTTACACCTCAAGAACTTAAACAAAGGGTACGCGAGCCAGACCTTTTGGGAGGGGTTTTAGATGCCATTTTGGAGGATGATACGATTCTGTTAGCCTTTTGTAATGTGACTTCATTAAGTCCTGAAACAATTATAAAGGCTCGTATAGCTCTTCCTGGAGGTTTTGTCCTCGACTAATAAAGCTTGCCTTATGCCTCAATGGCGTGGCATAAATGCCACGGATAAACAATGAGCAAACTCCATGAATCTTCTCGGATTTGAAGCAGACCCAAAAGACGTTCGTATTGTCGTTGCCATGTCTGGCGGCGTCGATAGTTCGGTTGCCGCTGCTTTGATGGTCGAAGCTGGTTTTGATGTCATTGGAATGACCTTGCAGCTTTATGACCATGGAATGGCTGTGGGTAAAAAGGGCGCTTGTTGTGCTGGTCAAGATATTTATGATGCACGACAAGTCTGTGATAAACTTGGCATCCCCCATTACGTGCTTAATTATGAATCTCGCTTTAGCCAAGCTGTTATTGAAGATTTTGCGGATAGCTATTTAAAAGGGGAAACGCCTATCCCTTGTGTTCGTTGTAACCAGCAAGTGAAATTTAAAGATCTGCTGACAACAGCGCGTGATTTGGGTGCGAAGGCCCTGGTGACGGGCCATTATGTTCAACGTTTGATGGGAGAATCACGTCCAGAACTTCATCGTGCGGTCGATCCCATGCGTGACCAGAGCTATTTTTTGTTTGCGACAACTCAACCTCAGTTGGATTTTTTGCGCTTTCCATTAGGAGGGATGCCGAAAGTTGAGACGCGTAAACATGCTGCTCGTTTTGGATTGAACGTTGCTGAAAAGCCGGATAGTCAGGATATTTGCTTTGTTCCAAATGGATCTTATGTGAGTGTACTTGAAAAACTTCGGCCAGGAGCTCTTGAAGAAGGTGAAATTTTGCATCTTGATGGTCGGGTCTTAGGGCATCACAAAGGAATCATTAATTATACAATTGGTCAACGAAAAGGCTTAGGAATTGGGGGAGGAGATCCTCTTTACGTTATTCGACTTGATCCTGAAAGGCATCAAGTGATTGTTGGGCCTTATGAGGCTCTCGGCAAGACAGAAATACGCGTTAAAGAGGTGAATTGGTTGGGTGAGGATCTTAAAGAGCCTTTTCAATGTGAAGTTAAAGTTCGCTCCACCCGACCTCCTGTCTCTGCGCATGTTTTCCTTGAAGAAGGGAATATAGCCCGTGTGGTTTTCAACACGCCTGAGTATGGTGTTGCACCAGGTCAAGCTTGTGTTTTTTATGAAGGAAATCGTGTTTTGGGCGGTGGCTGGATTTTGCGAGATTTAGTTTAACTCTAATTTTTTGGCAATGGATTCCAAGGGGACCAATTTAAAGTTAGACCCTCCCCCTTTTGACGTACGATTGTCATGGGCAACAAACAATCCTTTTGAAAAATTACCTCCTAAATTTGCGGACGTTACATCAATCCCATCTGTTTCTTCAGTTCCTTCTTGAGTTAAGCTTGCCGTGATTTTAAAATTTCCAAGGTAATCATAAGGTTTCTCGGAAGAGAAAACTCCATAAGTACTATTTCCCTGGCTTGAAACAATAAGATATTTTCCGTCATAAAGCGTAAGTCCTTCTAAATCGGCAGCTAATTCGTTTTCACCCACATTCGCAACAATTTCAAATGATCCATCTTCATTAAAGGCCCAAATGCCTTTATCTTCTTCAGCAATAAAAACTTTGCCACTAAGGTCATTTGCAGTGCATCCTTCTGCTTGCGTTTTAACGGGGTAAGTCGTTACTTTTTTCATGTGAAACTTCCCCTCCTTCTCCCAGAACTGCCACTTTTCTGCTCCACCTCCTTTAAAGGTAACAATTGCATAAAAATTCATATCTTTCTTAAGAAGACAAAGACCATAGGGTGCTTCTTGAAAAGAATTTGTGGAAAATCCTACAAACGTTAATGTGTCGAGCTGAGGGTTCATTGCAAAAAAGGAAAGTTTCTTTTTTTGCGGATGACTTGCGACAACAATGTCAACTTCATGGGTTTTATAGGAAAAACCCGTTCGGTAATCCACATTATTGAGCGGCCCGACAGGGATCATTTTTTTCAGCTGCCCCTCTAGCGTGTATACATAAAGGCCACCATTACCTGAGTCTTTGTTGGTTGTAAGGATAAGGCTTTTTGATGGATTTTTTTTATTTACCCATATTGCAGGATCATCCATGACATCTGATTTTACGGGCAGTAAGGCCGTTGATACAATTGCTTGTACCTCGACAGGCTTTGAATGCAATTCAGAAGATAAAAAGATTACAAAAAGAAAAATAAGGTAAATAGTTTTTTTCATCGTTTTTTAAGTTTGTTTTTTATTATTGGTTGCATGGTGAACTTTTGAAGATTTAGGTGGTGCCCGCTGCCAGACTCGAACTGGCACGGCCAAAGGCCGACAGATTTTAAGTCTGTTGTGTCTACCATTCCACCAAGCGGGCACGGGCAAAACCTTACCCGTTTCAGCTTATCAAATCAAGAGGGGATGGGGTTGCTCTTTCTTTGTGACCTGTGAGCCGTAGTTGCAGAACGGGCCTAAATGAAAGTGGCGGATGGGGTGGTAAGGGCGGATTCAAATTCTTTTTTATAAAAGACCGAGTGGAGTGAGATCCCTAGATTAAGTTTTGAACGAGGGTGAAGAAACTTTCACGAGATCCCGGATCCTAACGAAGCGCTTCTCTCACAATGTTCGAGAAAGTTTTTCAAGGCCCGGTGTAACGCCCCTCTGACTCTCCTTCTTCAAAAGAAGATATTATCTTCATTTAAAAACCCAACCCCTTCGATGTCTTCCATCTTTGTAATGCCAGATCCTCTGAGCTTTAGAACCAGATCTTTGTTCTCTTTGCTCACCTTAAGCTTCGTAATGTTCCTCGCATTCTGTAGATTGAGTTCTTTAAGATTGGAGAGGTAGTCAAGCCCTGTCATTTCTGAGAGAGCGCTCTCCTCAAGATTAAGCGTTGTTAACTTGGAAAAAGGGTGCCGGACAAGTTCTTTTTTCTCTCCTGTTTCTACCTTTGTTTCCGCATCCTCTGCTACTTTAAATGCTAATCCCCTTAAAGACCTTGTGTTGCTGAGATTAATCATCTCTAGGGAGGGGAGGTTCTGGAATGACACGTTTTCTACTCCCGTCATGTAAAGATTAATGGAGGATAAATGCTCGAAGTCTTTTAGAGCAAGTGCTTTAAGGTGGAAAGCAGAATAGGCATCCAAGTGTTTTAAATGCGGACATCTTTCTAAGTTTTCAAGAAGTGATACCCTTGAAGACGTGATGTTGAGCTCTTCAAGAGAAGGAAGATCACCTAGCTGCAAGACGTCCAAGTTATGGGTAGAAGATAAGTTAAGTGTTTTGAGACGGGGGAACTTTCCTATACCCTTGAAGTCTGTAATAGAGGAATCGCTAAGATTTAAGCTTTCGAGCGAACGCTGGACGGCGGAAGAGATAATCTCAAAGTGTTCCGTTTTATTAAGAGAAAGCTTTTTTAAGCCTCGCAAGTCTTCTATACCTTTAATTACTTTTATGCCCGAGTGGGAGAGATTCAATTCTTCAAGGGAAGTTAGACCAGTTAATGACAATTCTTTTAAGCCGGTTGCGCGATTCAGAGAGAGTTCTTTCAAGTGCGTAAGAGTTTCTAACCCTTTAAGGGTCCTTACCTTTGAGGAACCTAATGTTAATTTTTCAAGGGAGGTTAAACCTGTTAAAGATAGTTCTTCCAAGTTGGAAGTGCGACTTAGAAAAAGTTCTCTCAAGTGCATAAGAGTTTCTAACCCTTTGAGGACTCTTACCTTTGAGGAGATTAATCTCAACTCTTCAAGGGAAGTTAAGCCTGTTAAAGACAGTTCTTCCAAGTGGGAAGTGCGACTTAGAGCAAGTGCTTTTAAACGGGGGAGGTTTTTTAACCCTTTAAGGGTACTTATCCCCGACCCATCTAAATTTACTTTTTCAAGAGAAGGAAGTGCGGAGAAAGAGAGCTTCCGTAACTCAGGGGTGGATGGTAATAGAAGTTCTCTCAAACGAGGCAAATTCTTTAAGCCTTTAAGGATGCTTATTCCTGATTTCTCTAAATTTATTTTTTCAAGAGAGGGGAGGTTCGTTACCGAAAGCATTTTCAAGTTTTCAGTTTCCCCTAACGCAAGCTCTTCTAATTTCAAGAGACCTTTTACCCCTCTAAGATCTTTAACAGCGGACCCCGCTAAGTCTATTTTTTTCAGGGCACTCAAGCCCTTTAAAGAAGGGTCTCCTATTGTCCATAAGTTGGATTTCAAACGTTTCATGACCTCAACACCCTCTTCAATTCCAGGCTGCAATTCTTTGTATTTAGTTAATTTTAGAACCACGGGCATAGCTTTTCGAAAAATGACATCATCTTGCCAGGAAATATTCTCTAAAACATGGGTAAGTATTCTACTAAGCTCGGGTCGCTTTTCTGTGATCAAGGTTCCTTTTTCCAGATCTTCATCTAAGTTCTCAAGGAAATAAATAAGAGCGTCATTATCCGTGAATGGTTTATTAAAAAGACGGTAGAGGGGGTGTCTAATCTTTTCCTTTTGCAGGGTCTCACTTGTCAGAAGCCATAGGGAATTTTCTGCATCTGTATCTTTAAAAGAGATTTTATGATCTTTCAACAAAGACTCATAATCTTTGATCTCTATTGTCTTGAGAAGTTTTAAGTTATTAATTTCGCTATGTGCTCGTGTTGTACACTCGAAATCAAATGAAAACATATCTTTTAGCATGATAGGAATTGCCCCTGAGAGACCCTTGGTTCCTTCAAGCTCTGATGTATCCACGACGAAATCCTTATGAGGGGCTAACACCTCGAAAATCGTCTCTAATGATGTGCCAATCCATTTTTTCTGTTTATCTATGCCCTCTGCAGGAAACGCGGACAGCTTGATCCCAAAGAGTTTTTGAAAGACCTTTATTAAATTGACAAACTCTGTTTCTAATTCATTGTCTTTCTGTACGTATTCGATTTTTAAAGGATCATCTGGCTTATCGAAAGCGTTCAGATCTCCCACCACCTTATTCCATAAAGATCTCATCTGCAGGCTTCCCGCATTGGCAAGATCAGGGGTTTGCTTGACATAAAAGTCTTCTAAGTTCTTAAAATAAGGATTATCTGGAGAATGCTTGTGAACATAAGCTTTAGCAGCGCTTAAATCAAAAACCTTCTTCTTAGGATCAAAGAAAACAAGATTCATCAAATGACGAAGGGTCATCTCCCCACAATCAGCAAAGGAACCCTTAGAAGCAAGAAGTGTATCCTTCGCTCTATCATACCGCCAAGCCTGCCCATTGCTTAAAAGCTTCCCTTCGGGCTTATAGGGGGTGATTAAGGAAAAAACATACGCATGCGCCAAATCAAACACATCGTCCAGTCCATAGCTATCTTTTGAGGCAATTTTATCTAAATCGTCGGGGGTGAGCATATCCTCCTTTGTTGACAAGGGGATCGATTTCTTATCTACAATCTCGTCATCTAGTTCCGACAGAAGCTTCCAAATATCGGTTTGTGTATCAAACTTCTCACAGAAAAAAGCCGAGAGGACTTGTTCGGTGGTATAGGGTGGATAAAGGCTTTTTTCTTCTTGAGTGATAGACCCTTCAATGGCCTTTATAAGAGGAAGAAGGACATTCTCCCTAAAGTCTTTCTTCTTACTCTCATCTTCAGAGCTTATCGCCAAACTCTCCAGCAGAGCCTTCATTCGCTCTTCTTTCGCTTTATTCGCTTCTTTCCCTAGGCCTGCACGCGCGCTCTTCAGTTCATCGAGCGTAGACTTGTCTATCTCACCTCTCTTTACAGCCTCAAACGTCTTCTTTATTTTAGCTTTTTCGTCTTTGTCTTTCTGATGTCTCCTCCGAAAGTCGTGGGCATAATTGAGAAGAAGAGCGACGGTTTTAGGAGAGGAGACAACCTTTCCAAAGTTGTCGCCAGCGCCTGTTTGAACGGACAGTCCTCCTGCAGGAGAAGGAAAAAGACTTTTAACGAGCTTCCATAAAGGATCCGTTGAGTTATCCTTAATGTAAATGCGCTTTTCACCTTCATAACCACTTTTAAAATTGCCATAGAATCGAATGTCGTACAGTAACCCGCTTTCTAAAGCCGTAGCTCCCAAGATAGGAGAGTAAGCTTCCTTTCCTTTTTTAAAATGGGAGGTCACTCCTTTAAACGCTTTGGGAGAGATCTTCGCCATAGCGCCAGAAGAAGAAAAAAGAGAAGCTAGAAGGGATAAGGCGTACACATACCGAGAACCACGCTTCTTCATACTATACCTACCATCAAAAAACTATCTACTACTTTTTATTTTAATAGTACAAGTGCTAATATTATACTAACAAGAAGAATTTTTTAATCTAAAAAACCTCAGTTTTGGATAAGAGAAGAAATATGGCAGGCTAAGCCTTTCTTAAACTTGCAAAAATAAGAAGGGGCTTAGCCAATGAGATATAATATCACAGCGTTATTTTTTTGCATCCTCCTTGCGCATAACTCCGCTTTCCGTTTGGAATCGCTGGAAGTAAGCAACCCATTAGGGGCCCCTCACCTAGGGTTAGGAGGTGAGGCTTGGTAGAATTTTTGCGCTTTCATGGAGTCGAGCGGGTCGCCGGTTTTACTTCACTTCTCCCCGCAGCTCTGTTCGCACTTTAGGGTGGCGCGATAACGCGCGGTGACACACGAAGGTGTCGGGAGGTATAAGCTATTATCGCATGCGTGGTCGTAATCCGAAGAATATTTTGTTTGACATTCTGTCATGCACTTCTCGTATCTCGTCTGTGCGCAGCATGCTGAGGTTATCGTCACTCCGACTACTATGTTCATCACTGCCAATGGCCGGAGAAATTTTTTATCCATGGTTGAGTCCCTTTCCTGTTTTTATCCTATCGGGCGCTCAGAAGTTAATATCAATAAATTCATCATAATAAAAGGAACTTAAGAATAACTTAATGTTATTCGGTTTTCCTGATGCGGTTCGTATAAACGAGCCTTTTTTATGCAATTTGATATAGGAACCTTTGATAAGGACTCTTATAGAGCGGAACCTTTGGATAACCCCTTTAAGGCAAAAGTGTTACCTATGTGCCCAGAACGGACAGTCGGTAGATGGCGGAGGGAGTGGGATTCGAACCCACGGTACGCTTACACGCACAACGGTTTTCGAGACCGCCCCGTTCGACCGCTCCGGCATCCCTCCATAGAAATTGAAGCTACTGGAGGATTAGGAAAGGTTCAAGAGGGAACTCGGAAAAGCTTCTAAATAAGCTCCTTTTAACATTTCACCTACTCTTTGAGATTCTTGCAAAGGCGCAAGCAAAGATCGAGAGAATAAAAGAGACTCATGAGTGAGGCGAGAAGCATACCCATTCTGCATAAGAGCCTGAACATAAGAATCTAAACGATGGGAAGAATAAACAAACAAAGGCTTCCCAACAGCGGTTGCCTCAGCAAGCATAAGAGACGAAGGATAGCTCATAATAATGGCGTCGCTATGAGCTAAAAAGCCAAGGTAAGGATCTTCTTCTTGTCCACACCATAGAAAATAAGGAATTTTCTGGAAGCCTCTTTCTAAGCGATTTCGATCTTCTTCAGAAAGCTTATCGCCATAAACCATTAGGCTAAAAGGACTTTTCTTATGTAAACCGATAAGTATCTCAATTAAAGCTTCAAGATTTTCATGTTCTTCTATGAAGAGGGAAACGCGTGGTTTCGGAAGATGATCAATTTTTCGATAAAAAGCTTTTCTTGCGTGTAAAAGACTATCTTGCTGAATACGATGCAAAGGCCCGAAAGTCATAATATTTTTTCCCATTTCCTCAGGTCGATGACTTTCAAGAATAATTTTATTAAAAGAAGAGCCTGTGCGACCTACGGCAACTGTAAAAACATTATATTTTTTTTTAAGATAAGTTCCTAATTTCAGGGAAATTCTTCCCCCACATATAACAAGTGAAGGCCAAGGCGGCGTTAAAGACGTCGGGCTGGAGTATACTTTACCAAAAAAATTTGGAATAAAATTTAAGGGGACATAACGCCAAAATGACGGAATGGAGACCCTATGCAGATGGGCAGGAAACTCCATAGCTTCCACAATGCTCAAACACTGTGTTTCAAGAAAAGGATTGCCTTCATCTACGAGGACCCAGGCCTTACCAGGTTCAGTGATAGAGAACCCCGATGATTTCATAAGATTTATGACCTTTCCCAGGCGTTGCAATATCGCAAGTGTCTCCAACTGATTTTCCAATTAAGGCACGTGCAAGAGGGGAGTTAATGGATAAAAGACCCTTTTTGATGTCAGCTTCATCAACACCTACAATTTGATAAGTCATTTTTTCATCTGTTTCATCATCAATCAATGTCACTGTTGCGCCAAATTTAATATCCGTCCCTGAAAGTGTTGATACATCTATCACTTCTGCTCGTGCAACTTTATCTTCGAGCTCTTTAATGCGTCCCTCGATAAAACCCTGACGTTCTCGAGCTGAATGATATTCTGCATTTTCAGAAAGATCTCCGTGTTCACGTGCCTCTGAAATTGCTTTAATGACAGCATGTCGTTCAACAGTTTTTAAATGCTTCAGCTCTTCTTGTAACCGCTGGAGTCCTCCAGCTGTCATAGGTAATTTTTTCATAAAGAATTCAGTCCGTTGGTTATTATGCGAAAAAAGTTTAGCACAAGCATTTCGGGATGAAAACCTTCCTAAACTTTATACCCTAAATAACCCTTAAGCATCGGATGAACAGGCGTGTTTAAAAGATGAATGGGGCACCCCTTCTCTAAAATTTTTCCCTCCTCTATAAAAAGCATATGATCGGCAAGCTCAACAGCCTCATTAGGTTGGTGTGTTGTGACAAGCAACGTTAATTGAAATTCATCAACGATCTGGGACAGAAGAATTAACATTTCCTTTCTTAACCCGGGTCCTAGAGGACCCAAAGGTTCGTCTAAAAGCAAGAGGGGTGTTCCCCTCAAAAGACTGCGTGCAAGAGCTGCTCTTTGACGCTCTCCACCGGAGAGTTCAGAAGGATATCTTTCTTTTAAAGATAAGATCCCTACCCTTTCTAATATGTCCTTAATTCTGTTCCTTTCCTCAACATCTAATTTGAGAGAAGGCTTAATTCCTAAGGCTACATTATTCCATAGAGATAGATGAGGGAAAAGATTGTTGTCTTGAAAAAGAAGAGTCAAGGGTCGTTTTTGAGGCGGAATGGTTGATATAGGCCTTCCCTCCCATAAAATTTCTCCTTTTTGAGGAGAGAGAAACCCCGCAATAAGAGATAGAAGAGTACTTTTCCCCGCACCACTTGCACCCACCAAAATGGTTTTAGATCCTTTAGGAAGAATCGTTGACACCTCTATAGAAAAGTTTTGGCGTCGAAAGGATAAATTATGAAGATTTAATCCGGTCATGTGCTTTTAAAATCCAGTGTGGGAATTGATAAAGAAAATAACAGCAAAAAAGAAGTACAGTCGCTGTCACCAAACCTTCTTCAAAATGACGTGCAATCTGTTGATACAAAAGATGAGAAAGTCCAGGAACGTCAGAACTTGGAAAAAAAGCCAACGATTGGAAGTCACCGCAAGAAAGCGCTCCTCCAAGCCCTAAGGCCATTGCTAACGGCTTTTTCAAGAGAGGCCATTCAATAAGTCGAAACCACTGAAACGACGATAGTCCAAGACTCTGGGCAGTAGACTTATATGTTGTCTGAAGATACAGATAAGGCCCCCTCAGAAGGCGAAAAGAAAAAGGTAGAATAATCAGAAGTTGAAAAACAATAAGAAATACCTCAGATGGAATCTGAGGAGCATCAAGAGACACCAAAAATAAACCAGCTCCCATGAGAGCGGGAGAGAAAAGAAGATAAAGAGAAGCCATCGGTTTTGTGAAAATCGATTCATGTTTTACCAGAAGAAAGGAAAGTGCTGCGCTTAAGGGGCCTACACATAACCCTAGGCTCAGACTTTTGAAAAAGGATTGCCATAAAAGAGGATTCAAAATCGTTTGTGGAAATGCATGTAAGGCAGGAATAAGAACAACTCCCAAAGGAAGAAGAATCATAGCAAGAGTGACTAGGACAATGGGCTTTTGAAAAGGTGACCCAAGGTTGGAAAAAGTAGGAGTTTTGAGAGATGCCCCAAGAGGAAGGATTTTAAAAGCAAATGTAAACATGGCAAGACTGAAAGTTAGGAGAAGCTGAAGACTAGCAAATTTAATACCTTGGTGAGGATCATAAAAAAAGAAAAATGACTGATAAAGTGCCACACTTAAGGTTGTTTTTTGAGGTCCTCCACCAAGTACCATAATTGTTGTAAAACTATTGAGAAAAAGACAAAAACATACCCATGTTACCTCAATGAACGTCTTCTTTAGCTGAGGAAACTCGATAAAATAAAATATTCGAAAAGAAGAAAAACCAAGTTGAGAAGCTAAACGATAGTGTTCTTCTGGTATAAAACACCATGCATTAATCATAAAAAGTGCTGCAAAGGGACTATAAAATATAACATGCACTGCGATGATGCCGGCAAGACTATATACGTTAAAAATCCCGCTCATAAGCGTTATAAATCCTAAAATTCCGACAAGCGCTGGCGTAATGAGAGGGATCCCTAAAATTTTCATACATAATCGAGACCATTTCCAAGAATGATTCCAGACAAGAGCTCTTGCAATTAAAACCCCTAAAGGAATGGTTAAAACGGTTGAGATCACTGCTTGTTTTAGCGTAGACCAAAAGACGTAAAGCTCATAATTCATTACATAAGTGCCTCTAACCACTCTTCAAGCCACTGTTTTTTAGAATGAGTGACTTCTTGCGCCGAAAAGGAAACCCAAGAAGGAGGGAGAAGATAATTTTCTGCTACACGCCAAGATTCAGGGGCACCTACTTTTGGATAAGTCCAACCTCGAAGCGCGATAAGTTCTTGTGCTTCTTTAGACAAGAGAAAGGCAAGAAACTTATCGGCCAAAGGTCCATTTTGAGTCATTTTCATTTTTGCCGCATAAATATCTGAACAGAGATGCCCCTCAGAAAAATAAAGAGATTTAAGATGAGGTTTTCCTTTTTCAAGCTCATTATAAAGCCCATCAGAAGTATAGCCTAATACAATGGGAGCCTCACCTCTCATAAAAAGAGCATATGCCTCGGTCCAACCTTTGGTAAAAGTAAGAACATGCGTTGCAAGTTCTTTCCATTTTTGAGAAGACATCTCTCCATACACTTTTTTCATCCACACGAGAAATCCGAAACCAGTAATACTGGTTCGTGGATCTGGTAGAATAATCGAATGGGAGGATTTGATAAGCTCGTCTAAGGTTTGAGGGGGGTAAGGAATTTTTTGAGAATCGTAAACAAATGCAAGACACTGCGAAGCGTAAGGCACGAGCTTTTCAACATGAGAAACACTCAGACCCATTTCTTCAAGCCCAAGAATGAGATCAGCTTTCGTTTTGTCTCCTTCAAGATTCACACGATTCATGACAAGAGGAATTGTATCTAGAACAACATACTTAATCTCACATTGGCATGTTTTCTCAAAAAATTCTTTGAGTGCGGCACCTGGTCCATAGGACGAAGACATAAAAGCTGCATTTGTATAAATAGTAAGGGTTTCTTTTCCATAAAGTGAAGACGTGCTTAGAAAAAGCACGCAGGCAAATAAGTATTTAAGCATCTCATTTCCTCCGCCGGCATAATCCGGATCAGGTTCACGGGTATAATCTCAGCTCTTCCAATAAGAGCACCCCGATGAGTATTTTTTTAATATCATATAAAATGATGAGATTCAAGAAAGGAAGAAATTTCAACCAAAGTCATCACATTAACATCCGTCATGAATTGAAAATTATTTTTTTCAGCTCCTCTGCCAAATCCACCCTTTCCCATGAAAATCCCCCATCAGATTCAACAGCTCGTCCAAAATGACCGTAAACAGCCGTGCGTGCATAGATGGGTTGTCGTAGTAAAAGCGTTTCTTGAATTCCCCAAGGGGTTAAATCCAGAAGCTCGCGAAGCGCTATCGCAAGACGCTCATCAGAAACGAGTCCTGTCCCATGAGTATTAATGTAAAATGAAGTTGGATCCGCACGTCCTATGGCATAAGAAAGTTGAAGCGTACAACGCATTGCAAGTCCGGCTGCCACAATGTTTTTTGCCATGTAACGCGCCATGTAGGCAGCTGATCGATCAACTTTTGTGGGGTCTTTTCCTGAAAAAGCGCCTCCTCCATGAGGAGCCATTCCGCCATAGGTATCCACAATAATTTTACGACCCGTAAGACCCGTGTCACTTTCAGGTCCTCCAATCACAAATCTCCCCGTAGGATTCACAAAGAATGATTCCTCTCCACAAAACCACCCCTCTGGAAGAATTCTCTCTACATAAGGACGGATAAGATCTTTAAGAGCGGTTAAGGTTAATTCTTCTTGATGTTGGAGAGATACAACAATAGCGCTTGTTCCAATAGGTTTATGATCACAATATTTAATTGAAAATTGACACTTTCCATCAGGACGCAATTGGGGAAGAAGACCTTTTTTTCGATCTTCAGCAAGAAGTCGCATAAATTTATGTGATAAATAGAGCGGCGTTGGCATAAGAGCTTCGTTTTCTTGAGAAGCGTAGCCAAACATGATGCCTTGATCCCCCGCTCCTTTCGTTTCTACTCCACGCGCAATATCAGAAGATTGAGTACGCAGATTTATCTCTATTTTCACTGTCCGCCAATCAAAAGAGGGCTCTTCATAGCCAATCTCACGAATTTTCTTTCGAATGACGTGATCTATTTGCTCAGGTTTCAAAACGGTTGGTGTTTTAACTTCTCCAAAGACAAACACACGCTGCGGTGTAACAACCGTTTCAATAGCTGCCCGAGAATTTGGATCTTCCTTAAGGAGAGCATCCAAAATTGAATCAGAAATCTGGTCACAGACTTTATCCGAATGTCCTTCTGAAACAGACTCGCTCGTAAAAATAAAGCTATTCATTTTTTCGACTTTTTAAAGAAAAAATCCAAGCAAGCATTAAGACACCTAAAATTAAAGCAAATGTGATCTTATCTCCCCACTGTGCATAAAAGGGTACAAACTGAATCGGAGCAGGAAGTAAGACGTCAAGTACCCCCTTCTTTCCAAGTCCTAGACTTCCAACCATTTGACCATAGGCATCAAAAACAGCGGAAATTCCTGAGTTTGCAGCACGTACGAGAGGGATTCCCTCTTCTATGGCCCGTACGCGCGCTATTTCAAGATGTTGGTAGGGCCCTGATGTATGACCGTACCAAGCGTCATTCGTGACATTTATTATCCAATTTGGCCGCACTTGGGAGGCATTAACAACAGCACCGGGGAAGATAACCTCATAACAAACAAGGCCACTAAAAGTTGGAAACTCTTCAGGGAGAGTGATCGATTTAGGCCCTGGACCGGATTTAAAATCAACTGTTCCCGCCGTAATTTTTTTAATTGATCCCTTGCCAAACAAAGTATCGAATATCTGTCTATAGGGTAAGTATTCCCCAAAGGGGACCAAATGAGACTTGTCATAGAAGGCAACGATACCTCCTTGAGAATCAAGAACGAGTAAACTATTCCAAAAATCTTCAGGGGATGTCCGACGAAGCGCCCCTGTAAATAACAGCGTTCCTTGTGGAATACTTTCAGCAATGAGCATTCGATGAAAATCATCCTGCTCTAGAAAGAAAGGAACAGCAGTTTCAGGCCAAAGAATAGCTTTAAGAGGAAGAGTAGAAGGGGTTTTTGTCAAACGAAGAAGGGCTTGAAAGTTTGCTTCTCTTTCTGCAGGGCTCCACTTTAATGTTTGTGGGATACTTGGCTGTACTACACGGATGGCAAGAGGGGTTTCATCCAAAACATTCGGATGATCCAAACGTCCTTTTCCCCATACCCAACAAAGAATGATAATGAAGTAAATGCAGAGAGCAATGTTCCTTGCATAAATATCCTTCCCAAAAAGATATTCTAAAGAAATCGCGATGAGGAGAACCAAAAGGCTCAAACCATAGATTCCAACAAGAGATGATATCTGCAGCATCTCAGAGCTAAATACCCACGTATACCCCGCCAAATTCCAAGGGAACCCAGTAAAAAGATGTCCCCTGAGCCATTCAAATCCAACCCAAATTGCTGCAAAAGCAAAAGCTCTACTGATTCCAGAATAAGGCCAAAACCGGGTTAAGAGAAAAGCTGTTCCTATAAAAATAGCAAGAATAGAAGGAACGCCGAAAAGGGCAAAAGGAATAAGCCACCAAAAAGTAGCCAAATCAACCGTTAAGGCATGAGCAATCCAATATAAACCAACTGTAAAATGTCCTAATCCAAACCACCACCCAAGAAAAAATATTTTAAGAGAAGAGGCTTTTTGGTCAATTTCATAATTAAGTAAAAACCATATTCCGCTAAACGCCAAAATAATGGCTGGGAAAATACAAAGCGGTGCAAACGCTAGAGCACCCAAGGCTCCTAAAATAAATGAGACGCCTCGCTGCGGCCATGGATTATGTATGAGAGGAAGGAAGTCCATGAATCCCTACGAGCTTAATGCGCCTTGAATCTGCCTCAATAATCTCAAATTCAATACCTGAAGGGTGGGTAATGAGCTCTCCTCTCTGAGGTACTCGATCTGTTAAATGGAGGACAAGACCTCCAATCGTATCAATATCTTCTTCCTTTTCCTCTTCAGTTCGGAGAGGCCCAATTTTGTCTTCAAGTTCTTCAATATCCATACGCCCATTTACAACGACAACACCATCAGGCCTCCGAAAGAAAGGAAGTGGGGCCGTCATTTGAGCTACGTCCTGAATATCGCCCACAATCTCTTCCACTAAATCACTCATCGCTACAAGGCCATCTATGCCTCCGTATTCATCCACAACAATAGCTATTTTCTCACCTGTAGAACGCATTTGTATGAGTAAATCTAAAATACGCATTGAGGGTGAAATATAATTTATTTTGTGTAGATGTTCCTGAAGTTTAAAGTTTTTTGAAGCCGTACCAATAAGATCGCGCAAATGAATATAACCTAAAAGTTCGTCCAGTGTTTGACGATAGACAGGAAGGCGCATGATTTTACTGGACTTAAAAAGGGCTTTTACATCCTCTAAAGAACTGTCATAGGGAACCGCAATAATCTCAGCTCGGGGAATCATAAGATCTTTGGCTGTCAAATCGCGCAAGCTCAGAATATTAGTAAGCATCTCACGTTCATCGGGAGCAAGTGATGTGTCAGCGACCTCCTCCTCCTCCATCAACTCTTCAAGAGCTTCTCTTAAAGATCCTTCGCTTTCTTTCTTTTTAAAAAAAGATCGAAAAAAAGTCGTCCACTCCTTCATTTATCCTCATAGGGGTTATTAATATTGAGGTCTTTTAAAATTTGTATTTCCATGTTCATCATGGCTTCTGCCTCATTCTCTTCTTCATGATCATATCCTAAAAGATGCAAAAAACCATGGATAATAAGATGAATTGTGTGATTATAAGCAGAAGTATGTGATTCCTTTGCTTCTCGTATAACGGTTTCATAGGCAAGGATGATATCTCCTAACTCATTTTCTTCATCTGAAGGAAACGAAAGCACATTCGTTGGTTTATCTTTATGGCGAAAAGTTTTGTTAAGATCGTGCACTTCCTGATCACCGGCAAAAACAACACTTACCTCTTTTTCAGAAAAATCTTTTTTAAGATAAATGGCCACTTTCTCCAGGGCAAAAGAAATTTCCCGTTTCCATGCTGGAGAGAGCTGTTTCCACATCTTGTTTAAAACAATGAAATTAAGAATTGGCTTTTTTGCGTTCATAGGCTCTTACAATTCGCGAAACTAATGGATGTCTAACCACATCACGCTCTGTAAAATTAATAAATCCAACGCCTCGCATACCTTCAAGAGTCGTGATGGCATCTTGCAAACCCGAGGGCGTACCTTTTGGTAAATCAATTTGACTCAAATCACCCGTCACGATCATACGTGAATTATTACCAAGACGAGTTAAAAACATCTTCATTTGAACTTCTGTTACATTTTGAGCTTCGTCCAAAATAATAACAGAATCTGAAAGAGTGCGTCCGCGCATAAATGCCAAGGGAGCCACCTCAATTTCTCCAAGAGCTATTTTTTTGGTCACTTGTTCAAGAGGAAGCATATCATGGAGAGCATCATACAGAGGACGCAAATAAGGGTCTACTTTCTCACGAATATCACCAGGTAAAAAACCCAATTTTTCCCCTGCTTCAACTGCTGGTCGCGAGAGAATAAGCCGATCCATTTGACCGGTCATCATCATTTCAACTCCAAAGGCAACCGCAAGATAGGTTTTTCCTGTTCCTGCAGGCCCTTCGGCAAGAACCAACTCATTTTCTTTTAAAGCTCGAATATAAGCAGCTTGTTGACGTGATCGAGCAGCAATAACGCGCCGCTTCGTGGTCAAGAAGACTTCTTCATGGGGGTCCTTTTCAAATGCTTGGCGAATGGCTACGATGATATCTGTTGTATCTATTTGCTTACCTTCTTGAAGATGTAGATAGAGCGACGCTAATGCATGCCCTGCGATACGCGTGTTTTCTTCCTCGCCTTGAATCACAACCTGATTGCCTCGCGTTGTAATCGTAACCGGAAGCTCTTTTTCAACAAATTTTAAGTTAGCTTCTTGACTTCCAAAAAGTTCAATAAGAAGCGTGTTGTCTTCAAATTCTAAATAAGTTGTTGATTGCTTATTATTTGATCCCATGAATGACTGTCACATAGAAAATAAAGCCTTAATGGCTTCGTTGTTGACTTTAACAGGATAGCGTACACGCAACGCATTCAAATATCCGTTAAGAAGATCATTCTGGTATTGTTCTAAAAGCTTTTCCTTGAATGAAGCAATTTTTTCTTCTTTCACTTTTTGAACGGGAGGGATAATTCGATTCAATACAACAATGGCAAAACCTTTAGATGTCAAAATCATCCCCGCATGTTCCGGACGCAAAGAAAAAACAAGCTGTTTGATCTCTGTCGGCACATCTGGTGAAGGTTCAGACAGCGAAAGATTGGGCAAAAGAGTCATAAGAGAAACTTTTCTATCTCCATTATTAAAAGAGGTAACATACTCATTTGCTTTAACTTCTGCTGCTTTTAACTGTTCTTGCTCTGCCCACGCCTTTTCAACACGATCCTTAATTTCGGCAAAGGGCTGAAATGAAGCAGGATTTACCTTATCCACCCGCACCATATAATAAGCGCCATTCTTTGCTTGAGAGAAGGGACTGTCGCTTGCTTCTTCAAGAGAAAACGCTGTCTTGAGAATGTCCTGAGTAAGTTCTTTATCTTCTGGCAGTTGGGCTGCTGGCGTCTTCATCAGTTCGAGTCCCTGATTATCAACCTTCTCAAGCTTTATAAGCTTACCCCCTTGCACTGTAGGAGCTAGTTCTTCAAGGGTTGCTCCACCTGCAATCTGATCATCCAGATCTTGGGTTAATTGAAAAGCCTTCTCTAGCCCTTTTTCTTTTTGAATTTCTGCAATAATTAAAGGTGTTGCTTTTTCAAATTTCATTTGGCCATAAATGTCAGATTTTGCTTCATACATTGATTTAATCTCATCTGAATTCACCTGAATTTCTTTTCCAATCAAAGTAGGATCGATGATAAAAGCTGTAATTGTACGAAGTTCAGGTGTTTCAAACTCTTTTTGATGTGCATTATAAAACGCTTCTAAAACATCTTGGCCTGGTGTTTTTGGCGCGGGCATTTCTTTTGGCGAAATAAATAACAGAGATGCTTGTCTAAACTGATATTGGGCCTCAAAAAGACGATTCACCATTTCGTCTGGGAGGAAAGCCCCCACAACAATTGCATCTGCAAGCTGATGACGGATGAGTTCACTCCGAATTTCAGCGATAAAGGTATCCTCGGAAAGCCCATTCGCTCGTAAGATTTGATCAAAACGCGTACGTTCGAACACACCTGATTCATTCTGAAATGCTTTCATAGACTGAACTTCTCGACGTACCGCTTCATCACTAACCGTAAGTCCTAAAGATTCTGATTCAAGGTTAAAAAGTATTTCTTGAATCATCTGACTCAAAATCATTTGGGGTAAACCCTCTTGTATGATTTGTTCACGTGTTAATGATTCATCGGACTGAGCCATAAGACGCTGAATTTGTTGCTGTACTTTTTCAGCAAATTCATAGCGACTAATTGATAAGTTGCCGACTTCAGCCACAATCGCATTTGGATCATGTGGTCGAAACCAACTTCCACCACCAAAAAAAGCCATAAAACTTAATGCAACGACGGCAAGAAAAATTTTTGCCACACGTGATTGAGAAAATTTTTGAAAGGATTGAATCATTGTTAACCGCTTGTTGAATCTATTTTAAGGGATGGTACAGATTCCTGAGCAAACTCGCAAGATCAGAAGCATTTGAATGTACGACTTTTAAGTAATAAAATTCTCAAAACCATCATCCTCTTGATTAGAATAAAAAAGTTTTTCATACATATAGAACCTTGACGCCTGAGCAACATTTCTATAGTTGGAGTAGCTAGAGGATGGGTGGCCGAGCGGTTGAAGGCACCGGTCTTGAAAACCGGCAGACGTGCAAGCGTCTCGTGGGTTCGAATCCCACCCCATCCGCCATTTTTTTATGTGTCCGTTCTGGGCACATAGGTAACAGTTTTTCTTTAAAGGGGTTGTCTATAGGCTCAACCCAACACGAGTCTTCGTCAAAATATCCTAAGTCAAATTGCATAAAGGATACAAGCCAAATCTCCTTTTCAATTTCTGTGATGCCCACAGTTTGTCTTGCTAAGACAGTACTTAAGCTGATTTTCTTTTTTTTGATACATATTCTTCCACAGTTTGTGACCGGTATTATTTTATCAATTTATATACCCACATTGGTTCAAACAATCATTCTGATCTTCGCCAGAGCTGCAGTTCCTGCATTCGTCTCCGCAGTTACATGCACGCACCTCAGACAACGTTGCTACAGACCAAAATAGCGTGATTACAGCAAATGTTCGGAGAAATTTCTTTTGCATGGTGATAATCCTTTCTTAAAGTTGTTAAGCTCATAAAGCGCAGAGAGTCAATCATTTTATAAGAGTATGCTCAAAAGGTATTAAAATCTTATGAATAAAAAGTCCATTCCTGGTGTCGCGTTTGGCAAAACTGAACACTAAGGCGTGATCATGGAATAAATTTAAGAGAAAGCACTCAGGTTAAAGAAGAAAATTAACTCACACACCCCATTTCAGAATAACACTAGGGAAAACGCGAATACAAAAATAGGAAAAATGCGGTGTCAATGACACATAGAAATGTCCGAAGTAAATAGCACGAGATCTGTCCGAATTAGGGAGGGTATAAATGAAAGTTCATCATGAAGAATCTCCTTTAAGCAGCCAGTCCAAAAGAAGGAATACCCATGGGTATTCCTTCTTTTGAAAAACGTCCAATACAACGCGGCCCATAGTAAATGCTATATGTTCTGTCCATATATTCTCTGACTTGGACAGTTGTTTTGACATAGTGATAGCGCTGGCTATCTGCTCCAATTTGTAAGCGTTTGTTTTTGTAACTGACAGTATTATCGTTTTGTACGACACGTTCTTCTTGGAAACAGAAGATTTCTTCTAAAGGCTCGCCAAGCCAAGGGACATAAGCACTTTTCTCCCTTTCTGCTTTCACAGTAAATTGGGCGTTATGGCGGGGTAAATAAACATCTTTTAAGTAACGATTAGCTTCTTCAAGAGAAGAAATTCCATAAAGCGCAAGCTCATTAGGTAATCTCCCCTGAAGGGTTCCAAACATCCTTTCTGAACGGCCACGCGCTTCAGGGCTTTTTGCTGCAATATGGTGAACACCTAAACGTTTTAAGGCCCTGCCGACTTGGCTTAAGTTGTGTTTATCAACAGGACCTCCTGCTTCGGGAGTATAAAAATAATGAGACCCTCGATCTGTATAGAGTGAACAAAATAATCCATATTTCTCTATGGTTTCTTTAAGCCCTTGAAAGGTACTCTCTGTCCCTTCCTGAAGCACAAAAAAGGCTGAAGTAATCTCAGACGTCGCATCATCCATGGTTACAATCAAGTCAACGTTATGTCCAAGTCTAGGAATCCATTCATGGGTTGATCCATCCTGGTGAATTATCATACCAGCCATAGGACGTCGAGATCTGCGTAAACGATGGTCGCCTCCTCGTTTGCTTCTTCTTATAAGCCCTGCCTTTTCAAGCTGATTCTTGGTCCAGGTATACCCATAGGTAAGATTGTGGTCGCGCCTCGCAAATTCATGAAAATGCTTTACGTTAAAACCTCTATATTTATTGGCATAAAGTTTTGTAATCCTTTCCACCTCTTCAACGGTTACAGGCGATGATTTCAAGCACCTGAAATGGTTTCAGAAACATTTAACTAAGGATCGGCCCTTCGTAGGCATAGTATTATATACAGGAGTTGCGCCAATACCTTTCGGTAAAAACCTATGGGCGATACCATTTTCAATGCTGTGGCCTATTGAAAGCTGAACTAACCTTCTGGAGAAAAAAGATTTGCAAATAATGTAAAGTAGAGACAGTTTCATGGGACACTCATAGGACAGTTGGGGATAAAAAAGGATAACAAATCACCATTGGCAACAACAAAGAGAGTGTGATAAATACCTTGATATTATGTTTTAATTCTTACGTACATCAATATGAATAATATTTTTAGTTTTATTGTGAGCTGCGATGATATTTAAATCTAAATCTAAATCTAAATCATTTCTTCTTTCTAGTTCAGCCCTTGTCTTGGGATGCACTCTTTCTTTAACTCCTGTAAAAGCTATGGAACCGGATGAGCCATATCCCTTAGAAGGTGGCATCACTGTTCCTGTGAAAGTTATGGAGCCCGCTCCCATAGAAAATAGCCTCACTGCTCCTAAACCGATGGCCACGTTGACAGAAGAAGCCCCCCAAGATTTACCAACTCGAATGGCTGTTTTGAACAATATTGAATCCCTTTTTCCCCAAAACTGGAATGCCAGCTCTCGCACACGGTTGACTCAGAGCTTGAGCAATCAAAGTCCAGAGAAAATTGTTCACATTGCTAAACTCCTTTCAAGGAGTACCTACCCTTTGGGTTTTGGCATCGGATCCTATGCACAATCGACTATATTTAACGTTGAGATGGAGAAGTTTGCCCAACAGCTTGGCGCACTCTCCAGTGAGCAACTCGAAGCCATTGCTACACGCGCAGACATCCTGTTTCCTAAAAATTGGAGGACTAACTCTCTCACAGAGCTGGTTCAATCCTTGAGTAAGCAAAGTCCAGAGAAAATCACTCCTATCGCGATCCTCCTTTCAATGGGCACCTACTTGGAGGGTTATAACAACGTACCCTATGTAAAATCGTTTATATTTAACCCTGAGATGGAGAAGTTTACCCAACAGCTCAGCACTCTCTCCAGTGAGCAACTCGCAGCCGTTACGACACATGCAGATACACTGTTTCCTCAAGATTGGGGCTCTTATCATCGCACACGGTTGACTCAGAGCTTGAGCAAGCAAAGTCCAGAGAAAATTCCTCACATCGCGCGTCTCCTTTCAATGGGTATCTACCACGGGAGTTCTAAGCAACTACCCGCAGGATCAAAGGCGTTTGTCCCCTATGCACAATCGCTTGTATTTGCTCCTGAGATGGAGAAGTTTGTCCAACAGCTTGGGGCTCTCTCCAGTGCGCAACTCGCAGCCATTGATGCACATGCAGACCTCCTGTTTCCTAAACGTTGGACTGTGTTCACTCGCGAACCGTTTGTTCGGTTCTTGAGTACGCAAAGTCCAGAGAGAATTCCTTACATCGCACGCTTCCTTTCAATGAAAATCTACACAATAGATTATAAAAAAGTACCCTATGCAGAAATGGCTGGCGTCATCCTTCTTAATCGTGACGGCTCTTTTGGTGGATATGATGTGGGTAAGTCTGTCCAAGAGCTTAGCGCTCTCTCCGATGGGGAACTCAGGAGGACCACGTTAACAGAAGAAGCCATACGAGGTGATTTCAGGGCTCAATATGAGTTAGGTATGATGCATAAACAAGGTAATGGTATTCCACAGAATCTTGTGGAAGCAGAAAAATGGTTTGGAATGGCAGCTAGACAAAATCTTGCTGAGGCTCAATATGAGTTGGGTGGGTTGTATCTACCAACTAATCTTGAGGCAGCGGTGGGATGGATTCAAATGGCAGCTGATCAAAATTATGTCTATGCTATAGCCTACTTGGCTGAGATGCATATACATCATTATGGCGTTGAGAAGAATTTTGAGAAAGCGCTCCAATTGATTCGGAGAGTAGTTGACCGCTACCTTCGGGGAGAAGTCGACCCCATTACTTCAACTGAATTGACCTCCCTAGTTCAAAAGCAATTGATCACTATTCTTGAAAAGTGCCCAGATTGTGCCGAGAAATATCCTGAGGAAATCTTGGAATTGGCTAGTAAAACACATGAGTTGAGTTTGTTATATCTACCGAATAATCCTGAGGAATCGGTAAAATGGTCTATGAGGTCAGCTGACCTAATGCGTACCCATGCTCAACGAGGCCAAGGAGTTACGAAGGATCCTGAGGAAAAGGAAACATTGCCTCAAAAAGTAGTCGATCAAGATGATTCCCCAACTCAAGTTGAATTGGAGAGGATATCTAGCAACAGCGTTATGCAGGATTCTGAGGAAGAGGAAACATTATCTCAGACAGTAGCAGAGCCAGATGATGCTGAGGCTAAGTTGCGCTTGATGCTCCACGAGAAATCTCATGAACAACCTTCTTTAGAAAAGCAAGCTGAGGTGGAAGAAGTTCTTATAGAATATTTTACAAAGCACCTCTCTCCTCATGCAAAGGGTTCTTCTATTGAAAATAAAATGCATCCTAGGATTTTAAGAATAAAAACTGAGGCACAAAAATTTCCTCATACTAAAAGAAACTTTCCTAGAGAACTTGCAGCTTTAACTAAATTTCAAGGACCCTTGCAATCTTTGGCAGATAACTTAGATAACTTCATTCCAGGACTTATGTTCACGGATCTGTCACGTTTCCAGCCGTTAAAGGATACCCTTGATCAAATCCATAACAATCCCCTTCTATCCCAGTTCGTCTCTAGAGATGAAATTGATGGTAAATCTTATCTAACTATTGGATTTAATAACTGCAAAGTAGTTAAGCTCATGAAGAACGTTATAGGATTAGGAGACGCTGAAGCAAAAAAATTGAGGAGATATACTAAACAAGAGATGGCTTCTCTGTGCTCACCCAAGAATGCTAGAAGCGCTATAATTGAGTTTTTGAACCGGGATCTGCCCCGCCTTGATAAACAATTTTAGGATAAGAAGATTAGGTGTTACCTTTACACATTCAACCGTTACGAAAAAAGCTGCGGCTTCATGGGTAAAAAGTGAATTCGGTTCCCAATGGAATACCCTCATCCAAACAGCTGAGAACTGGTCTTATGGACAAGAAATGGATTTAAAAGAGGAGACGATTGATTTTATTCAATTTGTCGTTAATAAGATTAAGGAAATTTAAAGTAGGAGTGGGGCACTCATGGGACAGTCTGGACTAGAGACAAATGCGTATAGGTTCTTTAAATGATCACGGTCTACTGGAAAATAAAAAATTTTCTTTTGTCTCTTGTTTCAAAAAGAACCATAGGTGCGCGAGCGCTTGTTTTACAAGATGATCACATCTTACTTGTGAAACATACGTATATGCCAGGGTGGTATACAGTTGGTGGTGGCGTAGAACCAGGTGAGACAGGGCTTCAAGCTTTAACACGAGAATTGCAGGAAGAAGTCGGAATTGACCTTTGCGAGGCTCCCTCTATCCTTGGTTTTTATCATAATCGCTCCCAAAAGCGAGATGATTATGTCATTGTTTACGTTTGTAATGCTTTTAAAAAGCGAGAAGTTGTCTCACAGGAAATTTTAGAGGAGCGTTGGTTTCCTTTAAATTTGTTGCCGCATGATATTTCTCCAGCTACAAAAAGGCGTATTGAAGAATATTTAGGTCATCGTGCTTTAAGTGATCAGTGGTGAAAATAATGAACGTCTGTCAACCACTCGTTGGAATAGATTATCTCTTAGCAGACGAAACTTTGCTCCGAACTCTTTCCCAGAAAAAAGTCGGGCTTGTGACAAATCAAAATGCCCTGACTCAAGATTATAAACCCACGGCTTATGTTTTGAAAGAGAAGTTAGGTCTGGCTTTGACCTGCATTTTAACACCAGAACATGGATGGAGTGGTCAACTTGCAGAAGGTGTAAAAGTAGAGGATGGGTTTGATCCTCATTTAAACGTACCGATTTTTAGCCTATATGGGGGCCATAAACAACATCTTCAGGGAGCTAACATTGATGTTCTTCTGATTGATTTACAGGATGTTGGGTTACGCTGTTATACCTATACAGCGAGTTGCGCAAAGCTTTTAGAGGCCTTGCCTGAGATTGAAGTTATCGTGTGTGATCGACCGAATCCTTTAGGTCCTCAGCAGAAGGGTCCTCCTCTCGATCCGGATTATCGTTCTTTTGTGGGATATCTCGATGTTCTTTTTCAACATGGACAAACCATGGGAGAGCTTCTTGTTAATTATAATAAGACGCACCAAAACTTACCTCTTACAGTTATTTCTTGTCAGCATGACCATCAGGTATACGCATATCCTTGGGTTCCTCCTTCTCCGAATCTGCCTTCTTGGGATTCTGTTCTCCTTTATCCGGCGCTTGTTCTGCTTGAAGGAACAAATATTTCAGAGGGACGCGGAACAAGTCTTCCGTTTATGTGTTTAGGAGCACCTCAATTAGATCATTATAAACTTGTGAGTTTTATAAATACGATAAAGGGAGTTCGGGCGAGGCCTCTTATTTTTACACCACAATCTGGAAAGTTTCAGGGGCAAGAATGCCAAGGTGCTCATCTTTTGATCACTGATCATAAAGCTTTCGATGCTTTTTCCTTGGGACTTGAACTCTTATCCTTTTTAAAAGGAAATTATTCGCAGTTTGAATGGGAAAAAATGAATAATCACAAATACTTTATTGATCTTTTGCTAGGGTCTGATTCATTTCGCAAGAGCTTAGAGAAACCAACTCTCTCTGACTTCTCTCTTGCCGTTATATGAATTTGTGCTTACATAGAGAAGGAGGGTTGCTGTGAGATGCGTAAAGCGTGCATTTCCCTGGGGCCGATAAGATCCTTTAGGGAGCCGTTTCTGCCTTAGTCCGTGGATTTTGGCATATGGCGCCCACCTGCATATGCGGGCCACACGAGGACAAATATCGCTGACGGTCATTGCGGCACCCTCTTTTCTTGATCCAAGGATGTCTTATGTCGGCTTCTCAAAAGAAAATATTGCGTCTTATGATGAAAGAACGGCGAGCGCTTCTTTTTCAACAGAATCCTGAAGCAGGCGAACATCTTGCTAATTTCTATTTTGATAACTTTGCATTGGATTCGCGAAAGATCATTGGTGGATATTGGCCAATTGGGAGTGAGGTGGATATTAAGCCTCTCTTATATAAACTTAATGAAAAAGGCTTTCAATGTGCTCTGCCCTGCATTACTACTGAGGGACTTATCTTTCGGTTATGGGCACCTTCAACGTCTCTGATGAACGGAGAATTTGGTATTTTAGAACCTCCAGTCACTGCTCCTGTTGTTTTCCCCGACGTTCTTTTTGTTCCTCTTCTGGCTTTTGATAAGGAAGGTCACCGTCTTGGTTATGGTCAAGGACATTATGATCGGTATCTTCATCATCATAAGGCCCTTGCCATCGGAATTGGTTTTAAGGGACAAGAGATTGACGAAATTCCCAGACAATCTCATGATTTTGCTTTGGACTATATTTTGACCGAAGAAGGCATTACGAAATTTAAATAATTTTCTTATTTTTAAAAGAGGCAGAAGAGAAATGATTATAGCTCAAATAACTGATACCCATATTTTACCAAAAGGAAAAGAATGGCTCGATCAACCCGAGACAGATACTGCTGGGCGTTTAAGACATGTTGTTGAGCATATAAATCGACTCATGCCACGTCCGGACGTTTTACTTTTAACAGGGGATACTGTTGAGATAGGATGTAAGGATGCTTATCAACATTTAAAAGAAATTTTAAAACCTCTTTCTATGCCTGTTTATGTCATCCCGGGGAATCATGACGATCGTGAAGAAATGCGTGCGGCATTTTCTGATACATCTTACATCCCGCAAGAAGGATTTCTTCAATATGTCATTGATGACTTTCCCGTTCGACTCATCGCCTTGGATACGAATGTTCCGAATGAAGATTATGGTCGTCTTTGTAAAGAGCGTCTTCATTGGCTAGAAGAGAAGCTTGTAAATCTACCTCCTAAACCAACCTTATTATTTATGCATCATTATCCCATGAAAGTTGGACAAAAATGTTTTGATAAAATGGTCTTCCACATGGAAGGAGAGTTTGAAAAACTAATTGAATCTTTTCCTCATATTTTAGGAATTGTTGCGGGGCATTACCATAAAATGTGTACGTCCCTTTTTGGAGGGAAAATATGCTTTGTTGCTCCGAGCGCGGCGCCTACACATTATTTTGCGAAGGATGAAGACAATTATTTCTCAGCGATTGATTTAGTCTATCCTTCCTTTGCACTTCATCGATGGATGGGAAAAGCGAGGATGGTTTCTGAAGGTGTTCAAGCTGTAACAAGTAATAATCGTCTTGATAGGTTTAAGAAAACATCGACAGACTTGGCTTCTTAAGTTAAACATGCCGTGGTGCTTGAAGGCCTTTTTCAAGCCAAATGAGAGCAGCTTTCCAATCTTGTTTGTCCTTTAATTCGAGACGTGCTAAAAGCTGATAAACATCGGCGGTTGGATTTTCTTTTAAAAGTGAAGATAAAAATCCACGCGCTTCTCCCCAGAGCTGGGCATCGATAGCTGTACGGCTCAAGAGCAAAAGACTTTCAGAATGTGTAGGGTTTTCTTTTACCAACTGTTGAGCTTCTTGAAACGTGTTCAAATTATCTTGAGACGCTGTAATTTTAAGATAAAGATCTGCTAAATAGCGTGTGGGATTCACTTGCCACGTTGTTTCTATCGCGTTAAGGGCATAGGTCGTATGACCTTGTTCATGGAAAAGTTCTGCAAGCATCTCAGTTGCTTGAGCAAGGCTAGGATCTAAGAAATGAGCTTGTCTTAAGAAAACTTCTTTTTGAGCAGATGATGTTTTTGGCTCTAAAGCTTGCTGATACTGGACGTAAGCAACTTGTTGTTTGCTTTGTTTTGATGGTAAATACCCTAAGTCTTCTAAACGCAAAATAAGTGTTTCTGTTTCCTCAAATTTTTTTCCATGACGTGCTAAAGCAAGTTTGTTTTTCAAAACCCACGGTGACGTAGGAGAAAGCTTTACAATTCGTTTTAAAAGATCGTTAGCTGTCTTGAAATCACTTCGATGCATGGCTGAGCGGATACAACCCTTTAAACCCAGAAAGCTTGTGGAGGGATTTTTCGTCAGTTCGACAAAATACTTTTCTGCGTCAAAATGTTGTTCTGCCTTTTCAAAAAGATTGGCTGAAATCCAGAGAAAGATAGGATTATCGTGGAGTTCTTTCTCGGTTTTTTTTTGTTGTTGAAGAGCATCATCAAAGGTCTCAGCTTCAGAGGATGTTAAAAGGTCAATTAAGATATCTTCAGCTTTTCTCTTTTTCCAGCGTTTCAAAAAAATGAACCATCGATAAGGAATTCCTAAAAACCAAGAAGCTCCCCAAGCACATAAAACAAAGACAAAGAAAGCCGTAAAAAGAATTAAAAAAGCTAAAACAGCCGTAAGTTGAACCTCGTAACCAAGCCATATAATTTCTATGAGGCCCGGGTCTTTTAAATAAAGAAGACCAAATGAGGAGACGCCAATGACAAGAAAAAGAAAGAATAAGATCAACTTCATAGCCGCTAACTTTCTGAAAGTTCAATGAGGAATTTTTTCATAAGCATTTCAAGAGCTAAACGGTTTTGTGCCATTTCTTTCCACGAAGACAAAGAGCCTTTTTCTTCAGGCAAGAGTTTCTCAAAGAGATCGAGAGCTTGTTGAATATTATTCTCTTTCAAAGCATTTTGAACATCCTCAATGTGGCCATATTGGTAATTTCCTTGGTCATCGAGCTTACGAATACGGATAAGTGATTTGATCTTTCTCTTAATTTTATCCCAGGTTGAAAGAGACTGGGAAGGAGGAATAATAAGTAAAGCTTTCAATTGTGGATAGGTCTTACATTCTTTAACAGGGGTAAGAGCTGCGAGAAGGCCTTGAGCCCAGGGTTCTGGGTTTTTTTGTAAGAACGTCTTTAAATTATCTAAAGGAATCCACCCCTCTAATGTACTTCTAAAAAGTTCGACAGTGATAAGTTTTTGAGGTGTTTGCACCAATAGCTGCTGATTTACTTTGCTTTCGAGGGCGGTTAGGCGATCTGCAAGTACATTTAATCCTTCTAAAGGTGGAGAAGGAGGAGCAGCCGCCGGAGCTACAGGCGGAGGAGGAACAGGTTGCGGCACTGGTGTAGGGGCGACAGGAGATGCCGGTTGTGCTGGAGGAGGTGAGGAAACGATCACTTCTGGGGGTAGAGCTGCTTTTTCTAAATGCCTCTTCCAGATAATGAAAAGAGATAGGAGTAAAAAGATAAAAAGAGTTAAAAAAACAAAAAGTTTTTTTACTGAATTCCCCCATTGAAATGGGCGGCGCCAAAAGGGAAGAGTTTGTATTTTTTTATCTTTCATCATCGAAGTACTCTAGCATATTCTTTAAATTGGGCCGAGGGCTAATCCAAATTTTACCCCAGCTTAGACATTCCGCCTCCCGTGCTATATCTTGACTGAAGCACATCGCTGTCATTAACTTTACCGTCTTTTCAATTTTATTTTTCTTCAAAAGAGTTCCAAAAAGATGCGTTGTTCGAGAAGAAAAAAGCATAACATGAGAAATCTGATTGTGCAAAAAATCATCGATAAGATTTTTAGGTAAGTGATTAATATCTTTTATACGATATACGACGTGACGTTCAGCCTTAAACCCTTGGTTTTGTAAGCCAGTTACAATATCTCTTTTAATAATGTGGCCAGAAAGATGATAGAGAACTCCTTTTTCACGATGAGCCTTGGCGAGGATAAGTTTTTGTAGATCGTGACTTGTACCTGAGGCACTTATGACTTCAGAAAAGCCCAAATCTTGAGCAAGTTTGGCTGTTTGATCACCTACAACATAAAGTCGAATTTTCTTTAAACTTTCTTGTGCGTCTATCGCTCGAAGTGCATTTTTACTGGTGATAAGAAGTGCCTGTGGGTTTTTTAACGCAGGTAGAGAACAAAAGTGAGGTTCAAAAAAAGGATAAGATACGGTCTCCACACCTTTTAAGCTCAATGCTTGGATTAATGGAAAAGCCTCTTTTAGGGAGCGTATTAAGAGAACACGGGGCATCTTTGTTCTCGAAGTAAGTGAGCGGCTTCTTCTCCAACAGCCTCGGGATTCGAAACAAATCCTTGGTGAGAGATAAAGTGCATGTTGTGTCCTTGAGGTTCACTTACCATACCCTTAAAAAAAAGAATTTCCCCCTCGATGTGTCCATAGGCTGCAATTGGGGTTCGGCATGATCCATTTAAAGACTTCATGAAGGCGCGTTCAGCAGTGACAGCTTGAAAGGTTGGAAGATGGTTTAAGGGAGCTAAGAGCTGAAGTAGATCTTTATCGGTTTCACGGCATTGGATCCCAATGGCTCCTTGTGCTACGGCCGGAAGAAATTCATCAAGGGGGAGAATTTGCGTTGCTTTCTCTAAAAGACCTAGGCGTTTCAATCCCGCAACAGCGAGAAGAGCTGCGTCTATGTCGCCATTCTCAACTTTTTGAAGACGGGTTGGTACGTTTCCTCTGAGTAGGGTTACATGAAAGTGGGGGAATTTGTGAAGGACATATGCTTGTCTGCGTAAGGAAGATGTACCAAAAAGCGTACCTTTTGGTAAATCCTCGAAAGAAAGGTGTTCACGTGTGATTAAAGCGTCTCTTGGGTCTTCCCGTTCTAACATGGCAGGGAACGTTAATCCTTGAGGAACTTCGGTTGTAACATCTTTCATGGAATGAACAGCAAGATCAATATTATGTCTCAACAAGGCTTGCTCTATTTCTTTGGTAAAAAGAGATTTTCCTCCCAAATCAACAAGACTTCGATCGACGATCGTATCCCCAGTTGTTTTTATGGCAACGATCTCAAATCGTCCTTTTAAGAGAGGATGACATGTTTCAAAAGCTCTTATTACTTCCTGAGTTTGAATAAGAGCTAAAGGGCTTCCTCGAGTTCCGATGCGAAAGGTTTTCATAAAATATATGTTTAATTTGTTTGCCCCCTCTTGCCTAGAGGAGATATTTCATGGTTGAAGAAAGAATGATTATTTTAGGAATTGAAACAAGCTGTGATGAAACAGCCGCGGCGCTTGTTACAGAGGACAGACGTATCCTCGCTAATATTGTTTCGTCTCAATACCAAGAGCACAAACCTTTTGGAGGAGTTGTTCCTGAGATAGCTGCGCGGGCGCATCTGAATCATATTGAATTTATTATTCAAAAGGCTTTTATAGAGGCAAAAGTTTCTTTGAATCAAATTGATGGGGTTGCAGCTGCAGGTGGCCCTGGGCTTATCGGGGGGGTCATTGTTGGGGTAATGATGGCAAAAGGTATTGCTTTTGCAAAAAATATTCCTTTTTTGCCTATTAATCATTTAGAAGCTCATGCATTGACTGCACGTCTTACAAATGAGATCCCCTTTCCATATCTCTTGCTTTTGATGTCAGGGGGACACTGTCAGTTTCTTGTGGTTGAAGATATCGGTAATTATTCTTATTTAGGAGGTACAATTGATGACGCTATTGGAGAGTGCATTGATAAAACAGCGCGTCTCTTAGGATATGATTACCCCGGTGGTCCTATTATTGAACAACTTGCTCTTCAGGGGAATTCCCAGGCCTTTAACCTTCCTAAACCTCTTGTAGGACAAAAGGGATGCTCTTTTTCATTTTCTGGCCTTAAAACAGCTGCGCGTAAAATGATTTTGGAAAATAAAGAAGCCTCTCCTACTTTTAAGACTGATTTTTGTGCTTCTTTTCAAAAAACGATCGGAGAGATTTTAGTCGATAGATGTGAGCATGCTATAACAATGGCTCTTGAAAAATGGCCAAAAATCAACAATCTTGTTGTAGCAGGAGGTGTAGCGGCAAATCAATTTTTTAGAAAATGTCTTATGACTTGTGCTGAAAAAAATGGTTTATCTGTTGTAGCGCCCCCGGTGAATTTGTGTACAGATAATGGTGCGATGATTGCTTGGGCAGGGGTGGAGCGATTTCGAAAAGGGTTATGGGGGGCTTTGGATTTTGCTCCAAGACCGCGATGGCCTTTAGAAGATTTAAAGAATGAAATAAGGGAGAAAATTTCGTGATGCGTGTTTCTATTATTGGAGCGGGTGCTTGGGGAACTGCTTTAGCTTTAACGGCTTTTCGAGCGGGTGCAGAGGTTACGATATGGTCTATTAGCTTGGATGAAGTTGAAACGATAAATCAACGTCATGAAAATGTTTATCGCCTTCCAGGCGTACCTTTGGATCCCAGCCTTTATGCGACAACAGATCCAGAAGAAACAGCAAAAGCTGACATTGTAATCTTGGTCCCCCCCGCTCAGTTTATGCGTAGTACATGTAAAACATTTTGTAAGATATTTGCCTCTGACATTCCTCTTCTTATTGCTTCAAAGGGAATTGAAAACGAAACCTCACGTCTTATGTCTGAAGTGGTTCGTGATTATTTTCCCCAGAACCCTCTTCTTGTATTGTCAGGGCCGAGTTTTGCAAGCGATGTTGCCAAAAGATTACCAACGGCGGTATCGCTAGCAGCAGAAGATCTTTCGTTAAGCCAAAAAATCGCGAGTCTACTGAGTAGTCAGTATTTTCGTCTCTATGCATCTAATGATATTATTGGGACACAATTGGGCGGGGCTTGTAAAAACATCATTGCTATTGCCTGTGGGATCGTTGAAGGGCGTGAATTAGGAGATAATGCTCGAGCCGCTCTGGTGACACGAGGACTTTCTGAAATTTCTCGTTTGGGATGTGCTATGGGAGGAAAGATTGAAACATTTTTAGGGCTTTCAGGTGTTGGAGATATTACCTTGACGTCTTTAAGTTCACAATCACGAAATAAGTCTTTTGGCCTTTCTTTAGGGAGAGGAACGCCTCTTGATGAGCTTCTTTCGAATAAAAAAACGCTAACAGAGGGCGTCTTTACAATTTCAGGTACGATGGCTCTTGCAGAAAAATTTCAAGTTCAGATGCCTATTACATTCGCAATGAATACCCTTTTAAATCATGGAGGCACGGTTGAAACATTGATTCAAGATATGTTGACCCGTCCTTTAAAGGTGGAGAGCATATAATGGCTTATTGGTTGATAAAGAGTGAGCCTCATGTTTGGTCGTGGAAAGATCAAGTCGATAAGGGAGAGACTTTTTGGGATGGGGTTCGAAATTATCAAGCTAGTAATAACCTTAAAACGATGAAAGTCGGAGATCTTGCCTTTTTCTATCATTCAGGGGATGAAAGGCAAATCGTGGGAATTGTTGAAGTTATTAAGCCATATTATCCTGACCCTTCAGATCCTGCTGGCCGCTTTGGAATGGTTGATGTCAAAGCAGTTAAGCCCTTTTTGCGCCCTGTTACTCTCGCTGAAATTAAGGCCGATCCACGTCTACATCAGCTTGCCTTGGTTCGCCAATCCCGTCTTTCCGTTATGCCTATTGATGCTTCTTCTTGGGAGATCCTCATGCATATGGGAGAAAAGCCTTAAAAATGTGAAGAGGATTTCAAGGGTTCTTTTTTTATGGATAATTTGATAGTATTTAAAAAAATAATAAAAAAAGGAAAAAGACGATGTTAAAAATAGGATTGAAAATAGCTTTTGCATTATTTTATATCACGGTTGCGTATGCTGGTGGGGAGTGTCCACAAATTTTCTATTGTTATCATCACTGTGGAGATATTGGGCAGCCTCATCCTCAGATTGCGGCCTGTTCACTTTTATCAGGAGGTAATTATTCTTTACTTTCTAACCCAGCAAGCTCAACCATTGACTGCAATTCTATAAGCACTGGTTATCCTCAATGCCCTCGTAATTACAAAACAGTATTTTTTACTGATCCGAGCATTGTTAAAGATCCGAAAACCAATACGTATGGTTGCAAAGGTTATGATAACCCCTCTTCGGCCTCTAATCAAGTTGTTCAGGCTATCCAAAAATGTCCAAGCTAAATCAAAAAAGTCCCCTTAATCCTTCTCAAAATGCCTTTTTCAAACAAATTATCTTTTAAAATGAGGTTATTAGTAGAGTGGGGTTGCATTTTATTTTCTGAGTATGTATTAAGGGATATCGTTTATAAGGATGAGTGCGTACATTGTTTATACAAACAGAGGAAACACCAAATCCGGCCACTTTGAAATTTCTTCCCGGCCGTGTCCTCATGTCAGAAGGAACGGCAGATTTTAAGTCTCGGGAAGAGGCCGTAAAATCTCCCCTTGCTCTTAAGCTTTTTGAAGTTGATGGCGTAAAAGGAGTTTTTTTTGGTGTGGATTTTATTACCGTTTCTAAAGAAAGCAACCAAGAATGGGCAGTGCTTAAGCCGGCTATCTTGGGCGCAATCATGGAGCACTTTATTACACATCAACCATTGTTTTATGGAGAAGGAATCCCTACTTTAGAAAAAGATGTTAGTGATCCTATTGCGATACAAATTCAAGAGATCCTAGACACGCGCATCCGCCCAGCGGTGGCAATGGATGGAGGAGACATTGTTTTTGATCGTTTTGAAGACGGCACGGTTTACGTGCATATGCAAGGAGCTTGTGCTGGATGCCCGAGTTCATCGGCAACATTAAAGTCGGGTATAGAGAATATGCTGCGTCATTATGTGCCAGAGGTTCTTGAAGTTAGAGCCATAGAAAGTTAAGGAGTAATAGTATGCTGAAACAATCGAAAACTCAAATTTCCTTAGTTATTGCTTTGGGATTGATGGTAGTTAGCCAAGTTGGATTTGTTCTTTATAAGAACAGCGCATCTGACGTTCCAGCTCAAGTAATGCCTGAGAGAAGAATCAGTCATGCAGGGTCAGCGAAAGCATTTGGCCTTGCGGCACCCCAAGAAAAACATTTTCAAGTGTCGAGTGTAAAAGAGCTTGATAGCGTCTTTAATAGTTGTGACTACAACCTTAAGAAAGCAAAGCGTGGAGGGGAAGTTCCTCGTCTTTACCTAACAAAACTTCCTCAGGATATGAAATACAAGAAAAGCTCTGGGAATGCTACGTTCATTCAAGTGCTCTTACCTCATATCTTAAAAGTAAACGAGCAGATCTTAATGGACCGGAATCGTCTTTTGGAAATGCAGAAAAGGCAGAAGGCAGGGCATCATTTACGTCATTCTGAAAAAATGTGGCTTAGTAAGCTCGCGTCTGAACACCGTTGCAAATCAACAAAAATTGAAGTGCTATTGAAGCATGTTGACGTTGTTCCTCCTTCCCTTGCTTTAGCTCAAGCTATGTTAGAAACAGGCGGAGGACGTTCTTTCGCAGCTCTTAAGAAAAATTCACCTTTTGGCTATATGGCCACCAAAACAAAAGTAGCGAAATTTGAAAGCTTGCTCCATAGCGTACAAGCGTATGTTTTGAATCTTAATCGCCACTCGGCTTATGCTGGATTTCGTACTCATCGCGCAGAACAAAGAAAGCAGAATCAAAACCCTTGTGGGCACAAGTTAGCACCTCTTCTTACCAAATATTCTGTTCGGGGTTCTGCTTATACAAAGGATTTACAGCATTTAATCCAGCGTCATGGGTTGAAAGATTATGATCATATAACGCTTGAACAACACATGCGCTTAAAACCCTAGAAAAATTGCCTTAGCTTCTTTTTCTTTAGTGAATTTTAACTATTCTCTTCGATAATAGATAAAAGTTGAGATAAATTAGAGAGGTTTTACAGTGGGAAAAATTGCTGAGGAGTGCCTTAAGAAAGTTTTTCTTGAAGCGAGAACATATAATAAGTGGCATGATAAACCAATTTCGGATGAGTTGTTACAAGATATTTACAATCTCATGCGTCTCGGGCCCACAAGTGCTAATTGTACGCCTTTGAGAATTCTTTTTTTAAAATCAAAAGCTGCTAAAGAGCGTTTAAAACCATATCTCGCACCGGGTAATATGGATAAGACGATGGCTTCTCCTTTAACAGCGCTTCTTGCATACGACCTTGAGTTCTATGAGAAACTGCCATTTTTATATCCTTTCGCTCCTGCAAAGTCGTGGTTTGAAGGGAAGCCTAAATTCATTGAAGAAACAGCTTTTCGTAATAGCACTCTTCAAGGAGCATATTTTATTATTGCTGCACGTGCCTGTGGTCTTGACTGTGGTCCTATGTCCGGATTTTCAAATGAAGGGATAGACAAAGAGTTTTTTCCAGAAGGAAAGTTCAAATCAAACTTTTTATGTAATCTTGGATATGGAGATCCCGAAGGGGTTCCTGGTCCACGGGCCCCTCGGCTTTCTTTTGACGAAACGTGTAAAGTTCTATAAAACACGTAAATGAACATGCTATATATGAGTCACGTCTATGCCTAAAGATATTGAAAACCTCATTTTAGGTTATCAACAATTTCGGAAACGTTATTTTAGTCATCCTAATTCGGATTTTGAAGAGCTTGTCCTTTGGGGGCAAAATCCAAAAGTTCTCATGATTGCTTGTTCTGACTCTAGAGTAGATCCTGCTATCGTCATGAATTGCCGGCCAGGAGATTTATTCGTAATCCGAAATGTTGCTAATCTCATTCCTCCTTATGAAGATGACCAATCTTATCACGGAACAAGTGCGGCCTTGCAATTTGGTGTTTGTAATCTTGATATTCGTCATATTATTCTTTTTGGTCATACACAATGCGGTGGCATTCAGGCCCTTTTGAGGCGTTCTCCAAATGTATGTCAGGAAAAAAGCTTTATTGCTAAATGGATGGAGTTAGCTAAGCCAGCTTATGAAGCTGTTATAGAACATCATTTTGATCAATCTTTTGCCGAACAAACAACTCTTTGTGGACACTATTCTCTTGTAAACTCTTTGAGAAATCTAGAGACTTTTCCTTGGATTGCTGAAAGAGTCAAAAAGAACAGCCTTTTTCTTCATGCTTGGAATTTTGACCTAGAGCGTGGCATTTTAGAAGCTTACGATTCTGAGGAAAGGTGTTTTAAGGAATTAAAAAACAATGAAAATTCTATAGAGGTTTGTCAAGTACAAACTTGCAAATAGGAAAATCAGCGTTTACACTCATCTGACGTTCCCACTAAAGATTCCAATATTATGGTACTTTCTACGCATTCATTAGAAGCAAGCAGTAAACATAAAATGATAACGGCTTCCACCTTTCAAGACATTCAAGCAGCGCTTTCTAAGCTTCACGCTGGTTCTGTCATTTTTATTGATGTTGATGATACCCTGATAACACCTGTTTCAAAGGTCTTTCGAGCCGGGAGCCCTCATCGTTTTCTTATCGACGATCTTAAAAAAAATCGAGAGCAATATGCGAATTTTGAAACAATATTAAGTCATTGGCGTTTACAGAGAAAGACTTCCCTTATCTTGCAAGAATGGCCAGAGCTTATTCATATCCTAAAAAAAAATTATCTTGTTTATGCCCTGACGAAAATGGAAACAGGTGCAATTGGTGATATTCCTTCTATGGAAAACTGGCGCTATGAAGAGTTAAAAGACAAAGGAATTCTTTTTACGCCTTCCTTTGTTGAGACGATTGAGAAAACGCTTATTGTAGAACCATCCAAGCCATATTCGGCCTCTTTTTACAAAGGAATTTTTATAACAGGATCCTTTAATAAAAGTGATGTTATCCGTGTCTATCTTAAAGCTGAGAAGCCAACGCAAATTGTTCTTATTGATGATCGACCTGAGTATCTTGAAGATGTAATGCAAGAATGTGTTCGGCAATCTTTTCCATTTATTGGAATTCTTTTCAAAGGGATAGAACAGATTGAAGGCGTACCAGATTCACACGTTGCAGAATTTCAGAAACGTTCTCTTTTTGACCATGCACACTGGTTTGAAGATGAAGAAGCAGAGAGGTTAGTTTCTCAAGAAGAGTAAATTTCCTCTAATATCTTTGAGAAAACTCAACAAAAAGGGCGCTTTTAGCGCCCCTTGAGTTTGATGATCTTATTTTTTTTATTATTCCTCCTACGTAGATAGGAGGTGAACCTCTTTATTTATATTCGAGAAATATAACATCAACACGGCGATTATGCGCGTCCACTTGAGGGCCAGGAGTCTCTCCCGCAGCCTTTATAGCAATGCGGTGAGGTGAAACACCTCTACGAACTAATTCCTTTTTCACCATGAGGGCACGATGTTTAGAAAGATTCTTATTGTGTTTTGCGTCACCCACCTTATCTGTACGTCCAATTAAGAGGATGTGGCCAGCAAACTCAGATGAGGCTGCCATGAGAGCAATTTGATCAACTTGAGCGGTAGCGGTTGCATCGAGATGGGCACTGCCAAGGTCGAAGAAGATCATATTTGAGGGTGCTACGTTGAGAACACCGCCCATCAACATTAACTCAACTTCCGCCATAGCTTCGTAAAACTCAGCTCGGCAATTGGCGATATCTTCTTTTTGCCAGCCTTCAGCTTGTTGCTCAACCCAGCAATCAAAATGAGCTTGTGCGTAAGCTGACATCATTGGAGCTGCTTCCCAAGCACCAAATTCTAGAGCGCGCATAAGTCGTGCGCGAGCAACTTGAAGTTCCGGAAGTTTGTCACTGTCAATGTCCCAACGATCTAAACATGTTGGCCTTACAGGACATCCATTTTTAGCTTGAATTGCCTTGGTGTAATAATAGTTAGCAGACCATTCGTCATACATAATATGCTGCTCAGTGTGACCAAGGGTCTCATATTCTTTAGCAAGTGTTCGCGTAAATTCAGGGCCTCTTGCTTCCATTCCATCCAAGACCCTTCGATTATACTCTGCACAACCTGTTGCTGCTAATAACGCAAGAACAGAGCTTAACTTTATACTCTTAGCTAAAAATTTATTTTCCATTTCTGACTCCCTATTCATCAACTCAATTTGAATCGTTGTAAGAAAATTCTGGATTTCACCAGTCCTAAACCCTTTATTAATCTGAAAGACTACGAATAATTTTCTAAAATTTGATTAATTTTAAGCAAAAAATTAACGTCTTAAAAATTTTTAGCATTTAAATAGGAGATTAATAGAAAAATGTTTTAGTGAGCTCAAAAATTGAAAAAGGGTGAGACAATTTTAACACGGTTTTTGTGTGCGATAGTCTAAATTTATGTATGATAAAAACTCTTTGCCTAAGTGCTGGCTCAGGTGCCATGAGAAAAGTTTATTTTCATTTTTTTCTCACCGCTTTTGCGATTTAAACCAATCCATTGTTATCTTTAAACCGTCTTCTAAGGCCCAGGAAGGATCGTAGTTTAATATGTCCTTAGCTTTTTCTATACTTGCGAAGGAATGTTTAATATCTCCTGGCCGCTCCTTACGATAAAGAGGAGGAATGTCCTCACCAAGGTTCAGGTGAGTCTTCAAGAAAGTATAAAGCTCCAACAAGCTCGTTTGTTTTCCAAGTGCGATATTAAAAACATCTCCAAAGGCCTTAGAATTTTGCGTCAGAGCAGCTTTGATGTTGGCTTGAATAATGTTGTCGATGTAACAAAAATCACGTGTCGTAAGCCCATCTCCATTAATATAACAAGTCTGTTTATTCAAGAGAGCCTTTATCCATAAAGGGATGACAGCCGCGTATGCGCCTTGGGGGCTTTGACGAGGGCCAAAGACGTTGAAGTATCTTAACCCTATTGTTGAGAGCCCATAGCATTGATGAAAAACTTGACCGTAAAGCTCATTTGTTCTCTTAGAAACAGCGTAAGGAGAGAGAGCCTGACCGAGCGTATCCTCTTGATTGGGTCTGTTTTGAGAATCTCCATAAACAGCACTTGAGGAAGCGTACACAAAGCGTGACACGTTGTTTTCTTGAGAGGCACGCAGAATGTTTAAAAAACCTGTGACATTAACTTCATTAACGAGGAGAGGATCTTCAATGGAGAGAGGAACGTTCCCAAGAGCGGCTTGATGCAAAACATAATCTGTTTTTTTTGTGACCTCATGACAGGTTTTGTAGTCTCGAATGTCCCCTTTTACGAAAGAAAAATTTTGAGCTTTTTCTGAAGGGATATACCGAAGAGCCGCGTTGAGGGTCTCCATTTTTCCTATAGATAAATTGTCTAAACCAATAACTTTTTGGCCTTGCTTTAAAAGGGTCTCTAAAAGGTGAGAGCCGATAAAACCCGCAACGCCTGTTACAAGCCATGTTTTTGAGCTATTCATTATGTTCGTACCAATTCGTAAAGAGCAAGTGCGGTTGCAACTGAAACGTTTAAGGTAGGGAAGAAAGGATCAGTTGGAAGTTTGGCAAGAAAGTCACATTTCTCTTGGGTGAGGCGACGTAAGCCTTCTCCTTCAGCGCCCATAATGAGAGAGATTTTTGGCGGAAAGTCAGATTTTGAAAGTACTTTTGAGGCTCTCTCATCGAGACCAACGGCCCAAAAGCCTTTATCTTTAAGGTCTTCTATCGCTCGAGCGAGGTTTGTAACCTTCCAAACAGGCAAGTCTTCTAAAGCTCCTGAAGCGGTCTTAGCTAAAACACCACTTAAAGGTGGTGCATTTCGCTCTGTCATAAGAACACCAAGAGCGCCTAGGGCTCTGGCGGTTCTCAAGATTGCGCCGACATTATGAGGGTCAGTAACATGGTCTAAAACAACAAGAACTCCCTTTTCTTTTTGACTCAGTTCTTTAAATGAAGGTTCAGGAAGAGGCGCTACTTCCATAGCGATCCCTTGATGGACGGCGCCTTCAGGTAAGAGACGTGTAAGAGCGGCTGAATCAAGAATCTCGACCTTACACGTAAATGTGAGGTTTTTAGCAATTGATTCAGTCGTTAACAATCGAAAACAAGATCTGTTAGGATTTTTAAGTGCCGCTTGACAAGCGTGACTTCCCCAAAGCCAAAGGCGTGAAGAATCTTGAGAAGGGCGATGATAAGAGGAAGATCTTTTCATGACTTATCCATTTCAAAAAGGGCTTCGACTTCAACAGCGGATCCAAGTGGGAGCGAATTAACCCCTACAGCCATGCGTGCATGTCGTCCTTCCTCTTCAAAGACATCGATCATTAAATCTGAAGCTCCATTGATAACTTTTGGATGATCTTTAAAGGTATCAGTTGAATTCACAAATCCACCCAGTCGTACACATCGTTTGATTCGATTAAGATCTCCTTCGCAAGCGATTTTCAAATGTGATAAAATGTTGAGAGCACAGAGTCGCGCAGCTTCGCGACCGTCTTCCAAAGAAAAATCGAGGCCGACTTTACCGATATATTTCAGCTCTCCATTCCAGGCGGGGAGTTGACCAGATATGAATATAAGGGTTCCTGTCTTTACAAAAGGAACATAGTTGGCTGTGGATGGAGATTGAACCGGTAGTTCAATTCCAAGTGTTTGAAGGCGTGTTTCAATCATGTTAATTCTGTCTCTTTTTTTTAACCTACACTTTAAAATTTTTTGAATCACGCGTTTTTTGTAAAAAAAGAGAGGAAATCATACGGATGATCTATGCAATAATATCAGGGAGAAGCTTCGTTTGAAGCTTGAGTATCTCGTCTTTAAGTCGAAGTTTTCGTTTTTTTAATCTTTGAGCAGCCACTTGATCATAGATAGGAATAAGCATGAGGCGTGTAATTTCCTCATCTAAAGCGCGATGTTCTTCTTTTAGCTTATCCAGCTTGTGCTTTAGATCTTCTTTAGTCATCATATCACGTAATCTTTCTTAACGACGAACTATATCAAATTTTTTTGGTAAAATCCGCAACAAAGTTGTTAATATATTGAATTGAATGAGTCAGAAGAGGTTTATTGAATGAAAAAGATTGGCATTTTAACAAGTGGTGGAGATTGTGCAGGCCTTAATGCGGTTATTCGGGCTGTTACGTTAAGTGCCATTCAGAAATATGGGTGGACGGTGTGTGGTATTCATCAAGGCACTCATGGGTTGATGCGTCGACCCGTTGATGCGGTTAAGCTGGATCTTTCGTTTTGTACGGGTAATCTGTTGCGACAGGGAGGAACGGTTTTAGGCACAACTAATAAAGGAGACCCCTTTGCTTATCCTTTAGCTGATGGTACGGTTAAGGATCTCTCTGAAGAAGTTATTGAAGGCTATCGTCTTTTAAAGTTGGATGCGTTAATTGGAATTGGAGGGGATGGGAGTCAAGACATTTTAAGGCGTCTTGCGCAGCAAGGTGGAATGAATCTTGTGGCCATACCCAAGACTATTGATGATGATTTAAGTCATACAGAGCACTCTATAGGCTTTATGACCGCAACAAACGTTGCAACAGAGGCTTTAGATCGACTCCAACCCACAGCTGCAAGTCATGACCGCGTTATGATTCTAGAAGTCATGGGTCGCGATGCGGGGCATATTGCTCTAGCTTCTGGAATTGCGGGGGGGGCTGATATTATTTTAATTCCAGAGATTCCTTACCAGATGGAAAAGATAGCGCATAAAATTAAAACCTTGCGCCAATCCGGGCGTAACTTTGCGCTTATGGTGGTTTCTGAGGCAGTTGGAACAGAGTCTGGAGAAAAGTCTAAGATTATTGATTTGGAAGGCAGAAGCCGCTATGGCGGAATTTCTCATTATCTTGCAAATCGTGTAACTGAGCTTACGGGAGCCGAAACGCGATTTACTGTTTTGGGTCATGTACAACGGGGAGGACAACCCATTTTTCAAGATCGTGTTTTGGCATCGGCTTTTGGTACGCATGCTGTTGACCTAATTGCTCAAGGAAAATTTGATCGGATGGTTGCTTGGCAAAATCGTCAGGTTGTGGATGTTCCTATTCAACAAGCTATTGCAGGATACCAAGCTGTTGACGTTAATGGCTCACTTGTAAAAACGGCGCGAGCATTGGGTATTTGCTTTGGAGATGAGAATTTTTAAAAATCCTATTTGAGAAAAGAACAACCTATGATTGAATGGCACCTTGATAGTAATCAGGAGTCTCGAGAATTTTGAACATTCTGTTTTTTTTTGGTCTCCGTAACAATGAATTTTAAAGAAAGGTGGGAGCTTAGATGATTGCACCCCTCATGCCTAAAGCCACAGCAGTTTGGCTTATTGATAATACAACGCTTACTTTTGAACAAATAGGTGATTTTTGTAATTTGCACCCTCTGGAAGTTCAGGCTATTGCCGATGGTGAAATCATTGTGGGATTGGTGGGACATGATCCCGTTCAGACTGGCCAATTGACAATAGATGAAATTGAGCGATGCCAGTCTGATCCGACAACGCGACTTCAGATGTCAACAAATATCCATGAAGGGAAGATTAAAAAAATTGCAAAATATACGCCTGTGGCATTACGACAGGCAAAACCCAACGGAATCGCCTGGCTTTTAAAAGAGATCCCGTCTATTTCTGATGGTGATATCATGCGGACTCTGGGTACAACCAAAACCACCATTCAGGCAATTCGCTTAAAAACACATCGAAATATTAGTGAAATCAAACCTGAGAACCCAGTACATCTAGGACTTTGCAGTATTGAAGACCTCAACTTGTTATTACAAAAATATCAGGTATGACATTTGAACTGGCTCTCAAAATAGGATTGGTTGGAGCAATGGTTGCAACAGCTGGGTCTTTGGTGCTTGGTCTTTGGAGCATGTTTAAGGAAGGAAAAGAAGCAGGCGAGCAAAGCAATAAAATGATGCGCTTCAGGATAATCTTCCAAGGGCTGGCAATTTTTATTTTTTCGATCCTTCTCTTTTTTAAGGCGAAATAAATGGTCCAGTTAACCCGAATTTACACAAAGAGCGGGGATAAAGGAAAAACGTCCTTGGGAACAGGGACGCGTGTTTTAAAATCTTCTGTGCGCATTGAAGCCATTGGTGATGTTGACGAAGCTAACGCAAGTCTTGGCGTTGCTCGTCTTTATGCAGCTGAAGATATAGACAAGCTTTTGTTTCATATTCAAAATGACCTTTTTGATATGGGGGCTGATTTGTGTGTACCAGCAAACGATCAAAACATGGGAAAACTTCGCCTCCAGGCGACACAAGTGACTTTCTTAGAAGAGAAAATAGATTTCTATAACAAAACCTTGCCACCTCTTCAGTCTTTTGTTTTACCGGGAGGGACGTCTTTGTCAGCATTCTTGCATCAAACTCGAGCTGTTGTGAGAAGAGCTGAAAGGGTCGTTTGTCGTTTAAATAGTGAAGAAGTGTTAAATCCAGTGATTATTCAATATATCAACAGACTTTCTGATTTGCTTTTTGTCCTTGCACGTTCTGATAATCATCAGAAAGAGGGGGATGTTTTATGGGTTCCTGGAGCAAACCGCTGATGATATATATCCTTAACAACTAACCCCACACCTTTGCATTTATATATTTGTATCCTTCTTGTGTGATTGTTTTTAGTAAGTCTTTGATTGACAGCTTTTGTAACTTGACCCATACATTTGCCGTCCTCTTTGAATTAAGTCGCAAAAAAGCTGACACGTTTTTATTTGTTATATAAAAAATATCATTTTTTATTTCTCTCCTATTCACTTAGAAAAATAAGATCAAAACACGAACTTAATACTGTAAATTGGGGGCTGGACAGGTGGGGTGATGTGTGTTATCAAAATATAATGCTTTGTATTTGCAAATAAATTAATTTTATAATAATTCATTAAAAAAAGGTCTATCTTGTATTGTTTAATTTTCGCTTTTTTAATAGTTGTTTTTATAAATTTATCATGCTTTGCTGGCAAAGATGATAAGGTAGAAAGTCAAACATCTCTAAAACGTATTCATGAGGTATGTAGTTTTATTCCGGAAGATGCAGAATTAGAAAGTACTCATAATATTGTTGTATTAGATAAGGGTTTTGACACTCTACATCAAGACCTATGTTCTACTTTTTTTGACTCTTACGATCCTAATGGTAGATCAACAGAAGTCAACCAAATTTGGAATGGAGAGCTAACTGCGAATATCCATGGAACAGCCACATCAGGAATTATTCATGATGTGTCCCCTAAAGCTAAAATTATTCCTATTGTTTATAACAAACAGCCTGCTGAGAAAGCAATTAATTCCCTTGATTATGCACTCAATAAAGCTAGAGGAGATATTGTTAATATTTCGCTTTCTCTATCAACAGAAGGGTATGTGGCTCCTATCATGAATGGGAAAATAAAAGAGTTGTTGATCAGTGCTTTTTCAAAGGAAAAAATTATTATAATAGCGGCTGGAAATCATCATTCTCCAATGGATGTATTGCCGCGCACAATAGAGCTTGCAGAACTTGCCAAGCTATCAAATGATAAATTCATTATTGTTGGAGCTACAGCTCCAAACCTTATGGCGGAAGAAGAACTTTGGTTCGATGGATCAAACTTACCTACTGGCATAGTTGATAGAACATATCTTAACACTATCAGTTTAGGCAGTACATACCCTGGCAAGAAACAGGATTATCAACGAATATTTATAGCAGCACCATCCCAACACTATACTTCATCTGCTTATTGCGGCCCTGATTTAGTTGCAAGTAAACAAAAACGATACTTTGGTATGACATCTTCTGCAGCACCCGTTGTAACGGCTCTTGCAGAGCGACTATGGACAGCATCTCCCAACTCTAGTGCATCTGATATAGGGCATGCTATTTATAATGGTACAAATCAGGGTTTTTCTGCATATAGCCCTGAGTTTTATGGTGAAGGGATGGTAAACTACAAAAACAGTAAAGCCTTATTACAGACAAGGACATATCAAACTCTATGATCTGCTCTACTTCATATGTCTTCTTCATAAACCTTCCCCATTTCTTATTTGACTCTATAGTTACCTAAAAGTGGATTCATCATACAGAAGAAGGCCAGATCATCTAATGACATACTGGTATTAAGAACGGTTTATAGGTTATATTCTTTAGGTTGAACTAGAAAACTCTAAATTTTTTAGAAGTGTAAGCATTAACAAATTATTAATATCTTCTCATTAGGTTCGAAGTTGCTATAGCAATCACATAATTTAGTAGGGAGGGAGCCCTTAATGAAAATCTTGGTCGCTGTCAAACGAGTGATAGATTATAGCATCAAAGTGCATGTGAAAAGCGATGGCAGTGGCATTGATTTTTCGGGTGTAAAAATGTCAATTAACCCTTTTGATGAGATTGCAATCGAAGAGGCTGTACGGCTAAAAGAAAAAGGAATCGCTTCAGAAATTGTAGCCGTTTCAATCGGTGAAAAAACTTGCCAAGAGTCTTTGCGAACAGCGCTGGCTTTGGGGGCAGATCGTGCCATTCATGTTGAAACATCCTTTGAAACTCAGCCATTATGCGTCGCAAAAGCCTTAAAAGCGCTTGTGGAGCGGGAGAATCCGCGTCTTGTGATTCTTGGTAAACAAGCTATTGATGATGATTGTAATCAAACAGGTCAAATGCTTGCAGCTCTTCTTTCTTGGCCACAGGGAACATTTGTTTCTCGTCTCAATGTTAAGGAAGATGAGATTGAAGTCGTGCGAGAAATAGATGGAGGACTTGAGACTTTGAAAATGTCGTTACCAGCAGTTGTAACAACCGACTTGCGTTTGAACGAACCTCGTTATGCAACATTGCCAAATATAATGAAGGCAAAGCAAAAACCTTTCGAAATTCTTGGAGAAGATGTTCTCGGTATTGATTTAAAACCTCATTTGAAAACGCTATGTGTCGCTGAGCCACCAAAACGTCAAGCAGGGATTAAAGTTACAACGGTGGATGAGCTTATTGATAAACTTCAGAACGAAGCGAAGGTGATATAATGTCTCTTCTTCTCATTGCAGAACATGATCATGAAACAATAGCACCCGCCACGTTTGCTGTATTAACAGCTGCGGAAAAATTTTCTGTTCCAATACATGTCATTATCATGGGTTCATCTTGTCAAAAGGTTACTGAAGAGATTTCGTTTTATGAAAATGTTGAAAAGGTTTGGATTGTTGAAAATCAAGCCCTCTCTCACTTTATCCCCGAAAATATGGTCAATACACTTTTAGAGCTCGCAAAAGGATATAAATTTATTTTAGCGCCTTCTACAACTTTTGGAAAAAATCTTTTGCCTCGTCTTGCTGCCCTACTTGATGTTGCGCAAATTTCAGATGTCATCGAGATCCAAGATCAAAATAAATTTGTAAGGCCTATTTATGCTGGGAATGCTCTTGCGACTGTAACTTCAGAAGATGCTATTAAAGTATTGACGGTGCGGCCAACAGCCTTTGAGAAAGCAAAAAAAGGGTCTTTAAAAGCACCCATTGAATTGTACCCATTCGTGCCCCCTTCCATCCGTGGTTTGACTTTTGTGAAGAAGGAGGAAAGTTCCGCTGAAAGACCAGAATTGACAAATGCTTCAATTGTTGTTTCAGGGGGGAGAGGATTACAAAGTAAGGATAATTTTGCTCTCATCGAAGATCTTGCGGATTTACTAGGGGCTGCAATTGGTGCCTCACGAGCGGCCGTTGATGCAGGTTTTGTTCCCAATGATTATCAAGTCGGGCAAACAGGTAAGGTGGTAGCTCCTACGCTTTATATTGCAGTTGGCATTTCAGGAGCAATACAACATCTTGCTGGAATGAAAGAGAGTAAAGTGATTGTCGCCATTAATAAAGATCCTGATGCCCCAATTTTTCAAGTCGCAGACTACGGTATTGTGGGTGATCTTTTTACAATTCTGCCAGAGTTGACAGCAAAAATGAAAACTGTCATGAAGAACTAAGACGGGCAGGGTAGAGTTCAAAAATAAGATCATAAAAACAAATACAAAATCTAAGATTACAGGGAATGGGATGATCGAGCATATTGGTGTTATTGGAGCAGGACAAATGGGCAGCGGTATTGCCCATGTATGTGCATTGAGCGGCTATCGTGTTCTTTTAAACGATATTTCGCAAGAAGCTCTTGATAAAAGTCTTCATACTATCGATGTGAATATGGATCGGAGCGTAGCTCGAAATAAACTTACTCTTAAGGAAAAAGAAGAAGCAGTATCTCGTCTCCAAACGTCGACAAAACTTGAAGATTTTAAAAGATGTGACTTGGTTATAGAAACTGCCATTGAAAATGAAGAAATCAAAAAAGCTATTTTTAAAAAACTGGTCCCTCATCTTTCTGCAGATTGTCTTCTAGCAACGAATACATCATCCATTTCAATTACGGCTTTGGGAGGTGTTACAGATAGACCAGAAAAATTTATGGGAATGCACTTTATGAATCCCGTACCTGTTATGCAACTTGTGGAATTAATCCGCGGGATTGCAACATCCAATGCGACATTTAATGCTATTCAAGAAGTCGCAAAACGACTTGGAAAACAAGTTGCTGTTTCAGAAGATTATCCCGGCTTTATCGTCAATCGCATTTTAATGCCGATGATTAATGAAGCTGTTTACGCCCTCTTTGAAGGTGTTGGGACGATTGAAGCCATTGACAAAGGTATGCGCTTAGGCACAAATCAACCCATGGGACCGTTAGAACTTGCAGATTTGATTGGTCTTGATACTTGTGCTTTTATTATGAGTGTCCTTTATGAGGGACGTGGTGAAAGTAAATATAAGCCTTGTCCGCTTTTAACAAAGTATGTTGAAGCGGGATGGTTAGGAAGAAAAACAAATCGAGGATTTTATGATTATAAAGGAGAACAGCCTGTTCCCACACGATAGGAGAAGAGATGTCCTCTCTTGAAACGATGAACTTTGAGGAAGCCCTTCGAGAGCTCGAAACAATTGTTCGTCGACTTGAAGAAGGGAAAGTAAGCTTGGATGAAGCTATCAACGCCTATGAAAGAGGAGCGGCCTTAAGAGCTCATTGTGAAAAAAAATTAAAGGATGCACGTCTTCGCATTGAGCACATTGTCGTAAATGCAGATGGTACAATTAAAACTCAACCCGCAAACCTTGAAGAATAGTAGCTTCTCCCAACGTCTTCAAACGGTGGCTGAACATGTTGAAAGAGCGCTTGATCAAACGCTTCCTCTTCCAACAAGCCGTCTTCATGAGGCCATGCGCTACAGTGTTCTTGGTGGGGGAAAACGTTTTCGATCTTACTTAATCTGGGCTTCTTCTCAAATTTTTAATGCTCCAGCTCAAGAGGTTTTTAAAGTTGCTGCAGCCATCGAATTAATCCACTCTTATTCTTTAGTTCACGATGATCTTCCGTGTATGGATGATGCAGATATGCGTCGAAACAAGCCCAGTTGCCATAAAGCTTTTGGCGAGTCTACTGCTGTGTTGGTTGGCGATGCGCTTATTCCACTTGCCTTTCAAATACTCCTCTCGCTTGAGACTTCATCTGAAATTCGTGTAGAGCTTGCAAAAAAGCTAAGTGAGGTGGTGGGATCTTTCGGGCTTGTTGCAGGGCAAATGATGGATTTGGGTCAAGAAGGATCGCGCTTGACTTTGGAAGAACTTACTGAACAACAATGTCTGAAAACGGGTGTTTTATTTGGATATTCAATGGAGGCAGGAGCTATTCTTGGAAAAGCCTCTCAGCAAGAACAAAAAATTTTGCAAGCTGCAGGAATTCTTTTTGGCAAGTCTTTTCAAATGATTGATGATTGGCTTGATGAATATGGTGATGAAGATAAAATCGGGAAACCTTGTCGGCAAGATACTGAAAAATTGACGTTCTTAAGTTTACTTGGACCTCGTCGTCTTTACAAAGAAGCGGAGCTTTTCCTTGATGAAGCGCTTCAAAACCTTTCTCCGTTTCAAGAAAAAGCGGATATACTAAGAGAGGCTCTTCAATGTTCTTTTTATCGTGTAAAATGAAAATCATCAGGTTGTTTTATAAAAAAGTAGGAAAACGATAACTATGCGCCACCATTTATTCCTTAAATCCCTGAGGTGGCTTGTTAGATTTTATTTGCTGTTGGTTTTGTGTAGTGGCGTCGTTCTTCTTGCAGAAACCTTTCCATGGTTTAATACAGATAATGGCTATATAAAATCCATAAATTGGTTTTTGGATATATTTGTGAGCCCGGTTATAAACTTTACGGTCAGCATGAAGATTCCTTTACATTTAGCCTATTTGTTTATGTTTCTTTACCTGTTGTTATTCGATCATCTGGTATGGTTCATCCTTTCGAGGAAAAAATAAGAACGTATGTTTTGAATTCTTATAGGAAGATTGTTTTTAATAAGTAGGCCAGTTAAACTATGCCTTGTTATAAGGTAACTTGATTAATGCATCCTTCATTCCAAATACGTCTTCTTTTACCAACGCTTTGTTTGTTAACGGCATTAGGTATTTTTGCGACTTCACTCTATCTTCCCTCTCTCCCTTCGATAGGGAAGTCATTAAGTGCTTCTCAAGAGTCAGTCCAACTTACGCTTGCTCTTTTTTTCCTCGGATCTGCCTTTGGAAGTTTGTTATTAGGACCGCTTGCAGATCATATGGGAAGGCTTATTGTTGCAAAGGGAGGCATAGTTCTCTTTATCCTTGCCAGTATATGGTGTGCAAACGCTCAAACGATTACGGATCTACAAATTGCTCGTTTTTTACAAGGCATGGCTGCAAGTGCAGGTCCTTTAGTTGCAAGAGCGATGGGAAGAGATCTTTATGAAGGTACTTCTCTTACTCATTTTTCAGCTACCATTATGATGGTTGTATCTCTCTCTCCAGCTATCGCGCCCACGTTAGGTGGGGTTATTGAAACCTACTTTGGGTGGGATAAAAATTTCTATTTCTTAGCATTATTTGCCTTTATTATTTCACTTATGGTTTGGCTATGGCTGCCAGAAACCAACCGCTCATCTAATGAATCGACCTCATTTTCTTCAATTTTAAAGAATTATGCTCTTCTTTTTAAGGATGCCAGTTACGGTCTTTTTTGCCTTGTGATAGGACTACAAATGGGATCTATTTTTTGTTATATCACAATGTCTCCTTATCTCTATATTTCGCATTTTAATTGGTCTCCTCAAGAATACGGATATATTGGGATTACAAGTGCTTTTGGAAATATTGTGGGGTTTGCCATGGCTCGTTATATGGCACATCGACTTCACTTTCATCAAGGAATATTAATCGGAAGTTTTGCTTGCTTCATTGTAAGTATTATTTTTGTTAGTATATGTTTGATTTTTGATCCGACAGTTTATTTGGTAATATTCTATAGCGTTATCTTTTATGGTTTTTCAGCATTGGCCGTTGTTTATTCTTCTGCAGGAGCTATGAATCTCTTTTCTTCCATGGCAGGAGTAGCAGCAGCTATGGTTGGTGCAGTCCAGATTGGCGCAGGGGTTTTTGGGAGTGTCCTCGCGAGTTCACTCCCTAGTTCACCTCTTGTGCTAGCGGTTTCTATGACAAGCTTGAGCTTTCTAAGCTTCCTTATAGGGGTTTTTATTGCAAAAAAATCATGGCTGGGGCGGTAGGATTCGAACCTACGGATGGCGGTACCAAAAACCGCTGCCTTACCACTTGGCTACGCCCCAAGTTGAATCGCCTGTACCATAAAAATAATTGGTAAGAATTGCAACTGTTTGTTGTTCTTACGGTGAAATCTTTTTTGAAAATTGACCTTTACTTATGAGAAGGCTATTCTTTTATGTTTTAAGAAACAAGAGCGTAAAAGGGAATTTAAAATGTTGATGAGGAGTTTTTATATTTGTTTGAGTCTTTTCTTGCTTGTAGCTTGTGGAGAAAAGAAAAACCAAACTGAAGAAGCGCCACTTGTGATTATAACTTCCCCCGATAATCCTCCTTTTGAGTTTAAAGATACAGCTTCTGGTGGAGATCAAGTTATTGGTTTCGATATGGATGTGGTCCATAAATTGGGTGAATATTTGGGACGCCCTATTAAGATTGTCGAAGCCGACTTTTCCGCATTGATTCCTTCTCTCCAGTCGGGGCGAGCTGACATGTCTATTTCGGGATTTTTCCCAACTGAAGAGCGACGGAAAAGCGTTGATTTTTCAGATCCTTATTATTCTTATAAGCTTGCTCTTCTTGTTCCGGAGAGCTCTACATTAACGTCGGAAAAAGAACTTAATGATAAAAAATTAGGTGTTCAGCTTGGAAGTTCTCACGAGGCAATGGGACGTAAATGGGTAGAAACGACCCCTGGTCTTTCTCTTGTTTCTTTAAATAAAATTGGAGATTTGGTTCAAGAGCTTAAGAACGGTCGTATTCAATCGATCCTCATTGAGGATACAACGGCTCGCAACATCGCAGCAACGACGCCAGGCCTGAAAGTTGTTGTTTTGAATGTTCCAGGTGAAGCTCTTGCAATTGCCTTTCCTAAAGGTTCTTCTTTAGTGACTGCAGTCAACGAAGCTCTCAAAAAAATGAAGGGCGATATCCAAGAGATCGAATCGAAGTGGATTAGAGAGTGATTATTCTTGATTTTGAACGCATCTGGCCATCGATTCCTTATATTATCGAAGGTGTAAAAGTCACACTTGCTTACACGAGTGTTTCTTTATGTTTGGGATTTTTATGGGGAACACTTTTATCTCTTTTTAAAGTAAGCCATTTAAATATCCTTAAATGGTTTGCAAACTTTTATACCTCTATTTTTAGAGGAACACCTTTACTGCTACAATTAATGCTTATCTATCATGCAACTCCTCAGCTTACAGGCTATACGATTTCGATTTGGGAAGCAGGTATTTTAACTTTTACCTTAAATTCCGGGGCCTATATCTCTGAAATTATTCGGAGTGGTATTACCTCTCTTGATAAAGGTCAAAAAGAAGCGGCTCTCTCCCTCGGTATACCCTATTCATTGATGATGAAAGATATCATTTTACCACAAGCTTTCCGTAATATTCTTCCTTCGCTCGTTAATGAGGCGATTGATTTGCTCAAAGAGTCTGCTCTGATATCTGTTATTGGAGGAGCAGATATTTTAAGGAGGGCTAACATTGTGGCGAGTGAGAAGTATCTCTATTTTGAACCTCTTCTTGTTGCAGGTTTTCTCTATTACGTCCTTGTGATGATTTTGACACTGGCAGCGCATCGCCTTGAAAAGAAATTGAAAACAGCATGATTATTCTTGAAAATATTCATAAATCATTTGGGTCACATGAAGTCCTTAGAGGAATTTCCGGTACGATTTCTCAGGGAGAAGTTGTGGCCATTGTTGGTCCATCGGGGTCTGGAAAATCGACATTTTTGCGTTCTATAAATCTTCTCGAAACACCAACGCAAGGTAAAGTATTTATTGATCGAATCTGTATCACTGAAAAAGGAATTGATATTGAGAAAATCCGAACAAAAGTAGGAATGGTTTTTCAACAATTTAATTTGTTTCCTCATATGACAGCCCTTGAAAATGTGATCTATGCGCCTTTAAAAGTAAAAAAAATACTTCGCAAGGATGCTGAAGCTTTAGGAAAATCTCTTTTAGAGAAAGTAGGTCTTAAAGATAAGTTTAATACTTACCCTCCCCATCTCTCCGGGGGACAAAAACAAAGGGCTGCGATTGCGCGTGCACTTGCAATGGCGCCAGAAGCGATTCTTTTTGATGAGCCAACCTCTGCGCTTGATCCAGAGATGGTTAAAGAAGTGCTCAATGTGATTAAAGGACTGGCTCACACAGGTATGACCATGGTTATTGTAACTCATGAGATGGGGTTTGCACGAGAAGTCGCTGATAGGGTTTGGTTTTTGGATGAAGGGCTTCTTGTGGAAGATTCTCCAAGCAAAGATTTTTTTGAATCTCCTCGCACAAAAAGAGCTCGTTCCTTTTTAGAAAAGGTTTTGTAGATTTAAGAATTTCCTTGAGCTTTAATAAAGCTATCGATGTTATGAATTATCTCACCATAAAAAGAAGGGCTAAAAAAATGCCCCATTTTTGGATGCAATTTTAATGTGGCATTCGGGATTGTTTTCGCTAGAGCTTGACCATGATCAGGAGGAAAGATTGGATCAATGCCACCATGAATGACAAGGGTTGGGCAAGAAATTTTTCCTAATGCTTGAGTCGTATCTTTATAAGAGGCTCGAATAGCAGCCAAATGATTATTAAGTGTGCTTATTCTGGGGTTGCGTTGAAAGGCTTCGGCAACAAGAACTGTAAAGAGGGCTGTGTCAAAGGGAAGCTCATCTCCATTACAAATTCGCCACCCTTCCACACCATTTTCAATGTCATTTTTGATTTGTCGAGGTTTCTTTCCCTGAAGTTGTAACAACCAATCCGTATATTTCTCAGAAGTAAGTGAAAGAGAAGGGTTATCTTCCTTTGAGAACGAGACTCCAAAATCTGGAGAGGAGCCTATCATAACGGCACACATGACTCTGCTGGGATAATAAGCGGCGAGCCATTGAGTAATCATTCCTCCCATGGATTCTCCTACAATAATGGCTTTGGAAAGGTGGTATGCATCTAAAATGGCAAGAGCGTCCTTCGCACAATCTTCTATGGTATAGGGCTCTTGCTCGTAGTTAATAGCTGAGGACAATCCCACATCACGGTTATCATAACGAATGACAAAATATCCTTCGTTTGCGAGACGTTCACAAAACGCGTCTGACCAAAAAATTCCAGGCGTGGCGAGACCCATAATTAAAAGGATGTGTGGCCTAGAAGAATTTCCAAAGGATTCTGTCCACAAGCGTATATTTCCTGTGGTTACAAAAAGTTCCTGTTTTTTCATCTTTGAGAGGCCTTTCTCTATTTATAAGTTTCAAAACCTTCGAGAGCTTTCAGATAAAAATTTTGTACGTGAGTTGTTGTAAAACGCTCTAGAACAATCTTGTGCCCTTCATGTCCTAATCTCTTTCTTTCATCCTCAGATAGTTTTAAAAATTTTTCTAAAGCATTTTCTAAGCATAAAGTGGATCGTGGCTCACACAAAAATCCATTCACACCTTCTTTTACGAGATCTTGGCATCCTGGTACATTGGTAGCAATAATGGGGCATTGCATTGCATTTGCCTCAAGGATAACACGAGGAAGGCCTTCTCGATAAGAAGGAAGAACTAAGCAATCACTTTCCTGTATAAGTGATCTAACATCGCTTACATATCCTAGATGTTCAGCTAAACCTTGCTTTACCAATTCATCGAGCTGTGTCTTGTCGATTTTATCTTGATCATTTGGATCATAGGTCCCAGCCACCTTTAGATGGAAGAGATATTCTTTTTGTTTTAAGTGTTTGATGGCTTGGAAGAGCTCTTCTAAGCCTTTTGCTTTGAGTAAACGACCGATAAATAAAAATTGGACTTCCTTGCGAGATACGTGCATTTGAGATGGCTTAAAGTGAGAAACATCAACACCTTCTCCAGGCATGTGAGCTAAAGAGAGCTTTGGATTAACATGCTTTAAATAATCGTAATCAAATTGATTCATCACCCATATTTGCGTACTTAACCTCCATCCCCAGAGAACAAATTTTTGAACATAGGTGTAGAGGGGGGCCTGAATTGTAAAAACGCGCCCCAATCCAGTGATGATGCTGCATGTCTTAAAACCCAAGGTTTTTCCAATGACTGCAGTATAAAAATTAGCTTTAACTGTGTAAGAAAAAGCAAGCCTGGGATTTATTTTGACCAATAACTTTAAGAGATGGAAGAAAGCTCCTATTTCATAAAATGGATTGTGGCTTGAGGGATGCAAAAACCATTTATGCACCTTAATAGAAGGGGGCAGATTAACGTGTTTGAGGGGAATGTCTTCTGGAGCAATCAGATGGACTTCATAGCCAAGCTGCCCTAAACGGCTCATAACATGCCCTCGACATTTCACCATATCGAGTAAAGAATTTCCAACAAATACGATTTTTTTATTTTCTGACATGTTTTAGATGATAAACGAACTTGTCCGTAATGAAAGGGATTTAAGTAGTAGCTCCGTCATTATATTGTGTATGCAAAAGAGTAATCTCGCATTTTTAAAATCTGATTTCGACTTTAAGAAGCTAAATAGACTTCTGTTCTCTGCTCTTACAACATGTGCTGAGGATCGAAGCGAATCGTGATTGTTTTCCATTGATCATAACGATCAAGGGGAAGTTTCAAAGGGTTACATTTGGGGTTTCGAACTGCTCTTAGAGCGCTGTCAGAAGCCGCGCGTGCAAAACTATCCCCGCTTCCATTTGATCCTATAACGACAGCAGAACGAACGGTTGCATCGGGATTCATCTCAACTCTTATATCAACATAAAGGTCTTTAGCATTTTGAGCGCCGGTGGCAGAAAAGTTCCAACACTGGCCGAGTTGACGTCGAATAAGGTCCAGTTCAGTAATTGACAAAACCTCACTGATATTATTGGCTGCGTGATCCGCTGTTGAGCTTTCATCCTGCTCTTGCTGGGTTGGGCCCTCTGAGGAAGTTTCTAGCTTATCAAGGTTATTTAAAAGCTTTGTAAAGTCCTTCGGCTTTGACTTTTTCTTCTTCTCTTTTTTCTTTTTAGGTTTTTCTTTTGGCTTTTCCTTGGGCTTTTCTTCCTTAGGTTTTTCTTCGACGACGGGAGCTAAAAGATCATCTAGCGTAAGCTCAGGCTCAGGAGTAGGCTCTGGGTCTGGCTGTTTTTCAGGCTCAGGATCAGGAATTTTTTCAGCAACTGGCGTAGGTTTAGGAGGTTGAGGTTTTTCTTCGACCTCTTTCTTAGGGCTATCATTTTTTGGTTTAACCTTAAGGGCGGGCGCTTGCGTTAAATCTGATATGTTAATAATTTCAATGGGGATGACAGGAGGCGGTTCGAGCTCACGACGAAAAAGATCTGGCAATCCTATGAGGAGTAAAAGGATAACGACACCGTGTAACAGACCTGAAAGGATTGCGCCATTCCGCATGAATTTACTTTCGTGGTTTACCATTAGGCGTTGAAGAAGATCCTCCTGAAGGGAGTTCAGAAATGAGAGCCACTTTTGTAAAGCCTGCTTCACTAATCGCCCCCATTACTTCCATGACTTGTCCATAAGAAATAGCTTTGTCACCCCTTACATAAATACGTGCTTCAGGATTAGAACCTGTAATCGCAATGAGTCGAGGAATAAGAACGGAAAGTTCAAGCGCTGTTTCTTGGAGATAGAGAATGCCTTTTGAGTCTACTGTAATAGTGAGAGGTTCCTCTTTCTCGTTCATGACGGAGGCTTTCGTCTTAGGCAAATCAACAGGAACACCCGCCGTTAGGAGGGGAGCTGTGATCATAAAAATGACAAGCAACACCAACATTACATCGACCATAGGGGTTACGTTAATTTCAGCTACTAGGTTCGCCCGGCGGCGTGATCCTTTTTTTTGGGGTCGATCCATTGAAAATGACATTTTTTAGTGCCCCTCATCCAGTTGACGTGAAATAATAGCTGTGAATTCATTGGAGAATGAATCGAGCCGGTTAGCGTAACGATTCAATTCAAGAGAAAGCTTATGATACGCAATTACCGCAGGTATTGCCGCAACAAGTCCAATAGCTGTTGCAAAAAGGGCTTCTGCAATACCAGGGGCCACCACAGCAAGGCTTGTGTTTTGAGCAGCGGCAATGGATTGAAAGCTGTTCATGATTCCCCAAACGGTTCCAAAAAGACCGATAAAGGTTGCAGTTGAGCCAAGTGAGGCTAAAAAGCCCATATGTCTCTCAAGTCGATCCATCTCTCGATTTGAGGTGACTTGCATCGCACGCTCGATACGCTCTTGTAACGTCACTGAAGATCGGCTTGCTCCGGTGGCTCTTTTCCACTCCCGCATAGCTGCAGCAAAAACAGCGCTCATAGGATCTCGAGGGCGATTCCCGATACGTTCATAAAGGGTATCTAAAGATCCGCCCGACCAAAAAGAGTCTTCAAACTGACTTGCGGAAGAGAAAAGGCTTTTAAGACGAATGGCCTTATTAAAAATAATGGTCCATGACCAGAAAGAAGCTGCAAGAAGGCCAATCATAACAATCTTAACAACAAAATCAGCCGACATAAAAAGACCCCAGAGGGAGAGATCATGTGTTATGACTTCTGCAACGGTCGTAACGCCGCTTAAATCAGGTAACTGTGTAGACGTCTGCATTCTTAAATCCCTCCAAAATGAGTCCATAGTTTATCAGCAAAATTGGCATCAAGCCTAACGGGTTTGCCTTGTGAATTGATACAAGCCAAAACGACCTCAAGGGTCGCAATGAGTTGATTCTCACGCACAATGACCTGGGAAACCTCAAATCGGGCACGTCCAGGCTTTTTAAAGTGAGTTCTAATTTCTAATACATCATTTAGGCGGGCAGATGCAAGGCAGTTTAAAAAGCATGACCTAACAACGAGAAATCGATCCTGATCTTGCAAGGTTGGAAGATTTCCTCCGATTGCTCTTAAGGCTTCTGTGCGAGCGCGTTCTGCAAATTTTAAGTAATTGGCATAATAAACGATACTTCCCGCATCCGTATCTTCCATATAAACACGAAGAGAAAAAATATGAGGATTATTCATTACTTTCCTCAAAAAGAGGGGCCTGAAGTTGATGAGGAATACTATACCCAAAAATTTCGTAGGCGCGAGGCGTGAGCATGCGTCCTCGAGGTGTGCGCTGTATATATCCTTGCTGAAGAAGATAAGGCTCGATGACGTCTTCCAGCGTATCTTTTTGTTCAGCAAGAGCGGCTGCAAGTGTTTCTAGCCCCACAGGGCCTCCCTCAAAATGTTCAATGATATGTTTGAGATAACGATGATCCATTGCATCCAGGCCTTGGCCATCGACTTCGAGATGCAAAAGAGCATTATCAGCAGCTTTCGCCGTAATTTCAGAGTTTCCATCAACGAGCACAAAATCTCGAATGCGCTTTAAAAGTCGAAGGGCGATACGCGGTGTTCCACGAGAGCGACGAGCAATTTCCATGGCTCCTTCAGATGAAAGAGAAATTTGAAAAGCGCGAGCACCGCGTAAAAGAACATTCTGAAGTTCTTCTGGGGTATAAAATATAAGGCGGACGGGAATGCCAAAACGGTCTCTTAAAGGTGATGAAATAAGGCCTGATCGTGTTGTTGCTCCTACGAGTGTAAAAGGAGGAAGGTCAATTTGCACAGATCTTGCAGCGGGGCCTTCGCCAATCATAAGATCAAGTTTATAATCTTCCATAGCGGGGTAGAGAATTTCTTCAACCGCTGGGTTAAGACGATGGATTTCATCAATAAAAAGAACGTCATAGGGTTGAAGGTTCGTTAAAAGAGCTGCTAAATCTCCAGCACGTGCAATGACAGGGCCGGATGTGGATCGAAAACCAACGCCTAGCTCCCGTGCCATAATTTGAGAGAGTGTTGTTTTACCGAGACCGGGTGGACCATAAAAGAGTACATGATCCATAGCTTCTCGCCGTGTCTTTGCAGCTTCAATAAAAACTTTGAGATTTTTCCGAGCTTGAGCTTGTCCCACGAAATCTTCAAGATATTGAGGACGTAGTGTGACTTCTCCACCCTCAGGCATTTCTTCAGAATCTAATAAACGCAGAGAAGTTGTCATGTTCCGCTCCGTGCCAAAAGACTTAATCCTTGGCGAATAAGATCATTCAGAGGCGCTTCTGTGCCTAGGTTTTGCTGTGCCTTACTAATAGCTGCTACGGCTTCCATGCGCCGATATCCTAGATTCACAAGGGCTGATGTAGCTTCTTCAAGAGAAGGAGAGAGAGAAGAAGGAAGTGAATAAACGTTAGAGGTAAAGCCAACTTCGAGAGGTACCTTATCCTTAAGTTCAGTCACAATACGACTTGCGAGTTTTGGTCCTACCCCATCGGCTCTTGTTAAAGTTGCTTTATCTTGAGAAGCGATGGCTTGGTAAATATCCTGGCGTGAGAGAGCGGAAAGGAGCGCGAGAGCCATTCGCATACCCACACCTTGAACAGTTATCAGAAGGCGGAAACACTCTTGTTCCTCACGGATTTCAAAACCAAAAAGTTGAAGGCTCTCGGCACGCATAACCGTTTCAATAAAGAGAGTGATTTTTTCACCCTTCTCCCCAAAATTGCTTAAAGTTCGGCTTGAACAAGAGACAAAATAGCCAACACCATTAACATCTAAAATGAGAAATGTTTCTCCAATCGTATCAACAATTCCTGTGAGTTTTGCGATCATGACATTGCCTTTATTTTTTGATGAAAACTGCGATGATGCGCATGACAAATAGCAACAGCGAGAGCGTCTGCAGCATCATTTGTCACTCCTCTGCTTTTCGGTAAAAGGCGTCCAACCATCATCGCTACTTGAGCTTTATCAGCATGTCCAACACCCACAACGCTTTTTTTCACTTTGTTTGCTGAGTATTCTCCAACAGTAAGACCAGCTTGAGCGGGAGCAAGTAAAACAACCCCACGTGCAGCACCAAGTTTTAGGGCAGATAAGGGATTTTTGTTCACAAAGGTCTCCTCTACAGCTGCTTCATGAGGATTATAATGTAAAATAATTTCTGTCAGCTGAATGTACAAGCTATGAAGGCGAGAGGAAAGAGTTTCTTGATCTTTTGAAGTGACGATACCATGATCGACATGTGAAAGATTTGACCCCTGAACGTCAATAACTCCCCATCCTGTGGTGCGCAAACCAGGATCCAGACCTAAGATGCGCATAGGTAAAGTCATTACTTGTTACTCGCAAGTTTTTCCAAAATTTCATCAGAGACTTCGAAGTTAGCGAAGACTGATTGAACATCGTCGTTGTCTTCTAAAACGTCAATGAGTTTCATTAAAGAAAGGGCCTTTTCTTCATCAACAAGAGCGGTTGTCTGGGGTTTCCAGATAAGCTCTGCACCTTCAGGATCACCAAATGCTTTTATGAGTGCATCCCGGACTGTGGCAAAGTCTTCAAGAGTACATTCAACCTCATATCCCTTGTCGACTTCTTCGAGGTTTTGAGCACCTGCCTCTAAAGCCGCTTCAAAAAGAGTCTCAAAGTCGATTTTGCCTTTCGGATAACGAATGATTCCGACACGATCGAACATAAAACTGACACTATTGGTTTCTCCAAGATTGCCACCATATTTTGTGAAAGCAGCCCGAACTTCTCCGGCCGTACGGTTACGATTATCTGTAAGGGCTTCAACAATTACCGCAACGCCAGCTGGGCCATAACCCTCATAGCGAACTTCAGCGTAATCTGTTGTGTCTTCACCGCCAGCGCCTCTTTTGATAGCCCGCTCCATTGTATCCTTTGGCATGTTGGCTCCTCTTGCAGCAATGATGGCTTGACGCAGGCGAGGGTTGGCTTCTGGATCTGCATTAATGCGTGCAGAGGTCGTGAGTTCACGAATAATTTTCGTAAAAACTTTAGCGCGTTTGGCATCTTGTGCGCCCTTACGATACATAATGTTTTTAAATTGTGAATGTCCGGCCATGACGTCCTCTTCAAAGAATGATTTGATAACTATGAAACAAAATATGTTGTGTTTTTATCAGAAGAGCAACCCCTTCTCTGGGAAAAGTTCGTTTCTAATTTTGCTTTGAAGAGAGTCAATTTTGGTAGAATGTTGACTAGTATGTTTATATGTTTTATTATAATAATATATTTAATTGGGTTGTTTATATGAAATTTCGTATTGGTGCTTTATTATCTTTCTTATCTGGCATAGCTTTTTTTAGCGCTCCTGCTGTAAGTATGAAAAATGAGGAAGTAGAAAGGGGGGAAAAGATTCCATCTCTTAAAGTAAAAACACATATAACGAGAGGAAAAAGTAGTTTAAAAGAATTTCTAGGCAAACAAGATTACCCAGATGCTTTTATTAAAATAAAAGCAGGACTCTCTCCAACTGTTCCTGATGAAGAAATTGTGAATTTTCTTATGACGAGTAATAGATATTTGGGATGGGATACGGTAGATCCTCACACAAAAGGATGGGTCGTTTCTAAAATCACAAAAGAAGCGAAGAGAAAAGATTTAGAGAATTTTCTAAGCAAACAAGATTATTCAGGAGCTTTTAGGTCAACAAAGGCAAATACGACTGCTTCCGATGAAGAGATTGTAAATTTTCTTATGACGAGTAATAAGTATCCAGGATGGGATACAGTAGATCTTAACACTAAACGGTGGGTTGTTGCTGAAGTTACGGGGAAACCTTACCACGAAATTAAGGCTCTAGTAAAGGTAGCTTCTACAATAACAGATGACATTGAAGCGGCAAAACGTGGAAATCCTTCATCCATTCTTGAGAGGGTAAAACAAACAGATAAGCAAATTGCTGCATACATAACGATAGGGGATAAACGTCTTGCCGAAGCGTATTCGGCCCAGAAAAGAAAATTAGAAGCTATTTTGGAAAGATTGAATCCTAAACACCCTAGTCACTTTTCTCTTAAGATTTTGGCTAAAGGCTTGGTGAAAGGACAAGAGACCATTGCAGACTTAGAGAAAGGCCCTGGCGCTCCTGTAAAGACAGTTTTTGAAGGGGAGAGAGAAGAAAAAAAAGCGGATCCTTTGTTGGCCAGAATTCAGCAATATGAAAGAACTGTTCCTGAGTACTTTCGACTAAGTCTTGTGCCCACCATTAAGTTAGCGCAAGATGGCGGTGATGGGCGTCCTGTTCGTGTCATCCTAAAAGCTATCTTTAATGACAATGGACAAGGAGAGGCGTGGGATAATTTAGGAGAAGAGGGGCAGGCGTATCTTGTTGCTCAAATTTCTGGCAAGCCTATTGTGAAAAGCTTAGCAGCGAAGAAAGAAGTGGGAACAAAGACAGCTATCACAGTGAAACCGAAGTTGCCTCCTATTCCTTCGAAAGATTTCCGTCCCGGCAGAGAGAGATTTAATTATCAAGGAAAAAATTTTTCTGAATATAATGTCTATATGGCTGGAAACAATTGTGGCTTGAACGCATTAGATGTGCATCGAAAAGACGCCATTTCTTCTCTTGAAGAATATAGAAAAGAATTATCTGGGGATCTTCCTCTATATCTCAATGAGTCAAAGACAGAAGGTGCAAATTTTGATCATATGCTTCTTCCTTATGTTGGCAGGTTTCTTCTAGGGGCAAATATCAATGTGTTACAAAAGCCGGAAGAAGGAAAAATACTCGTTCCTACGATGATGGCGTTTTTGCCTGAATATCTTCCACCTGATCCGAAACTTCCTACCCTTAATCTTCTTTGGGAAGGGCAGCATTATCGAATTCTTGTGCCTGAAGGGAAGTCTGAGGAAGTCGACCTTTTAAGAGAATACGCTAAAACGAAAGAATATCTTGCCTTTACAGCAGAGGACCTTGTGCAAAGAGATGAATCAGATAGAGCTTATGCTGAGGCAACAAACATGCAATTTCTCAATGATCGAAAAGGCGGTTGGTTAAAATCTTATGTCGACTGGCTAAAGGCACGGAAATAAAGAAAATCTAAATTGTATTATAAGCTTACCCTTGCAAAAGGGTAAGCTTTGCTTTTTAGTAAAGAAAAAGAGTGAGGGCTCCATGTTTCTAACAAATCTTATCCATCGCGGAGTGATCGAAATTGAAGGAGAAGATAGGGCTGAGTTTCTTCAAGGATTGATCACCAATGATGTCAACCTTATAACGCCAACTCAAGCCATTTATGCAGCTCTTTTGACGCCACAAGGAAGATTTTTATATGATTTATTTATCGTTGAAAATGAGAACTCTTATTTTTTGGATGTCGAGAGGGATCGTCTTGAAGCGCTTTTAAAGAAACTTACGCTTTATAAATTACGTTCTCATGTCACATTAAAATCTCGTCCTGATTTAAAAGTTTATGCCCTTTGGGATGAGAGACCAATTTCAGATGATTATGCTGGAATGCTACAGCCTCTTCCGGAGTCTCGTAACGATGATTCCGTTCTGCATTCTGAGGAACGATGTTCTGAAACAATCCAGGAAATAATTCAAAAAGCGTGTGATGTTTACCCAGATCCGCGACTTAGTACGCTGGGTGCTCGTATCATGGTTGAAAATCTACAGGAAACAGCAACACCACGAGATTACGATTTACATCGTTTGATCTTAGGTATTCCTGAGGGAGGGAGAGATCTGATCCCTGAAAAAACGATCTTGCTTGAAGCAGGGCTTGACGATTTAAATGTCATTAGCTGGACAAAAGGATGTTATATGGGGCAAGAGCTCACGGCACGTACAAAGTATCGTGGACTTGTTCGCAAACGCTTATTTCCTGTTATTATTGAAGGCGATGCTCCTGCTGAAGGAAGTGAAATTTTTCTTGATAGAAAACCTGTTGGCGAGATGCGAACATCTAATAGCGGATATGGGCTTGCACTTCTACGGCTCGAGGCAAGAGAAGCTAATGGAGAGCTGCTTTGTGGCAATGCACGTTTAAAACCTTATACGCCCGGTTGGATGCGTTTTGAAGATCCATCCTGATCAATTGCAACAAATTCTGTGAAAGCGCCAGGGAGATGTTGGCTCATGGGAACGACCACATAGTCTTTTTCTCCTTTGTAAATCACTACGGTTTCTGGGGTGCTAAATTCTTGAATCACTTGCCGGCAAGCACCACATGGTGTGCAGGCGATGTCAGCTTTTGTCGTAACAGCAATAGCTTTTATTTTTGTTTTTGGGCCTTTTTCAGACATCATTTTGAAAATGGCTGTTCGCTCTCCACAGTTGGTAAGGCCGTATGAGATATTCTCAATATTACAGCCTGTGAAAATATCACCATCTTCTGTGATAACTGCAGCCCCCACAGGAAACTTTGAATAGGGAGTATAGGATTTTTCTTGCGCTTCTTTTGCGCATTTAATCAGTTGTTCCTGTAAATCTTTTGAAATCATATTAACACTAACCTTCTAGTTTTGAAAAATCGGCCACTTGATGCAATGTCTTGCGAAGAAAAGCCAAGAGGTGAAGACGATTTTGACGAAGAGGGACTTCTTCTGTGTTCACAATAACCTTATCAAAGAATTGATCCACAAAGGGTCTTAATGTGGCTAAGTCTTGGACAGCTTGGACAAAGTTACCTTTTGCGATGAATTCTTGAATGAGAGGGGATTTTTCAGATAAATTTGCAAAAAGAGCTTTTTCTTCTGAGGATGTAAGATGATCTGCAGATACCTGTCCTTCATAATGCTTCTTATCTTTTTCTTCTTCTATCTTCAAAATGTTCGAGGCTCTTTTATAGGCTGTTAAAAGATTTTGTCCATCTTTACCATCCATGAGCTGATCTAACGTCTTCACGCGTAAGACAAGATCTAAAAAGGTGGGGTTTGTATGCGCAACACCTATAACCGCATCAACATGATCATAGGGGCTTCCCTGTCCATCCCTCAGGAAAAACTTAAATCTCTCAAGAAGAAACTTCCATACATCTGAAATGGCTTCTTCTTTATTTTTTAAAAGAGAAGGAGAAAGCTCAGACCAAGGATAACCATCGTAGGCCCAACTCAAAAGTTCTGTCATTGGGAGGCTAAAGTAAGAATTGAGAGAGAGTGCGATAAGACCGAGGCCAGCTCTTCTCAAGGCAAAGGGATCTTTTGATCCTGTTGGGGAAATACCGATTGCAAAAAAACCTATAAGTGTATCAAGGCGATCTGCCATGGCAAGGATAAGGCTTGGGGTAGCGTCGGGAATAGCCCCTCCAGAAACTTTAGGCCAATAATGTTCTTCAATTGCACGTGCAGTTTCAGGAGATTCCCCTTGGTTTTGCGCATAATATCGTCCCATGATGCCTTGAAGTTCAGGAAATTCATTAACCATTTGGCTTGCGAGATCGGCTTTACATAAAAGAGCAGCACGTGTAACAACACTTGAATCGGCTCCCACTTTTTGGGCTATTTTCGAAGATAACTTAACTAAGCGCTCTACTTTTTCAAAAAGACTCCCCAACTGTTGGTGAAAAAGCCTTGTTTTTAAAGAAACATTAAAATGATCGAGAGGAAGCTTTTGGTCTTGTTTCCAAAAAAACTGAGCATCTGCAAGACGAGCTCTTAAAACACGCTCATTGCCCGTTACGATGGTTCTTCCATGATCTGGGGTCTCAACATTTGCAATCACACCAAAAAAAGGAGCTAGATTTTCCGAAGAATCTAACAATGGGAAATACCGCTGATGAACACGCATTGGTGTGGTAATAACCTCCCGCGGAAGGTTCATGAAATGCGCGTCAACCTTGCCTTTAAGTGAAACAGGCCATTCAACAAGACCCGTCACTTCGTCAAGCAGCGCTTCATCTTCAAGTGGCTTTAAATCTTTTGCGACGTCAAGGATTCCTTGTTGGATGAGATTCCGCCGTTCTTGCCAGTCTAAAATTACAAAATGACGTCGAAGCTTTTCTGCATAATCCTGAAAGTTTGTAACTGTAAAAGTTTTTGGAGCTAAAAACCGATGGCCCTGTGTTGTGTTAGAAGCGATAAGCCCTGCATAAGAAAAAGGAACAACGTTACCTTCAAAAACGTTTACAAACCCACGCAGTGGCCGTACCCAAGACACGGAAAGGTCTCCCCATCGCATCGATTTTGGCCAACGAAAAGACTCTAAGATTGAAACTGCAATACGAGGGAGAATTTCTTGTGTGGGCTGACCGCGTTCCTTTTTAGTAACACATAAAAATTTTCCCTTAGGGGTATCTAATACCTCACACTCATCTCGTGTGATGCCTACGGTTTTTAAGAAACCATCAATCGCTGTTTGGGGTGCATCAAGTCGTGGCCCCTTTTTTTCTTCTAATCGATCAGCCGTTTGGAGGGGCAAATCATCAACAACAAGGGTTAAACGGCGGGGCGTGACAAACGTTCTGACCTGTGTAAAAGACAAACCAGCTTCTTGCAGATGAGTTTCCGCAAGGGTTTTCAGTTGTTCCATAGCTCCCTTTTGCATACGAGAGGGGATTTCTTCGCTGAGAATTTCAAAGAGCCACTCAGCCATGAGAATTCTCCATCCAAAGCTCGCAACATTGGCGAGCGAGCGCTCTAACACGTCCAATAAAATTAGCCCGCTCCGTAACGCTTAAAACTCCACGAGCATCTAAAAGGTTAAAAAGGTGACTTGCCTTCAAACAATGTTCATATGCCGGAAGAACCAGCTGCTTGTGGATTAAAAGGGTACACATGGATTCTGCGTCTTCGAAATGACGAAAAATCATGGGGGCATCCAGGTATTCAAAGCTGAAGGCAGAAAATTCTCGCTCCATTTGTTGAGCCACGTCTCCATAGGTCATGGGAGAAGGACCATTTGGATCATTCCAAGTCAGATCATAGACGTTTTCAATACCTTGAAGAGTCATAATGAGGCGTTCAAGACCATAGGTGAGTTCGGCTGAGACGGGGTTACAAGGAAATCCGCCGACCTGTTGGAAATAAGTAAATTGAGTGACTTCCTGTCCCCCTGCCCATACTTCCCAGCCAAGACCAGCTGCGCCCAATGTTGGGCTTTCCCAATCATCTTCAACAAAACGAACATCGTGAAGGATAGGATCAAGGCCAATGTGCCTTAAACTTTCAAGATAAATATCCTGCACATCAATTGGAGATGGCTTTAAGATAACTTGATATTGATGGTGACGATAAAGACGGTTTGGATTTTCACCATACCGTCCATCGCCTGGTCGTCGAGAGGGTTGAACATAAGCTGCTCGCCAAGATTTTGGCCCCAACGCTTTTAAAGTGGTGGCGGGATGAAACGTTCCTGCGCCGACTTCCGCATCATAGGGTTGCAAAATAACGCAGCCCTGCAGAGACCAGAACTCCTGAAGTTTTAGGATTATCGTTTGAAAATCAGTTTTCATGAAAGGTAAGCTTACTATTAATTTCCCTTAACACTACCTATCAAGCGCCTTTCAGGTCAAGAGCTCTCGTTCCTGAAAACAATAAATCCGATAGATCCTCTTTCAATTTGTCTTCAGGAATTTAAGATGCGAGAAAGTCTTTATTTTTGTGTTTTTGGGTGTGGACTGAGCGTTAACTCACTTATTGCGCCATTGGCATCTTTGACTTGTACGGTACGGAATTCTTTGTTGAATTCCACTTGGAGGTTAATACCCTAACTTTTTTGGTAGGTACGCCATCAAAATTATTGGTTACCGTTGCGCCATTATATTCAATACTATACACTCTGTTATTCGCTAAAAAATACCCAGAAGTGGAATCCCACGTACCGTTGTTTAAAAGAGGCTCTACATATGATCCAACACATTTGTGGACATTTGTATATACTGGAGTGAGAGATACGCCCATACTTGCCAACAATGCATTCATAATCATTAATTTTTTCATACCTTTATGCTTTTATAGTCTTTTTACAACAACTTATTAAATCATATATGGAAGTTGGGGGCAAATTTGAAAAACCTTTAAATTTTAGTGTTGGATATCCATTTTGAATAAAACTTTGGGTATTGTTTTTAAAATTATATAAAAATCGAATAAGAATGATTTTTTTTTAGTATATTCTTTTTCAAGAGCTACTCTTTCCTCAATGGTGACAGAATCGCGACCATTAATTTGAGCCCATCCTGTTAAACCGGGTACATGAAGGTGTATCCCTTCTCGTGTTCTCAAGACAAGAAGATCTTCTTCATTGGTCAAAACTGGGCGTGGTCCTACAAGGCTCATATCGCCATTAATGATGGACCAGAGCTGAGGTATTTCATCTAATGAGGTTTTCCTTAAAAAAGGCCCGATGGGTATGAGATATTGTTCTGGTTGAGCCAGATGGCGCTTTCCGAGAGCAGGCGTATCAACGATCATGGTTCTAAATTTAGGCATTTTAAAAATGAGATTGTTCTTTCCAACCCTATTCGACCAATACAAAATAGGGCCTTTCGAAGTTAGTTTAATCGCAAGCGCAATGATAATAAATAGAGGGAGTAGCAAGAGACCAGCTATAAGTGCAACAGTGAGATCAAGAATGCGCTTCATATTTTTACGTTTTTAAAAACCCTATAATATTTTGAATTTCGCTCAAGTTTTGTGATGCAAGATCCCTTGCTTTTTCAGAACCCTTTTTAAGTATGTTTTCCAAAATTTCAGGATCTTTAAGAAACGATATCATGCGTTGACGTATAGGCTCAATAACCATAATGATTTGAGCCGTTAACTTTTCTTTAAAAGGCGCAAAAGTAGAACCTTCAAATGCAAGGCACACTTCCTCTAAACTCTGATCAGATAACGCTGCATAAATTCCTAAAAGATTAAGGGCTTCTGGACGATTTTCCATCGCTTTAGGATTTCCTGCAATAGGCTCAGGGTCGGTTTTGGCTTTACGAATTTTAAGCGTAATTGTTTCTGGATCATCCATGAGATGGATGCGACTATAATCTGAAGGGTCTGATTTACTCATTTTAGAGGATCCATCTCTAAGACTCATAATACGGGCCGCCGTTTTTAAAATGATGGGTTCTGGAAATTCAAAATAGTCGACCTCATATTGCCGATTAAAGGTTCCCGCTATATCCCGCACGAGTTCTAAGTGTTGTTTTTGATCTTCTCCTACTGGAACGTGCGTAGCTTTATAAATCAAAATATCAGCCGCTTGCAAAACCGGATAGGAATAAAGACCTAGATTAGCTTGTTCCCGTTGCTTCCCAGCCTTTTCTTTAAACTGGGTCATACGGTTCAGCCACCCAAGAGAAGTTAGGCAAGAAAGAATCCAGGCTAGCTCACAGTGGGCGGGAACAGCGCTTTGAATAAAGAGGTCGGTTTTTTCTGGATCAATTCCTGATGCAAGAAGGGTAGCTGCAGCTTCTTTGATGTGTGTTTGAAGGGTTTGAGGTGTAGGGCGGGTTGTCATGGCATGAAGGTCAACAATGCAAATAAAGTTTTCATAACTGTCTTGCATCCTTACCCAATTACGAATGGCTCCGAGATAATTTCCAAGATGAAAATTACCTGTAGGCTGTATTCCTGAAAAAATGCGTCCCATTATGCCCTCGATGAAAACATGAGTTTAAGTTCGTTAAATCTTAAAGCCCCTATAAAGTGAGAAAGAAGAAAAAAGCCCACAAGACTAAAACTCACAAGTCCGATTACCGAAAGGCTTCTTGTAATTTCTCCTTCTAAAAAAAAGGGGTAAAAAAGAGATCGAAGGCTTTTGAGAAGGATAATTGTACCCACACAAGTTAAGGCCATGCGAGACATAAATTTTTTAAGGCGAATTTCAAAAGTGAAGTGACCTTGATACCATAAAAGGAAACCAAGTAAGCTTGCATTTACCCAAGCCGCAGCAGCGGTGGCAAAAGCGATTCCAACTTGATGATAGGTTCCCATAAGAACAATACTCAGAATGATGTCAACAAAAATACCAGCACAAGCTGTATAAACGGGTGTTAACGTATCTTGGCGTGCAAAAAAGCTCGAGCTGAAAACTTTAATTAGAACATAAGCTGGTAAGCCTATGGCAAGGGCTTGAAGTGTTAAAGCTGTTGCAGCCGTATCTTGTGCTGTAAAAGCGCCACGTTCAAAGACAATCATAATAAAAGGATCGGCGAGAAAAATAAGAGAGAGCGCAGCAGGGAGCGTCAAAAACATAGAAAATTCTATAGCTTGATTTTGGGTATGATATGCTTTTTCCCAAGTTTCAGTTCGAATTTGACGAGAAAGGATGGGTAAAAGAGCTGTACTCACTGCAACGCCAATGACACTTAAAGGCAATTGATTGAGCCTATCAGCATAATTAAGATAAGAAATCGCGCCTACAGGAAGCCACGAAGCAATAAATGTGCCTATAAAAAGATTAATTTGCACGACTCCCGACCCAAAAGCTGCAGGAGCTAAAACCTTAAAAAACTTTTTTATGTTTGCATCAAAACGTGGCCATCTAAACCTTAGTCCCATTCCTGCTTTGAGAGAGGGAATCCAAACCCACAGCCACTGGGAAATCCCACACGCCATAATTCCCCAGGAAAAAGCATATCCTGGAGAAGAAAATTTATCATAAAACCCGAGTACAATCGCAACAATGACCATATTCCCGATCATGGGGGAGGAAGCAACAACGGCGAATTTATCCATCGAATTCAAAATACCGCTATAAAGTGCAGTCATTGAAATAAAGAAAACAAAGGGAAATGTAATCCGGCTAAATTCAACGACATAGTAAAGTCGGCCAGGTGTTGTTTGAAAACCTGGAACAGCAAGAGGGATGAGAAGAGGAAGAAAAAGTTCGATCCCAATGAGAAAAAGAAAAAGAATTCCCGCCCAAAGAGTCAATATTTGTTCTGCAAACGTCCGTGCTTCCTCTTTTCCTTTTGTCGCGAGAAGTCCTGCAAAAAGAGGTACGAAAGAGGCATTAAACGCCCCTTCAGCAAAAAGGCGACGAAACATAGAGGGCACTCTTATGGCAACTGCCAGAGCATCTGCTGTGGCACCTGCCCCTAAGAATGACGCCGTAAGAACCTCACGTACAAATCCAAATAAACGGCTCCCAATTGTGTACCCGCCTACGGTTGTAATAGAGCGAATTAAATTCATTTTTAACGACCCACTTATTTAGTACTTGTTGTTATAAAACTTTTTGCTGAGGATGCAAGCTTTTCAAAGGTGGGACTGATTTTTTAAGAACTTATGTAAGTCTTTAAATTGAAAAGCACCTATAAGTCGCGCGGTTAAAACATACGTTAAAAACCCGCCAAAAACCCATAAGCCCACAACGCATATGCGCATAAGGAGAGATTTGGGAAAGGGGGTTATAAATTGAAAGCTATAACAAAAAATACCCATAAAAAGAGAGGACATCATGAGGCGGGGTAAAAGAGCTTTCATACGAGCATCCAAAAATATCCATTCTTTCGAAAATAAAAGAATGCCCAACGTAATGGCATTAAACCATGCAGAGAATGCAGTGGCTAAGGCAAGCCCTACATAACTGAATGGGCCAATGAGAATGCAATTTAATATAAAGTTTAACGCGACAGCAGCAATGGCAACCTTCATCGGTGTTTTTGTATCATGGCGTGCGAAAAACTGAGTGCTTAAAATTTTAACAAGGACATAAGCGGGAAGTCCTACGGCGAATGCTGAGAGTGTATGGCCTGTTGCGAGGGCATCTTGTGTTGTAAATGCACCTCTCTCAAACAAAAGCGTAACGAGAGGGCAACCTAGAACGATTAATCCAACAGTTGCGGGTAAGGTAATTGCAAGTGCAAACTCGAGTGCTCGATTTTGAGTGTGATGTGCTTGGCTATGATTGCCAGCTTTAACATGTTTAGAAAGTGCTGGAAGCAGAGCCGTACTGACGGCAATGCCAATGACACCTAAAGGAAGCTGATTCAATCGATCTGCGTAAAATAGATATGAAACTGATCCTGTTGGGAGCCATGAAGCAAAGATCATATCCATAAAAAGGTTAACTTGGATGACACCTGCTCCAATAGCGCCCGGAATTCCCAAACGAATGAGGGATTTTGCTTCAGGCGTAAGTTGAGGAAGCGTGAGTTTAATGCTCATTTTCTGAAAATGGCAAGAAACCCAAAGCCACCCTAATTGAAGAATACCTGCGAAAAAAACTGCCCATGCAAGGCTTTTTCCTGGTGAACTCCAATCTAAAAAGATCATCAACAAAGCTACAATCATGGTTAAATTTAAGATGATGGGTGTGCCTGCAGGTGCTGCAAATCGTCCCATGGAATTTAAGATTCCGCCTAAAAGGGAAGCAAGAGAAATGAATAAAATGTATGGAAATGTAATGCGGGATAGGGTTACAGCAAGATCAAAACGGTCGGGAGTCGCTTCAAATCCTGGGGCAAATAAAAAAACAACTTGAGGCATAAATTGCTCAACCAAAAGAACAAACCCAGTTAGACTAAACAGAAGAAGGGCAAAGATCTTTTCCCCATAAAGACGCGCTGCAGTGGGACCTGATGAGACAAGAATGCCAGAAAAAAGAGGAACAAAAGCAGCATTAAAGGCACCTTCAGCAAAAAAACGTCGAAAAAAATTCGGGAGTTTAAAAGCAACAAAAAAAGCATCTGTTAAGCCACTTACGCCCAAAATGCCAGCAATAAGGGCGTCCCGAATAAACCCCGTAATGCGGCTTAAAAAAGTAAATCCTCCAACAGTCGCAATGGATTTATAAAGACTCATCAGGCCTCACACACAATTTCAAGGCTTACGATATAAGGCTTACAGATGACCGTCAATGGGTGGTTATCTGTTTCTTGAGCTTATCTTGTCTATCAAAGTTGAATTCTATTTAGAAAAAACCTAATCAACGTCATCTCGCAACCTCAAAAAGACAGCTTTAACCTATAATATGGTCCAGCAAATATACTGGGCATATGTTTCACTTACTTGAGCGAGAAGTGCTTATGTTCGACGAAGTAGGATTGCAATATGGTAAAGCATCTGGGCCTCCCCCTTGAGGGTCATGACATAGTTTAGAGCCATAATAAGCATATGGAGTTGCCGGATACCCATGTTCACAGCATGGAGGATTGGTGTAGTCACTGGTGCTGGTTTCAGGACTCCAACAATTGCTCCATTCAATGGGAGCGTCCTCCTCACAACAACAATACTGTGCTAATGAGATATCAGTTATAAAAGTAAAGAAAACAAATAACATAATAGCTATATTTGATGGAGTAACCTTCTTCATTTTTTGATCCCTATGTTGTTAGTTGTTTTCTTATATAAAAAACCATACACATACCAAAATCTTAAAATATCTTCGGTCGCAATAATCCCTTAATATCACATTCACGCTTAGCGAGCCACCTAAAATCAAAAACTATCTCTTTTTCAAACGGTATTGTCTGGCAACTTACCCCGCTATGGCCACTAGATCTTCTAAAATCTTGCGGGTATTTTTTAGGCGAATTTCGGGTGTTTCTTGGGAGCGGATGTAAACGATTTTTTGATCTGGACGAATTTTTGCTGTGCCTTTTTGATCTGTAATATGATGAATGAGCAAATTAGGATTTTTGAAAGTGTTTTGATGAAATCCGATCAAAACTCCCTTTGGTCCAGCTTCAACCTTATCAATGTTTGCTTGGCGAGAAAGAGATTTGAGATAGATAACTTCTAAAAGGTTTTTGACTTCTTGAGGCAGAGGGCCAAATCGATCAAGGAGCTCAATTGCAAATTGGTCAATTTCATCTCGTGTTATAAGATCACTCAACCGTTTATAAAGACTCAATCGAAGCCCTAAGTCTGCGACATAACTTTCAGGAATGAGAACGGAAAGGCCAAGACTAATCTGAGGCGTCCATTCAGATGAGATATAGGTTTCTCCCATTCCTTCTGCTTTGAGTGAAGCAATAGCCTCTTCCAGCATATGTTGGTATAGTTCTACACCGACCTCGCGTATATGACCCGATTGCTCTTCACCCACCAAATTACCTGCTCCCCGGATGTCCATGTCATGACTCGCAAGCGTAAATCCGGCTCCAAGTGTATCAAGAGATTGAATGACTTCAAGGCGCTTTTGAGCCTCAGGAGAGAGAACTTGTCCGGCAGGGTATGTGAGGTAGGCATACCCCCTTACTTTTGCTCGACCAATGCGTCCACGCAATTGATAGAGTTGAGCAAGGCCAAAAAGATCTGCGCGATGAATGAGGAGCGTATTCGCGCGTGCAATATCGATCCCTGATTCAATGATATTTGTGCTGAGCAAGACATCAAAGGCACCATCGTAAAAATCAGACATGACATTTTCAAGAGCTGTGGGGGACATTTGGCCATGAGCAACGGCGAATTTAACTTCCGGTACAAATTGGCGCAGTCTCTCTGCTACCTTGTCAAGATCATTGATTCGCGGACAGACATAAAATGTTTGCCCTCCCCGAAACTGCTCTCGAAGAATCGCTTCTCGCATCACCATGGCATCAAAAGGAAGAACGAACGTACGCACAGCCATTCGATCGAGAGGTGGCGTTGTGATAAGACTCATTTCCCGCACGCCAGAAAGAGCCATTTGAAGTGTGCGCGGAATAGGGGTTGCTGTGAGCGTCAAAACGTGAACATCGGCTTTAATATTTTTGAGTCGCTCTTTTTGTGCGACGCCAAAATGCTGTTCTTCATCGACAATAAGGAGACCTAGGTTATGAAAGGCAACGGACTTAGCAAGAAGAGCGTGAGTGCCAATAATAATTTGAATCTCACCCTTTTCAAGTTTCTCTTTAATGAGAGTGGCCTCTTTTGGTTTGATGAGCCGTGAAAGTTGGGCAACTTTAATACCGGTGTCTTTAAATCGTGAGAGAAAGGATTGATAATGCTGGCGCGCAAGTAACGTTGTGGGCACAATGATTGCGACTTGCTTTCCTGACGAAGCTGCGACAAACGCAGCACGTAGCGCTACCTCCGTCTTTCCAAAGCCGACATCGCCACAAATAAGACGATCCATGGGTTTGCCTGTTGCTAAATCCTCAAAAACATCTTCAATGGCAGAAAGTTGATCATCTGTTTCTGGATACGGAAACCGTGCTGCAAACTCTTCATAGAACCCTTCTGGTTTTTCAAGGATATCAGCGTGATGAAGCATGCGAGAGGCTGCAATTTTTAAAAGATAATCAGCAACCTCCTTCAAGCGTTTTTTGACGCGTGCTTTGCGTGCTTGCCAAGCAACTCCCCCTAATTTATCAAGAGAAGCTAACGTATCTGGGGCTCCATAGCGCGATAAAACTTCAATATTTTCAACAGGAACATAGAGTTTGTCTCCGCCGTCATAAACAACCTCAAGGCAGTCATGAGGAAACCCACCGACATCAAGTGTTTTAAGACCATCATAACGTCCAACCCCATGTTCAACATGGACCACGAGATCCCCAATTTGAAGGCTTGAGACTTCTTGGATGAATAGATCCGTTCGCTTTTTGGACTTGAGTGGGCGACCCATTCTCTCTCCAAGGATATCTTCTTCCGTGAGGATCAAAAGATTTGGTGCTTGAAATCCTTTATCCATTTCAAAAGCAGCCAGTGCGGGAGGTTTTTCATTTAAAAAACTTGCAAATGAATCGACGCGTCTTAACGGGGGAAAGTGATGTTCTTCAAGAATGTGCGCGAGTCGTTCGGCAGATCCATGGGTGACACCAGTAATAAGGATCTGTTTTCCTTCCTTTGCGAATTTTTCGAGAGATTCCTTAACAGCCTCAAAAATGTTCTCTTTGGATGCTCTTAGGTTAGCAAATGGTGGGCTTGCTTTGCCTTGTGCATCGACAACATTTCCTTTGAAATTAGGGTGAGAAAAAGGAGTCAAAACAATCTCTTGAGAAGAAGGGATAAGGGCTTTCCATGTATCTTCTATGAGATAAAGTTGTTCTGGCGGCAGAGGATGATAAGGAATTCCTTGCTTTTCAAGAGACGCAAATTCAAGACGAGTTTGATAATGATCTTGGATCTTATCAATGTGGGCTGTACGTGCTTCTTCAAGTTGGTCATCGAGACAATACATAGCACTCTGAATATAGTCTGCAAGGGTTTCTAAGCGATTATAAAAGAGAGGAAGCCAGTGCTCGTATCCCGCATAAGGACGTCCTTCGGAAACAGCAAGATAGAGAGGATCCTTTGTGTCAGGTGTTCCGAAATTTTCTCGATAGCCTTTTCGAAAGTGTTCAATGGTTTCAGGTGTTAAATTAATTTCTCCCATAGGCTTTAGGATTAACTTTTCAGCCTTACCCGTGCTGACTTGAGTAAGGGGGTCAAATGTTCGCAAACTCTCTAAAGTTGATCCAAAAAAATCTAAGCGAAATGGCAAAGTATAGCCGGGGGGGAACAAATCCAAAAGGCCACCACGAAGAGCAAATTCACCCCATTCCCGGACGGTTTCTCTTCGCACAAATCCATTTTTAAGAAGAAAATCAAGAAAGAGCCCATGTCCAACCTCTTGACCCGGCTTAAGGACCAAAAGTCTTCCCTGGAAAGTATCCGCTGGCGGTAGTTTTTGTAAAAAAGCTTGGATAGTTGTGATGAGGAGGTATCCTGTTCCTTCCGAGGAGAGCGTTGTTAATGTATTTAATCTTTGAGCTAAAATATCAGGATGAGGAGAGGTTCTGTCATAAGGTAAGCAATCCCAAGCTGGGAAAAAAAGAACTTTCCGCGTTGGATCAAAAAAAGTGAGCTGTTCTCGAAGGCGTAACGCACGGACTTCGTCACGGGCAATGTACACGACGCGTTCATGACGAGCAGCAATCTCAGATAAAAGTAAAGTATCGTACCCATCAGGTACGTTCGTTAAAATTGCTGGAGGTGTGAGGTTCGGGAGAAAATTCATCTACTTTCTATAAACGTTCGTATTTTTTCCACAAGAGACTTTGACATTCCTTGCAAAAGAGGACCTTTTTCAAAAAAAACACAATAAAGAGCATGGTCGGGAAAGGAAAGAAGAATCTCAAATTGCTGTAGTTCATCTAGACAAAGCGTATCAAGGGTTTGAGCAAATCCTCCTAACAGCAAATCCATTTCGCGCGTGCCACGGTGTTGGCTTTGATAGAGAAGGCGCTTTTTGAAGATTTCAACATTTTCCATGTGCTTACTTAATTAAATAATAAATTTAACAAACAAAGACCGACAAAACACGCTGAAAGAAAGACGGACGCAGAGGCCGCATCTTTAGAAAATTTAATGAGAGGATCGTTTGTTTTTTTAAGAGCGTCATTTGCTTTTTCGATTGCGGTGTTAATGAGTTCTACGATAAGCACCAGCAGTAAAGAAAAAATAACTAACATTTTATTAATCCGCGTTCCTTCAACCCAATAGAGAAAGGGGAGAATAAGAAGGCACACAAAAACCTCAATGCGAAAAGCCATTTCCATGGCCCAAGTAAGCTTTAATCCATTGAGAGAATTAAAAAAAGCACTGATAAGCTTTGTAATGAACATGAGATATTATTCCACATTCATTCGAATACGATAACGGAGACTGACTTCTTCTTGAGGTTCCAGATTTAAAGTCCATTTGATCCGTTTTTCTTCTTCTTCATGAGGGTGGGTTTCTCTTAAAATAATCCATTCACCTGACACGTTTTGAAACACCGTAACTTGTTTGGGCATAGTTGTTGTGTTTTTTAAATCCAATCGATACCCGGATTCAACGACTTGGCTTCCTAATTTTCGATAATCAGTTTGGCGCATTTCTGCTGTAATTTCTTTTGTACTGCCAACGCGTAAGCTTAAGAATTGATCAATAGGAGTTCCGGTTGTTTTATTCTCACCGATATAAAAAAGAGAGTTGTCAGCATTACGCCTGAAAACTTGAATAATACCTTGAGGTAAGAGAGTACCAAGGCCTTGGTTTGTATTATTTTGGACGGAAAGCCATGTTTCAACTGAAGGTTTCATTACGACACCTTCCTCATTTAAAATGATATTATTATTGGGGTATATGCGAAAGCTTTTGGTAGGAGTTAAATTTTGTGCAGAGAACCAAGAGATATTTTTGACCCCCTTGTCAGGAAGGCTTATAGGTCGTTCAATATTGTAAACTTGCTTCTTATTTTGGGCGATATGAAAGTATCCCTTTTTAATATCAATTCGACTTTGATTCGAGAGATTAATCCAGCTATTAAGATCAAGGTGCTTTTCCTCGGCATCAACAATAATGGTATAGCCAGCATCCCATGAGAAACCTTTTGTAAGATAACCCATTTCAAAGAGATACTCACCTTCTTTAGAATTTGAAAGTTTCAAAGTAATCATGGGTTCAGCAACAAGATTATAAGGAAGGTGAGGAAAGGCGATTCTATTTTTCTTAACTGAAAAAATTGTTCCTAGGGAATCAACGAGTACGTTCTCTCCATCAAGAGATAAAAGTTTGGCAACGGCGGGTGTTGGCGTTGAAGAAGAAGGTAAGATATTCACCGTTTCTCCAATAGAATACTCAAGAAGTTTTTCATGTGTGATATCCGGATTTTGAAAATTATATTCCAAAATCTTTATGGAAGTTGAAGGAGGAATGACTTGAAACAGAAAGCTATCCATAAGGATTGAAGAAGGGACATCTTTAATCAAAAGCTTATTCGAGCCTTCTTTTAATTGAACTTTGCGTTTTTCTTTAACAAGCGCCATATCTTGAGGATAAAGAGTTACATTTATTTCCAATTGCGAAGCTTGAAAAACGTCTTGTACAACAGCTTTGAGAAAACATGGAAAAAGCAGTGAAAAAGCAAAAGCAGCGTATCTCATGGTTATCCTACCCTTTTAAGTTCAGGAGCTTGAAGTTCGCGAGGTATATGATCAAGCGAATCAAGTGTCGTAATGTCAGAAGCCTCTGAAACTGAACCGAGTTCTTTAAACTTTCGTGCACTTGAAAGAACACGATGCTCAAGGCTTCCCATTGCTTGGTTATAAGATTGCACAGCTCCCCCCAAACTTCTTCCCAATCGCGCAAAATGGTCTGCCATATCAGAAAGGCGCTTATGAAGCTCCCGGCCAAGATCGCTAATTTCCTTTGCATTCTCGGCCAGTTGTTCATGACGCCAACCATACGCAACGGCTCTTAAAAGAGCGATAAGCGTTGTTGGCGTTGCCAGAATAATTCGATCTTCAACGCCGGCTTCAATAAGACTTGGATCTTGTTCAAGGGCTGCGCTAAAGAAGGTTTCTCCTGGCAAAAATAAAACGACGAACTCTGGAGCAGGTTGAAACTGTTCATAGTAAGATCTTTTGGCGAGGGCCCTAATATGTGTGCGTACTTGTCGTGCGTGATCTTTGAGCTTTTCACAACGGGTCTCCTCATCTTTAGCCTCAAGTGCTTCGAGATAAGCTGCAAGTGGAGCTTTTGCATCCACAACAATTTTTTTGTCGCCAGGAAGGTTAATAATAAGATCCGGGCGTAGCCTTATGTCATCTTCTGTTGTGGAAACTTGTTCTTCGAAATCACAATAATTTACCATTCCAGCCATTTCAACAACACGACGTAGTTGCATCTCCCCCCATCGTCCACGAACAGAAGGGGTTCTTAAGGCATTCACGAGGTTAGCTGTTTCGAGCCTCAGTTGATTTTGGCTTGAAAGGAGTTCACTGACTTGGTGTTTGAGTACGGCGTAAGCGCTCATTCGGGATTTTTCAAGTTCTATAATCTTCTGATCGACCGTTTGGAGAGAATCATTCACAGGTTTTATAAGATCAGAGATAGCTTGCTGACGATTTATAAGGTCGTTTTGAGCTCCTTCTTGAAACTTTTCAAGTGTTGCTGTGGCAAGCTCAAGGAAGGATTTATTTGTGAGGGAGAGAGCTTCTGAAGAAATAACTTTAAATTTATCTTCCCATTGTTTTTGGATATTCTCTAAAAGTGAAAGTTTCTCCATGCTTTCTTTTTCTGTACGCTGGAGAGCTGTCCTAAGCTCAGCATTTCTTTCTCCCACAAGGCGCAGCTCCTCTTCTTTTTTAAAAAGAAGCTTTTCGACGTCTTCAAGACGATGGGCACGTTCTTGAAAAAGGGCTTTTTCTTGAGTGACTTGAGAAACGAATCGCTGAAAATAAACATAAATACAGAATCCCATAAAGGTTGCTCCTCCTAGAATTCCTAAAATTACATTTAATTCAATCATAGTAACCTTTATGTATACGCCCAATAGGGGTGGTTTTGATGTCCAGCAAAAAAAGTTCACTTAATATGATAATAGTTCTGGCGTCCGAAACCAACATGTTTTATGACAGTACGTATCTCCTCTAGGGATATCGTTTTTAGTTTGACTTTACGTTATGGAGGAACCAAATGCCAAATATGGGGCTAATTCTTCAGGCTTGTGCGGGCTTGATCTTGTTTTTCTTCCTTGCTTGGATTTTTAGTGAAAATCGAAAACAAGTTAATTTTAAAGCCGCTTTCGCTGGCCTTGCTATTCAAATTCTTTTAGCCGTGATTGTCACGAAATTTCCTGTTGTTCGAACAGGATTCTTGTGGATTGGTGATGGTGTTATGGCTTTGAAAGATGCAACAGTTGCCGGGACAAGCTTTGTTTTCGGGTATCTTGGAGGAGGAGAGACTCCTTACGTTGCTAAGGAAGGGGTCAATAGTTTTATCTTTGCTTTCCAGGCGTTACCAATGGTGATTGTGATTAGTGCGGTTGCGATGCTTCTTTTCCATTGGCGTATTTTGCCTTTGATTGTCAAGGTCTTCTCAGGTGTTTTTCAGAAAGTTCTAGGCATTGGTGGCGCTTTGGGGGTTTGTGCGGCTGCCAAAATCTTTTTGGGTCAAACAGAGGCCCCACTCCTTGTGCGGCCCTATCTTGGAAAATTTACACGAAGTGAGTTATTTACGGTGATGACGGCAGGAATGGCCACAACATCGATTTCAATTATGGTGATCTATGCCATGATTTTAGAGGGAACGATTCCTGATCCTATTGCTCACATCTTAACAGCCTCTATTATTAGCGTGCCTGCGGCTATAACAATTTCTCGTATTCTTATTCCTCAGGTTGGCGAAGATACTTCAGGACATCTTGTCGTTCCCTATCAATTTTCGGGATCGATGGAAGCCATTACACAAGGGACGTCTGATGGAATGCGTCTTTACATCAATATCTTAGCGATGTTGATCGTGTTTTTAGCTCTTGTGGCGCTTGCAAACGCTATCTTGGGAATTTTCCCAGGTGTGAGCAGCGAGCCTATGAGTTTGCAGCTCTTGTTAGGATATATTCTAGCTCCTTTTGCTTGGTTTTTAGGAATTCCTTGGGATGAAGCTGTAGCTGCTGGAGCTCTTTTAGGGAAGAAAACCATTTTAAATGAACTTATTGCTTTTGTTGGCCTTGCAGCGCTTCCCAAGGGTGTCTTAAGTATAAAAAGTAGCCTTATTATGACCTATGCTCTGGCAGGATTTGCGAACCTTAGTAGTATCGGCATTCAAATTGGGGGTATTGGCACGATGGTGCCAGAGCGTAAACAAGAGATTATCTCTTTGGGAATAAAGGCATTGATTGCTGGCACAATTGCAAGTTGCATGAGTGGAGCCATCATTGGAATTTTGTACGACATTGGATAAAGTTCTTCTCGTTGCAGGACCAACAGCGAGTGGAAAGTCCGCCTTTGCCTATAAGCTTGCCCAAGAAAGAAATGGGGTTATTCTTAATGCAGATAGTCTGCAAATTTACCGAGGAATTGAAGTCCTCACAGCTCAACCTTCTCGTGAAGATCAAAAGAACATTCCTCATCGTCTCTATGGTTTTTTAGATCTTCATGAAACATTTTCTGTCGGAAGATGGCTTGAGTGTGCTCTTTTAGAAATTAAAAAGTCTGGTGAAGCAGGGAAGCTTCCCATCATTGTGGGTGGAACAGGGCTTTATTTCAAAGCCCTTTTGAATGGGATTTCTACGATTCCAAAAATTGATCCACAGGTTCGTCAGTCTCTCCAAGGCTCACAAGAATCACTATACAAAGATCTTGAAAAAATTGATCCAGTTTTGGCGTCACGCATTTCACCTGCTGATCGCCAACGTACCATAAGGGGGCTTGAGGTCTTTTATGGAACAAAGCAGCCATTAAGCTTTTGGCAATCTCAAAAGCCCATTCCTCTTCCTTATGATTTTGAAAAATACCTTTTAATTCCCCCTAAGGAAGAAACAAATCAACGCATTGAAGCGCGACTTGAGACAATGATTGAAGGAGGTGTGATTGAAGAAGTGCGCCTGGCCCTTTCAAAACCTCTTTCTTCCAACGCAAGGAAAGCAATTGGATTGCGTGAATTTAAAGCTTTCCTTGAGCAAGAGATTACCTTGGAAGAAGCGAAGCAACTAATCGTTTTTCATACACGCCAATATGCAAAACGTCAAAGAACGTGGTTTCGACATCAGTTTTTTTAAAAAATATATTTTTAGCTCTCGTTATTCAGCCAGCGTTTATACATTTTTTGTTATTTTTATATAAATGTACAACATAACATTTGATAATCTCTTTGAGGTTTTGGTTATAGAAGCTCAGATATAAGTGAGACAATCTTTGATTAATTGTATTCTTGTTGTAAACTCATAAAATGGATTGGGACAAACTACGTATTTTTCATGCGGTTGCGAATGCTGGGAGCTTTACAAAAGCCACAGGTACTCTGCATATTAGCCAATCGGCTATTAGCCGTCAGATAAATATTCTAGAAGCTGAATTAAAAACCCCATTATTCTTGCGCGTTGCCCGCGGCTTGGTTCTCACAGAAGCAGGGGAAGCTTTAAAAGAGACAGTTGTCAATGTTTTCGCCAAACTTGCAATGACGCAAGCCAATATGGAAGAACTTAAAAATCATCCTAAGGGACACATTCGTGTGGCGACAACTCTGGCGTTTGGTTCAATGTGGCTCGCCCCCCGACTGCAAGAATTCCTGGACCGTTATCCTGAAATTCAAGTGAATTTTCTTCTTAAAGATGAGGAAGTCGATCTTAATATGCGAGAAGCTGACATTGGCATTACAGCTTTTTCCGCGGATGCACCAGATCTTGTCCATACGGATCCCGTTTCCTATCGTTTTCGAATATATGCCAGTCGTTCCTATTTAGAGAAATATGGCACTCCTCAAAAGCCAGAAGATCTTGATCATCATCGTCTTATTGTCTTTGGTAAAGAGGTCCCTCATCTATATAGTAATCTTGATTGGCTTTTAAAAGTTGGAGCGCATAAACAAAGAACTCCCTACCTTGTCATTAATAGTGGCCAAGCAATTTATGAAGCTACTCGCTCAGGCATCGGTATTTCTGCTTTACATAAATATATGGTAGGAGATGATCCAGAAATGGTGGAAATTCTTCCTCATATACCTGGTACAGAAATCTATCGATATGTTGTTTATCCAACACATCTTGCCGAATTTAAGCGGATTCAGGTATTTGTTGAGTTTCTTTTAATGAAAATGCGAGAGGAAGAATTTTAGTATCATGCGAAAGTATTTTACTCTCAAAGGGCCTTCAGCTCTTCTCCCGATTGTTTTCTTTTTGCTTATTTTTATAGGCAGCGGAACCTATCTAACGATACAAGGGGTAGAGTTCGCTTTTTATAAAGTTTCGGCAAGTGTGGCTATTCTTCCTGCCCTTATTCTTGCTGTCTTTTTGGGACGCCTCTCTCTTGCAGAGAATATTTCTGTTTTTTTAGAAGGCGTCCGTGAAAAAAACATTATTACCATGTGTATGATTTATCTCCTTGCTGGGGCCTATACAGAAGTTTTAAAGGGCATTGGAGGTGTTGAAGCAACGGTTCATTTTGCGCTCCAATTCATTCCCCAAGAAGCAACCCTACCCGGTGTTTTTATCATCGGGGCATTTGTTTCAACCTCCATGGGAACCTCCATGGGAACAATTGCAGCGTTAGCTCCCATTGCGGTTGGTATATCTCAAGCATTAGGAATTAACCCTGCGCTGATGGCAGGTGCTGTGATTAGTGGTGCGATGTTTGGTGACAATTTGTCAATGATTTCGGATACAACCATTGCGGCAACTCAAATTCATCCATGTTCTCTTAAAGACAAGTTTAATATTAACTTCATGATCGCTCTTGGTCCCTTAATAGCTACGCTTATTTTCTTTGCATTTGCAGGATCTGGAGAAGCGCAAGATGTGCAAGAAGTTAAAAATGCGCCGGCTCTTATATTCGCTTTTCCTTATGTCTTTGTTCTTATTATGGCCCTTTTAGGAATCAATGTCTTTATTGTGCTTTCACTCGGTCTTGTTTTGGGAAGTGTGATGGGTCTTCTTTTTGCTCCTTCTTATACAGCTTTAGATTTGGCGAAGAATATTTTTGAGGGGTATACCTCTATGAATGAAATTCTCATTCTTTCCCTCTTAATTGGTGGTTTGAGCGAACTCGCTAAAGATCAGGGGGGAATTCGTTTTCTGGTATTAGGGATTGATCATTTTATTCAAAAGTGGGCAAAAAGAGCTCAAGGCTCACGCATAGCGGAAGGGGCTGTAAGCATTCTTGTCAGTTTTTGCGATCTTTGTACGGCTAATAATACGGTGGCGATTATCTTAGCAGGTGAGGCAACCCTTGAAATTTCTAAAAGATATCACATACCATTTGCTCGAACAGCTGCACTTGTGACGATTTTTTCTTGTGTTTTCCAAGGAATTCTTCCCTATAGTGCTCAGGTCCTTCTAGCGGGCTCCATCGCCGGTGTTTCACCATTAAGCATTGTCCCTCATGTTTATTATTGCTACTTTCTAGGCGTGGGAGCGGTTATTGCCATTCTTTTCCGCTGGCCAAGACTTAAGATCATCCCCCCTCTTTCTTGACAGAGGTGCTTGTAAAACATCCGAAAATTGACTACTATTTTCTCCTCTATGAAAGGGAGAATTAACAATGAAAAAATTTTATGTCTATGTGTTATCTTTTGCGAGTATAGGTCTTACAAGCGGTGCATTTGCTGATAATGCCCCTGTGCCTGTAACAACCCCTCAAGCTTCAGCGCCTGTTGCATCAAGTTTTACACCTGCACAAGTTACTGAACTTGAAAAGTTGGTTGGCGATTATCTTACTAAAAACCCTGAAATTATCATGAACTCTTTCCAAGCCGGTATGGCAAAACAGCAAGCAGAGTCTGTTGCAAAGATGGAAAAAGCTGTTGCAGATAATAAGGCTAAAATCTTTAATAATGCGGCTGATCCAGTTGGGGGAAATGTACAAGGAACCCAAAATTTAGTGGTCTTTATGGATCCTTATTGCGGATATTGTAAGAAGTTCCATAAAGAGCTCGTGGCTTTAGTAAAGACCAATAAGGATGTGAAGATTATTTTTAAGGATCTTCCAATTATGGGTGAAGGCTCTACAACAGCTATTCAGGCTTTGTTAGCTGCAAAAGCCCAAGGTAAATATGAGCAACTTCAAGATGCCATTTTTACATCTGATAAGGCTCTCGACAAAAAGCAACTTATGAAGCTTGCAAGTTCACTCGGCATTGATACTAAGAAACTTGAAGCCGATATGAAGAGCAAGGACGTTCAAGCCGAGATTGATGAAACTCTTGCCTTGGCTAAAGCAATTGGAATTAATGGAACACCCACTCTCATTTTGGGAGCGGATAAAGTTGTACCAGGATATCTGACAGCTGAAGAGCTTAACAAACAATTACAAGAAGTAAGCACCGCTGCTCCGAGCAAGACCGCGAGTAAGTAGAGCTTTGTAGAGTATATCGTTAAGAAAAGGGGCCTTGGGGCCCCTTTTTGGTATGTCATAAATTTTGTTTACACCATTAGTCTTCCCTTTAAAATGGTTACAGCTTGCCCTCTTAAGTGAACACGGTCATCAACAATACATATGCCCAAGCTTCCACCACGAGGAGAGGCTTGGTAAGCAAGGAACTCAAATTTTCCTAATTTTTTATGCCAATAATCTGCAAGCTTGCAGTGTGCTGAACCTGTAACCGGATCTTCGTTGATGCCATCTTGAGGAGCAAACACCCGCGAGACAAAATCATAAGAGACATTCCCTTTTGCTGTCACAATGAGACTTCTGCAATCAAGCTTGTTAATTTTTGAAAAGTCTAGATTGAGCTTCCGAACAAGCATTTCATCAACAAGTTCAACGATGATATCATCATAAGCTTGAACAGCGTTGACGATGGTTTGAGGTTCGAACAAATCTTTAAAAATATGGGATGGTAGATCTGCTCCCGTTTTCTGGAGAGGAAAATCTAAGATGATGTCTTGACTCACTTTTGTAACAAATAAAGGGCCAGAGAGAGATTCAAAGACGATGTTATTTCCTCTTACAATTCTTTCTTCAAAAAGGATGTGAGCAGAGGCAAGAGTTGCATGACCACAAAGTTTGACTTCAACTTCCGGAGTAAACCAACGGATATGAAAATGATCAGATTCAAGGGGCTTAAGAAAGGCCGTTTCAGATAGATTCATTTCAGCCGCAATTTTTTGGCATGTTTCATCGGATGGAAATTTTTCCACAAGAGTAACTGCTGCAGGATTGCCTGCAAAAGGTTTGCTTGTAAAAGCATCAACGGTCCAGATTTTCATAGGGCATCCTCTAAATAAAGCTTCATTCCTTCATGGCTGGCGGTAAAGCCTAACTTCTCATAGAAAGTCTTGGAGAGAAAACGTTTTTTGTTTGTTGTCAGTTGAACAATTTTACACCCCTTTTCTTTTCCCATGGTAATTGCTTGTTGGATCATCCATGTTCCAATCCCCTGATTCTGAAACTTTTTAGTCACATGGACGTTTTCTAAATTAAGTCGCCAGGATCCTTTAAAAGAAAGAGAAGGCATGAAGGTCAGGTGGCAGGTTCCAATGAGCTCTTCGTTATGGTTCACAACCAAAAGGATTTGATTTTGATCTGACGTAATAGCCTGAAAAGCTTTGTGATAACTAGGTAACAAAGGATCAGAAAAATTTTCTCTTGTGGATCCAAATTCATCTTCAATAAGAAGGCCTATGATTTGAGGAAGGTCCTTCTCTTCTCCGCGTCTAATGGAAAGGTTTGTGAGCATAAATTTTACTCCGATGTTTTAAACTCTCATAAAATCTTCCCCATATCAATGTCTTGAGGATCACTTTCATAGCCATCAGGATCGTTGAAAGGTATTTCAATGTAGCCCTGCTTTTTGTAAAATCTATAAGCCTCGGGAGAGGATTGAGTCTGCAAAATTTTATGTCCCTTCTCTTTCAGCCAGCGCTCGCACAAAGTTAAAAAGTGTCCTCCAAGCCCTTGGCTTCTGAAAGGCTCATCAATCACGATGATTCGCAAAGCTGTTCGTTGTTCAGGCCACAGTTGAATATGTGCATACCCAACAATTTGTGTGCCCTGGTAAAGAACGAAATGAACATGATCCTTATGGTCAAAGGTCCACGTGTACGGGTCAGCAATGGGAATCTTATCAAAAAAATACTTGTTCCTGAAATGGCGGGCGGCCTCCCACTCATCATAATGAGTGCAAAATCGCACGCAAAGACCCTTAAAACCAACTTGGTCTAATGTCTTTTTAATGAAGCCATCTTTTCCTAATGTATACCCTTTGAAAGGTCCCTGCAGTATTTCATGAGAAGCACTTTGTTCCAGCAACTTTAATTTTAAAGTAGCATATTCCTTAAGCGCTTCTGGATGAGTACGCAAATAATCGCGGAATAAAAGGTTAAGCTCAATTTCTGGGTTTCCCTCCTCAAACACATGCAAATTAACATTCGTAAGAGGAGGCCTTTTTCTAAATCCAAGATGAAAGGGAATGTTGAATTCTCCCCTGTATTCATATTCTATTTTTTCAAGACTCTGTATGACATGAGTCATGCTTTTTACAACAAGTATAATGTCGATTTTTGGCTTCGCGCAAAGTCCGGGCACAGCCGTGGATCCCACATGATGAACGGCAATGCAAGTGTCACCCAAAGCTTGTTTTATTTGAGCGGATTCCGCCTCAAATAACTTTGGCCAATCGGGATTATAAGAAACGACTTCAATCATGGTGTATCTCTTTGTCAAGGAATGCTTTGCAAGATTTAATCCAACGGATTACAAATGTTAAGAAGAAAGTGAGTGTTGCAGATAAGTAATTAAAGACATTTACAGGAGGATTCATGCTTCACGGCTCTACAAAAGGAAATATAACACTACTTACTGACCCACATGTCCTTACGATTCCTATTATAGATAATCACGAACCATTAGTTGATCTCACAAGCCAAATGATTACTGCTTATGGCCCTTCTCCAGAAATTCGAAATAATACGGATTATACTAAGGTACGTAAAACTGTATATGAAAAGCTTGTTCAAGCTCAATCCGCGTTGCCAGAGGGGCTAAAACTTTGTCTTTATGAAGGATATCGAAGCTTAGCGTTGCAAGAAAAGCTCTTTAAAGGCCGCTATCTTAAAGTACAAAATCTACATCCCGAATGGTCTGAGGAGGAGATTTTTAATGAAACGATGAAACTGGTATCTCCCATTATAAATAAGGATGGTTCACGAAACATTCCTCCTCATTCTACAGGGGGAGCTATTGATATCTATCTTATCGATACAACAGGAGATGCTGTAGATATGGGGATTCAAGTAAAAGATTGGATGGAAGATGAAGATGGGTCTCTTTCTCAAACTGATTCTCAATTCATTTCTCAAGAATCACGAGAAAATAGAAAAATTATGAGTCATGTCCTACAAGTTGTTGGATTTATAAATTACCCCGCAGAATACTGGCATTGGTCTTATGGAGATCGTTATTGGGCTTATCAGACAGGTCAATCACATGCGATTTATGGGACGATGGAATAGATACAATGCTAAACAACCTTGAAGAATACATAGATCCTTCTCTTTACGATGCCGAATATGGTGGGTATCAGGGCGATTCCGACCTTTTTTTAAATCTTATTCATGAGGGAAATGTTTTGGATTTGGCTTGTGGGACAGGTCGTTTAACCATTCCTTTGGCCAAAAAAGGACTCAAGGTTGTAGGCTTGGACGCTTCTGAGCCTATGCTTACCTTAGCCCGAGAAAAAAGCAAAGAGCTTCCAATTGAGTGGACTCAAGGAGATATTCGTGATTTCTACTTGGATGAAACGTTTGATCTTATTCTGATGGCAGGCAATGCTTTTCAAGCATTGTTATTAGACGAAGATCAACTTCGGATGCTGAATTGTGTAAGGAAACACCTTAAACCCTCAGGGCTCTTTGTATTCAACACCCGCAATCCTCAAGAGAACGACTTCAAGGACGTGGATAAATTTGAGTTTTGGCATACCTTTCAAGATCAGCAAGGTGAGGCTGTTGAAGTCTATGGCAAGCAGCAATCAGATCCATCTCATCAGATTGTAACCTATACGACGAAACGGGTTTGGAAAGATAAGGAAACCTTAACCAAAATTCGTTTGCGATTTACGCCTTATGAGCAGTTGATGGATCTTCTAAGAAAAGCTGGATTTAAAGTGTGTGAGGTTTTTGGAGATGATCAAAAACGGCCATTGTATAAAGATAGTCCATCTATTATTCCAGTATGTAGCTGAAGTCTATGATGCTCACGTTCTAAATAAATAAAAGGCCCTCATCAAGAAGCTTTATCATCCATTAACCTTGACGAGCAACCTTGAGGTTCTTATATCCTATAAGGAGCGCTTCTATGAAGCGCGATCTAGGAAACGGAAGTCTCCATCATGAATAACGTACTTTTGTATACTCTCACAGTTTTAATTTGGGGAACCACTTGGTTTGCTATTAAACTTCAAGTCGGTCATGCTCCCGATGAAATCTCTATCCTGTATAGAGCAGCCCTGGCAGCTTTATTTTTGCTTGCTTGGTGCAAAATTAAAGGGTTTAGCCTAAGTTTTAAAATAAGGGATCACGTGTTTTTATGCGGTCTTGGACTCTCCATGTTTTCACTGCATTATTTATTTGTTTATAATGCGGCAAGTTATATCGTTTCAGGCGTTATTGCTGTCGTTTTTTCTGGGGTAAGCTTTTTAAGCATTGCGAATAACTATATTTTCTTTCGAACAAAGCCTACTTTTAACGTGAGCCTTGGAGCATTCATCGGGATTATTGGCTTATGTGTGTTTTTTTGGGATGAAATAGCACGCTCTTCTCTACAAAATAATGCTATGAAAGGATTAGGATTGGCAGCCATAGGCTCTTTAATCTTTTCGCTCGGAGGCAGCATATCCCGTCGAAACCATAACGTAGGATTAGATCTTGTTCCTTCTATGGCCATGGGAATGGTTTATGGAACATTTGCGATGTTCATTTATACATTTTTTCAATCGAGTCAGTTTATTTTACCAGAAAGTGCCATCTATTGGGCATCTCTTCTCTATTTAGTTATTCCCGGGTCAGTTATCGCCTTCTTGTGCTATTTAAAGCTGATCAAAAATATCGGGCCAGAGTTTGCAAGTTATACAACCATATTATTCCCTGTGGTTGCGCTTATCATTTCCAGTGTCCTTGAGGGCTATACCTGGTCTGCAAATGATTTGTTTGGTCTTGTGTTCGTTCTTCTCGGAAATATCATCGTGATGAGGAAAAAGCCTCTAATAGGATTGTTTAAATTGTAAGTTGCCTCTTCGACCCTACACCATAAGAAATAACCGCACGCCTAGGGCCATTAAGATTCCACCGGTGATGCGTTCAATCCAATGACCAACGGCGTTGAACTTTTCTCGGGTAGTTTTTCCCGATAAGCAAAATGCGACAAACCCAAACCAAGCTAACGTTTCAATAAAAATGATGGTTCCGTAGGTGAGCATAATGATGAAAGGGGTATGAGGATCAACGACAACTGAAAATAAGCTCACAAAAAACAGCATGCATTTGGGATTGAGAGCATTTGTTAAAAAGCCCGAGCAAATGGCGGATAAAGGCGAAATATCAGGTTTGTGATGGAGAGTTCCTACAAGTGATTGAGCTTTCTTTGCTCGAAGAGCTTTAAACCCTATGTAGAGTAAATAAACAGCTCCCAAACACTTTACAGTAAATAAAAGCCAGGGCGTTTTTGCAATGACTAGTCCCAACCCCAGTAATGTATAAGCAACATGAACAAGGATTCCAAGTGCAATACCAAAGGCTGTTAGAAGAGCCGTTTTGCGGGAATAAACTAAACTATTTTTTACAACGATCGCAAAATCGGGCCCTGGACTTATGAGAGAGATCATTACCAATCCAGCGACGCTGAAAAGGGAAGGAAGGTATTCAAAGAAAAGAGGTTCCATAATAGCTCCTTATTATTAACCTTATAAAAGAATACTTGATGTTACGAAAAGAGTTAAATCGTTTACAATCTTCTTCGTGATAATGGATGGTTATAGAACGTAAGAAAAATATGTATTTTAAAATCTCCTCTATTTAAGTGGATGGCACCTCTGAGTGAAAAGCACAGTTGATATACGAGAGTCAAAATTATGCTTGACTTAATAACTTTTTTCTACATAAGAATAATATTTAATATGAATAGGGTAAATAGAAATATGTTCAATATATTATTGAATAGAGGAGTTCTGTTCACATTAACTTTTTCTTTTCTTCTTAGTTATTCATTGGGCGTTGTAGCTATGAGTGGGAAAAATGATCAAGATTCTCCTACGACAAGCACAAAGACCAATAAAAAAAGCAGCGATGCTACTGTTAGTGTCCGGCCCCCTGAGGAGAAAACTTCAGCAGCATCAAATTCTGCTCTCCACTCCTCTAAGGTTAATCAAATCACCGAAGTATTTTATGGAGGAAGAAGTGCTCATGAAATTTTTCAGAGAGGTGTGCGTGAGGCAATTCCTCAATTATCAGCGCGAATTCATTCTTACCGTGCAGGAGACCGCACAAATGTGGAAGATATCATACAGCTTGCAACCCTAACAAGGCGAAGCATTGCGTTTGAAGCGGGTACAGAGGATGCAGAGGAGTTTGGTTTGTTTCGTAAGAACCAAGATAGTGAATTTGCTACAACCGGGACCCATGAGCCTCGGTATTCAGTCATGCGATCCTATATCCAAGAAGAAATAAGAAAATTATTGAAAACTGAGACACGACAGATGAGTGTTGGAGGCACAAGGATTCAATTAAGAGAAATTTCTTTACAGGACTGGCGTTGTTTCTTTACCCAAGAGCCATCTGCGAAAGCCTCAAAAGATTATATGCTAGACCGAGCATATGCCTATGAGTTTCTTGAGATAGGATGTTGTAGTCTCATGCCAGGAGAAAATGTTGGATTCATTGATTATAAAGATGCAATAACCGCGCTCATTTTTGGGAGGATGGGTGAGCCACAGCTTAGAAGTAAATCTGTAGCGCCTCCTGGAGTAGAGCCCTATACGCAAGTAACTCCAACATGTTTTTCAAAGGCGCCAAGGTTTTTTCAAGTGGATATTACCCATGGGACAACCAAAGGTCCGGCAAAAGGCTATGGGTTTATGGCCATGATCCCTCATGAAGTCCAAGAGACGGGTGACTTTCCTGTTATGATATATCATACTGAAAATCGCTATATTAAGCCTCATGAAGCTTTGTATCTGGCTGCTTTAGAAAATGCTATCAAGGCTGATTCTAAAGATGCTGAAGATTTGAAGAAAAGGATAGCAAGATTTTGTTTTCGCTGGACACGTGTTATGCCTCTTGTTCGAGGGAGTGCATCTGTAATGGAGGATTTAATATCTCCAGCATTATATGAGGCCCATGGATATAAGGCAGCAAATACACGACCAGGGGTGACAATTGACCATATGGGTTATATGTACTGGATAGAAGAAGAATTTGTTGAGGCCTATATGCAAGCTGTTCAGGTGATCCCACTGAATGATCGCTCAAATATATTGCTGTCAGAATGATTCAGGATTAACGCTTTTGTTTTGGCTCCCGCATCAAGGCATACTCGTGTATGATTGAGCACAGAGACAACCCCTTCAAGGGAAAACTGTTACCTATGTCTCCGGTATAAACTGTTACCTATGTGCCCAGAACGGACACAACGTTTCCTGGTGGGCGCTGCAGGATTCGAACCTGCGACCCGCTGATTAAGAGTCTGTTAATCAGATAATTATTTTTTATTTTATTTCAATATATTAATACATTTTATAGCCAAGTAATTTTTTAATTGTCACCAAATTGTCACCTGTAAGATAAATTTCAAAGTTATCACTATGAAAACTCCAAAATATCTTGGTTAAGATATGACTTTTCAAAAATTTCACAAAAACTTACTCGATTATCTTGAGGTAAGGCTCGCACAATCCTTACGGATCTGTTTGTGAATCTTTGTGAAGTATAATTCAATCTTTACGAAGTATAATTGAAGTATAAATACAAAAAAGTAGTTGACTAACTTAATGAAAATCGATTATTTATATTCTCAATTATAAAAATGTTGTTCATTATAAACAGGAAGGTATATCGCTATGCCCGTACCCTTAGTTAGTGAAGAAGAGTTGGCTCTTCGTTGGAAGATTACACCCATTACCTTAAGTCATTGGAGGTGGAGTGGAAGAGGACCGCGTTTTCTTAAAATTGGACGTCATGTCTTTTATCGTGTCCAAGACATTGAGGCTTTTGAAGAGCAAAAAGCTAAAAAGAGCACAACCTATGTGCCTCAATTAGAGTTGCTTCAAGGAAATACACGTAAATTAGAATGTGGGAGAAGAGTAAACCATCAACAGGAGAGATTTGAATGATCAAAGGTTAACTAAAAGCACCTGTGAGAGTTTTTCCGGCAATCACAGGTGCGCATACAGAACCTCGCAAAGGCCCATACGGTAGGAAGAGTAAATTAAAAGTTTCCTTTCGTCTACTTTGCCTATTGAAGCTTTTTGTTGGGTTCAGAAGTTGTCCTCGTACAAAAAATTCGAAGATCTCAAAAAAACAAGGAGCGCTTTTATGTTCACTTTTATAAAACAAAAAAATCATCATTTACATAAATACGGCGTCTTTAAGCGAAGATTGGAAGTGAGTTTTTCTTGGAATTCACAGAGTCCAACCGATAGGCAAGTCTGATGACGGTCCTCCCCCGAGATTCAGACAAGCCTGAGGAGGGAGTCATTGCTCCCTCCTCACCTATAAGTATTCCTGATCAACCTTATGAACATAAAAGTTATCTTTCCGCTAAAGATCAGAATGTTGCTGTTATACGAAAAGAACTCGTGGCTTTGACGGGAGATCCGCTTATTGCTGTGGTCCTTAATCAGCTTTTATATTGGACCCAACGGTTAAAAGATTTTGAGCTTCAGGTGGAAGAAGAACAAAGAATCGACGATAACAGTGATGATTCTTCATTTTCTCCACATTACGGATGGTTTTACAAGACAGCTCATGAGCTTATTGAAGAAACGATGACCCGTGTGACCCGTGTTACGATGCGTCGGTATCTTCGTTTTCTTATTGAAAGAGGATGGATAACTGAGAGAAGAAATTTCCAAAACAAGTGGGATAAAACAACTCACTATCGTGTTAATCTCAGAAAACTAGAATCTGATCTTCAGGCTCTTGGATATACGATTCCTGGCTTTCCACAAGCTATGTTTTTATCCCATGGATCAGAATGTCTTCTTGAGAGCCATAAAGGAAAAAACCAAGAGAATTTCTCAACGTTCAAAAGTCACCCTTCGAACGTCGAAAAACAGAAACAAAAAGTTACCTTCGATGAAACAACTTCTCAAAACCCGCAGATATGTGCAACGTTCAAAAATAATACAGGAGAGTCGCAAAATTCACCTTTCGATGGTGAACCTAATACTCATTCGAATGTCAAAAAATGTAACTTCTTATACCTAACAGAGACTACTTCAGAGACTACAAACAAAGAGCACACAGCGCGCGCGCAAGAAAATGCCATTGAGGTGTGGAAGAAGAACGTAGGTGGAGAAATCATTCGTCTGAGTGATGAACGTAAACAGCGACTTCAGTTTCTCCTTGATCGTTATTTTCAGGATGACTTGTCAGAGTGGGAAGGCTTTTGCGAGCGTGTGAAGTCCTCTTCTTTTCTTATGGGGGAAGGCACGCGAAGATGGCGCGTCACATTGGACTGGATTTTAGAGGAAGCAAACCTTCTCAAAGTGTTGGAAGGAAACTTTGATGACCATGATGCCATGGAGTCAAAAAAAAATGAAACAAATCAACAAGTCAGAGATGAAAAACTAAAAGCCATACTTGATTCTATTAAAGACCCTCTTTGGAAAGACTGGTGTTCTCAACTAGAATTCTCTCCTCATTCCCAAGAATCTATTTCTTTGCGGGACTTACAAGGAATTGCCAATGCTTGTTTCTTAGAAGTTGAAAATAGCAGACTTGTTTGGATTGGAAGCCATGATCCAGAAACACTTGATCACATTGACCGTCTTCGCTTGAAGATTTTTCCTGTTATTGAAAAGACTTTCCCGAACACAAGAACACTTCGCACGCGTCTTATCGAAGAGGCCGCTTTCTTTCAACAAAGAACATTCCCTCATTCTTCCTCTACAACAACCAACAATCCTCAGAAAGGAGAATCCATTGCTCAATAAGGTCATATTAAAAGGAAATATAAGACAAGCTCCTCAGGTGTGGATAGCTCAAAATGGCCGTGAAATTGCAACCTTCTCTCTTGCAACAAGTTCATCTTGGAAAGATATGTCCGGTGAATGGCAAACGGCTACCGAATGGCATCGTGTTATTGTCTTCAGGCCGTCAACAGTTACTTGGATCAAAGACGTCCTTAAAAAAGGAGATACGGTTTATATCGAAGGGAAGCTTGCCTACCAGCAGTGGATCGATAAATATAACCGCTCTCGAATGACTCCTCAAATTGTGGTTTCAGGCCGTGATGGAAAGATTGAGTATCTTCGGTCAACCACATCAGAACATCACGAAGTCTTACCAAAAGAAGAACATGAATCATTTGGTGAGGATATTCCTCCCTGCTCTGATTCTGAGAACATGGCCTACTTTTTAACTCAACCCATTCATTCACAAGAAGAGAAAATCTAATGAAAAACAAACTTCTTCGTCTATCATTTGCACTCACAGTTGCTTTGATATTCTGCAACACAGGAGCGTTCGCTATCGGAGCGAGCCCTGATGCGGGGCTCAACGCAAGCGTTGGAAACCTCGCAAGCATTCTTAATAACAACCTTGTTCCCATTATATTGATCTGTGGGTGCTTAGCAGGTGCAGCGATTTCCTTTATGAAATCTAGCCCGACTCCTTTTGTGGTTGCATTGATTACAACGGCTAGTTTTGGATTTGCAAGGGTGTGGATTAATACAACTTATGCTGCTTGTGTGTAAGTTTTATGGATCAAGGTGAACACACTATCTTAAATCGTCTCGATAAACCTTTGCGGTTTTTAGGTGTCAATAAGGACGAAGCATTAGCCTTGATGGTTCCTCTCCTGGGAGGACTTTTTATGGGGTGGGTTTTGACAGGATTTATGTTGGGACTCGGAACTGTCTCCTTTTTACGAACCCTAAAGAAACGCAATGAAGGAGCAATGCTGATTCATGCCCTTTATTGGCATCTTCCAACGTATAAAAGATCTTTAAAGCTCCCTGTCCCTTCTCATATTCGGGAGTATATTGGGTGATAGCTGAATTTCTCCATCAGAACATCATCAAGCTTTTATCTCAACGGAATGGTCTGTTGATTTTGGGAGGAGTGTTATCTCTCAGCAATGTGCTGTTGGTCGCTGCACTCATTTGTAAAAGCGAACGAACAATTCTTGTCCCTCCCTATATTAATAAAACCTTATGGGTTGAAGGCAGAGAGGTTTCTAAAGAATATTTAGAAGAGATGGGAGCTTATCTCTCAAAACTTCTCTTGGATATTTCTCCAAGTAGTTTTTCTTATAATCACGAGACTCTCTTAAAATATGCTACGCCTGAAGCTTATGGCACACTTAAAAACCAACTCCTCAAAGATGGAGAACACTATATACAGCTCCAACTTTCAACTCATTTTAAACCGATAGAAGTTACGGCCAACCCAAAGTCTCTTGAAGTTCATGTAAAAGGCTTATTAACAAGCTTTATTGCGGGAAAGCAGATTCGTGATGTTCAAGAGTCTCTTTTTCTTCAATTCACCCAAAGAGGCGGGGGGATTCTTTTAGAAAGCATATCTGGAGGAACTCCCCATGTCTCCTAAATCAACATCATTTAAAATTTATTCTCTCATGACGAATGTGAGTTTTGCTTTAAGTATTCTCTTGTTGGAAACAGCACAAGCTGCTATTCAGCATACTTTGAACAATCTAAAAGTTATTGAAGCTCCTATCTCTAAGAGAGATCTCACCCGTATAGCTGTTGAAGAGGATCGAATCCTTAATGTCTTTGGAATGACAGGGGAGTATAGTTTAGAAGCTGACGAAGAACATGGTCAAATTTTTATTCGTCCTCAGAGTTTAAACAATTCCAAGCCTATTCATTTAACCTTCGTCACAGAGGGAGGATACACACAAGATCTTCGCCTGATTCCCAAAGATCAACTTCCTGAGACTTTGATTTTTAATATACACAGAGAATCTTCAAAGCAAAAACCGTCTCTAAATATGGCTCTTCAACCTGAAATTACGCGTGATGAGGTTGAAGATCTTATATATGCCTGTCGAGATAATCGAATTCCTTTAGGATATAAGGCAATCCCCCTTAATATAACAACGCCTACAGAATTCTATCCCTTAATAAGAGAGCTGAAAGGAGAAAAGCTTCGTTGTTTGACCTATGAGGTTCGTAATATTACCGAGGCCCCCGTTATTCTCGCAGAAGTAGAGTTTGCAGCAAACCTTCCGTCAAAGAAGAAGGATCTCATCGCAATTCTGATGCCAATAAAATCCTTAAACTCTGGAGAAACGACGGAGGCTTACGTTGTTACGCGCATTCCTTAAGCCCAAATTACTTCATACCCTCGATAGAGTGCTGCGGCCATGTTTTAATCCTCAATCCGCATCAGGGATAAGACGTCTTCAGTTTTTTTGGATGGGGTGTCTTTGTGTGACGGCCTTAGGAACTTCTTATGCCATTGTCATTTTTCTTTTTGAGAATAAATCTCTTCAGAAGCAGGATGATATTTCCAAACTGATTCCTAAAACGATTGAGACGGCGTCTTATAAAGTGGATTTGAACGAGGTCTGGCGGCATAAGATTGAGGACGAGAACAAAAAACTTTGTGTAGAAATAGATGCTCTTAAGGCGCTTTTTGAAGAGGCGATCAAAGATAAAGAAGAGAGAGGAGATCAAGAGTTAGAATCTAAAGTTCTTCACTTGGAAAGCAGGATAGAAGATTTGTACGCGGGTTATCAACCAGAGAACCCCTTGCATGAAAGCATAGAAAATCCAAGGATTCCAAAGTTTGATGGAGAAGAAGAACGACAAATTATTCAAAAATTCTCTTTAGGCTTAACTGAGCGACAAGGGCTTAAAGAACTCAAGACCGTTGATACCACAATCCCTGCAGGTGCCTTTGCAAAAACAGTTTTGCTCTCAGGCCTTGATGCATCTACATCCATGACAGCGTCATCTGATCCAAGGCCGATGCTCTTAAGATTGATTGATCATGGAACTTTACCAAGACGGTTTCAAAGTGATCTGAAGGATTGTCATTGCACAGCAAGTGCTTTTGGAGATCTGTCTTCAGAGAGGGTTTATGCTCGTCTTGAGAAGCTCACTTGCATTGAAAGAAAGACAGGTGAAATTATTGAAACCCAAGTTGCGGGCTATGTTGCTGGATCTGATGGTAAAACAGGGATTCGAGGCATTGTTGCTTCAAAAGACGGGCAGTTTTTAGCTCGGAGTCTTGTGGGAGGTGTTTTTGCTGGACTTAGCAATGTTGCAAACCCTCAAAACCGACAGACTCCAATTAATCCTTTTCTGCCAGGAGGAAAGCAACCGTCTCCTCCCCATATTGGCGATATGTTTACAGCTGGCATGGCATCAGGGGCTTCAACTGCTCTTGATCGTCTCTCCCAATATTACATTGATCGAGCAGAGCAACTCCAGCCGGTCATTCAAATTGCCGCAGGTCAAGTCGTTGATATCGTATTTACGGAGGGAACCTTTATGGGGGCGCAGACGGCCAAGGAGCACATCGCTTCTCAAAAAGAAGCGAGTGCTCAGTAATTCGTCATTGGAAGTTAGAAATTAGAAAAAAGAAGGAAAAAGAAATGCAAAATCATAAAGAACAGAGAGTAGAGAAAACAAACTGCCTCAAGCTCTCTCTTCTAATCACTAATTTCCACTTACTAACTACTCCGCTTATTCTAAGCGGGTGTATGGGCGTTTATGAAGGAGGGTTTGAGTGTCCTCCAGGAGAAGGTGTGGGATGTAAATCGATTTCTGAAGTCAATCACTTAATTAATGATGGTCAGCTTCCAAAAGAACCCTTATCTTCTTCACAAGGTTCTTCTTGCAGACGATGCCGGCCTTCAGAAAACAAAATCCAACAACCTCATATTTGGTTTGCTCCTCAAGAATTTGTCACTGACTTAGGCGTTCTGGTGGAGGCTTAATGCTGTTTGTGCAAAAACTCAAAGGTACATCTTTTGGGAGCACATCATCAACGCTTCGGTTGGCAAATGAATTTCTTTTGTCTTATAGCTTAGGCGAGCTCTTGCCCTATCGGAGTTTTGATCCGGAAACCCAGCTTTTTCTGAATCGTTCGAGTGTCGGGTTTGTTCTTGAGACATTGCCCCTTGTTGGAGGTGGAGAAGATATTCCCCGTCAGCTTACGGGAATTTTTCAACATAGCCTTCCTTTAGGGTCAAACCTTCAATGTCTTTTGATTGCAAGTGAGCGCATTGAACCCCTTGTGAAGGCTTGGGAAGAAACAAGGGTAGGACGTTCTAGTGTTATAGAAGAACTTGCAAGAGAGAGAAGTTCTTATTTGAGAGCTCTTTCACACGGACAAGGCGTTAGGACCTTTCGGCTTCTTCTTTCTTATAGTGAGGGACAGAACCACGGATCTATTGACGATATCTTGTCTCTTAGAGAACAACTTATAACAACTTTAAAAGGTTGGAAACTTCCGGTCAAAGTTTGGCATGCCGAGGATCTTTTGTGCGGTCTTGATGAACTTCTCAATCCAACAACGGATTTATCAGAACGCTTAAGTCCATCAACAGGGCTTTGGAACATTCACGATGCTCTTTCAAATCAGCTCATGAATCCTTCAACGCGTATTGCTCTTGAACCTTCTCAAATAATCTTTGGCGAAGGAGAAAAATCCTGTTCTCGAAAATCAGACGCGAAAGTCATGCGCCTTTATACAACCCGCCTACTCCCTCCAATTTGGCACCTTAATGCGATGGGTTCTCTTATTGGCGATCCTTTTGAAGAGTTCTTACGGTTTCAGGGGAGTTTTTTTCTCTCTTATGGGATTCATATTTGTAATGAAAAGACCCTTAAAACCCATATGCTTGCAAAATGTGGAAACGTAGAAAAACAAGCGGCCAGTCCTGTTGCAAAATACGTTCCTTCTTTAAAAAAGGAAGCTGAAGAATGGACTTATGTTCGAGAAAAGTTCGAAGGCGGTCAACGGCTTGTTCGCACGCGTTTTCAAGTGGGTCTTTTGAGCGATCCTCACTTTATTATGAGAGAGCAACAAACCCTTTTTAATTTATACCGCTCTCAAAGATGGGAACTTGCTTTAGATAAGTATCTTCAACTTCCTGCATTTTTAAGCTGTCTTCCTATGATGTGGGGAGAAGGAGGCGCTGAAGATAGCCGCAAGTTTCAAAAGACCAAAACGACCTTAAGCCACGAGCCTTCAAATCTCATGCCACTTCAAGGGGAATGGCACGGAACGACATCTCCTGGAATGTTGTTAGTGGGAAGGCGCGGGCAACTTTTTTATTGGTCTCCTTTTGATAATAACGAGGGGAATTATAACGTTTGTGTCGTGGGTCGATCGGGTTCAGGAAAATCTGTCTTTATGCAAGAATTGATGACGAGCATGCTCGGAATGGGTGCACGTGTTTTTGTTTTAGATGTTGGACGTTCATTTGAAAAAACCGTAAAACTTCTAAATGGCACTTATGTTGAATTCTCAACCCATTCCTCGATTTGTATTAACCCTTTTTCTTCTATTCCAACGCATGACTCTGAGGAAGCATCAGATGCTTTAGCCATGCTAAAACCTATTCTTTCTCTTATGGCAGCTCCTAAACATGGAACAACAGACTTAGAAGACACCTATCTCGAGCAAGCCATTCAAGATGCGTGGAGTAAGAAACAAAACAAGGCAACGATAACAGATGTCGCAAACTTCCTCTTAACCCATCATGATCCAACAGCCATTACACTGGGGGAAAGACTCCATCCTTATAAAGAAAAGGGAACTTACGGTCGATTCTTTAATGGGCAATCTAATATTGATCTTTCTGATGCTCTTGTTGTGGTTGAATTAGAAGAACTTAAAGAACGCAAAGACCTTCAATCTGTGATTGTTCAAATGGTGATTTTACAGATCACAAACTCTGTTTATATGGGAGATCGAAAAACCCCTTCCTGTCTTATTCTTGATGAAGCCTGGGATATGTTACGAGGCAAGCAATCAGGCGTATTCATTGAAACAGCGGCAAGGCGCCTGAGAAAATACTATGGAGGCCTTATTGTAGGAACGCAGTCCGTTAACGATTTTTATACAACGCCAGGAGCTCAAGCGGCTTTTGATAATGCGGATTGGATGTGCTTGCTTTCTCAAAAAGATGAATCCATCAAACTGCTTAAAAATTCTGATCGTCTTGCCATGGATCCAACTATGGAACGAACCTTGAGATCCCTTCGGACAGAGCAAGGAAAATATGCTGAAGTCATGATTAAAGGTCCTAAAGGGTTTGCCGTCGGACGTCTATTGTTAGATCCATTTTCTCAAGTTCTTTATTCAACGAAAGCTGAAGAGTTCGCAGCTGTTCAAAGCCTCATCCGTCAAGGATGGAGCTTAAAAGAGGCCATTCAAAAAATATCTCAGTCATTCAATGCAACAAAAGAGGCGTTATGAGAGGAAAGCTTCTACGTTTGAGTTTTGGGTGCATTCCTTTGTTGGGTTTCTTGGGAATGATTGCTTATTATACAAAGCTTTCAGAATGCGTCACTGAAAGTCTTAAAGGATTTAAATACGCCTTATTTTTAAGAACACCTCAGGTTAATCGAGGTGATGTTGTTCTTATTCAAAATCACTCCGTACAATATGTAGGTGATTTGCTTTTTGCTAAACGTATTTTAGGAATTCCTGGCGATCGTCTCCATCTAAATAAAGGAAGATTATGTATTTCTCATAATTCTCTCGAGATAGGATCTCTTGAGATGAGATCTCTGGAGATGGAATGCCTTCTTCTTCTTAACAAAACTAAAATTGAAAAACCTTTAACGCCTCTTATCGCTTCGTACATACCTCAAGGATATATATTTGTTGCTGGAGACAATCCAAAAAGCTTTGATTCTCGATATGAAGAGTTTGGTTTGGTGTCGCTCGAGAAGGTATGGGGAAAGGTGGTCCTCACATGGTGAGCACCGTATTCAGTGTTCAGTATCCAGAGATCAGAAGATTTGCTAAAGGGTCTGAGCTTATAAAATGTCCTATTAGGATACTGCAGCATATTTTCCTTCTTTTTTTTCTGGGATTCTGGATACTGAACACTGCTTTTGCGAAAGATTTTGGTGTTCATGGAAAAGTCGCATCCATCAAGGAAGAAGATCCTCTTATTCTGATTCAACAAAAGCTGAAGAGGATGGAGGAACGTGGAGAGCTAAAGCATCACGATATTGAGATTCAAAAGAAAACAAAAGAATCTATTGAACGACCCAAGCCTGTCGAGAACATTTCAAAAACAATAAAGAACCGCGTCTTTTATTATGATCCTACATACATTGTTCCTGAAGATCTTAGAGATCACAAAGGAAAAGTATTTGTTTCAAAAGGTACAAAAATTAATCCACTTGAAACGGTGAGCCTTTCTCAAGATCTACTCTTTTTTGATGAAGGGGATCCAGAGCAAAAGTCGTGGGCTTATGAGCAATACCTCAAGCGCTCAGTTAAGCTTATTTTAGTGAATGGAGCACCTCTTGCACTTTCAGAAGAATGGGAAACACCAATTTATTTTGATCAATCTGGCCTTCTTATGAAGAAGCTTGGAATTACCCATGTTCCAGCTTTAGTCACTCAAGAAGGGCTTCAACTGCGCATTGAAGAAATCCACCTTCAAGCGTTAACATTTTCCTCGACGTTATCAGACTTAAGCGAGAGAGAATAAATGAAGAATTTTATCCTCTCTCACATCTTTCAAGCTTGTTTTGAAGAAAACCATAGAAATAAAAACCATCCCAAAAAACTTAACCCTAAGAGCAGATCTGAAGAGAAAAAATATCCTGAATGGGCTAAAAACGGATCATTGGGATCGGAAAATTCCCAATCAGAGGACAATCTACTTGAGTGGGCTGAAGATAAAAAGAAAGGACAAAAAAAGAGAAGGACAAATCCTCGCCATCCTTCAAGAACGAGTTTGAAAATATTGTTGAGCATACATTGGTGCCTCCACGTTGTTTCAAGTTATTTTTTAAGTCATTACGTTTGGTTAGAACGTTTAAAATCAAACAAAAGCATAAAGAGTTTTCTCCAAAAAACCCAAAGTCTTATCGAAAAAATAAAAAGAGATAGGATCCCACCTAAAAAGAATAAAAATAAGATTGTTTCAAAAGAAAACAGCATATCCCAATTTTTTAAGAAGAAATTAGGGTTTTCTAAAAAGATTGAAGGAGAGTTATTTGAATTTTTCCCCCATAAATTGGAAGAAAAAAAGACATTAGAAAATACGATTGGAAGTAAACGATGGGTAAGGTTGAGTGTTGTTCTGGTCATACATTGTTGCCTCCTTATTTTAAATACTTCCGCTATCAGTAAAACATGTCAGGGTCGTTTTGTAAATCCTGTGACAGATATCTGTTGGTCATGCCTTTTTCCGATCACCATTGGGCCTGTAAAAGTAAATACTAGCGGAAGAGAAGACATATCTAACCCGAGTCAAATCCCGTGTTTGTGTCCGAGGCCTCCCATGCCTCTTCCTGTCCCAGGAATTCCGATTGGATTTTGGGAACCTGCAAGATTGATTGATGTGACGCGTACTCCATACTGCATGGTAAGTATGGGAGGGGTGCAACTTGGAACAAGTCATGTGGGACAAGGTGTACACAGCGCTAAAGGTACAGCAAGAACTCAAAGCAGCTTCTATCAAGTGCATTGGTATGTTTATCCAGTTATTTATTGGTTGGAATTGCTGACAGACTTTATCTGTCTAGAACAGCAAAATTTTGATGTCGCTTATATCACAGAGCTTGATCCTTTGTGGAATGCGGATGAGCTTTGCTTCATTCTCAATCCTGAAGCCGTTCTCTTTAGTAACCCCATTGCGCAAGCCGCCTGTACTGCTGATTGTGCCGCGACAAGTGCTGGATTTCCAATGGATGCTCTTTTTTGGTGTGGAGGATGTCAGGGAAGTCTTTATCCTTTTACGGGGAACAATGCTGCTCATATAGGAGGTGTTCAAGCAAGCCTTCTGCTTACTCAACGAATGATGGCAAAACTTCACCGAGAACTTCTTTTGTGGGGGACGAGCGGGACATCCAATCACGAAATTTGCCAGAAGTATCCCATGCCGATCATCAAGAAGAGCCAATACAAAACTCAAATGACCTATCCCCGTCCTACAACACGCGGTCCTATGGCCTGTAACCCCTTAGGTCGAACAGAAGCTATTTGGGGCTCAGGTCGTGAGTTTCCTTATAAAGGCGAAGACTTTGGTTATTTGATCTGGAGGAAGCGAAATTGCTGCCTCTTTTAGCAAACATCTCATTTGCATTTTTATTCTTTTTATTTATTTCAGGAAAAAATCCTGTGTTTGCGAGCTGTGAACTCACTCAAAACTCCGAAATTCAAAAACTTCAAAATGATTCTTTAGAAAAGATTGAATCTCTCATCAACGATACAAATTTTCAGAAGGCAATAAGCGTTTTAGAGAGCAATACGTCCTGCTCTGTAAAAGACCTCTCATTTGAAAGTGCTTTAAGCAAAGTTCATTCATCTCCAGAAGAGAAGACAGAACTTTATATATTCGTTTCTTTTTCTCTCGGAGAGAAAGCACTTCTCAATCTTGCTCATGATGCCAAATCCTTTGGGGGAGCGCTTGTCTTAAGAGGTTTTATTGAGGGAAGTTACGCTAAAACAGCGCAGTCTCTTCAGAAGATTATCTCACAAACAGGCCAAGGTTTCCTCATCGACCCTGAGCTTTTTAATCTTTTTTCCATTAAGGCTGTTCCCACTTTTATCTTAAGCAAACCGTTTCAGGTAAGCTCCCTAGAGCGAACGCAGACTCCCATTCATGATCGACTCCAAGGGCATGTCAGCATGCAGTATGCTTTGGAGACTTTTGCAAAGGAAGGTGATCTTAGCCAAGAAGCACAATCCCTTTTAAAGAGAGAGAGTTTTTAAGTGAAATTCTGTAGGAAAACTCTTTTAGTCTGTTGTTATCTTTTCTTACCTCTCCAAGGTGTGAGTTTCGCTAATCCCTGGAAGAATCTCTCGAATGGAGATCAAGTGGCCCAGGAATTTCTCCATCAAATGGAGACTAAAACGAAAGAAGCAGGCACCCATCCATTTTCGGCAGGTATCTCACAAGAAGTCCATCTTTCGGTCGGAGCGTTGGAGGGTGCTTCCCAGTCTCTTGCACAGAAAAATCCTGTTGGTCAGATGATCATTGAGAGTTCAGAGTCTCGTCCAAAAGTAAAGATAGATGCTGAGAAGGATCCACTCATGGTAGGCTCTCAACGCATTTTAGAAAACCCTTTGGAGGCTATAGGAGGAACTGGCACTCAACTCGTAAAAATACCCCAAGTTATTCCTGATGAGATATTCGTTTGTGAGGAACCAGGAGATGATTCTCTTGAAACGTGCAAAGAGATATTAAACGTCAGAGTTATTAAAACAAAGGTTTTGAAGGAAAAATCAGGTAGTTTTTACCTCTCAGGATGCAAGAAGTCGTATAAGAAAGCCCATCCGAGAGCTTGCTTATCTCTTCTTAATGATGTTTTAAATTGGCGAAAGGTGCTTTTTTGGAAGAGAAACCCTGGAATAATAGATATTACACAGAACTTTAAACTTTGCCTTCAGGAAACACTTAGGCAAGGGCCAAATCGATGTGCCAAATGCGAGAATCCTCGAAACAGAATTCCGATAGATTTAGAAGAAGATTGCATTAAAAGTGTTGTTATTGAACGTCGAGCTTCTGGAGCGCCTTTAATTGAAGGGAGAGCTTATTATAATACTCCTGGAACTCTAAAAAACTACAACCTTCTGACAACGATTAAAGTGGTTCATGAAGAAGACTCCTATCACATTCTACCAGATGAATGGGGTCCCGATCATCGGGTTTCTAATTGTGAACGTTTGGAAGAAAAGGTTGATCAAGGTTTATGCTCATATGTCTCTAGAGAATGCAGTCAGGGCCCACAAACACGTCTTATAGCGGGCATTCCAATCACAAGAGATTGTTGGGAACAAACATTGACATACAGCTGTTCTTACCCCTCTCAGGATGATTGTGGGCCTTTACGAGCCCGTGGATGTGCTCAAATTAATTCAACCTGTGCCCAGATGATTGGTTCTACGTGCGTTGTACATACTCAAACTTATCAGTGCAAGAGCAGTGCAAATGGAGAAATTACAGAGGGTATTGCGGGAGGGCACACGCCATTTTGTTTGGATGGGAATTGTCGCGATCAAAGTTGGGAGAACAATGATGAAATGATGTCAACTTTGGCTCAATTGAGCCTTCTTAAAGAAATGCAAGGAAAGATGGACTCCATTTTTAAAGGAGAAGGACATCAATGCTCAAAGCATATCCTCAACTTTAAAGATTGTTGTGGATCAGGAAAAGGTTGGGGAAAAAGCATGGGACTTGGAGGATGCAAGGCAAAAGAAAAACTCTTACATGAAAAACGTAAAAAACGTCTTTGTCATTATGTAGGAACCTATTGTGCTGAAAAGGTTTTAGGAAAGTGCATTAAGAAAAAATCCTCCTTTTGTTGCTTTGGGTCAAAGTTATTAAAGGTGTTTCATGAGCAAGGCCGAAAACAAATTAATCTTGGGTGGGGAGAGGCGGATGAACCTCTTTGTAGAGGATTTACAATTGAGGAAATCCAGAGAATTGACTTTTCTAAGCTTGATCTTAGAGAAGTTTTTGAAGATCTCATGAAGAACTATAAACCCGAGAAAATACAAGGAGTGGGAGATAAAATAGGAGAACGCCTTGATACGATCAAACAAAGTTTAAATCCACACTCAACAAAACAACCTCAACAAAGACCAGAGGCGTAGTCAGTGGTCAGTAATCAGGCGTCAGTCATCAGAAATATTATGAGAACTTTAGATTTTATAGGGCTGCCTATGATAATATCGAAGTCTGCTCTTTTTTTACTCTTTCTTCTGATTACAGATAACCGATTACTGAGTTCTGCTGCGTCAGCAGCTTTCTTCGAACGTCATGCAGAAGGCTGGCACTGGTACCAGGACAGTGATCAGTATCCAGGGTTCAGTGATCAGAAAGAAATGGCTCCTTCTTTCGCTTCTCGATCTCCTACGGAGCAAATTGAAAAGCAACGCAAGGAATTAGAACAGAAACTCCATGCAGCCATCATTGAACCCACAAGAGAGAAGATTATTGCCTACATTGTGGCTCAAAAAGCTTTGATGGACCAGAGTCAAAGGTTTTCTGAAATGTGGAAGCAGGTCATCATGACCACACCTTCTTTAGATGAAACACTTCAATATCCCGTTGATCAAAATGCACGTCATATCTATTACGAAGAAAAGCATAAACAACTCTCTCAGAGCATTAAAGCATTAGCGCAAGAGTATGGATTATTTTTTTTCTTTCGCAAGAATTGTTCTTACTGTCATCACTTTGCACCCATTGTAAAACGATTCTCTCAAAAGTACGGATGGTCAGTCTTAGCCATTTCCATAGATGGAGGAAAATTACAAGAGTTTCCTGAAGCTAGACAAGATAATGGTATTGCAGAGCGTCTCCAGGTTTTACATGTACCCGCCCTTATTGCGGTACATCCTAAAACAGGAAAGCTCATTCCGCTTGCTTATGGCATGACTTCAGAATCAGAGATTGAAAAAAGAGTTGAGGTTTTGACTCGAGTTTCTAAGACAAACTTTGAAAAAGGAGACTTAAAATAATGAACCCTAGGCTTCTTTTTCTAAGCCAAGCTTCTTTACAACCTCTTCAAAAGGGACGGTTTCTTCTTCCCCTCTTTCGATACGTAGAGCACTTTCAAGTGCATGAAGATAATCTTCTTGCTCTTCTAAGAATTCTTTTAAAACATAAAGTGCATATTCAACCTTGGAAATACCCCCTTTTGCTGAGAGAGCTTCAAAGAGCTTATCTAATTCGTCCGGAATAGTGAGGTAGGTCATGGCATTTCTCCTTAGTACTAACCCTATCAAATGTAATTTTTTAAGTAAAGAAGCCCAAAATAAAAGAAAAAAATATAAGAAAAACGAAAAAAACACCAAAAAATGTGGAAAAAGGAATTCCCATATTCATTCTTGGATTTACGGGTTTCTTTTTTTTATCTTCTCTTGTGGTTCTCTCCAAGCTGGCATGCAAGAAAACCTCGAGTCTGCATTTAGATCTCTTGGGATGTCACACAACGTAACTTCGTCTGGTGGATATGAGGATCAAACGGGAGGGTTTTACACAGGCGGCAGTGTTTTTGCGCGTTCAAAAGTTCACCAATCAGAACTCTTTTCTTTGCAACTACCTCATTATCGATCTGGATGTGGTGGAATTGATCTCTTCTTAGGGGGATTTAGCTTTATTAATGCTCAGGAATTCACCCAGCTTCTGCGCAACATTGGTAGCAATGCAAGTGGATATGCCTTCAATCTTGCTCTAGCAACGGTGACCCCTCAAATCAAAAGCGTCTTAGATGATTTATCTGCTGCTGTTCGGCAGATGACCACCCATAGCATCAATTCTTGTGAGGCAGCTGCAACTCTTGTTGGCGGAGCTTGGCCTCAATCTGATGCGTCTTCTAACCTTCTCTGCAATGCGATGAGTAAGGATCTAGGCGTTGTGAGTGATTGGACACAAGGCCATCAAAAGTGTGGTGCTGAAGAAAGAAGGGATGAGATCAATAGTCGAAAAGCAGAAAGACAAGGATTTAAGGATATTCTTGGGGATGAATTTAACATTGCCTGGAAAGCGTTGCAGAAGAATGAATTTTTAAGAGCAGATCCTAGTTTGGCAGAACTCTTTATGACAGTTTCAGGCACGATTGTCTCTCGGCGTGTACGGGATCGCTTAGAGGTTATCGTATTTCCCTCTAAAAGCAGTGACCCTCAGCTCATCTCTGGATTGATTATGGGAGATACGCCTGTTCAGATCTATAAATGTGATACTCTTTCAGAAGATCAGTGTCTTGCGCCTCACCTTCAACATATGGCCCTTTCAAGAGAACGGGCTCTTTATGCAAAAGTGCATCGGCTCCTTCTCTCCCTCTCTCAAAAGATTCGTGAAGATAGACCTCTTTCTGAGGAAGAACGTGGGTTTATCAATACAACAAAACTTCCTGTTTTAAAGATTATGGCTGTTGAAGCAGCTTTTAAAGAAGGAGGAAGTCCTCTAAGTGCCTCTGATTTCAGTGAAGCAATCGCACATGATATCCTCCTCTCATATCTCGAAGAAGTTATGACTCTTGTCTGGGATAGCGTCACGCAGCTTAAGAAAACCCAAATCAATGATCAAATGATTGAAGAACTTAGAGCGGGAATAGCTTCATCACGCAAGATGCTTTTTGCAAAACGGACGGCTCTTTTTGAGCAAATGGCGATCACTCTTGATTTGGTTGAGAGAACCCAACAGATCGAAGCCAAACTCCAAAATATATTTATCTCCCAGCAAGCTGTGCAGTGATCAGTACTCAGTGTTCAGTATTCAGAAAAGAAAGAAAAAAATGATGGTTCAACTTCAAAAACAAATAGATCCAGGTATCAGGTGTTCCAACAAACTCTCTGAACACTGGGCACTGAATACTGGATACTGAGAAATAACATGGAACATGTTATTACGACATATGGTGGAGGAGAGCTCTTTGCTCTTGTCTTTAATGGTATTGCAGCTTTGTTTAAAGAAGACCGAACAGGGATGATCCTCTCCTTAATACGGGTCGGCCTGATGGTTGGCTCGGTTTATATTGTTATTCTCATACTCTTTCACCAGCAGTTGATTGAAGGCTTGAAATGGTTCTTATGGGTTGTGATCGCAACCAATCTGATCTTCTTGCCAAAGACGACCCTTTTTATTCATGACCCTCTCTCCAATACAAAACATAAGATCGATAATGTTCCCTACGCTTTAGGAGCTTTTGCAAGTTTTGTGAGTCAGGTGGGGAGATCTATTACAGAAGAATTTGAGTCTGTTTTTACCCTTCCTGACTATATGCCCTATCATAAGACAGGTACCGTGTTTGCTTCAGCTCTGATGAGTCAAGTGGGGCAGTTTAGAATTATTGATCCTATGTTCAAAGGAAATATGGAAAGATTTGTGAATCAATGCATCGTATATGATGCTATGATTGGACACAAATATACACTTACCGATCTTCAAAACGTCCCTGATATCTGGGAGTTTGTTTCAAGCAGAGCATCACCCGTTCTTGGATTTTTATATAAGGAGGATACAAATCCAGGAGTTGTTGTAACTTGCCAGCAAGGAGCGAAACTCCTCAGTACCTTATGGAATGGAGAAATCAAAAGAGCAACTGCACTTTATGGTTCCCATGTTCAAAACAGAAAGTTAACTGAAAGTGCTTTTCTAACTGATTTGATGGGAAGTGCCAGACTTCTTTCTGAAGGACGAGCTATTGCAGAAAATGCTCAGAATCTTCTTCGACAAGAGATGATGATCCATGCCATTGAGGAAGGCTCAAATAATAAACTTTCTGAGTTGGGATCTCCTTCAAATTATGCTGCTACAAAGGCTCTTTTACAGCAACGCTCAACCTATGCTGCTGCAGGTGAGATTGCAGCACGTACATTACCTCTCTTTAAGAATGTGATTGAAGCTTTGAGCTATGCTTTGTTTATCTTTATCGTGGTGTTGGCTCTTTTACCTAACGGATCTCGCATTCTCATAACCTATTTTGGAATTCTTGTTTGGACACAGCTTTGGGCGCCCCTTTATGCCGTTTTAAACCTCATCATGACGCTTTATGGAATACGCGAAACGATGAGTCATGGTTTTGAAACGGGTCTTACGCTTTTAAACTCGTCAGCCATTATTAATGCTAACACGGATATGACAACTTTAGCTGCTTGGTTATCGGTGAGTATTCCTTTCATCTCTTATAGCATTTTAAAACAAGGAGCAGGAGCTTTTGTAGGCCTTGCCCAACATTTAGGATCTGCAATGCAATCAGCTTCGAGTGGCGCTGCGGCTGAAACAGTTTCTGGAAATGTAAGCTTGGGAAATCTTAGTATGGGAACGCAGGCTTATCAAAATACAAGCGCTTTTCAGCATCAAACGAGTCCAAGCTATAATGCGTCTCAATTTACAGCCATGGGTGTAGATGGCGTTGAGACAATAACCCATGGGCGTGGAGCACAGACATTTGTTGATCGTGGAATCTCTCAAGGTTCAGTCCAAGAAATGGCCACATTTAATGAAAGCATTGAGCGGCAGCAACGGCTTAATCATGCTGAGAGCATAGCGAACACTAAAAGCATCGCTGCTGGGAAGCAGATTGACGCAGCCTATCAGCAAACAACAAATCTTCTTCATCATGTAGGAAGTGATGTTAGCGCAGGAGAAAACTATAATAAATCTTTGACTACATCAGAAAGTAAGGCCCTTCAAGAGCACAAGAACTTTATTGATGATATCAAGAGCAGCGGTCATTTCACAGAAGCTCAGGCAATGGAAGCTGCTTTTTATGCAAAAGCTGGGATTGAAGTCCTGGGAACGGGAGGTGGAATGAGTGGAAACTTCTCAACCAATGCGGCTCGTCAAAAAGCCGTTGAGACAGCAAAATCCATCGCCCAAACCCGGGGCTATACAGAAAGCGTTGATAAGGTTCTTTTAGCTACTAAAGCCATTTCGGAAAGTAAAAATGATACAAAAGGTAGCTCATTGGCAAGTGGCGCTATGACAAGTTTGAATGAGGCTCGTCACATGAGAAGTGAAGCCATAATTGCACAGACAAAGGTAGATGAAATCTCGAACTCTCTTTCATCAAGTCAAAGCACTGGCATTCAAGAGCAAAGAAATATCACCCAAGAGATTCTCAATTATATTGCAGCTCAGCCTGCCCATAGCGGACCTGCTGGAAATGCTGGAGGTAAGATTGGTGCACGAGGCGCTCTTACCATTCAGCAGAAAAGAGGAGAAGAATATCTTGCTTATAAGAGAAGTTTCCAAGAAGAAAATCCCCAATATGCACTGGCTGGTTTTGATGCGCCCCAAGAGCAGAAAAAATTAGATACGCAATTCGAAAATGCTTCTGCAATGCAAAACTCTGAATCCGACATCCGAGAACACTATGATCAAAAGACGCAAAGGGTTCATAAAGAAGGGAGCGAAATAAATTTAGATCTAAGTGCGCCTCGACCAACTGCCAGTATGAAGGCAAGCCATGCAATGGAGGGACAAAAGGAACAACATCGCGATCTTCAAAAGATCCAAGACGGTTCAATAAGTGAGCCAGTTAGAAATAACCATTCACCCTCATATACCAATTTAAAAACAGAAATTGAGAAAAAAATAGCCAAGACCGACCAAGAGATGAGAAAGGGACAAGAAAACCTTAATAGCCAGGAGGCGCCGTTGCAAAATGCTGTTGAAGTATCAAAAAATCAAAGTTTACTTGGCACAACCGCTGAGAATTTGGGAGCAACCCTCAACGAGACTGTGATGAGCATGGGAGGGAAAGCAAAACACGTTCTCGAAAACATTGATTCTGCCCATGCTGCTCCTTTTGATAAAATTGTTCCCTAACAGCAGTGTTATTGAAGAGATGTGTTGTTATGCCTTTGTTTAAAACTATCACGCAAGGAGGGCAAGTTCACATTCACCAATTGAGGATGCTGAAGCAAATCCTCATTGCAGGCGTCATTGTCTCTCTTATAGTGGGAATTGGGCACTTTGTTTGGAACAGCTATCATCTCCCTTTATCTGATTGGAGAGCCCTTTCTCAAACCTCTTGGGCGAAGTTTATGATCGCAACAACATCTGCCGAGCAGCATTCAAAACTTTATCAACATTATATTCCTCTTCGCGGAAAACCTTACAGCAGGCGATGCCTGAGCATTCTAAACGATCCTTTTCTTAAAGAGATCACTCAAGAGATGGAACAAACTCTTAAAGAAATAGCCTTTAAAAGCCTAGAATGGATTGGATGGAGTTTTTTAGCACTCATGAGTCTTTGGTTTTTTCTGGGGAAAGGACATAAACAAGCACAGCATCAACGAGGGAATACGTTTTTAATCCATACTCGTCTTGCAAAACTCTTAAGAAGAAAGGGGGAGGCCTCTGACCTTCACTTAGAAACTCTTCCACTCATAAAGGATAAAGAAACTTCTCATCTCTTACTGACAGGAACGACGGGCTCAGGAAAGACCAATGCTTTTCATATTTTACTCCCCCAAATCCGAAGAAGAAATGACAGAGCCATTATCGTAGATGTAACAGGAACATACATCTCCCGATATTATAATGAAGAAACAGATTTTATTCTCAATCCTTTGGACATACGATCAGAGTCTTGGCATCCTTGGGCAGATTGTTCCTTAGACTCTCATTATGATGTGCTTGCAACCTCCTTTATTCCTGAATCTTACCATTCAAAAGATCCATTTTGGGATAATGCAAGTCGTGCCGTTTTTAAAACAGCTCTTCGAAAGTACGCCTCTCAAGGAATATTGGACATCAACCAACTAACGACATTTCTTTTAAGTGCCTCAAGCAAAGAGTTTGAGGATTTTTTTAAAGGAACAGAAGCAGCAACCTTCGCTTGTAAAGATAATGAAAAGACAACCCAATCCATAAGGAGTGTTCTTTCTTCTCAGATTGAAGCACTCCTCCAGTTAGAATCAACTGCAGAACCATTCTCCATTAGAGATTGGATCCAGCACCAAAAAAAATTGACTTGCCAGCCGAAGCTGTGTAACAGCGAAGGCTGGCTTTTTATAACTGCCCGACCTGATCAACGGCAAACTTTAAGACCATTGATCTCAGCCTGGGTGGATACAGCAATCAACGCTTTGATGGTGCTACCAGATCAAGTGGATACGCATGCTACCCGGCTGCGCCCAAGGCAATGCCGTGGCGAGTGGCATGATGTAAATCATAACAGACGTCTTTGGTTCGTCATTGATGAGCTGGCATCTCTTCAAAAGCTTCCCAGCCTTCAGATGGGTCTTGCAGAAGGACGTAAATACGGAGGATGCTTTCTCATAGGGTTTCAGGGCAAACCTCAACTGGAAGAAATTTATGGACGACAAGGTGCAGAAAGCATGCTTGATCTCTTTAACACAAAAATCTTCTTCCGTTGTACTGAACCTTCAACTCAAACGTGGATCTCAAAGATCCTAGGGGATAAGGAAGAAATCGAACCACAAGAAAATATCTCCTACGGTGCTAACAGCATGAGAGATGGTGTTTCCTTAAGTCATCACACCCGCCAAAAGCCCCTCATCATGCCAACTGAACTTTCTCAACTCAAAGATCTCGAGGCCTATGTAAAACTCCCAGGGGATCACCCTTGTACAAAATTGCAAATGACCTATCAAACACCTGCCTTCTCGCAGGTGCCAGCTTTCCTCCTCAAACCAGAGAAAAAAAGAGATTACGGATCAATTGAAGTAGCGGATGAAGGTCACGTCACGGAGATCTCTGAAGAGGAGGAATTGGTGTGAGAACAAAGTTCATTGAATTTAAATTAATTTTCTTGTAAGCTGTAAATAATAAATAAAAAGGTAATACTTCAGGGGTTTATGAGCCGACGACCATGTGTACCAAAACCTATTTTTGAACACTCTTTAGATGTAGAAAAATGCTATAAAGAGACATCATCTTTTTTCCATCAGACTAAAACCTCTACCTTATCCTTTCCTCATATAAAAACCTTTCATATCTATTGGAATTTTGACACGTAAATCGTTCAAGCTGAGCATAAAAAAGAAATGTATAAGTAAGCTAATAGGAGATCTTATGAATTTTTTTAAAAAATCACTTTTAGTGTCTACCTGTTTGTTTTTGGGGGGCCAATCTACATGGGGAATGACGGATGATGATGGACCGGCCTCTTCAATAAGTATTGCTGCAACTAAGAAGAAAGAAACAGAGCAAAAAGACTCTCCTCCAGCCTTACCTGAAACTGAAAAACGATCTATAGCCTATCCACTATTTTCACCTGAACATACGGACTATATTCGACTTATTAACATACGCCATTTGTTAGCAAATAGAGATAAAGTGCACCCTATCTATTTACTACGTAATCTAAGTTGGCAAGTAGATGGAATGCATGTACTTAAGCGCTCCTTTCGTGATCGTACAAGAGATGTCGTACCTATATGGTCGTTGCTTGCTTATCTACATAAAGGGCTTGCCGTTCCAGATCTATCTCAAGAGTTTTCCGCTGCTTTTGTAGCTCAATTCACACCTCATCTTAGTGAAATTCAAGAAACATTGGCTGCTTTAGAAAATCTTGAATGCAGAAAATCCTCTATACGACAAACGATGGCCAGAGCACCAGGGCATTTAGCTAGAGAAACTTTTAAATCTCATATGACACGACATTTTGCAAGTGAGGATTCGTCGGGAACAGGAAAACCAACCGATTCTGATTTAATGGCGAGGGATTTTCTTTTGTCTGTTGGGAAAACCCCCATTGATGATGAATTAAGGAAAATTGAAAAATGTAGTCTTTTTACGCATGAATATCGTTTTGAAGCGTCGCTGGAGTGTGTTGCGGATTATATTCGAGCCTGTTCAGGAGATGTTGCGCCAATAGAAGAGTTGAGAGAAAGGGTGAAAGTTGAAGAACAACGACTCAACGAGACTCTCAATGATATCGAGAGAAAACCTTCAACTTTGAGACTACAGCGATTGATAGGTATTCTTTATGAGTATAGAAGCTTAGAGGAAGCATTCGAAGCGTTAAAAAGTTTAGAGCCTCTCAATGGTTCTGATAAATTTTCAACAGCCTTGGAAAGACGAGTGCTCTTTCAAACAATTACCGTGTTAGGAGAAGCTTTAAATAATATTTCAACGCCTTTAGACCTTGATCAGAGTGAAGATATTCTGAGGGTTATACCCTCTCTTAAGTATGTAAGAAATGTTCTGGAGCATCCAGAAGGATATAAACAACAAAAACTTGATGCTTTATTGCTTAACGGGGATTTTGCAAAAAGAATATGGCAGGGCCTCACGCAAGACTTATTAGCCTTAAGAATCCCTCTCGAAAAACGTCTTGCTAAATTAAGAGGCCTTATTACGGGAAAGGAAAAGTGTGAAGAAAAACTTACTGCTATTTTAGGACATGAGGGCGTCAGTAAAATTGAAGATGGTCCTGAGCCTGGAATGATTCCAAGAAAAGGTAAGCGGATCGATTTATTAATGCAACAAGCTCACTGGATGAATAATGGGTTACGGTATGTCCAATGGTTAAGAAGGTACTTTTATCATCCATCATATGGGCAAATTGATCCTGACCATGAAGACTTATCTGCATCTGCAAAAACGGTTGTAAGCGTAGAGGGCAAGTCCGGGTATTTAAAACCTAAAGATCAAGAAAAAGTAGTGAAAGTTGAGGAAATTATAAGCGATATTAGAGAACTCACCCAGATCACAGGACAGTTCCCTACCCGAAATGATTTTATCGTACGACTTAAAGGAGACAGAGCGCTACGTTATGGCTTAGTCAATTTAGCGAATCAAATTTACTTTAAATTAAATCGCAACGTTGAAGGCCACAATTTAGAATTCTATCGTAAATTGTCCCATGAAAATAAAAAACAATTTGAAATTATTTTTGGAGATATGAAAGATCGACGGAATTATTCAGTTCATGACTTATGGAGGCAAGATTTAAGAGGTCTCGGTACACTTCTTCATATACGTTTAAAGCTTCTTCAATCGATTTTAGAGTCTGTGACTAAATCGATACCTCGTGTTCCTCCTGTTAAAGCTACACGTCAAATGTGGAGAGAAATATATGATCAATCACTTTCTCTTGAAAGATTGGAAACTCTCATTGGTGAGGGTGCAGATGTAAATGCTTTGGATAGGGAAGGAAACTCTCCTCTCGCTTATGCGGTAAACGAATGGAATGAAGACCTTATCCATTCTCTCTTAGACCACGGAGCTGATCCTAATCTATGTGATAAAAGTGGTATTTATCCTATCCACACAGCAGCAGAAGATGGAAGGCTAGATTTAGTTCTTTTATTAAATGAGAGCGGGGCTGATCTAGATTGTAAGGATGTGAATGGTCAAACGCCAGAAGACTATGCAACGCGAGCTGGTGCGGAAGATTGTGCTGCCTATCTGCGGGGTGGATGCGCACGTTTTAGAGGAGATACGGCAGATACATTGCATAGAAACTTAGATCCTTTGTGGCTGCAAGCAGAACATGTAGATCCCATCCTTGGGTATTGTCCTAATTTTTTTGATGCAGATGGCCGGCTTCCTTTAGTTATTTCTATAGAGAAATCCGAAGCCGGTAACGCAGAAGGTATTCTAAAGATTGTAAAATCTTTAGTAAGTGTAGGTGCTGATGTCAATCAACGTCAACTCTTAGACGGTCAATCAGCGCTTATTGCAACGGCACAATATAGCGGAAGCCACGAGTTACTTTTATTTTTGTTGGATGCGGGAGCGGATGTAACTGTCGTAGATAATTATGGGTGGTCCGCACTTCATCATGCTGCTCAACAAGGTAAAGACGCCTTCGTCACCATACTTTTGGACAGGCAAGCGGATGTTTCTTTAGGAGATAGTGATGGACGAACCCCTTTACTCGTGCATCTTAATACATCTAAAGGAGGAAATATAGAAACTGTAAAACTCTTGTTAGCAAGAGGCGCAAGCCCTAATGATAAGGACAGTGTATCTGGGATGTCTGCTTTAGATTATGCTGCTAAAAATGGGAGAAGAGACATCTATGAACTTCTTCTACAACATGGAGCGGTGCCTTCTGCTTCATCTTCCTCAACACACTCTTCTCACAGTAGTTCAGATCCTCTGGCATCACTGAAAGCGTCAGCATCTCCTAAATCAACTCTGGCACGATCTTCTGAAAGCAGTAGCTCCGGAGATGAGGGTGGTTCATCAGAGGGTGAGTGATAAAAGATAGGAGCTTCAAGATTTTTTAAGCTGTAAAAATCTTTTTAACCTTATAATGTTTTATAATTTATTCAATGGTTTTCAATATATATTTTGAATAAATAATATTGTTAATTAAACTTTCGGATTTTTTGGGAAAATCTGCGAAGGTATTAAATATAGAACCCGCTAACAAACGTCTGAAATAGTTTGAGAGTCGGTAATTCTAAAATTTTATTAAATTTATACTTATCTAATTATACGAAAATAAATTGACAGTTCTATTTAATGTTGTTAGGGGTAACAATAATAAAAATAGCATGATGCAACGTGCGTGCGCAGGCAAAATAAAAATATAAATAGCCAGGTAATTGATTTTTATATGGGTTGTTTGACTTAACTTATGTGTCAACAGGGAGGACATATATGCTCAAGAAAGTTTTGTGTTGGCTTCTTATTATACAACATTTTAATGTATATGTTCTAAAGGCTTCGTTTGGCGACATTCAAGTCATTTTTGAGGGAGAAGCTCCTTCAAGGTCTCTTAAAATAAAATCATCGCATGCATTACTTCCATCAAAACCATTTTCTTCACGGCGATTAAAACTCTTCAGAGAGGTTGACGAGTTTGGTAGGAAAGAAGAGTTTTTTAATCAACTCTTTAAAGTTGAGGGTGTTCGTCAATTTAGAGTTGTTCAATTCGATTCACTAAAAGAGCGAAATATTCGGGTTAAAACAAGCCACACTCGTGAAACCATACATGTCTCTTTAACTTCAAAAGGAGATAATTTTTCACTTCATTTATATCCAGATGGACGCACATTGCTTCAGGCCATGGAGTTATCAAGACACCTTGATGTCGAGACATTTGGAGATATTTACGTTGCCGAAGATATAAAAGCAGAAAAACTTACTCTTACGGGAAGAAACATCCGTAACCAAGGTCTGATGAGTGTGGAGGATTTAAGCCTCACGGCTTTAGGAACGCCTGAGTCAGTTGGAAAAATTATCAATGCATCTTCAGGGCGGATTGTTATTGGTGGGGAAACAAAAGTCTTTGAAGGACACTTTGAAAACCAAGGGAGAATTATGGGAACACATGGAGGTGTGTTGGACCTATGTGGAAATGACTTTACAAACGGCTATATCGGACAGACCAGAAGCGAGGTTTTTAAAACGCAACTAACGTGGGAAGGTCAATTTTCCATTCTAAATGGAGGGGTTTTTATTAATGACTCTGACATTTGCTCTCAACATACTATTCCTAGTGACAAGCGTGTTCGGATGCCAAGAGGAGCGGAAGAGTGTGACTTAAAAATAGAAACAAGATCTTTTTGGAATCGAAATGATGCTTTTTTGAAGAGTCGTGGTCGTATTTTTTCAAGTCATAATCTTGAGATCATTTGTGAAGAAGATTTTGTAAATGAGGGCACTGTTCAAGGTCAACATCAAGTCTCTTTGGATGTTGCTCGTGCGCTTGCCAACCTCGGTCTTATAGAAAGTGAACATATTTTAAAGCTGAAGGTAGGTCAGTTGCTCTTTAATGCCAATGGAGCACGACTAAAGAGCAACCACACTGAAATCGATGTAATGGGGATGACCAGAAATGAGGGTCATATTTCATCCCGTTTTCTTACTTTAGAAACGGGTAGTTTGTTTAATTTTAGTGAGATTGGCGCTCAAGAAAAAGGTCATATTCAAGAAAAAGAAGCAGGCAAAGGGCTTTATAACATTAAAGGGGCTAAAATAACCTCTGAAGGTGAGCTCATGATTCAGGGTCAAACTCTGATGAATCAAGGGGAAGAGGGGTCTAAGGGGCTGATTAAAGCTAAAAAACTTCAAACTCTTTTATCCCATATGGAAAATGAAGGAACAATTGTTGTTAAAGAGCAAGGAAATCTTCAAGCCAATTCCTTGGTTAATAGAGCTTTGGGCACTCTATCTTTTGTTAAAGAAGGAATTGTTTCAGCTCAAACCATGATCAATGAAGGATCTATTGTTGGAAAGATTCTTACTTTTTTTGTCGATATTCTTGAAAATTATAAGAGTATTTCTGGGCTAGAAAATCTTTTTGTGGGGATTAAAACATCTCTCGTGAATGGAAAGAATGCTCTGCTCTTATCTCTTAGGAAATTGGTGATAGAAGGGACCGGAGAATTTCTGAATGAAGGGCAAGTAACAAGCAAAGAACATGTTAAAATCAACCTGCGCCAACTCCGTAATCATGCTCAGATGATTTCTGAGGCAAGGATGGACGTTGAGGCTCAACAGTTTGAAAATGCGGGACTAGTGATTGCTCCTCAACTTTCCTTTGTTGTAGATCAAGGGTCAAACAGTGGATCACTTAATGAGACAATTGATCTTTCAAATCTAAAAAACTTAACAGGAATTTTGGCCTTAGATGAGCTTCATTTAACAACGCGTGAAGCTTTCTTCAATAGAGGCCATACCTTTGGGCAGAATCGCATTACTCTTGAAGGGAAAGGAACATTTGAAAATGAACAACGCCTCGAAACAGAGGGTCAGTTAGATTCACATGTAAGAAAGTTCAAGAACAGCGGGTTTGTTCGCTCTTATGCAAATCTTACTTTTGATGGTCTAGAAGAGGGTCTTGAAAACTCTGGAAATATTTTATCTTTAGGAGATTTGAAGGTTACGGCTTCTCATATGGTTAACAACGGAGAAATCGATGTTGGAGATGCTACGTTTGAATTACAGAAACTCTCTAACTTAGGAAATTTTTCTTCAAGTGGAAGCGTTACAGGAACTCTTGGTTTCTTTAGAAATACAGGAGCATTTTTTTCGGCTCATTTTTTAGATTTAACTGTGGGAAGACTTGAAAACGCAAAGTTAATTCAGTCAAAAAATAGACTTAAAATTGTTGCCACGAAGGATTCTTTAAATGAAGGAACAATTGAAGCATCCTCTGTACTACAAATTGACGCAACAGAAGAATTTTTAAATCAAGGCTTTATAACGAGTCTTGATTCTCTCCGAATTGATAGTCAAAGCAACTTTGAGAACGTAGGAAAAATCAAAGCTGAAACAAACTTAGTTTATAAAGGAAATGGCGTTCTTGCACAGAAAGGGGAATTTTTTTCCCAAGGAAATATTTTAATACGTGCTAAGAGGCTTTCTCATAACAATGTGATTTATGCTGGAGGAAAATTAGCAGCCAAAGTTGACGAATGGTTTGAGAATGAAAGATTGGTATTTGGTGCAAAAGGAATAAAAATTTATGCTGGTGCTATTTATAATAGTGGGCAATTTGAAACACTTGCTCATTTGTTCTTAAAATCGAAAAGACGAACCGAAAATCATGGCACTCTTTTAGCAAAAACGGCTTCTTTAGGAGGCGAAGAATTTGCTCATTATGGCACTTTCAAAGCAGATGAAGATTCGACCTTAGATTTTAGAAAAATTCAGACATTTAAAAAGTCTCTCCTATCATCACATGCAGCTCTTCATTTTACAGGGGATGAGTTTGTTCTCGAGGGAGATCTTAACGCAGGAGCCGTTGTTGATTTTAAAGGACGACTCCTTACCAATCGAGGTGACGTTCAAAGCGCAATCTTAACAGCGACTTTAGGGGAAAGCTTCACGAACTTTGGGTTCTTTTATGGAGTAACAACAACGCGGGTGGAAGCGCAATCCATTGAAAACACGGGAGAACTTTCATCCGATGAAGACCTCTCCCTTATAGCAAAGACCTTAAAAAATCTTGGAGCTCTAGAAGCCGAGCGTAAGTTATCTTTGAACATCGGATATGAAGGCACTAATCATAAAATTCTGAAAGCAAAATCCCTTGAGATAAAAGGTAGTACTTTCGAGAATTTCTCCTTTGAAAATGTACGTGCGGAGGAAGTGGATATTGAGGTTCAGAAGCTCACAAACACAGGTGGGATTTTATCTGAAACAACGAAAATTGTTGCTGATGCGATTGAGAACTTCGGCATTCTTACCTCGTCAACAAGTATGGTCCTTAAAGTTCTAAACCTTCTTAAAAATGCAAAAGATGCTGTGATTGTTGCAGGAGAGAGACTTGTAGCGAACATTGAAGAGGTATTGGATAGTGAAGGTTTGATCTATGGCGAGCAGGGTTTAATGATCGAAGCGGGTCAGATTGTTAACACAGGCCAATTTGAAACGCTCAAACACCTATCTTTAAAGTCAAAAACAAAAACCGAAAACCATGGTACATTTTTAGCCAAAACGGCCTCTTTGGAGGGAGATGAGCTTGTACATCATGGTATTGTTAAAACCGATGAAGATTCAATCTTAAATTTTAGAAAAATTCAGACATTTAAAGAGTCTCTTCTGTCTTCCACGACAGCTCTCTATTTTACAGGGGATGAGTTTATCCTTGAAGGAGATGTTAGTGCAGCATCGATTGCTGATTTTAAAGGACGTTTCCTCACTAATCGAGGTGAGATTCAAAGCACAGTTTTAACGGCTACTTTAGGGGAAAGTTTCACGAATACGAGACTCTTTCATGGGTTAACAACAACACTTGAAGCTCAAGCCGTCGTGAATGAAGGCGAAATATCTTCTGATGAAGCTCTTACTGTAACAGTAGGAAGTTTAACAAATCTTGAGACACTTAGATCATTGAAAGGTTTGACCCTTAAAGTGGGTCATCTTCTTAAAAATGCAAAGGACGCTGTGATTGTTGCAGGAGAGCAACTTGTAGCGGACATTGAAGAGGTATTGGATAGTGAAGGTTTGATCTATGGCGAGCAGGGTTTAACGATCGAAGCGGGCCAGATTGTTAACAAAGGTCAATTTGAAACGCTCAAACACCTATCTTTAAAGTCAAAAACAAAAACCGAAAACCATGGCACTCTTTTAGCAAAAACGGCTTCTTTAGGAGGAGAAGAATTTTCTCATTATGGAACTTTCAAAGTAGATGAAGATTCAGTCGTAAATTTTAGAAAAATTCAGACATTTAAAAAATCTCTCCTATCATCACATGCAGCTCTTCATTTTACAGGGGATGAGTTTGTTCTCGAGGGAGATCTTAACGCAAGAGCCGTTGTTGATTTTAAAGGACGACTTCTTACCAATCGAGGAGAGATTCAAGGTGCGGTTTTAACAGCGGTTTTAGGGGAAAGTTTCACGAACACGGGATTCTTTCATGGGTTAACAACAACGAGAATTATAGCACAATCCGTTGAGAACACAGGAGAGCTCTCATCCGGTGAAGATCTCTCTCTTACAGCAAGGACGTTAGCAAACCTTGGGACTCTCGAAGCCGAGCGTAAATTATTTTTGAATATCGGACATGAAGGCATTAACCATAAGATTCTAAAAGCAAAGTCCCTTGAGATAAAAGGTGGTGTTTTCTCGAATCTTTCCCCTGAAAATGTGCGTGCGGAAGAAGTGGATATCGAGGTCCTGAAACTCACAAATAAAGGTGGGATTTTATCTGAAACAACAAAAATTGTTGCTGATGTGATTGAGAATCTTGGGATGATGAGCACTTCAAGAGACATGAATATTGATGTTCGTCATCTTTTTAAAAATGCAAAAGATGCAGTCATTATAGTTGCTCGTGAATTCATTCTAAAGGGGACTGGAAAGCTTAAGAATGCAGAAGAAGCAGACATTAGAAGCGAAGGGACTTTTGTATCTCATCTTCCAGAAGTTGAAAACGCAGGATCCATAAGGGCCAAGCGAGGGATTACTTTTGATCATTTAATGAAGGAATTAAAAAACGTTGGTCTGATTCTTTCCGAAGCTGGCGTGGAGATAACTTCTCAATCGAGCCTTTTCAATGGTGGCCGCGCAGGAATCATCGAAGCACGAAAGGGACCTCTTACAATCAAAGCACAAGAATTGGTGAATCACAGACTCATCAATGCTCTTGATGGTTTGCTAACTTTGAATATTACGCGAGGAGAGAATCATAATACGTTCTATGGTCATGCGGGGATTGATTTAACGTTTGAAGACTCTTTTGCAAACCATAAAATTGAGGACGCAGAAGCGAAAGAAACTATAAAGCTTGGTATTCTGAGAAGTCCTGGTTTGATACGATTGAGTGGCGCAGGATCATTTACAAACCACGCCTTTATCGCCTCTGATAAAGATGTGCAGATTGATACTGACTTTACAAATCACGGAGAGGTGTATGGGAGGCAGCATATTGTTTCTATTACAAGAGATAAGCAACTCACAAATGAAAGCGAAGGTGTTGTTGTTGCGGGGGAAGACATTACCTTCACCAATGGAAGATCCTTCATCAACAAAGGGCACATTCAAGGGGCAAAAGCGTCTTTCACAACGATGGGAGAGTTTAAAAATGAGGGGGCTCTTCTTACAACGACCGAAGATATGACGCTCATCCTTCAAGCTGGAAAAAATACAGGTACCATATACGGGAAACAAAAGGTTGAGTTAAGCATAGAAGAAACGTTAGAGAATGAAGGCCAAATTTTATCTCCAAAAACTGTCGATATTCATGGAACAGGAAAGTTAAAGAATGCAATCGCTGGAACAGTGAATGGAGATGAAGAACTGATCATTCAAGAGATCCATCTTGAAAATGAAGGAACGCTTGAGTCATCCACCTTGATTAACCTTCGTCGTTTGAGAGAGACGGTCGTTAATGCATCAACGGGGCGCATTCATTCTGTTGGAATCCTAAACTTAAGAGAATTATCTGCTTTTCATAATTTTGGCCATGTGCAGGGGGATATTGGTACTGACATTCTTGCTTTGAATATCTTGAATCGAGGGATGATTTTATCCTCTGAAGGATCTCTTCGCTTAGCCTGTCAAGAAGGGGTGAATGGAGAAACGGGTCAATTCAAAGCTAAAGAAACTATAGAATTTAATGTTCAAAACCAATTTTTTAATGAAGGCGTAATAAGTGCAGAAAAAACTTTGGTACTTTCAGGAAAAGGTCGGTTTATAAATCACAATTCCTTAAAGGGACTTAAGAAGCTTTCCATTGAGCTTCCTTCCTTTACGAATAGAGGTGAGGTTCATTCCGAACATGAAGTTGTGATCCATGAAACGAGAGAGAAGCTCGAAAATAGCCCAACGGGAAAAATCTCTTCAGATGGAATCCTGACAATAAAGGACAGTACAACTTTTGAAAATGCGGGTGAAGTAGAAGCAGGCTCACTTATCGAGATGACCCTTCCTGATTTGAAAAACGTGGGTCGGATTTTATCTGACGGAGGAATTGTTTTAACTCTTAAGAATGGGCTCAATGGAGCACATGCCTTCATTACAGCTAAAGCAGATGTTGTGTTTAATCTGATTGGAGAGCTGACCAATGAGGGAGAGATAACAGCCGAAAA
>JAFECQ010000001.1 GCA_018242065.1 Pseudomonadota bacterium | reverse complement strand
CGGAGGGCAACGCTCTATCCAGCTGAGCTACGGGCGCAGAATTTATGGTCAAACTTGTAAGGCCGTTATATACTCTCATGAAATGAGATGCAATGGGGGCGCGTCAGTGAAAGAAACGAACCAACCAATACAAACAAAAGATCAGGTTATCAGATGTGATGGGGGAGGATTACCCCTAGGGCATCCGACCATCTTTTTGAACTTAGGGCATGAGGGAAAGGTAGTTTGTCCTTATTGCAGCAAGTCATTTGTGAAGAGTAAGGTATTAAAGACAACGCACCTTAAACAAACAAAGGAATGACGATGAAATTAAAGAGAACACAAATGATTCTGTTGGTCGGAACTCTGGCAGTAATGACTGGATGTAGTGAAAAGAATAACAATAAGAACACAGTCGGTTTAGCCAACCCTGCGTCACAAAATTGTATTGATAAAGGAGGAACATTACAAATCCTGAAGCGAGGAGATGGAGGTCAATATGGGGTTTGCTATTTTGAAGATAATCGCCAATGCGAAGAATGGGCATTGTTTCGCAAAGTCTGTCCAGTAGGAGGCCTGAAGATTACGGGATATTTGACCCCGGAAGCGGTCTATTGCGCCATTAGTGGAGGTCATGTTTATGAAAATGAAACAGTGTGCCAGCTGCATTCCGGCAAACGTTGCTCAACGAGTGACTTCTATAATGGCAAGTGTCCCACATCTGAGAGTGAATGAGGCTAAAACATTAAGAAACTAACATAGCCGATATTTCAAAGTCTATTGCTTTAAAGTTTATTATTCTGCTGGGCATCACAAGTTTATTTGCAGATATGACTTATGAGGCAGCGCGAAGTATTACAGGGCCTTATCTAGCAACACTTGGGGCAAGTGCAGCGGTTGTTGGTTTTGTTGCAGGATTTGATTTTTTGGATATTCTTTGCGATTTATTTCAGGTTACATCGCAGACAAAACCCATCGCTACTGGATCCTAACTGAAATTTTTAATGGTGGGTATGGTATTTTCTGGTTTGTAGGGAGTGTTCTAATAGGGTTGCTTTATGATATTTCGATTCTTGCCGTTGTTGTTTCTCAAGCGTCATACAGTTTTTATCCCTACCTCTTTTGGTATGGGTGAAGAAGAAAGTAACGGCGATGTAATCCTCTTTGAGAAACACATATATTAGATTTCATATAAGCTACGTAAATGATTTTATTTATGGGGAACAGTATACTACACACTTTTCGGGATCTCTATAGGGGCATATTTTTGCCTCCGGCTTATCAATGATGAAACTGCAGGTCTGAACAGAAACGGCTGGAGCGGCGAGTTGGTATAGAGCCTTGTTCCATTTATAACTGGTGCCATGATACACACATGTCAGCAAGGCAACTTCTTTATTGCTTCCAGGAGCTATTTTGATATTAGCACCATCAAAATGGAATGGAGGATTTCCTTGAATGTCGAGGTCCCAGCCTGCTATATAAGTTCCTGCTGCAATTTCAGCAACTGTTGGGCAAACTGTTATTTTTTTTGCAAACGCACTTACAGAAGTGCATCCTATTGCTAAGAGTGTTAAAAGTAATGTTTTTTTCACGGCGTTCTCCTGTTGCATTTTATATTATATTTTACCAGGCTCTGTGCACTTATGTAACACTTAAGGCGAAAAATAGAGTAATGTTCATTTAGGGAAAAGAAACATTATCATGGATAAGTATTACATAAAGGAAGCTGATTGAGAAAAGATATATGGCCCTATTGCAAACGGATCCTTCATAAAAGGACACATCTTCTGGCAAAGATGTCTAGTCCCAATTTTAAGAATGACAGATGACGTAATTTATTACCTTTTCTTAAGGGTAGAAATGTTTACCGTAGAATAAATTAATGTGATAAAGCAGCCTCAGAAGATACTATATATGTATCAAAGTTATTTCCCGTGTTCCCTTGAATAAATTTCAGATTACCAACTTTATAAAAGCACGCTAACGCACCGTTTGGATCCGTAAGCATATGAATAGGTAAGTTGGGGATTATAATCTTCTTTATGGGGTGGCCGTTTATTGTTTTGTAAGTAGAGCTCACTCGGTTGGAGAGAGAGAGTAGAAACATTTCCCCACGCACAAATAATATCTGACGTTGGATCGTTTGGGAAACATGCTTTCCAATTAGAAGAATTACTAAAAAAGGTATTTAAGTCGTCGGTTGCATCTTTACATTTCTGAATAAAATTCTGGCAAAATGCATCACAAGGTTGTTGAGCTATGCTTGGTGTTGTCAATGTGCTCATTAAGATTAAAAGGTTTATCTCTTTATTCATTGTGGAATCTCTCATTTTTCTTCTTAGCTTACTTGAAAAAAGAGGAGAATACATTCCTAAATTTATATCGCACAAAAAAACCACCCTCAAAGAAGAAAACCTGAAATAAGGTTTTACTTTGAGGGTGGGGATTATTAAACCTTAGCTAAGGTTTAAAACTTAACGCAACTTAAGATTTACAGCAGAAATTTTGCCTTTAGTCGTCGCTAATTCAAAGCTAACTTTTTGACCTTCAGACAAATTGGAAATTCCTGAGCGTTCAAGTTCAGTAATGTGAACGAATACATCGCGTGTACCGTCTTCCATTTGAATAAAGCCATAGCCTTTTGTAGGGTTAAACCATTTTACAGTGCCGTTCTTCATTTCTATATCCTTATGATCAGGCGTTTACTAAATCGAGTTCAGAACAAAACGCGTAAAAATTCCACTCAATCAACGTATTCGCTAATGCGGTTTTTATTGATGATGGGGAGCTGGGGTAAGAAGTAGAAGGCATACAGTCTATCTTAGTTTCTTACGCAGAGCACATATTCTCTACGGTTTCTTTCCTTAAAGGAGTTTTAAACTCAATTTAAATATAAGACCTTTTTTTTAAAAAGCAACCCCTAAGACTGAGGAAGTGCTTTTAAGAAAGAATGCTTATAAGGAAAGTGATGAGAAGCATGTATTAAAAGAAAAAGGCAAGGTAAACAAGCAGCAGCTGTAAAGGTAAAGAAGAGAGGCCAGGGAAGAATGTCTGCAAGTAGACCTGCTCCCATGGAGAGTATGATTCGTGCTAGAGATCCAAAGGAAGAAAGTAAGGCGAAATGAGTGGCTGTATGGGGGACGCTACACAAACTAGAAAGATAAGCAATAAAGGCGGAAGCACCTAGTCCACAAGTTAAGTTTTCAACACCAATCGTAATAATCAAAACATTAAGATTATAGCCGACCAACGCTTGGATAACAAACATAAGGCTTGAGAGAATTTGAAGAACTGCACAAAGCATCAGGCTTGAGAGAATTCCAAAACGATTGAGGAAAAGTCCTCCCATAAATCCTCCAACAATCATGGCGGAAATACCAAAGAGCTTTGCCACATGAGCAATCTCAAGCTTACTGTACCCTAGCTCAACCAAAAAAGGCGTATTCATGACGTTAAGTGTTGTATCCCCAACTTTGTAAAATAGGATAAAAGCAAGAACAACACGCCAATCATAAGACTGCCAAAGCTCTTGAAGAGGGGGGCCGTAGGTTGATTTCAGCCACTCCCAAAATCGATTGTGAGGGGCAATGTGTTTTAACGATAGATGGGGGGCAGGGCTGAAAACGAGTGTTTGAGGAGAAGGGCTTAAAAGAGTTGTGAGAATACCGATGCTGATGAAAGCTGCCATTACTTGATAGGCGATTTGCCAAGAAAACGTGGCTGCAAGAAAAAGAGCACCAGCTCCAGACATTAGCATGCCCATTCGATAACCAAGGTAGGTGGAAGAAGCAGCTGACCCTTTTTGATTTTCATCTATAATTTCAATACGATACGCTTCAATCACAATGTCTTGAATTGCTGAGCAAAAAGCAACACCAAAAGCCCACAATGCTGTTTCAAAAATATGATGTTCAGGGTGGGAAGAGCCGAGCCCAAGCAACATGAAAACAAGAGCGCCTTGTGCAAGTAGTGCCCAACTTCGTCGTTGACCTAAAATGGATGTGACAAATGGTAGCCTTACTCGATCGACCATAGGCCCCCAGATAAATTTGAAAGTATATGGAACAGTGACAACGACAAAAAGGCCAATAGTCGTATTATTTAGGCCTGATTCTTTAAGCCAGATGGTGAGTGTTGACAGCGTGAGCAGAAAAGGCAATCCACTCGAAAATCCAAAAAGGAAAATCGTAAGAATGCGCCTATCCCAAAAGGCCGAGAGACTTACTTTCCAGGACTGAACCAATTTAATGCCATCCTTTCAAACTTAGACGCCTGAGTATAGCATGGAGTTTAGAGAAGTTAATACTTTAAAAGAAAACTAGACATTAAATGCTTATTCTTTCTTAGGTGATTCGTATTGTTCTCAAGATTTGATGATGATAACGTTACGTTTAAAAAATAAGAGTGAGATATTTTGAAAATCGTCAACAATATATTGCATGGTCTATTGTTCATCTATGTTTTTTGTGTTTGCCTGTCTATATCCTTTGCAGGACAATTCATTACCGAAGATCCAGTGCCGATAGAATATGAGCACTATGAGATCAATCCTTGTATTTCAGAGACAAAAGTTAAAAAGTTTAAAGTTTCGCAATTACCTGCTGCTGAAATGAATGTGGGGGTTTACCCCGAATTTCAAGCCCACCTGATTAGCGGCGCTCTTTTCGTCGCTCCTCCAAACAGTCCTGATGCGTATGGATACGAAGATACGGAGATAGGGCTAAAATATCGCTTTATCCAGGAAACGGATACCTTTCCGCAAGTTGGATTTTATCCTAAACTTACCCTTCCTTCAGGTGATGCGAAACTTGGGACAGGTGTGGGAGGTATGACAGAGTCTGTACCTCTTTGGTTTTTAAAAAGTTGGGGTTCTTGGAAGCTTTCAGGAGGAGGCGGTTACACGTTTAGTCAAGCTCCTCATACCTTTAACTTTCCATTTGGGGGGCTTCTTCTTCAACGCGGTATAACAGAAGCCCTTACCTTGGGAGGAGAATTATATTCACAAGGAAAATCTTTTCCTAACTATCGGTCAACTCTCATTTTTACGTATGGAGGGAACTATAATTTTACAAAAGAATTTGGGATTCTCTTTAGCGTTGGACATAGCATAGCAGGAGAAAGAGTTCTTACTGGCTACATAGGACTAGATTGGGTTTTAGGGCCGAGTTCTTAGCTTGCTAACTCACTTAACGAAGCCCTAAGATCAGGGGTCAGCGTGTAGAAAGAAGGCAGGCAAAAAGTTGCAATCGTTCCTTTGATGTCTAATTTTACAACGATCTTTGTTTTGCCAGGGGAAGATTTATCAAGAAGGCGCCTTATAGTTGAGATTTGCTCTGCAGATTGAAGGGAAAGGGTTAATACACCTCCATCCGTAGCCTTTTCAAGACTCTCAATGCCTTGGCAAGTGAGCCTTAAGATGTTATCCGAAAGTTGAGCAGTTACGGTGATGAGAAGGGCTGTCCCTGGGTCAAGCAGCTCCCGATATTGACTCAAGAGTTCTGAAAAAACCGTTACTTCAAAAATACCGGTCGAATCGGAAAGTTGCACAAAAGCATAGCGTTGACCGCTTTTAGCAGCTCTTTCTTGCTTGGTGATGACAATGCCAGCCAAACGATAAGTTTGGGCCTCACGATTTTCCTGAGCATGTCCATGTATTTCTGAAGCTGGTAAAATACCTAATTGTTCGAAGGCAGTACTGTAAGTATCTAAGGGATGAGAAGTTAAATAAAACCCAACGGCTCCAAATTCATATCTGAGCTTTTCGAGAGAAGGCCAATCTTCAACTTCACTTAGTTTTGGTCGTGTGACATCCAAACCAAATAGACTTTGTGGGCGTTTATCTTCGTTTCCATAACGAAGGAGGAGTTCAAGATTTTCCATAAGTTGCCGTCGATTCGAGGAAATACTGTCGAAAACGCCGGCTGAAATAAGATTTTCGAGTTGCCTTTTGTTAAGAACCCCCCCATCAACTCTTTCTATAAAATCAAAAAGATCTTTGTAAGGACCATTCTTGTCCCTTTCTTCGACAAGAGCATCCATTGCAGCGACTCCCACATTCTTGAGAGCAGCAAGAGCATATCGAATAGCTCCATTTTCAACTTTAAACCGTGTATGTGAGTGATTGATATCAGGGGGCAAGAGAACAATTCCCAAACGCTTTACTTCACGAGAAAAGAAGGTCAGTTTATCCGTGTTATGAAGCTCGTGTGTCATCAGAGCGGCCATATATTCGACAGGATAGTGGGCTTTGAGATAGGCCGTTTGATAAGTGATTAAGGCGTATGCAGCAGCATGAGCTTTGGGGAAGGCATAGCTTGCGAATCGTTCAATCTGATCAAAGAGAATCTTGGCTGTTGCTGGAGAGCCTCCAACATTTTCAATAACACCATCAATGAAACGTTTGCGTTGAGCGTCCATCTCGGACTTGATTTTTTTTCCCATGGCACGCCGCAAAACATCTGCGGCTCCCAGTGTATAACCTGCAAGATCGCGTGCAATTCTTAGAACGTGTTCTTGGTAAACAATAACGCCATATGTTTCTCTTAAAATGGGTTCGAGTTCCGGATAAAGATAGGCAACTTTTTCTTCCCCGTGCCGGCAAGCGATATAACGTGGAATATCATCCATAGGGCCGGGACGATAAAGAGCGTTCAAAGCTGTTATTTCTTCGAAATGCTCAGGTTTAAGCTTACGCAAGACATCCGTCATTCCTCCACTTTCCACTTGGAAGATACCAATGGTTTCAGCACGTCTCAGAAGTTCAAAAGTTTTGATATCATCAAGAGGTAAAGATAAGATATCGAGGGTGATGCCTTGATTTTTAAGATATTCAATCGTTTGTTGGATGACTGTAAGTGTCTTCAAACCTAAAAAGTCGAACTTTACAAGCCCTGCTTGCTCGACGTATTTCATGTTGAACTGTGTGGCTGGCAGGGGAGAACGGGCGTCATAATAGAGAGGAACAAGCTCATCTAAAGGGCGGTCTCCAATTACCACGCCCGCTGCGTGCGTTGAAGCATGACGGTAAAGTCCTTCAAGCTGTTGAGCGATGTCAACAAGGTGTTTTACCTCTGGTTCTTGATCAACCATATGCTTGAGTTGTGGCTCAATTGAAATTGCTTCTTCTATGGTGACTGGGCTTGCGGGGTTATTGGGAATAAGTTTACAAATCTTGTCCACTTGACCATAGGGCATTTGAAGAACGCGCCCTACATCACGCAAAACAGCTCGTGCCTGTAATTTTCCAAAGGTAATAATATGAGCGACGCGCTCTGCTCCATATTTATCGCGCACATAGCGGATTACCTCGTCTCGTCGTTCTTGGCAAAAATCGATATCAAAATCCGGCATGCTGACACGCTCGGGGTTTAAAAAGCGCTCAAATACAAGTCCCCATCGCAATGGGTCCAAATCCGTAATTGTTAAGGACCATGCTACAACCGATCCAGCTCCTGAGCCACGTCCAGGGCCTACAGGTATTTTTTGGGCTTTGGCCCATTTGATAAAATCAGCAACAATGAGGAAGTATCCAGAAAACTTCATTTCCTGAATGACACTTAGCTCATATTCTAGCTGTTTAAAGTACTTTTCGTGTAGTTCAGCTTTAGCTTTATCATCCATCTCTGAAGTGAATACATGACGCTGTAAACGATCTTCGAGCCCGAGACGAGCTTGCTCACTTAACTCATTAGCCTCATTCTCACATGGGAATGAAGGTAAAATAGGCGTAATGGGGGTTAACAGAAAACTGCATCTTTGAGCAATTACGTATGTATTCACAATAGCTTCCGGAAGATCGCTAAAAAGTGTTTCCATTTCTTCGGATGATTTAAAACAGTGATCAGGTGTAAGACGCCTCCGGTTTTGTTCATTTACATATGTGCCTTCTGCAATACACAAAAGAGCATCATGGGCTTCATAAAGGGTTGGGTCAGGGAAGAAGGCTTCATTAGTGGCAACGAGAGGAACATCTTGTGCATACGCAAGGTCAATAAGGGCGTCTTCTATTCGTTCTTGATCAGGCGTTCGTACCCCTTGGCGAGAAACTTCAATATAAAGGCGGTCTTTAAATAGGTTCAGAAGTGTTTTAAGATAGTTAACACTATCCAAGCCACGGGCAAGACGTTTTTGTAGCCCTCCCTGAGTACCTCCCGTTAAGGCAATAAGGCCTTCGGTCCAAGATGCTAAAGTATTTAACTCAATTTGAGGCGTTTCTCCTTCTTTTCCTTTTAAATAAGTGTGAGAAACAATTTTTAAGAGATTCTGATACCCCTTTTGATTTTGAACGAGAAGGACAAGCGAGTCTGTTTCATTTTTACGATCAGAAAGATCTGAGGATATTTGGATTTGACAGCCGATAATAGGCTGTACACCCGCATCTCGTGCCGTTAAGGAAAATTCCAATGCACCAAAAAGATTACCTGTATCCGTCATGGCTACAGCAGGCATCTGGTATTTCTGCGCAAGCGCAATTAATTTTTTAACAGGCAAAGCCCCTTCTAATAAAGAATAGGCTGTATGAGCCCGCAAATGGATAAACATAGTGACCTCGCTCTCTTTCTTATACACCAGAATTGAAAGGTTGGTAGAGAGATCTTGCCAGAAGAGAAAGAGTGAGGTATATAAAGGCACTATGAATTTAATGAACATATAAATATTTGTGCATATAAAAATATAAACAAGTAATTTTTTAAAAGGAATATAAATGCCTGAGAAATTTATTGTTGATAGCGAATCTGTAAAGAATCTCGCTACTCTCCTTGAGGAAAGCGGGCTTACAGAAATTGAATATCAAGTTGGAACTCATCGTATTCGTGTTGTTCGAGGAAATGTACAACCTTCCCTTCCTCATTTCATCTCTTCTTCAACCTCGTCGCCCATCTCTGCCGCTCCATCGCCAACACTGCAAGTTGTTGCGCCTGCTCCTGCTGAGCTTCCAACCCCTCAAGGGGAAGCAATTGCATCTCCTATGGTGGGAACGGTGTATTTGTCAGCAGAGCCGGGAGCGGCTCCATTCATTAAAACGGGTGACTTTGTTAAAAAAGGGGATACGTTATTAATTGTGGAAGCAATGAAAGTAATGAATCCTATTCGTGCACCACGAGACGGTAAAGTTTTGGAGATTTGTGCTGAGGACACGAAACCTGTTGAATTTGGTGAAGTGCTCGTTATTCTCGAATAGCAAAGGATTATCTCAATGTTTCAAAAGATTCTCATTGCCAACCGTGGCGAAATTGCTCTTCGAATTTTAAGAGCCTGTCGAGAGATGGGCATTAAAGTAGTTGCAGTCCACTCTTCGGCGGATAGCGATGCAATGCATGTACGACTTGCTGATGAGAGTGTTTGCATAGGACCTGCTCCTTCTCGGGAGAGTTACTTGAATATGCAAGCCATTCTTTCTGCTGCAGATGTTTGCGGTGTTGATGCGATCCATCCAGGTGTTGGATTTCTCTCCGAGAACGCAGCTTTTGCAGAAATGGTTGAAGAACATGGTATGACTTTTATTGGGCCAACGCCTGAGCACATTCGACTGATGGGTGATAAAATCACCGCAAAAGAAACAGCACTTGAACTTGGAATTCCCGTGGTTCCTGGATCAGATGGAGCTTTGGACCCTCAAGGGGATAATGATTCTCTTGCTGAGCGCATCGGCTATCCTGTTCTTATTAAAGCAGCTTCTGGAGGAGGCGGTAAAGGGATGAAGGTGGCCCGTCATGCGGCAGAACTGGATGATGCTCTGCGACTTGCACGAACAGAGGCAAAGGCGTGTTTTGGAAATGATGAAGTTTACATGGAAAGATATTTGGGCTGTCCTCGGCACATTGAAATCCAAGTTATTGCGGATACTCACGGTAACGTTGCTCATTTGGGTGAGCGAGATTGTTCTCTTCAACGACGTCATCAAAAAGTATGGGAAGAAGCGCCTTCTCCAGCGATTTCGCAAGAGGTGCGGACAAAGTTAGGAAATATCGTTGCAAAAGCGATAAAGAAGCTTGGGTATCGGGGTGTTGGTACAATTGAATTTTTATATGAGGATGGTGAATTTTATTTCATTGAAATGAATACGCGACTTCAGGTTGAACACCCGATCACAGAAATGATTACAGGCATTGACTTGGTACGTGAACAAATTCGGGTTGCTGCAGGTCTCCCCTTAAGTTTTCGTCAGTCAGATGTTTCTTTTAAGGGACATGCGATCGAATGTCGCATTAATGCGGAAGATGCGGAAACTTTTATTCCATCTCCTGGAAAGATTCAAGATTATCTTACGCCCGGTGGTTATGGTGTTCGTGTGGATAGTCCCATGTATCAAGGGTATCAAATTCCTCCTCATTACGACAGTTTAATTGCGAAATTGATTGTTTATGGCGAAAGTCGAGAAGAGTGTATTAAACGTGTTCGCCGCGCTCTTCATGAGTATGTCATTACAGGGGTGAATACACTTTTGCCTCTTCATCGATCCCTCGCTGAGGCAGAAGATGTGGAAAAAGGAGAGTATGACATTCACTGGCTTGAAAAGTGGCTTTCTCTTAGAGTTCAAGACGCAGCAGCCTAAAAACCCATATCTACAAAGGCAAAGACAGCGTTCAAGGAAGTACCCTATCAGCTGCCTTTGCTTTAAGATTTAACCTTCTATTTATCTTTATCCTTCTTCTTGTCTTCTTTCTTTAACTTTTTATCGTGTTTTAACCCTTTCCCATCTACAAAATTAGCAACGCTTTGGCCAAACCTATCTATCTCGGTTTTTACGTTATGTTTAACCCTGCCTTCGGAGCGGCCACCTGTGATCACTTCGACAAGCTTTGGTGTTTTGTCTTCTTTTGCTGTCTTTACCTTAGTAACAACCCATGCTCGTGTTTTAGGAAGGAGATCCGACCATTTTCCATATCCGTTGCTGGTCAAGAGAAATTTAACAATTTCTTTATCAGAACTCTCAGTCGTTGCTTTTGTCGCAGCGAAAGCTCCTGCGTAATCTTTTTTGCTTAGAAACGCTTCTAATTCTTTGCGTTGCGCTGCACCTTTTATGTTGGTAACAACCCATTTCTTTGTTTCAGGTAGTAGATCCGACCATTTTCCATATCCGTTGCTGGTCAAGTGATGTTTAACAATTTCTTCATCAGAAGCATCAGTAGTAGCTTTGGTCACAGCGAAAGCTCCTGCATAATCTTTTTTGCTTAGAAATTCCGCTAGCTCTTTTCTTTGTGCGGCACCTTTTATGTTGGTAACAACCCATTTTTTCGTTTCAGGCAGTAGGTCCGCCCATTTTCCATACCCGTTGCTGGTCAAGTGATGTTTAACAATTTCTTCATCAGAAGCATCAGTAGTGGCTCTTGTCACAGCGAAAGCTACAGCATAATCTTTTTCGCTTAGAAACGCTTCTAATTCTTTGCGTTGTGCTGCTCCTTTTATGTTGGTAACAACCCATGTTTTAGTTTTAGGAAGGAGATCCTCCCAATTTGCATATCCGTTGCTGGTCAAGTGAAATTTAACAATATCTTCATCAGAAGCATCGGTGGCTGTTGCTTTTGTCGCTGTGAAGGCGCTTGAATAATCTTTTTCGCTTAAAAAAGCGCTTAACGCCATTTGCTCTTTGCCGAGTTGATCAATGCTGACTGCAGGAGAAGGAGCGGCCGTTTCTTCAGCAATCGCATGAGTTTTTAAAGCAAATTTTTCGTCAACTGAGGCAAGATCAAGATAGTCTTCCGGTTCAAGTATGATTTTCCCATGCAAAGTCATACATTTTTCTAATCTGGCTTTCCATCGTTCTTTTTTGAAAGAAATCCTTGCGGCGGACTCAGTGCTGGTAGATACAACACCTTTCTCGATCTCATCGATACCTCTTACACAACGCGTTGTGAGAGCACCGATATTTTCTTTTTGTTCTTGAAGTGTTTCTTTCCAGGAACCTCCTCCCGCGTAAACTGCATTCATTAAAGCGAGGGATGAAACCATCGTAATTAGGCCCATTGATTTTACCGATTGAGAAAATTTCGTGATCATTGCATGTCTCCTTTTTGATGCACAAACTCCACATATTATTTGACGTAAAATTTCATTTTTGACAGTTTAAATAGCATAAAAATTTAAATTGCTTGAAAATTTTCTTTTTAATGTTGTTTGTGATGAAAAGAGGGGCACGTTATTCACTTGTTTGAAAAGTGGCTTGCTCTTAGAGTTCAAGATACAGCACCATAGAAGGTCGTCATAGATAAGGCTCAGAGATTTATAGGTTAAAGACAGAGCTTTTCCTCATAAAAACGCAAAGCAATTTAAAAACCTATCACCTATCCGTTTTAACTATCTATCTTTTGTTCTTCCTTTTCTCTTTCTGTTTTAACCTTTTATTGCACTGGAGTCCCTTTCCGTTCAAAAAGTTCGTTATACATTCTGCAGCCCGAGTTGTCTCGGTGTCAATATTATGCCTAACGTCGTCTTCAGAACGCCCTCCATAGACGATAGTCAATAGGCTTGGTGGGGGGGCTATCTTCCTTCCTTGCTTCACTTTATCAACAACCCATTCTTGCGTTTCGGGCAGGAGACCCTCCCACCTACCATATCCATTGCTGCTCAAGAGAAACTTAACTATTCCCTCCTCAGAAGCGTCAGTCGTTTCTCTCATTTTATTGAAAGCGCCTGCATAATCTTTTTGACTTAGAAGCTCTTCTAATTCTTTGCGTTGCGCAGCATCTTTTACTTTAGCAACAACCCATTGTTGCGTTTCAGGAAGTAGGTCCGTCCATTTTCCATACCCATTGCTGCTCAAAAGAAACTTAACTATTCGTTCTTCAGAAGCGTCAGTCGTTTCTTTCATTTTACTGAAAGCACCCGCATAATCTTTTTGAGCTAAGGTCTCTTCTAATTCTTTTCGCTGCGCTGCACCTTTTATGTTGACAATAACCCACTGTTGCGTTTCAGGAAGAAGATCTGCCCATTTTCCATACCCGTTGCTACTCAAAAGAAATTTAACAATCTCTTCATCAGAAGCAACAGTGGTTGCTTTCATGTCATCGAAAGCTTTGGGATAATTTTTTTTGCTTAAAAATTCACTTAGTTCACTTCGTTCTTCGTCTAGTCGCATGATACTAGACGTATGAGAAGAAGACGCTGTTTCTTCGGGAATGCTAAGAGGTTTTAAGGTCTTACCGATTACTGAATGACTAGTAGGCTCAGGCGCAAGGCTGGCTACTGGGGGAACCAATATAGGAAGAAACTCTTGGTCAACTAAGGCTATATCAAGGTAATCTTGGGGTTCAAGTAAAAGTTTCTCACGTAAAGTAAGGCATTTTTTTAATCTAGCTTCCCATCGTTGCTTTTTGAAAGCAGTTCTTTTATCAAGTTCTTTACCTGTAGGGGCACCACTGCTTTCATCAATCTCTTCGATGGCCCTTATGCAACGTTGCGTTAGAGCTCCAATATCTTCCTTCTGTTCTTTAAGGGCCTGTTTCCAGGGACCTCCTCCAGCAGAAGCGACATCCATTAAAGCTAGGGATGAAACCATTGTAATTAGGCATATTGATTTTATTGACTGAGAAAACTTCCTGACCACTGTATATCTCCTCTTTAACGTACAAATATATTTTATATTTAGATTAAAATTTTATTTTTGCAAGTTTAAAAAGGATAGGAATTGATTAATTTCTTGAAAAATCTTCTTTCAATGTGACATGCGATAAAAGAGTGTACTTTAAAACAATAAAGCCTTAAAATAAGATCTCTTATAAGGAAGAAAAAATGCGATTCTTGTTTCATTTCATGTTGTGGCTTGGTATTGCAAGCTCCCTTTCAGGGTGTTTTTCATTTCAAGGCACGCGAGAAGACGTGGGTTTTACAGGACCTATGTTGGAAGGAACGTGGGTACCTGATTGCGAGTAATTAAGTTGCTCAAGATGTTTCAAGATTTTTGCAGCCTTTAACCCACACATCATATATTGGATGGTCAAGTGCAGATAAGGCAGGGCTTGATGCAAACATCCAACCTGAAAAAATATTTTGAGGTGCATGCGTTGGTTTTTCTTCAGAGATTGTTAAAAACGCCATCGAATCCTGACGGTCTTCGAGAGGTGTTTTTTCACAATGACGAACGATGATTTTGAGCGCTCCAAATTCAATAGGTTGTCCAATAGGAGCATCAATGATAAAAACACGCGCTGTTTGCTTATCAAGTCCTTGCAATGTTACACCGTTCGTAACAATGTTTTTTTCAGGAGAAAATTCATCTTCTTCAGGAGGGTGAACAATATCTGTTGAAGAAAGAGGAGAAAGTGGGAGATCGTCTTGTTGAAGATCCGCTATTTGGCTCTCAAGTTGATCAGCCTCAGATCCTGCAAGTTCATTCAAAAGTGTATCAAAGCTTTGCGCATAAAGCACAGTATTCAGTGCACAGTAACCAGTATTCAGAAGGAGGAAAAGAAACAAAGACATAAGTTTTAAAGTTGTTTGAAGAAGCGTTAGAACCTCAAACCTCTCAACAAAAGTTCCGAACACTGAACACTGCTTACTGAACACTCTCGTCTTTCTTCTCTTGCGCGTTGAATATAAATTTCCCAATGAGAGACTCTAAGCTTACAGCAGCTTGTGTATGCATAATTTCACCACCAGGAGGAATAATATCATCTTCCCCACCAGGCACAAGGGCTAGAAACTTTCCTCCTAAAAGCCCTTCGCTGGCAATTTCAGCTGAAGAATCTTTAGGAAGACTGACATGAGGTTCAAGCGTCATCTGAACAACAGCAAGATATGTGGTAGGATCAAGATGAATATCTTTAATCGTACCTACCTTTACACCGCTAAGGCGCACATCACTACCGCGCATAACCCCGTCAACACGCGAAAATTTTGCAATAACTTCATACCCTTTGGAAGGCTGCCACTGACTTGTTGAATACGCAAAAATGACACAAAAGGTAAAGACAACGAGGACGACACCTCCCATAACGACTTCAAGTAAATTAGTTTTCATCTTTCACCTCATGAGGCCGCCAGGGCACGTAATCACTTCCAACTTGCTTTCGTTTTCCGCCAGAAAAAAAATGTCCTAATGGCTGGTAAGCATAGGATGTCCCAGAAAGATTGGGAAGATGCTTTTTTTCCCAAGACCATCTTTGGATTGTTTCAATCGCAGGCGGAATTTTAAATGTGTGATGAAGCCATCCATGCCACTCTGCGGGAACTTTTGAAGCTTCAGCAAGGCCTTTATAAATTACCCAGCGCCGTTCCTTCAGGCTTTCACTTCCTTTTTCTCGGTAATATTGATTTCCGAAAGAATCTTTACCGACAAGCTCTCCCTTAAACCAGGTGAGAAGCTTTATCCACAACATATTAACTCCATTTTTGACCTTCTCACTATGGCATTTTCAGAAGGATTTGTCCACTCTCAAACACTTAGTGTGTCAAGAGAAAAATGAAGATTGAACCTCCTTCCCGAACCTCTTATAGTTAGGTGTGTCTTCAGACAATTTCTATAGTTTTTTTGTAACCTTACGTGAGAAGAGGGGTCTTTGATGAGAATTACGCGCCATTTTACAAAAGAAGGTACCGACCCGTATAGTTCTTTTGAATTTCGCAAAACGGATAGTGAAATTCGTAATCCAGACGGATCAGTTGTCTTTCATCTGGAAGGGATCGAAGTGCCTGCTTCTTGGTCTCAGGTCGCTTGTGATGTTTTAGCGCAGAAATATTTTCGTAAAGCTGGCGTGCCTCGAGCTCTTAAAGCTGTTAAGGAAACGGGAATTCCTGAGTGGTTATGGAATAAAGAGGCCGATCTCTCAGCTCTATCCAAATTACCTGAAAAAGAACGTTATGGAAGTGAAATGACAGCCAAGCAGGTCTTTGATCGTATGGCAGGATGTTGGACGTATTGGGGGTTTAAAGGCGGGTATTTTGATACAGAAGCAGATGCTCAAGCGTATTACGATGAAATGCGTTATATGCTCTGTGCTCAACTCTGTGCACCCAACTCTCCTCAATGGTTTAATACGGGTCTTTATTGGGCTTATGGCATTAATGGGCCAGCTCAAGGTCATTCTTACGTCGATTACAAAACGGGCGAATTGAAAATTTCAAAGTCTTCTTATGAGCACCCTCAGCCGCATGCTTGCTTCATCTTGAGTATTGATGATGATCTTGTGAATGAAGGTGGAATTATGGACTTATGGGTGCGGGAAGCGCGCCTGTTTAAATATGGTTCAGGGACGGGGTCAAATTTTTCAAACTTAAGAGGTGCAGGCGAATCACTTTCTGGTGGAGGTCGTTCATCAGGTATGATGAGCTTCTTGCGCATTGGGGATCGAGCTGCAGGAGCAATCAAATCAGGTGGCACAACACGACGAGCTGCTAAAATGGTCGTTGTTGATATAGACCATCCAGATATCGAAGAATATATTAATTGGAAGGTTGTGGAAGAACAAAAAGTTTTAGATCTTGTTGTCGGTTCTAAAATAGCGAAAAAACGTCTCTCATCGATTCTTGCAGCTTGCCAAGAAGGGCAGGGAGATGAACGTTTTAATCCTCATGAGAATCCATCCCTTTACAAGGCGCTAAAAGAAGCGCGAGAAGTTATGATCCCTGAAAATTATTGTCAGCGGATCATTCAGTTTGCGCGCCAGGGATATACTCACATGGATATTCCCGAATACGATACAGATTGGGATTCAGAAGCTTATCGAACGGTTTCAGGACAAAATTCAAATAACTCTGTGCGCGTCACGAATAAGTTTCTCCATGCGGTTATGGAAAATAAAGAGTGGGATCTTTTGAAAAGAAAAGATGGAAGTACTTATAAGACTGTGCACGCTCGAGACCTATGGGATCAAATTGGTTATGCGGCATGGGCTTCAGCTGATCCTGGTCTTCAATATGATACCACCATTAATGAGTGGCACACATGTCCTCAGAGTGGGCGGATTCGTTCTTCAAATCCTTGTTCTGAATATCTGTTTTTAGATAATACGGCCTGTAATCTTGCATCTCTCAATTTGGTGGGTTTCATGAACCATCAAGGTAAAGAGACAAAGGCAGGTGAACTTCACTTTAATGTGAAGGCTTTTGAGCATGCTGTTCGCTTATGGACTCTTAGTCTTGAAATTTCTGTGATGATGGCTCAGTTCCCAACGAAAGAAGTTGCTGTTCTTTCTTATGGTTTCCGTACCTTAGGATTAGGGTATGCCAATATTGGGGGGCTTTTGATGGCCTCCGGTATTCCTTATGATAGTAAGGAAGGACGGGCAATTGCAGGAGCCATTGGCGCCTTAATGACGGGTGTTTCTTATGCCACGTCTGCTGAAATGGCAGCTCAACTTGGTGCTTTTAAACATTATAAACTCAATCAAAAAGATATGCTTCGTGTTATGCGTAACCATCGCCGCGCAGCTTATGGCGAAAAAGAAACATACGAAGGTTTGGAGATTACGCCTATTCCTCTGGAAGAAAAAGATTGCCCTTGTCCTACCCTTCTTAAAGCGTGTCAGCAAGCCTGGGATAAGGCCTTGGACCTAGGACAAAAGCATGGATACCGTAATGCTCAAACAACCTGTATCGCACCAACGGGAACAATTGGATTGGTGATGGATTGTGACACTACTGGAATTGAACCTGACTTTGCCATGGTTAAATTTAAAAAACTGGCAGGAGGGGGGTACTTTAAGATTATGAATCGCCTTGTTCCCCAAGCACTGGAGGTTTTGGGTTACACACCAAAACAAATTGAAGATATTATTCAGTATGCGATTGGCCGGGGAACGCTTGAGGGAGCACCAGGAGTTAACTTTAAGACTCTTAAAAGCAAGGGCTTTACGGATCGGGAAATAGATCTTTTGAAGGATAATTTAAAAGCTGCTTTTGATATTAAATTTGTGTTGAATCGTTGGACCTTAGGAGACGATTTTTGTAAGAAAACCCTTAAGCTTTCTGATGCCCAGCTTAATAATATGAAGTTTGATATCCTCACGCACCTAGGTTTTAAACAAGAAGAGATTGACGCTGCGAACGTTTATTGCTGTGGTACGATGACCGTTGAAGGTGCTCCCCATTTAAAAAAGGAGCACTTACCTGTTTTTGATTGTGCTAACCCATGTGGTCGAACAGGAAAACGATATCTCTCGGCTGAAAGTCATATTCGAATGATGGCAGCCGTTCAACCCTTTATTTCAGGAGCTATTTCTAAAACTATTAACATGCCTAATTTTGCAACCATTGAAGAGTGTAAAGAAGCCTATCTTCTTTCCTGGCGTCTAGGCATTAAGGCCAATGCTCTTTATCGAGATGGTTCAAAGCTTTCTCAAGCTTTAAGTACTTCTCTTTTAGATGATGAGAGTATAGAAGAGTTTACTGATCTGTCATCTCCTGAAAAAGCAACAATCATTGCCGAAAAAGTTATAGAGCGAGTTGTGGAACGGGTGAGAAACCATGCTCATCGGGAAAAACTTCCAAATCGTCGTAAGGGTTATACGCAAAAAGCCGTTGTGGGTGGGCACAAAGTTTACCTGAGGACGGGGGAATATGACAATGGAAGTCTCGGCGAAATTTTTATTGATATGCATAAAGAAGGGGCCTCATTCCGAAGCTTGATGCATAACTTTGCTATGGCTATCTCTATTGGCTTACAATATGGCGTTCCCTTAGAAGAGTTTGTAGATGCCTTCGTCTTTACTCGCTTTGAGCCTTCAGGTCCTGTTTCAGGAAACGACACGATCAAAATGGCTACGTCAATTCTTGATTATATCTTCCGTGAAGTTGCAATCTCTTATTTAGGTCGAACCGATCTTGCCCATGCAGAGCCGGTTGATTTGCGTCCGGATACTATTGGTCGTGTGGATGCAGAAAAGGGATCTCTTGTAAATAAAGATAAAATGAAAGGTGAAATCGTCAATAGTTTGACAAGTAATGGATATGTACGAAATAATTTATTCGTATGTTCTCCTGCCAATAAGGATCAAGATGCTTATATGATGCATGAAGCCACAGGAACCGAATCGTCGAAGCCAATTGTGGGATCTGGTACTGTTACGGAAGTAGAAGAACGCCGTTTCCAAGCGCGCCTTAAAGGATACGCGGGAGACGCTTGCACTGAATGTGGCAACTTTACTCTTATCCGGAATGGCACCTGTTTAAAGTGTGACACATGTGGTGGTACAACGGGATGTTCTTAAGATTGTATCGTTCACTTGAATACTGAGGAATAAAGGGTACAAAGAATAACAGAAATTGTGATTAATTAAATTTTAAGTCAGCTCTGTTATCTTGACTTAAAATTGAAAGGCAAAATGATGTCTAAAGGAATTTTTTGGACCCTATCCATTCTTGGGTTTTTAGGTTTAACATTACTCGTTGCGAACCCTGTGGCGGCAGATCATTGTTCAGATAAATGTAAAGCTCACTGTAATTCTGATAGTGACTCTTGTTTTGAGCATTGTTATGTTAACTGTGAAGGTATTAGCTGAACTTCTTTTGAATGAATTTAAGTGTCTTTCCTAACAATTAGCTAATTAAATCACTATGTCAGGTATTTTTCCTTGCTTGTCCCTTCTTTCTGCACGCTTTTATTGTGCGGCTGAAATCTACAGATATGGCCATCAGCGAGTTTACCATAAATTAGAATTGCACTCCCGTCTCAGCTGTGAAATATAGAAGATAATGTCAATGTATGTGAGTAGGAGAACTATCGATGGAAAAGCAAAAAGCTCTTGAAGCCGCACTTGGCCAAATTGAAAAGGCCTTTGGAAAAGGGTCTGTGATGCGCCTTGGTCAACGAGAGACAGTTGGGGATGTATCGTCTGTTTCTACGGGGTCATTAGGACTTGATATTGCACTCGGTATTGGTGGATTACCTAAAGGGCGGATTATTGAAATATACGGCCCTGAAAGTTCAGGAAAAACAACACTTGCACTACATGTTGTTGCGGAATCTCAAAAAGCAGGCGGAACGTGCGCTTTTGTGGATGCAGAGCATGCTCTTGATCCTATTTATGCCCGTAAGCTGGGGGTAAATACGGATGAGCTTATTATTTCTCAGCCCGATGCGGGAGAGCAAGCACTTGAAATTGCGGATACTCTTGTTCGTTCAGGTGCCATTGATATTTTAGTCATCGACAGTGTTGCAGCTCTTGTTCCAAAAGCTGAACTTGAAGGTGAAATGGGTGATTCCCATATGGGGCTTCAAGCACGCTTAATGAGCCAAGCTTTGCGAAAACTCACAGGTTCTGTTTCTAAAACAAACTGTATGGTGATTTTTATTAACCAAATTCGTCAAAAAATTGGTATTATGTTTGGAAATCCAGAAACGACAACAGGCGGAAATGCACTCAAATTCTATGCTTCCATTCGATTGGATATCCGACGCATTGGGTCCCTTAAAGATCGTGATGAAGTCGTTGGGAATCAAACTCGCGTGAAGGTTGTGAAAAATAAAATGGCGCCTCCTTTTAAGGTAGTTGAGTTTGACATTATGTATGGCGAGGGAATTTCCAAGACAGGGGAATTAATTGACTTGGGGGTTAAGGCTAATCTCGTTGAAAAATCAGGCTCTTGGTATTCTTATAAGAATCAACGCATTGGTCAGGGTCGAGAAAATACACGCGTTTTTTTAAAGGAAAATCCTACAATTGCAGCTGAGATTGAAGCTGCTATACGTGGAAATATCGTCCTTGTGAGTCAAGCTCTTTCCGCTTCTGAAACCGCTGAGGATACGGCAGCTTAAGAAAGAGCGAGAGGCAAAAAGTTCATGCAAACGACGGCGGATATTCGGTCCTTTTTTCTAGAGTACTTTCAAAATAGAGGGCATCGTTTAGTACCTTCTAGTTCTCTTGTGCCTCATAATGATCCAACCTTGCTCTTTACCAACTCGGGTATGGTTCAATTCAAAAATGTATTTACCGGCCAAGAAAACCTTGGGTTTACACGTGCGACTTCTGTGCAAAAATGTGTAAGGGCTGGTGGAAAACATAACGATCTCGAAAACGTAGGGCATACAGCTCGTCATCATACCTTTTTTGAAATGCTCGGGAATTTTTCCTTTGGAGATTATTTTAAAGAAGAAGCAATTGAGCTTGCGTGGACGCTTATTACAAAAGAGTGGGGTATCCCAGCTGAAAAATTAACGATTACTGTTTATATAGATGATGATGAAGCTGCGAGATTATGGCGAAAGATTGCAGGTTTGTCGGAAGAAAAAATTATTCGTATTGCAGAGAAAAGCGAAAATTTTTGGTCCATGGGAGAGGTTGGTCCATGCGGTCCATGTACGGAAATTTTTTATGATCACGGGTCTCATATTCCTGGAGGTCCCCCTGGCAGCGCTGATGCGGAGGGAGATCGGTTTGTTGAGATTTGGAACTTGGTTTTCATGCAATATGAACAATTGGGCCAAGATAAAATTATCCCGCTTCCAAAACCCTCAGTGGATACAGGCATGGGGCTTGAGCGTGTAGCGGCAGTTCTTCAAGGTGTTCATGACAACTTTGATACAGATATTTTTAAAGCGCTTATTGAAGCATCAGAAGAATTAACTAAAACGCAAGCTTTAGGGGCCTATCGTGATTCCCATCGTGTGATTGCAGATCATCTTCGCTCTAGTTGCTTTTTAATGGCTGATGGGGTTTTGCCGAGCAATGAAGGGCGGGGATACGTTTTAAGACGAATTATGCGTCGTGCTATGCGACATGTTCAATTGTTGGGTTATAAGGGCTCGCTCATGGCAAAATTATTTCCTACTCTTATGGAAAAAATGGGAAGAGCCTACCCAGAGCTCGTTCGAGCAACACCTCTCATTATAGAAACTCTTAATCTTGAAGAAGATCGTTTCCGGCAAACTTTAGATAAAGGACTGAAACTTTTATCTGAAGAAGCCGCAAAAGTTAAAACGATGTTACCCGGAGATATTGCTTTTAAACTTTATGATACCTATGGATTTCCTTTGGATTTGACACAAGATGTTCTTCGAGCTGAAGGAAAGTCTGTTGATACAGATGGGTTTCAAAAAGCCATGGATCGACAAAAGTCAGACGCACGTGCAGCTTGGGCAGGTTCGGGTGAAAGTAAGACGGATCGCATTTGGTTTGAGCTGCGTGATCAACTTAATGCAACAGAATTTCTCGGATATAAAACGACAACGTCGGAAGGTGTGATTGAAGCTATTGTTAAAGACGAGACATCCACTTCGCATGTGAAGATGGGAGACAAAATTGCTCTTCTTGTGAATCAAACGCCCTTTTATGGAGAGTCGGGCGGACAAGTTGGTGATATGGGTGTGATTTCCTCTCCGACAGGAAAAATGATTGTTGAAGATACTCAAAGAAGACTTGGGGATTTGATTGTTCACTTTGGTTACATAGTGGAGGGTGAGTTTAAAACTGGTGAAACTGTTCATTTAGTTGTTGATGCAGAAAGGCGCACTCTTTTGCGTGCGAATCATTCTGCAACACATTTGTTACATAAAGCTCTTCGTAAACATTTGGGCGCGCATGTGATACAAAAGGGGTCTCTTGTGGCGCCTGATCGACTCCGTTTTGATTTTAGCCATCCTAAAGCGTTAACGCCTGCTGAAATTCAGATTGTAGAGCGGGAAGTCAATGATCAAATTCGTCAAAATACAGACGTAAATGTACGTATTATGACACCCGATGAGGCGTCAAAAGAAGGAGCACTTGCTCTTTTTGGTGAGAAATATGGTGAGGAAGTTCGCGTTGTTTCAATGGGAGAAGAGATAGAAGAACCTTTTTCTGTTGAGCTTTGCGGAGGAACCCATGTTGAGCGGACGGGCGATATCGGTTATTTCAAATTTATTTCTGAAGCAGGTGTTGCGGCAGGAATTCGTCGAATCGAAGCCTTCACAGGCCGGATGGCAGAAGACTTTTCTATAACTCAACAGAAGATGGTTTTAAGTCTTGCTGAACAACTTAAAGTTGCGCCTTCTGCGGTCGTGGAAAAAATGAGTCAGTTGTTGGATGAGCGAAAAGTTCAGGATCGGGAAGTGCAATCTTTGCGCCAAAGATTAGCGATGTCGGGCGGAGGGGAAACACAAAAACCAGAGATGGTAAACGGTGTGGCGTTCTTTAAGCGTCACCTTAAGGACATTCCACCTCAAGACCTGAAATCGATTGTAGATGAGCTGAAGAATGAACATAAATCAGGCATTTTTGCCGTGGTGAGTGAAAATGATGGGAAGGTTTCCCTTGTGATTGGTGTGAGCTCTGATCTTTTGTCTCAATTTAATGCAGTTGAGTTGATTCAAAAAGTTGTTCCGTCAATTGGTGGTAAGGGAGGTGGTGGCCGTCCAGATTTGGCGCAAGCCGGAGGGTCGGAGGCCCATCATATTCCAAACCTTTTTTCTGCTCTCAAGCAGGCACTTGAAAACCAAAGGAATGCGTGAAGGTTATTGTCACTGCATTCGCGCTTTGAGTGAGCTTTTAATGTTGCCTACTCTATAGAAATAATATAATAATTTTTACCATAGTAAATTAATGTACGTTGTTTGTATTTTTTAATGGGGTAAGTATGCAAATATTAAAATTTTTTAGAAATGTGGCTATCTGTGGATTTTTGATAAATACGGGTACGGCTCAAGCTATGACCACTTGGGATTTCCATCCCAGTATAATTAACGAATACGATGATGTTGTTCCAGCTAAAACAGCGAATAGATATTTTAGTAAGTTTGCCGAATGTCAGAACGATAGGTCTTGGTGCAATAGAAATATCCATGGGGAAGATGTTTCTTTTCGCTTTCAAGCTAGTCCAAGACTAATATTTGACTTCTTAAAGGATGCCTGCTCACCGTCCACTCCAAAATTAGTTGTGGATCTTGCAGGAGCAGATGGGCGGGTTGCAGAGCTTGCTCTTTTTACTGGAGCAAAAGTCGTGCTAATTGATAGGAATGCGGCAGAAATTTTAGAGGCGGATAAAAGAATAAAAGAAACAAGAGGACTCCCACAAGATTTGATTCAACAGTATCAGTCGTATATTGCTAATGCGCTGACAATGGATGAGCAATTGCCTCAGCTTCAAGGGAAAGTAGACGCTATCCATATGAGTAATCTTCTGCATTTTTTTAATGGCGAGGAAACTGAGAAGTTATTAAACAATATACATCTTTTTTTACGAGCTGGCGGGAAGATACATGGAGCAGTTGATTCAATATATGCTACCCCTTCAGCAACAATAGCAAAATTTTTGGAAAATAAAGAGTCAGGAACAGCGCATCCTGGAATTTTCCCAACTACAGACGGCATGCACAATTATTTTTCTACTGAATCACTTCAAGAGTTATTTGAAAAATTCGGATTTTCTACAATAAAAGTTTACTATACGAATAGTTCTACATTGCCTACAGCTCAAAAAGAAAGCTCTGTAAAAGTGGTCTTTTCGTTTGAAAAGAAACCGCTAAATTTAAATTGAGCTCATCTTTTTTGGAAGGAAAGTTTTTACGCCACCTTTTTAGCACCTAAGCGTGTGACCGTATCACATAAACTCTTTATGATGCGGTCTTGAACGTCTGCTTCCAAATAAGCATGCATGGGGAGGCTGAGGACGCAGCTAGCCAAACCTTCACATACAGGTAGAGTATCGGTTGCACATGGATAATAATTATAGGCTTGTTGATGGTGGAGGGGGAGCGCATAATGAATCATTGTGGGGATACCCTCTTCCTTTAGCTCATCCATAATCTCTTTTCGTTTTTCAGGGTCAACTTTGATTGTGTATTGTGCCCAAACAGATTGGCAGTTCTTTTCTACAATGGGCGTTACGATAACGTCACCGAGGCCTTCTGTATAGCGATCTGCCACTTTTTGTCGGAGAGTGATTTCTTCAGGGAAAAGAGTGAGTTTTTCGAGAAGAACAGCGGCTTGCATGGTATCGCAGCGGCCGTTCATCCCAATGCGTACATTGTCATATTTATCGGTACCCTGGCCATGAACACGGATGGATTGTAAAATAGGAAGAAGATCAGAATTTTGAGTAAAAATCGCACCTGCATCTCCATAACATCCTAAAGGTTTGGCAGGATAAAAACTTGTCACAGTTGTTTCTGCAAGAGTTCCAATTTTGCGACCTTTATAGGTTCCCCCAAAACTTTGAGCGGCATCTGCAATAACCCAAAGGGCCTCTTTTTGGGCTATGGCGCTGATTTCGTCATAATCTGCAGCTTGTCCGTAAAGATCCACAGGAATGATACCACAAGGGCGAAGTCCGAGCTTCTTGGCCTTTTGAATTCCTTTTTCAAGGCTGTTAGGGTCCATATTAAAAGTGTCGGGTCGAACATCGATGAACATGACGGTTGCTCCCATCCAAGCAACGACTTCAGCAGTAGCAGCAAAGGTAAAACTAGGAACAAAAACGGCATCTCCTGGCCCCACGTTTTTGGCCATAAGAATCATGGCAGGAGCATCTGTCCCATTAGCGCATGTTAATGTGTGAAGGGCGCCACAAAAGGAGGAGAGCTGCTTTTCAAGTTCATACACTTCAGGGCCCATGATGTATCCACCATGGTCTAAAACGCGAAGCAAAGCTGCTTCAAGTTGGGGGCGGATGCGCTTTTGCTGAAGAGCAAGGTCAATAAACGGGATCATAGACTTTTCCTTTCTTGGAGAGAGAACTCTGCCATTTCTAAAACTTCAGTCACGCGTAAGCCTTCAAGGCCTGATGTGAGAGGTTCTTCACCATTTTGGATACAGGTAAGAAAATGCAAACACTCATTTTTAAGAGGTTCAGACTCTGGAAGAGCGATAGAATGGGTTTGAAATGCATCGTTTGCAAGTAGTTGTTCGTCTTTCCAAACAAAACAATCTTTAGAGATTTGAAGTTTTTCAACCCAAGGTTTTCGATCATCAAAGACTGCAATGCCTTTTTCTCCGACAACGACAAGTTTTTGTTCTTTAAAAGGAGATAGCCAAGAGGCCTGAACATGAGCTGTAAGCCCGCTAGGAAATCTCATCGTTAGAAGAGCGCTCGCTGGTTTTCTGGGTGCGAGAAAAGCTTGCCATGTGGCCGAAACGTTTTCTGGCATACTTTGAGTAAGGGAGAGGATTAATGAGACGTCGTGACTTGCTAAATCCCATAATACACTTTCTTGGTGGCGGAATCGACCGAGACTCAAGCGATTTGCATAGATATGTCTTAAGAGGCCAAGTTCAGAGAGCCGTTCTTTCAAGGCGATAACGGCAGGATGATAATTTAAAATATGCCCTACCATCAGAATGCGATGGTGATCTTTTGCAAGAATGCAGAGCTTTTTTGCATCCTGAACGGAAAGAGCCATGGGTTTTTCAACATAAACATGCTTTCCAGCCCTCATCGCTTTTTCAGCATGAACTGCATGTAAAGGAGCTAGAGAAGCAATAACAATGGCGTCAAGCAAAGGATAAGAAAAAACATCTTCTTCGGAAAAAACTGGAACGTTATATTGGGATGCAAGAGCTGTAGCTTTGGAAGGGTCACTATCGCATACACCCGCAAGTGCGCCCAATTCAGCGAAATTTCTGATGAGGTTTTTTCCCCAAGCACCACAGCCAACAACAGCAACCCGCGGAAGAACCGCATTCAGTTTTAATATACTCTTCATGAACGTGACTTTATGAAGAAAGTAGAGAAGGGTCAATATAAAGGTGAACCTTTATATTTCACAAATTATGACAAAAGATTAGCTCGTCTCACAAGGGACTCTTAAAAAGCAACCATATAATTTTCAGGCGACTTTTTGAGTATCTTTTGAGTGACCTCTTTGCTTAACCCTGTTGCTGCTGCTAGGGTTCCTGCATGAAAGTGTTGTGCACCACTGAGGAGCCCAACCTCTGCCAATCCTTTAGAAGCATTGAATGCTTCATAAATTTCAAGAGTCTCTGTCCCTACGTTGACGTAAGTGTGGAACATTCCCACAGGGATAAAAATCATATCACCTGGTTTGATGAGTGCGTGATAGACCTTGCCCTTATCATCCATTGTCGTATAGTACGCATTCCCTTTTTTAACAAATAAAATTGTATCGCCAACCGTATACCAATGTGGTTCCCGAAGAGCTCCAGGATTGAGGAACGTTTGTTGTAATGCCATAAGCTGCATAGCAGGATTCGTCTCTGCATCGATTCGTCTGATAGATCCCAAAGTGCTCTTATAAAGAGGGGTAACACTGGAGAAATTCCCTCCGAAAGGGCTAGGAATATTCTCCTTTTCAGGAGCAGAATGTGGATCGTAATGACTTAAACGATTGAGTGTCGACTTTTTGAGGCCGGTAATTTCATCAGGTAAAAGCCCCAAGGATCGTTCTAAAATAGTATCTGGCAATGCGGCCCATGCTGTCACAAAATCCCGATCTGCTGCATTGGGGCAGTTGTAGACAACTAAAAATTCGAGTTCTTCACCACCAACATTTTCTAAAGCATGGATAGCTGCTTGTGGAATAAGCCATGTTCCATTTTTCTCAACTGTAAATATATGCGGTTTATCTTTTCCGTTCCAAATCGTAACTTTCATTTTTCCTTGCAGAACAACGCCGACTTCAACAGCATTTGCGTGCCAGTGGGGGACGCGCATGGAATGGTCATAGAGTTTGTAATAAAAAAGAAGACCCGTTAACCCTACTAAATCATCGAATTGCTGAGCTGTTTCCGAAATACGAAGACCTGCTTTATTTTGATCAATCTGTCCCTCTTCGAATAAATTGAGACGATATGGAAAATTTTCGGATAGATGTTTAGCTTCTTGTTCAAGCAATTGTTTTATTTTTTGTGAGATTTCTGTTGGCATTCTTATTTCTCATGTTTTTGATCTTAAGTATTTATATCATAAGAACTTTATTTGAACAAATTTTAAGTCTCTTTTGAAGCAAGATCAGTTTATGACAAAAATAAAATTTGGAAATAAGCCTATGTGTAAATATCACTCTAGATTTTCAGTTCTAAGAAGTCTATTTTAAAGAAGATTAATTTTTAGCAAGGATCAAGATAATGACGATAAAAAATTTGTTTCATGCTTACGCGCTTCTTGTTTGTTTTGTGGCTGCTATTATCTTACTGATAACGTTAGCTTTATCATTTGGTGCCATTACGGACTACCTATTCCCGGAAATAAAACATGCATCGACGGTGCGTAGCTTTGAATCCAACGATAAGTATATTAATGCCAAAGAACGAGAGGCGAATCCTAATGATAAAGAAACGCCAACCCTTCGTCAGCTCCCTGCGGCCCAAGTCGATCAAAAAAGAACTGCTGATAAAGCTAATTTCCTTCAAGATACGAAAGATAAGGCGGTCGAAGAGCTTATGCGTTATCTTCATTGGATTGTAATTGCCGCTGGATTTTTCTTTCTCCATTGGAAACTTTATAAAAGGAATGTTGTTGATACAAAAGATTTAAAGTAATAAATACGTTTTATTAAGTAATAATAAATAATAAGAATGAAATGAAAAAAACAGTTATAAATATAATTGCTTTAATGATGTCTAATGCTTCTGAAAGCTGGGGAGGGAACTTTAATTGCCAGTGCTACTCAGTAGTTACTGGAAAACCAGTTGGAACCGTTTGTGTTGAGGGTCATGGATTTGAACACATGGAGGAACCTTACGACACTAATATTATGGAAGCATGTGGAGCTCTCGCGGCTTGTAGCGGAACGAATAGCTGCTATGTTGATCATGCTTATTGTGAACTGGGTGGGTGTTGATGGAAAAGAGTCATAAAATCATAATAAGAAAATTATCGATCGTTCTCTGTTCTCTTGCTTTTTTTGCTTATGCATCGAGTTGTTTTGCGCTTCAAACTGATGAAGCCCTTAATGCGGCTGCAGCTCGGTATATTACTTTTTTGAATGCGGTTGGAAAATTAGGTGTTAAATCTCAAGGGAATAACTTACCTGCTTTATTTACAAGTGATCTCAAAAAAATTATGAATGGAAAGCTGGCGTTTGCGAGTCTAGATAAATTCTCTCCCCAGCTTGAGAGTGTGTATAATGCATTTGGTCCTTGGACGATTGAAAATCTTGATACAATTATTTCTTCGCAACAAAATACGTGTGTTGTGCGCTATGTATTAAAGTCCGCGCAAGGTGGAAACTTCACAACGATTGGAATTTTACGTTTTGATGATAAAGGGCTGATTAGGGAGATTAATGAGGTTTATAATAAGTTTGAGGGATAGAAAATAAAACAGAGTATTTTCCCTCTATATAAAAAAGTCTCAATGTTCATCTTTTATCTCGAACCTTCCGCTAGTGAGCGTGATGTCTTTAGACATTTTAATGACACACATAAGATGATGTTATATAATAATTTCTTGTTGCAGTTATGAAGGAAGAAATCAACATGAGACCTTCGCGAGCACTTGATTCACATAGGCAAGCTATCAGGCGCATTGTTAAAGAGAACCACGCTTGCAATGTTCGGGTTTTTGGTTCAGTTTTGCATGGGGACGACACCGATAATAGTGATTTAGATTTGCTTGTTGATCCAACATTGGAAACAACCTTAATGGATATCGCGAGAATTCAAAATCGATTGCAAGTTTTGCTAGGGGTTCCCGTTGATGTTCTCACACCTAGAGCTTTACCAGAACAATTTCGCAAGCAAATTTTAAAAGAAGCTAAGTCTATATGAGCAAAGAATCTAAGCTCCTATGTGCTCAATTATCTTGAACACCTTCTAACGGCTATCAGACGGATAAATCACTATACAGACGATCTAACTGAGATTGCTTTTCTTCAAAGTGAACTTATTCAAGATGCTGTCCTTCGTAACATTGAGATCATTGGCGAGGGCATCCCGTAATGTAGATCGTTACTATCCACATTTTACTGCTAAACACTCAGAAATTCCGTGGAGTGATATTTATTGGATGCGCAATCGAGTGTCACATGGTTATTTTTCTGTAGACTTAGAGCTTGTTTGGAGAACTCTTGAAAAAGATATCCCAGAATTACAAAAGAAAATTCAAGAAATATACGAGCAACTATCTTCACAAAAATGACAATAATAAATGAATAAAAGGTAGCTGTTCTTATTATATAAAAAAGTCTCAATGCTCATCTTTTATCTCGTACCTTCCGCCAGTGAGCGTGGTTCTTTTGATGTTCTTCTAGAGAGGTTGCAAAAATATGGCCGCCAGTGCCATCAGCTACAAAATAAAGGTAGGAGACGTTTGCAGGATTGGCTGCAGCTTTTAAAGAATCACACCCAGGATTGGCAATGGGAGAGGGGGGAAGGCCCAGATTAAGGTAAGTATTATAGGGGCTTTCAAAAACCAGATCTTCCCGGGTAAGATCACGCATTAAGTCCCTTTCGCCTTTTGTAAGAGCGTAAATGATCGTTGGATCTGCTTGTAAGGGCATTCCTTGTTTGAGGCGATTTAAAAATACGGCTGCAACAATAGGCCTTTCTTTAGAAAGGGACGTTTCTTTTTCAATAATGGAGGCGAGTATTACCAGCTCTTGCGGTGTCTTTAAAGGATGATCTGAAGATCGTTGTGCCCATACGTTAGTCAATAAACTCTGCATGGATGCTTGCATTCGTTCCACAATCTTTTGACGCGCAGTTCCTCGCGGAAAATGGTAGGTTTCTGGTAGAAGACTTCCCTCAGCAGAAACTTCACAAATTCCATCAAAACGGGAGTCTTGTCCTAGTCTCTGTGTAAGATGGTAAGAGGTCTCACCTTCGATAAGACTGATGGGATGCAGAATGACATTCCCTGATTTTAAAATGTGTATTAATTGAGCAGGAGTGACGGCAGGCGGGATCACATACTCTCCGGCTTTAAGTTGTCGCCAGCCTCCTGTGCCATAAAGAATTCCTTTAAAGTAAATGGGAAAGTTTAAGAGATGTTGCTGCGTCAGAATTTTTGTGATTTGAGAAAGAGAAGCCCCTTTTTGAATTAGGATAATAGTGCTGTTGTTTTTTTGAGGATGCTGAAACCAATAAGCAATGCTTATAAAGAAAAAAGTAAGTAAGATAAAAATAGAAATAAGAGAGTATAGAAAATATTTGTTGCTTATAAATTCGCGAATTTTACAATTCAATTTATACTGTTCCAAAAACAAGGGAGGCGTTTGTCCCGCCAAACCCAAAGGAGTTGGACATGACGTAGCGCACTTTTTTCTCTTTTGCATTATGGGGAATGAGGTCGATATCTTCCGTGCCTTCTGACGGGTTGTCTAAGTTCAAAGTGGGTGGTAAAATTCCGTCACGCATTGCAAGGATAGAAAAAATTGCTTCGACGCCTCCTGCAGCTCCCAACAAATGACCGATAGCGGATTTTGTAGAAGACATGCTTACGTTATGAGACTTGCCATTCAAGAGTCGGTTAACGGCATTGAGCTCAATCATATCGCCTAATGGTGTAGAGGTTCCATGAGCGTTAATGTATCCCAAGTCTTGAGGTGCAATATTGGCGCGATTTAAGGCATTACGCATGGCTCGAAAGCCGCCATTACCGTCTTCAGCAGGTGCAACCATATGGTGCGCGTCCCCAGAAAGGCCGTATCCTAAAATTTCCGCGTAAATTTTAGCTCCTCGCTTTTTAGCGTGCTCATATTCTTCCAAAATAACAACGCCAGCACCCTCGCCAATGACAAAGCCGTCTCGATCTTTATCCCAGGGACGAGATGCTTTTGTGGGTTCATCATTGAAATTGGTGGAAAGAGCCCTTAAGGCCGCAAAACCAGCAACGCCAATTTCACAGACCGAAGCTTCCGCTCCCCCTGCAACCATTACATTCGCGTCTCCCCATTGGATAAGACGGGCAGCGTCTCCGATTGCGTGGGCGCCAGTTGAACAAGCAGTTACAACGGCATGATTAGGACCTTTAAAACCATGACGGATAGAAACTTGGCCTGAGGCAAGATTAATAAGGCAAGAGGGGATAAAGAAAGGGCTGACTTTGCGCGCGCCACCTTCTTTGAGAATAATAGAGGCGTCATAAATACGGGGTAATCCACCGACACCTGAACCAATCATGACACCAGTCATTTCTTGCTGTTCTTCGGTTTCGGCAACCCAACCTGAATCTTTTAAGGCTTCTTCCGCAGCGGCAATACCATAGACGATAAAATCGTCCATTTTCCGTCGCTCTTTAGAAGGGATGTAATCTTCAAAATTAAATTGAGACGGCTCGGTTCCTTGAGGAACGAAACCTGCTACTTTTGAAGCCAGAGCTTCCGTATCAAAGGTATCTATGCGTCGAATTCCTGATTCACCTTGTATAAGTCTCTTCCAAGTGCTTTCAACACCGTTTCCTAGAGGAGTGACGAGACCCAAGCCTGTTACAACAACTCGACGCATAGATTTCATACCATTCGTTACTTATTTAGAAGCGCGCTCTTGAACATATTCAATAGCATTTTTTACTGTGAGAATTTTCTCTGCGGCTTCATCAGGAATTTCACAACCGAATTCCTCTTCAAAAGCCATCACGAGCTCAACAGTATCTAAACTATCCGCGCCTAAATCATCTACAAAGCTTGCATTTTCTGTAACTTTGTCCTCATCAACACCTAAGTGTTCAACGACAATTTTTTTTACACGTGCAGCAACGTCACTCATTTTCACTTCATCCTTACGTTGTTGACAATTACATTTTAGGTAAAAACATTTTTTACCTACTCTTTAACATGGCTTGCTAGCATACTCTTATCTGTTTGGCTAGCCAAGAGTGTAAAAAAATTTGCAGATCTTCATGAAAATCCTGCAATTAGCTTAAAAATAAGTTTAAAAAATCATTTTTAGTGCACTTTCATTAATTCAGAGAAAATTTATTCTTCTACATTCTTCGTCTTTTCATTATTTATTGCATGCTTTAATAATTCAGGATCATATTTTTCAAACAATTCACATGCTTTTACGTAGGCCTCAGGATCACTATCCCGTGTTCTTTTCATAAACATCCAACATGTATTCGGAGCATCAGGCCAACTTTTTAGCTCCCATAGTCGCTCAATCAAGTATAAGGTATCATTATTAGTAGAAGATGGGTCGCATGCCACTAAGCGTCTATAGTGAATTTCATTCCGAGAATTATGCTCAAATTGAGAAGCTTCAGCTGCTAATTTGGCTTCATCAATTGTAAGATTAAGGTTCTTAAGACCTTTTTTAACTCTATGGTCTTTAAGCCGAACTAGCATTTCTTCAGTGCGACGGTAATTTTGAGCGCGGAAATAGGATTTCCCAGCCTCTCTAAACCCCATCTCTTTTCGATCTCGAATTTGTTTCTGTTTACTCGTTTCCGCTGCAAAAACAGCTCCTACATCAAGAATAATTCCATATGATTTATAATATATAGAGGAGGGATCTACGATAGCATCAGCGTAGAGTGTCACTCCCTCCCATAATTGAGCTGCATCAGTATGCTTACCCTTCAATGTGGCTTCTTGCGCTGCGCTTTCAAGAGTTTCAAAGACCCGATATAATGAAGTAAAACTTTCAAGTTTTAAAGAACTTAATATTTTCTCAAGATCAATTTCATCTTTCTTAAGTACGCTTGCCCCAGAAAGATTTGGAGCACAAATATCATCGTCATCGAGTGCTTGCGCAGGCAGTTGTAAGGTTAATGATGTAATACAAATGCCCGCTAATATATACTTCTTTACACTTGCATTCATAAAAAAGCCTCGTTTAAAAGTTAATAACAGTACGCTATATTTACACCATTGCCATTCCGCCATTGATATGAAGGGTTTGACCCGTTACATACTTGGCTTCATTGCTTGCTAAATATACAACACCAGCTGCTATATCAAGAGGTGAACCAATATTTCCTTGAGGAATTTCGCCTAAAATTTTCTCACGTTGTTTTTCATTTAATACATCGGTCATGGGTGATTCGATAAACCCAGGAGCGATGCAGTTTACCGTAATGCCACGTGTGGCCACTTCAGCAGCCAAAGATTTAGAAAGTCCAATGAGACCTGCCTTTGATGCGGCGTAGTTGGCTTGGCCTGCATTACCTGTAATACCAACAATTGATGTAATATTAATAATTCTTCCCTGACGTTGTTTCATCATGCCCTTAATAGCTTCGCGTGATAAACGAAAAACAGAGCTGAGGTTCACCTCAATGACTTTTGACCATTGTTCATCGCTCATGCGCAACATAAGTCCGTCTTGAGTGAGGCCAGCATTATTAATTAAGATATCAAGTCCACCGAGGGCAGCTTCTGCTTCTGATACAAGCTTTTGTGTTGATTCAGCATTTGAAAGATCGCAAGGAATAACTTTAACGCGTTCTCCAAGCTCATTAGCAAGGATATCAAGCTTTTCTTTACGAGTTCCTGAGATAACAATGGTTGCACCTTGTTGATGAAGTGCTCGGGCGATTTCAGCACCCAAGCCACCTGTTGCTCCTGTGATCAGTGCTTTTTTTCCTTTAAGTCCAAACATATTTTCTCCTTTAAGCGGCTAAATCTTTCTTTAACATTGATTCTATGTCAAATGGTGTGTTCAATGCAAAAGCTTCTATTGTGGGCACAATTCGCTTGGAAAGTCCTGTAAGGACCTTACCTGCTCCAATTTCAAGGCTTGTCGTAATACCTAACTCAGCCATGGTTAAAATACTTTCACACCAACGAACCCGACCCGTAACTTGTTGGATCAAAAGTGTACGTAGGGCGTCTCCATTTTGAACAGCATCTGCCGTAACATTATCAATTACGGGAACGCAAGGATCCTTTACACAGACGCTTTCAAAAGCTTCTTGCATTCTCTCTTGAGCAGGTTTCATTAACGCACAGTGAAAGGGGGCACTCACATTTAAAAGAAGACTTCGCTTTGCACCATAGGTTTTGGAAAGTTCCACAGCCCTTTCAACGGCTTCACGATGGCCGCTGATCACAATTTGTCCTGGGCTATTATCGTTTGCAATCTCGCATATATCTCCTTGGGCTGCTTCAAGAGCTATCTTTTCAACATCCGCCATTTCAAGGCCTAAAATAGCTGCCATAGCGCCTTCTCCCACAGGGACCGCTTTTTGCATGGCTTGACCCCGAATTTTTAAAAGGCAGGCCGTATCACTAAGGCTTAATGACCCAGCAGCACACAAAGCTGTATATTGTCCGAGAGAATGGCCTGCGACATATGATGCAGCTTTGGAAAGATCGAGTCCTCCCTCTTTCTCTAAAACGCGCATGATAGCCATACTCACCATCATCAGTGCAGGTTGAGTGTTTTCAGTCAAGACTAAGTCTGACTCTGGCCCTTCGAAAATGATCTTGGTAAGATTTTGTTGGAGAGCTTCGTTGACTTCTTGAAAAACATCCTTGGCGCAACGAAAAGAATCGTAAATTTCGCGCCCCATGCCGATACTTTGGGACCCTTGCCCAGGGAAAAGAAATGCTTTCATTGAGGTGCCTTCTCTTTATTTCTGCCTACTTTAGACATGGAGTGTTAAGAGAAAGATGTCAAGTGTAATGTAAAGGAAATAAATTATGACTGATGTATATATGAAATAAATTAGAATTGATATCTTTTAATTTGAAAAACAAATAAAAATATAAATTTAATGACTTTATAAGCGTGAATTTTATTCAGAAAAAATACTTAAGTCTTCTTTAGGAATGGAAAATTCAAACCCAATCGTAAGGCCTGCTATCATACGGTAAAAGTTAACAATAACCGAGAGCTGCAAGAACGCTTCTATTCCTAGCTCTTTAATGAGTCCATCTTGAAGTTCTTGAGGAACCTTTTCAAGACTTAGAAAAATACGCACAAGTTCTTGGACTTGTGCATAAAGAGGATAGTCTTTCAAGAAATCATTTTTTAAAATTCTTTGAATGAGTTGAGGTGTAAGGCCAGCTTCCAAAGCATTCGGTTGGTGAGTTATCCATTCAAATACAATCCTTAGTGAGGAGGCTGTCGTTAGGATAGCTACTTCTCTTATGTCTGCTGGAAGCTTTCCCTTAAATCTTAAAAACTGCCCAAAGTTTGAAAAAGCCTCAGCAAGTTCTGGATAATTAGAAAGGGCAACGTATAAACCAGGATAGTGGTGTCCTCCCCGTAGATCATCTATTTTTTGATAGGTTTCTTTCGCTTTTTGATTTGTTAAAGTTGGATCAGGAAGAATGGACATTAAATGCTCCCTTATGTTGAATCTCTAAGACTTTGACTTACCGCTTCTTGATAAGGAGCGATAGGTGTTCCAGCTGTTGAAGATGTTGAAACGTCAATAATAAAAGGGCCCTCTGCCTTTAGAGCTATCTTAAAAGCATTTTCTAAATCTTTGGGATCTTCAACACGTATACCATTTGCTCCAAGTGTTTGACCAAATGCGACCCAATCAATATGGGGAAGCTTTGTTATTTCTGCTGCTCCAGGATTTTCTTTTAGCATTCTTAAGTAAACATTCCCAAGCGCATTATTATTGCTTATGACAAAGATAACAGGTACGTGATATCGTGCAGCTGTAGCTATTTCCATGCCATGCATACGCATACAGCCATCACCTGTAATAGTTACAACCGGCTGATGAGGAGAAGCAAGCTTTCCTCCTATGCTTGCAGGTATAGCCCATCCCATGGGACCAATATTTGTTGCTGAACAAACGGAACGTTTCTCACGACATATCCAATAATGATCAGCAAATGCTCGATGAGCTCCTGAATCAATAAAAAGAAGTGTATCATTAGGGAGAAAATCGTTCATAGCACTGATAAGTCGTGCAGGATGAATGGGAACTTCAAGAGAAGATAAATTTTGCTCATCATAAAAAAGAGGGATTTTTTGAAGTACTTTTTCATTAAAATCTTTACGCTCTGGAACTGACGCTGCTAATTCTTTAAATAAGTTAAGTTTTTCATTGTTCCAAAATTGGAAAAGAGCATTGACATCAGCGAGAATATGATCATTTACAGGGTAATTGTGTCCTATCATAAGAGGATTAGAGTCCACTTGAATCAATATCTTTTTATTAGCAAGAGTCTTGTCCCAGAAAAGAGTATCTCGTTGATTAAGACTTGACCCCAGAATGAATATTGCTTCAATCTCCTCTTCTATAAATGTGCGAATGGCCCTTTGATTTCCCGCATAACCAAACATTCCTAGAGCTAAAGGGTGATCTTCGGGAAGAAATCCTTTGGCTGAAGCAGTGGTTGCAAAAGGAATTTCAAACGTTTCTATGAACTCAAGAAGTGATTCTTTGGCATGACTTAGTTTAGCTCCTCTCCCAATAAGAAAAGCTATTTTTTTCTTCTTTGAAAGAAGTTCTGTTGCAACTGAGCGTGCTTTTTCAATATCTACCGATCGTAGTCTGGGGGGCGCTATCACACATACATCTGAATCAATGTTTCTTTGCTGGATATCAACAGGTACAGAAATATGTGCAGGACCTGCACTATAATTTCTCATATGTTTTAAGGTTTCTTGCAGGACACGAGGGAACTCATTTTCTTCAACAATTGTCCTGGAAAATTGGACAACTTGAGAAAACAAACGTGAATCATTCGTTCCATCCTCATCTGTTTCTTGAAAAGTTGCGAGCCCCATTTTAGGTAAGGGAGATCCTCCTGTAATAAAAAGTACAGAGCTTCCATCAGATGATGCCGCTAGAGCAGCGGGAATGCTATTCCCAGCACCTGGCGCTCCTATTGTCATGCTTACACCCATTCCATTTTCGGAAATACGCGCGTAACCATCTGCCATAAATCCAGCTCCCTCTTCATGACATGCCACAATGGCTTTCAGTTTCTGCTGTTTTCCTAGGGCTATTACGAAAGGATCTACTTCTCCTCCGGGAACTAAGAAGAGATGATTAAGAGATATCTTTGCGAATGCCTTGATGAGCCAGTCTGAAACGAACATCTCAATCACCTTCTAAAGTTTGGCCTCTTTTCAACTCATTATTATCATCACCATTTTAATAAACAGTTAATAGGAATGAACTTTCGTATCCATGTCGTTAAGTTTGGAAGGCTTTAGAGAACGTTTTAGGTCTGGAGTTTTTTGGAAGAATCAAGTTTGTCTGTGTATAATTTGGAAAGGCCTTTTACCGCTCCCATCCAGGTCAACATAACAACGATAAGTATGGCACAAAGATAGGGTAGAATTGTCATTTGTGTGCCAGCTGTGAGAGTCAAAAGTATAAATTGGATAAAGCCACCGCCAGATTTTCCGAGGCGGCTTCCAATGACATCGACGGCGGCTTTTCCCTTTACCTTAAGCTCTTGATCAAGGGGGATGTAAGCCATTTCTTTTGTCGGATCAAAAAGAGAATACTTCATGCCCTTACTCAGAATATTTTGAGTGGCTCCAATCATAACGGCCATGTAAAGAGAGCCGACACCAAACATAAGAGTTGGTGATTCCAAACTGTCCTTAAAAAGAATAAAAGTAAAGAAAAGAGCGCTTGTTATAAGGAACATAGAAGGTGTAATGATGGCTCCTGTAAACCATCCGAAACGACGCACAATTCCTTTAGTTGTCATAATGAGTGCCATGGTTGCAATTCCTGTCCAATATGAAAAGCGGCCCATGAATGCAAAATAGTCATTGGACTTTGGAAAATAATCTTTGACTTGGCTTTTCCATGTGACATCAATGATATTCGCTGTTATGCCATAGCTCACAACAAGAATGGCGATAAACCCTAAATATTTCGAAGACAGGAGATAAGAAAGACTTTCGCCAATTGAAAGCTTTGGTTTATCTTTTTTCTTTTCTTCAGGCTTTGCGCCATCATAATAAAACGGATCAATTAGCACATACCGGTTCATCCACCAATAAATACAGATGACACCTGTTCCTGCAGCAACAACGCTTGTTATGATATAAGAAATGCTCATCCCCCAGGCATCTGCTTCTGAAGGGAGGCTGGCATTAAGCTGGGCGAGGTATTCTCCAAAGGTTCCAGCTGTCATTAAGGCAATGTTTCCCAAGAAACCGAAAAAGGGATAGAAACGCTTTGCCTCATTCGTGCGTGTCACTTCATTGGCAAATTGCCAAAATAATAAAGCAATGATGATTACGCCAAATAACTCTGATAGAATATAGAAGATACCAAAAGACCAAACACCATAGATAGAGATAAACCACTTTAGATGAGGGTATGCCTCTCTTAGAGTAATAACTGATTCGAGAGTTGGGTGGAGGAATTCCCTATTTGGATAAATAATGAAAGCAAACACACCAAAGAAAATAAGGAAAGGTATGAGACAGGAATAAAAGAGTTTTTCGCGACTTAAAATATTGCTCAGCTTGGCATAGATAAAAAAGAAGAGGATGGCACAAGGAATATCCCCTATCTTTAAGAAAGGAATAACTTCTGCACCACACATCGGCGCTGTGATAAGGAGCGCATCTTTTGTATTTCTTAGAAGCGTATAATCAAAGAGAACAAGAAACATCATCATACCCATTGGCAGGAACTTTTTTAGTTCACTGTTTTGAATAGGCCATAACGTTATACGAATTTTCGATAGGTGAGGCTCATCTAGAGAGTTTGACATGATGATTATCCTATGAATGGTCGGGGTGAGAGGATTTGAACCCCCGACATCCTGGTCCCAAACCAGGCGCGCTACCAGGCTGCGCTACACCCCGAACAATTCTCATATACCTTAACTCTTCTCACGGAGCAAGCATTTTGACTTTAAAATCCGAGAATTAAATTTGGCCATTTAATAATCTGGAATTTTTTAAAGAAAAGTCGTATTTTTTATGGAGACTGAATTCTCTTATGGAGCTAATCTGTAGACACATTTTTT